>QHYK01000016.1 GCA_003224085.1 Acidobacteriota bacterium | reverse complement strand
GGTCTCGAACATGCGCTGGATGTCCGCAACCTTGCCGATATCCGCCTTGATCACCAGAGGCGCCGCACCGCGCTCTTTGAGGAGGCGAGCGGCGTCTTCGGCGGCCGCGTCGTTCTCCTTGTAGTTGATTGCAATTCTTTTCAACCCCTGCTCAGCGAGCTTCAGCGCGATTCCGCGGCCAATACCGCGTGATGCTCCTGTGATCAGAGCGGTCTGCTGCGTGAGCGTGATTGGCATGACACCCTCCCGTTCGCGTGTACGGATCGACTGGATTGATCTCGATCTCGTGTAATACTACACTTTGCACATGTCCATGGGAAAACGCGTCCGCGAGCGGCAGCCGGAAATGTGGGTGGCGACGACGAATTTCCGACGCCCGCCAGTCACCGATTCTACACGCGATTGAATCAGCGGCTGGCCGAGCACTACTTCGATGATTTCGTCGAAGGTCAGTGTCAACCATTCTATGCGGAAATCATGGGACGGCCGGGCCTGCCGCCAGGCATGTACTTCCGGCTGTTGTTGATTGGCTATTTCGAAGGGATCGATTCGGAGCGCGGCATCGCGTGGCGCGCGGCGGACTCCTTCGCCTTGCGCGACTTTCTGGGCATCGGTCTGGAAGATGCGCCCCCGGACCACTCGACCATTTCGCGCACCCTAGAGATGAAGGCCAAAGCGCTCGCAGCCTGCGAGATCCGCGGGGCCGTTCCCCTAAAACACTGGAAGGATGACGTTGCACTGATGCAGTTCCTGCGAAGCCTTTGATAGGAATTATGTGGCGTTGAGTGACCCTTTGTGTGGCTCCCGAGCCAACACCGCATCCCTGCGCCACATAACCACGGACGCCACAGAAATCTTATGTGGCGGACCACATAAAATTTCCCAGATCCACGTCGCGCCGGCCGGCAGTTTCGACACCGCGAGGCACTCCATTGGCTCAACGAATGATGCTTCTGATATCGGCAGCGATTCGAGGGGTGCGCGGATTTCCTTCTGCATCTTGTTCCTTAGGAAAACAGACGCCACCTAAATAAGCAAACACGAGAGCCATTCATTTCGTTTCGCCCTTCCTACCAAGAGACTGCGCTTCACCGCCTGCTTCTTCTGTCAAGGCTCTTCACTTCGCTCCGATAAACGCAAACTGCGCGGCCTTGACAGCGCACGCGATGAAGCGCCCGGGACGGCTAGGAAGGGCTTTGTTTTTTGTGCAGCAAAGTGCCGCTGCGCAAAAGGCAAAACCCAAACTAAGGAGCGAACAATGCAACCACAACGTGCAGAGTTGTATTTCCAGCAAGGCAGTTCAGACAAGGTGTACCACCTACAGTTGGAGGGCGGGCAAGACCAATGGTCCGTCCAAGCGCAATGGGGGCGACGCGGCTCCGCCTTGCAGAGCGATGTGAAGGTGAGTGGCACCAGCTACGAGCAGGCGAAGCGAGTTTACGACCGCATCCTTCGAGAGAAAACAGGCAAGGGCTATCAAATCGCGCAGGCGAGAGCAAACGGCAACGAGGCAATCGCGGTAGGACTGCCTGCCACAAAAGAGCAATCCGGCCATACCCCGGAGTTGCTGACTCCTATCGAGGAGCCGGAAGCACTGCTATTGGCGCAGCACGCCGCCTGGTGGTTCCAGCAAAAAGTCGATGGGCGGCGGCTCGCAGTGCAAAAGTCCGAGAGGAAATATTCAGGCATCAACAAACTCGGCCAGATCATTCCTATCGACGCTCGGCTAGCCGAATCGCTAGATCGAGTGCAGGCGCAGGGTTTCCTGGCTGACGGCGAAATCACTGATTCGCGCTTCTACATCTGGGACTTGCTCAGCGTCAACGACACGGACTTGCGCATCCAGCCATACGAAATCCGTTATGTGCACCTGACCAAGCACTTTCCCGGAGTTAGCGACGTGTTGCGAGTCTGCGAAACAGCCATGACAACGAAGGCGAAGCGAGACTTCGTGAAGAAGATGCACGACGCAAATGCCGAAGGGTTCGTATGCAAGAACCGGAACGCCGCGTATGCGGGCGGACGAGCGGGACAGCACTTCAAGTGCAAGTTTGTCGCAACGGCATCCTTTATCGTTGGCCCGAAACCCGAAGGCAGACGACGGCCACCGCTCCATCGCCGTGTATCTCTTGGACGCCAATTGGCCTCGTTTCATGGGCACCGTAGGAGTGCCCGACCGATATCCGCTCGGAGCAGATCGTGGAAGTGCGTTACCTCTACTGTCACCCCGGACCCGAAGGAAAACTCATCCAGGCTAAATACTTCGGTAAAGTGCGCGATGACGTTGCCCTCGCCGATTGCTGCGTCAGCCAGTTGAAGGTCAAAGCTGGCGATAGCGAACCAACGGAATCCTAGTCGCAGGTTGATTTTTCAAACACCGGCCCGGAGGCATCGTTCAGGGGTGCCGCCGGGCTTCTGTTCTGAACTGCACTAGCCCTGGTCAGAATCCGAATCGACGATGGGTCCGCCACACTACAAGCGCCAATCTGCTGTTAACCTTCGGCCATCCGAGAGCGTTATAAGGTTGAAAGGGCAGCGATATGAATCACATCACGAACACAGACGCCGCTTGGATTGCTTTTGCTGTGCTATTCCCAGTGATTCTCTACCTCGTTTTCAGCGGCTATCAGACCAAGCAACGGATGTCCGTTCATAAGTCTGTTCTTGACAAGTTCAGTCGAGCCGAGGATTTTGCCACCTTTCTGCAATCGCCAGCAGGCCAGAGGTTCGTGGCCGAGCTATCGGGTTCGGAAACTCCGGCCCGTACTGTCATGTCCGCAATCCAGAGAGGGATAATTCTGGTGTTGTCCGGAGGAGGGCTCTGGTGGTCAGGTGTCAAGATTCAGTCGACTGCTGAGATCGCCACTATCGGTCTTTTGTTGCTGTGCGTTGGCATCGGCATTCTAATTTCGGCGGGCGTCTCTTATCGCTTGTCGCGGTCCTGGGGGCTCATCGAAAAACATCCCAATGAGGACCGGACAGATCTGACGAGGAAGTGATTCGTGACGGTGGCAATAGCAGTGATGGACTACGCCGAGACAGACCAGCGCGAAAGGCTCAGCCACGAACAGTTCGAGCGGTTTTACACGCGAACCATGTCTCGTCTGCGCTTCTACATCTGCCGAGTCGCGTCGAACGAGGCAATTGCGGATGACATCCTGCAGGAGAGCTATATTCGGTTGTTGAATGCACCGCCAATGACGGAGAGAGAGCGGAAGTCGTATCTCTATCGAGTCGCGACCAACCTGATCACGGACCACTGGCGAGCAGAGAATCGGCGCCAACGCTGGTGGGGTGAGTGGTTTCGGCGCGCAACGCAGGTGAGAAGTGGCGGCTTGGATCTCGGCTTTGACGTGTGGCAACTCTTTGCCCTAGTAAGCATTCGAGACCGAGCGCTGCTATGGCTTGCCTACGTCGAGGAGGCAGACCACCAGGAGATCGCCAGCACCTTGCACCTAAGGGAAATGAGCGTGAAGGTGCTGTTGCACCGAGCACGGCGCAGGATGGAAGCAGTGCTGAGGAAGCACGGATTTGAGGAAAGCGATGGATGATGCCGAGTTTCAAGGGTGGATGAGGCGTGTTGCGGCGGTACAGCTAGACACGCCGCCCGTCAGTGCTAATGCGATATGGTGGCGAGCGGAGCTACGGCGTCGTTTGATCGCTGAAGCGCGCGCCACGCGCCCGATTCGGATCTTCGATGGCACGGCAGCCATAGTATGCGCGTTAGTGGCGGGAATCCTGCTGGCTGGCGTGGGAACGATTGAAGTTGCCATTTTCGCGGTTACTACTGCCGCGATTCTGGCTGGAGTTAGAGCAACAGTCCTCAAGAAAGTTTAGCAAATACAGCTAACGACAGAAGTGCGAGAGGAGAATGAATATGTTTTCCCTTAGGAACTGGTGTGCGCCTGTGGCTGCTCTGCTGCTGACGGCAACCGTCTCGGCTCAACCCCACTTACTCCCAGGACACGATCTGGAGGTATCGGATGGCGTTCAATTTGTCCTTAATAGCTTTGATCGGCACTCTATCGTGGCCATTTCAGATCTGCCCGGCTGCGAGGAGCTTCATCAATTTCTTCAAACTCTGGTGCAATCCCCCGGCTTCCGATCCAAAGTCAACGTAGTCGTGGTGGACTTTGGCAATCCGATCTTCCAGTCCGTGGTCGATCGTTATGTCGTGGACGGCGAATTGATGCCTGAGAGCGTGCTCCGACATGTTTGGGACGATACCACCGAGTCGCCCAGCCTAACGTGGGATTCACCCGTATATGCACAGTTCTTCGATGCCATTCGTGCGGCCAATCTGGCAGTGCCTAAAGAAAGGAGAATTCATGTCGTATTGGGTGATGCTCCGATCCTCTGGAGAAAAGTGAAGACCAAAGAGCAATGGCTTGCGTTCAGGGGGCAAGCACGTGAGCAGGCTTTGGCAGAGAAGGTTGACGAAATTCTGAATAGACATGAGCGAGCATTGGTCGTCGCCGCCCGGTCCCACTTGTTGCACGTTCCAGGTGACTCCACGAACGCACGTGCGCTCATCGAGAAAACGCATCCTGGTCAGGTCTTCTTCGTGATCCCGGAATCCCGATTCGGCGCGGGAGATGTTTACAAAGAAATTGAGGCGCGCGAAGCGAAGATCCCCACGGACAGCATCGCCCTGCTGCAGGACACTTGGCTAGGTTCTGTTCCTGTAGCCGATGGTGAGAGCTCGGAGTGCCTACAACAAGCCGCAGATGCCGTGCTCTACCTTGGGGCGAGCAGCCAACTGACTCGAATTCAACCCTTCGCATACCTGTTTCGAGACGATGAGTTTTGGGCGGAGTTGAACCGTCGCTGGAGACTTGTTCACGGAGAAACTCTCGATCTACTTAAGGCTGGCCTAGACCTTCGCGGATCACTCGATCCTCGCGCGCCGCGCACGCCAGCGGTTCTTCCTCCTCCGCCCCAGGGGCTCACGCCGGTTGATGCCGTGGAATTTGTTTTGAAGAAGCTGGACGAATACCCAATGGTTGGAATAGGCGATCAACATATGTGCCTGGAGTTCTATGACTTCGTGACGCGCCTGGTCATGAATCCTCGATTGCCCGGAAGGATACAGGACATCGTCGTTGAAACCGGAAACCCGCAGTATCAGGCGTTGATAGACCGTTATGTGCTTGATGGCCAATCCGTGCCTCTTGCCGAGCGCAAACAGATCTGGCAGATAGCGGCAGTGGGATGGTATGAGTCGAACTCACCTGTTTACGAGCGATTTTTCGACACGATTCGGAGCGTCAATTTAGCTTTGCCTCAAAACAAACGCATTCGACTAATTCTCGGGGACGCACCTATAGACATTCAACAACTCCGTGCGAGCCCCGAGGACTACCTCCTGCCATTCATCAAATACAAAGAGACCCTGCAAGATCCACGCGAGCTCAGCCTCGCCGCCGCGGTGAAGCAAGTGCTTGCCGCGGGGCATCATGGAATTATCATCAGCGGGAATGGACACCTTAAGTTGATGGGGCGGCCCGGAAACGCTCGCCATATCTTCCAGCCGTCCTACCCGGGTAAGTTTTACCTAAATTGAGCGATTTTTTGATTGTTGCTCAGTTTTTGGCCAGAGGGGCGAGAATCAGTCTGGTTTTGGTGTAACCGCCGGGCAGAAATGGTTCGAGTGTGGGCAGCGGAGCGAGAGAACGACTTTGGGAGGGACCTGCTGCCGATCTAGGCCGCGATCAGCAGAAGTTGTGAGACACCTGTCCTTCTCTACTTCAGTTCTTATTCCAGTTGACGATCAGTCTGCGTGCGAGCGATTAGCTGGGGGAAATGGGAACGGCGTTTTGGCAGCGCGTCCATAGGATCTGGAGTTTCAAGCCATCCATGGCCGCTTGGGTGACCTTCAGAATGACTTCATGACCGGTCCGCACCACCTTGGCTGCCAAATCGATGAGTTTGCGCCGCAGTGTCGTGGCGTAACTGTGGATGGGCAAGATGTCCTTCAGGTTATCCTCTTTAAAGCTCTCGAACAAAAAGAAACTGATTAACATCAGATAGTAGTAGGCCTGATTGGTAGCAAACCGCTTGAACGGAAGTTGCTCGCTTCCAAACTCCTTCAAGCCCCGATGGGGTAGCTCATCGGCGCCACGCTGATGGTGGTGGTAGATCAAGGAGGTGTCCTCTTCCCAGTACTCCCGAACCGCGCGCGGCATCCGTTCCAGAACCGGCTCTCCGGAAACTAAATTCGTGATGATGATGTTGTCTGGCCGCGCAAATTCGAGCAAACGCTGCTGGTCTTCGTATTGCGGACGCGTGTACAAAGCCCGGTAGGCTTTCTTCCAACTCTCACACTGGTAGGAGAACCACGCATAACTCCAGACTTGCCGTTCGTTGGCATATTCTTTCCATTTTTTCTTCGGGACGGCCTGGACCTTCTCCTTGATCGCATCGTAGACCTTCCCGGTGGCTAGGAAGCCGATGCCCAGGTCGTCAAACAGCGCAAAATTCTTCTCGTCGAAAAATCCGGCATCCAGCCGCACGATGATCGCTACCGAGGCATCATAGCGGGTCCGGATCAAGCTCACGATGCCCCGGATCATCTTCTCCACGTCGTGGCCATAGTTGCTGTGCCGCTTGCCACGCCGGAAAATGGCATCGACGATCTTGCCTTCCCAAATCAACTGCAAGGGTTGGAATCCCTTGACCTTTTTATAGGTCGGGTCGCACCCTTCCCGCTGCAAGGCCTCATCGTTATCCATGACCATGGTGTCCAGCGTCAGTATCACCATCCGCATTTTCTCCCGCCGCAAGCGCCAGAGAAACAACTCCTTCAACACCCAGCGGAAGGCTCCGGCATGGAAAATGGCAAAGGCGCGGAAGAACCGCTTCATGGCATGCGAAGAGGCCATTTGCTTCGCCGGCATCTCGACCACTGCCTGGTAGCCCTCCTCCCGCTGCAGCTCATCGAAATAACTCAAGTGCCGGCTCGTACCGTCGAAGAAGAAGTACAGCACCTGCAAAAACAGGTTCCGCACCGATACCCCTTTGATGCTCTTCTTGATCCCTGCAAATTTGTGCAGCAGCAATCCTACGATTCCGATGGCCTCCAGATACTTCACGAAAAAGGCAAGTCCTGCGCGGCTGGTCAGCGTGTCGTCGGTCACTTCCAGTTTGTGGATCTTGCCGTTCGCTGTTTCCTGCAGGTACGGACCTCCCGAAGGATAAAAGGTAATCGTGGGAAGAGGCTAGCAGGATCAGATAGCATTGTAAAGCTATATGATTGATGTGGTATAAAATTCCTTATGCGCAAAGAACAGCTCCAAGCCCAAATTGAAAAGGTAAAGGCCGAACTCCTCAAGCTCGGCCCCATGCGCCCCGGCTCTCTATCGCAACAGTATTCCGCCTGCCAGAAGCCCGGTTGCAAGTGCGTGGATCCCGCCCACCCACAAAAACATGGCCCCTTCTACCAGCTCAGTTACACCCATCTCGGCAAGAGCACCACCCAGTTTGTTCGTCCTCAGTTTGTTCCGGAGGTGCGCCAGCAACTCGCCAACTACAAGAAATTCAAAG
>QHYK01000152.1 GCA_003224085.1 Acidobacteriota bacterium | reverse complement strand
ACTTTCGCCTGGCGCACCGCTGCACCGGCAGCAAGCACGCCACCCGCTTGGAGTCGTGCGGGCCCACGGAAATCTTTTGCGCTTCACTCGGAATTCTTGACTACCCACGATGTGGGTCCACTCTGGCTGGACCATCGGGGATCACCGCGTCCTCCTGGGTTTCGTCACCTTTTGGTTACGGGTTGTAAGGCTGCTGGGCAGGCGGGCAGCGTAGAGAACGAACAGAGCAAATCTCTGACGAAATTCCGGGTCTCCAGAGAGCAAATCCAAACTCGGGGTTTTTCAACAGCCTTTAGCTAACTGGGTAGCTGTCAGCAAGGGTGGTCAATTCGTCAATTCAAGGACCTAGAAACGCCTTTGAAGCACAGGTCCATCGGATTGTCGAGCAAGAGTTCTAAACGAACGAAAGGCTACTCCTCTAAATCATTGAGCACAAAGGCTTGAAAGAAGTGGTGCGCCCTGAGAGATTCGAACTCCCGACCTTCTGGTTCGTAGCCAGACGCTCTATCCAGCTGAGCTAAGGGCGCGCAACCTTGAAATTGTAACATAAGGCGCTGAGTTGCCTGCACGCCGCTTTGGCGAAAACACTGCGCGACGATTCAAGTTTGTGCGCCCCTCGGTAAAGCCCTTGTGCGCACCGCGGTTCCTTCGTTTTTTGTAGCGGCGGCAGCACTATTTCTCTGCAGGCGTAAGAACGATGCTGCGGAACGCCACGTGTCCTTTCTCGCTTCCCTGCAAATAGATCGGTCCTGGCAATTCTTCATGGCTGTCTAGAGCGCCGCCGGTGATCCCGGGAATTTCCTGGTTGTTGATGATGGTTTGGCTGTTTTGCACCACGGTGATCTTTCGGCCCACGAGTGTGATGTCATACGTCTGCCATTCTCCGGGCTTGCGCGGTAGCTCCGGTATGGGCGCCAAGAAGCCATACACGCCTCCCATATGATGGCTCGGCGGCTCTTCGATCGAGTCGGTTTCGATTTGCACTTCGTAGCGGCCGCGCAGATAGACGCCGCTGTTGGCCTGCTCTCCACAATTGAATTCCACGTGCAGCTTGAAGTCCTCGAATTTCGAATCGTTGATCAACTCCGGGCCGTTTCCCGGCGAAATAAGCTCGCCATTCTCCGCTTTCCAGACTTTCTCAGCGTTTGGGTCGCTCATTCTCCAGCCCGTGAGATCTTTCCCGTTGAATAACGCGATGGGCTTTCCCCATTTTGGGGGATGACTGCGCGTCAACGCTGGCGCGCGCTGTCCCGTCCATTGCCACGTCTTCCCATCCGGCCCATTCACCGTGCCCGACAGGTTGTTCCCGGATAAAGTCCCCTCGAAAACCAAGTCCGCTTGCGCGCCTTCTTCTTCCTTCGGAGAAACAAACGTGAGGCGGCCGTTTGAAAGTTCCGCTCTGGGTAGTGGCCGCGCGTTTCCCCAGCGCCCCACGAATTGCGCACTCAATCGCCCATTCTCCTGGTTGAGTTCGAGCCACGATGGATATTCGCGATCTGCAGCTTTCAGCGTCAAATCCCATCGACCAAGAAACGCCTTCGCCGCTGCGTCATCGCCCGAAGAAGCGACTTCGGTGAATCTTCGCGCGTGAACGTACGCTCTCGCTCCCACGGACAGCAGGATCAGCGCGAAAGACAAAACCACGCGTCGCGATTTCATCGGACGAAGACTCCTTTCCTTGAAGCAGCATTACGTGTGCATTTTCCTCGCAGTATTCTCCGCCAAGGAACGAATTTCCCCTAGAGGTATTTGCGGCCCCCGGCTGCGCGGGTTTCACGCCGCTTCAGCCCCCCAGATTTGAAAGAAAATCTTGCGTAAACTTAAGCAAAGGATCATGACTTGACAACCGTTCTTTGCTGAGGCCAAATATCCACCAGTTTGGGTGTTGGGAGCAAGCGCTCGACAATGGTTATTCCAAGTCGTCCGATCGCGGCCTTAATCCGACGAAGGATCATGCGACACGTCCGTCCATCGCTCACGACTGCGCGCGGCAATTCGCTTCCGACTTGCCCTTTTGGTGCGCGGATCTCGTCGAGGACATCGATGCGCTCGCGGCGTCGAAGCGGCTCGCCCGCAGTGTCGATCGCTTCGACGCAGCCGTGCAGGAGGGCAAATCAATGCACTTTGTACGTTTCGCAGCTGCCCCTTCCCAGTTTCTCTCCCTCGCTCGTTACCTGGCCCTGGCATTTCTGACTCTCGCTGGCGCCACCGCCGCTCTCTCCCAATCCGATCGCGGCGCCATCGCTGGCACCGTTCTGGATGCTTCCGGCGCGGCTGTCAGCGGTGCCACCGTCACCGCGACTGACACGGCGACAAATGCGGTGTACAACGCCACCACCGGCCCGACCGGCGGCTATCGCCTATACGACTTGCGCGTCAGCGTCTACAAAGTTTCTGTTTCGGCGCCCGGGTTCAAGACCGAGGAGAAGACGGGCGTCGTAGTGCAGATCAACACTACTTCTGCCCTCGATTTCACGCTTCAGCCGGGTGACGTGAAAGAAACTGTTACAGTTCTTGCCGACGCACCTGGTATTCAGACGGAATCGTCCGATATCGGCACTGTCGTGGATAAGAGGCAAATAGAGGATCTGCCGCTGTCCATCGCCGCAACTGGGCAGAGCTTTCTGCGTTCGCCTGAGTCTTTCGTCTTCTTAACGCCCGGAACAGCTGGCCCGGGAACCAACAGTGATCATGCCAATTCTGGGGTTTTCGAATCGAAGTTGTCGGGCGGTCAGAACTTCAGCACAGAAGTCATTCTGGATGGTGCAAGCATTGTGCACGCAGAACTTGGTTCCACCTTCGATGAGAATGCTCCTTCGGTGGAGGCTCTCAACGAATTCAAGGTTACAACTTCCACTATTCCAGCGGAGTTCGGACGGACTACCGGAGGCGTCGAGAGCTTTACAACCAAGACGGGAACGAATGTATTTCACGGTACAGCGTTCGACATCCTGCATAACGACAAATTGAATGCCAATTCCTGGGAAAACGATTTGAACGGCGCCCCCAAGCCGAGGGACCATCAAAACGACTTCGGCGGGAGTTTGGGCGGTCCTGTATGGATCCCAAAGCTCTACAAAGGCAATGACAAAACATTTTTCTTTTTCTCCTACGAACAGTATCGCAACAACATTGGCACATCAAACATCACGACGCTGCCCACCGATGCGGAACGGACAAGCGATTTCTCCGCCCTTCTGGGCGCCCCTACGGGAACGATCAACCCTTGTGATGGAACCCCGATTCGAAAGGGTCAGATTTTCGACCCCTCCACTGCAAAGACCGTAGGAGGAGTGCAGTGTCGAAGTGCGTTCCCGGGAAACAAGATCACTACCATTAGCCCCGTTGCATCGAAGGTCCTGTCGTTCCTACAGGTTCATCCCAATATTGCAGCCACGCCCGGGAACCTGAACGGACTCATTAACAATTTCCTTTTCAATTCCCACATACCTCAGCGGACCAACACAATGTCTTTTCGCATAGACCAGAATTTGGGGGAGCATAATAAGCTTTTCTTCTCCTACAACGACCGAGATCTGGAAGCGCTGAACGGGACTCCTGTGCTTCCCCCGCCGCTGGATCAGAACTTTTATAGGTCCCGCGTTTCTCACTATGTCCGCTTTGGTTGGGACGATACGATTAGCTCGAGTCTGCTCAACCACGTCACGATTGGTTTTAATCGCTTGAATGATCCCAGCAAGGGAGTGGCCGTCACTGGGCAAGACTGGGAGAAGACGTTAGGCATAACCGGGGCCAGTGGCATCGGTTTTCCACAGTTCGGCTTTGGTGGAAGTCCGTTGGGTATCGGATATCAGGGCTTTGGCGGAGGAAGTTTCGATATTGCCATACCCAATAGTCTCATTACTGCGGACAGCGTCTCTTGGATCAGAGGGCGTCATTCTCTGCGCATGGGGTTCGAGTGGAGGTATTCACAATTCTCCCGGTTCAGCAATGCCAATACTTCTCCGAACTTTAGCTTCGAGAACCTGCAAACAGCGGTCGCCCCGAATGACAACCTGACCGGCGACCCTTTTGCCAGTTTCCTGCTCGGGCTTCCCAACGAGGAGAGCCTGACAATCTCATCGCATTATCCCCGTTGGATCTCGAATTACTATGGCAGTTATGTGCAGGACGACTTCAAATTCTGGAAAGAGCTGACTCTTAACCTCGGGTTGCGCTACGACGTGGACACTCCCCGCCACGAAGCCACAGGTGCCATGTCTGTCTTGGATCTCGCCGTTCCAAACAGCGGCAATGCGACGGTTCCGATTTCTCCCGCTGCGCCGGGTGCCCTGATTTACGGGTCCGGTGCAACTGGCGCGAAGACTTATTACAAGGATTTTGGCCCACGCTTGGGGTTTGCCTATGCGCCGCAAACTCTATTCGGGCATTTTCGAAATACCGTCATTCGGGGCGGATATGGCATCTACTATGCTGCCCTTAGCTACTCGGATTTTGGAGACTCCCTCACTAGTGGGACCACTGCGAATCCCGATTTCAAATCTCAAAATCAATTTACCTCGGCTCCAGCACAGTCGCTGGACGCAGGTTTCCCTAGCTACTCTCCACCATCGAATGCCAAAGACCCGGCTTTCCTGAACGGACAATTTCCGACCCTGGTGCGACCCGAATACGGCCGCCCTGGCATGGTTCAAAACTGGAGTTTGGAAGTCCAGCATCAATTGGCAACGGATCTCATTCTTAGCGTTGGTTACGTAGGAACGCATGCAACGCGCTTGCACTCGGCCCTTGTGCAAACGAACAGCATCGATCCCAAATTCTATTCTCTCGGGACAAAACTTAATGATCCGATTAACAGCGCGGCAGGACAAGCCGATCTAGTAAGCCTTGGCATCACCGAGCCGAGCTGGTTCCGGCCCCTCTACTGTCCCGGCGTGCCGGCGGCCAATTGCACCGAGCCCATAGGCCAATTACTTCGGCAGTTTCCGCAGTACCAGGACATTGGTACGAACTGCTGCCTCGAGAACGTCGGCCAGTCCACGTTTAATGCTCTGGAGGCGAAACTCGAAAGGCGCTTCCGCAACGGGTTGAATCTTATCGCGTCCTATACCTATTCAAAGACGCTAACCGACGCAGACAGTCTCTTCCCCTTCTTTTCCGCATTTCAGTCCAACAACTTTGGTGCGCAAAACCCGTTTAACCTGAAATCGGAAAAGGCACTGAGCTACCAGGATACTCCCCACGCCGTTGTCATCAGTTATCTCTACGAACTTCCAGCAGGTCCTGGAAAGAAATACCTCAGTCATGGACCTGCCAGTAAAGTGCTGGGAGGTTGGCAAATCGGCGGCGTGCACCGCTACCAGAGCGGCTCGCCAGTCGCCATGAACAGCTTTGCGCCTTCACCTCCGTTCACTGGCAATAATTTTGAGTACAGCCTGATACCGGGTCAGCCGATTTATAGCCCTAACAAGTCCTCTTTTAAGCCAGCTTTACCTAGCGGCTGCACGGAGAATCCAACGGACGGAACGTTTACGAGTAATACCACAAATAACTACTTCAACTGTGCCGCATTTCTTGATCAGAACGCTCCTGGCCTTGTAGCCAAGCGCGGTTTTCTATTTGGGAATTTACCTTTGACACGCGGGGATATCCGAAGTGAACACTACTTCAGCGAGGATTTCTCGATTATTAAACGCACCTCGCTTGCCGAGGGTCATTCCTTGATCTTTAAGGCGGATATCCCAAACGCGTTTAACCGTCATATCTTCGGAACCTTGGACGGCTTCATCGGCGATAGCACCTTCGGTGTGCCCAAAGGCCCCCGAGGTACCATCAACTCTAGACGAGTCATCCAGCTAACGTTGCGCTACCAATTCTGAGGTTAGACCCGTCGTTTCACCTTACCCTCTGGCTGACGTCCCAGCCAGAGGGTTTTTTATTGAAAGAAACTGTTCCCTGACCTTGGCGGTAGCAGGTATAAAATTTATGGGGCGAATTGTTATGCCATCCTGTCATTTGCTTGTAGTCCGAAGGCCAGCAGCAAACTCGTTGGCACGACGCAAGACGTTGGTCCAGAGCCTGTCCTTTCTTCTCTTGTGTGGGCCGTGTGGTTTGATTCCGGCTGCTCGCGCCCAAAGGTCCCCCGGTGTGGACGACCACTTTCGTCAGGCCTCCGAAGCCATGCGCAGCGGAAATCTGGAGGCGGCAGCCGAAGGCTTTGCTGCCGTTGCGAAAGAAGCGCCTGATTTCGCTGCCGCTTATCTCAACCTCGGTTTGGTCCGTGAAGAACAGGGACGCCACGAGGAAGCTATCGCGAGCCTTCAGAAGGCGCTGCATCTGAATCCAAAGCTTCGCGGCGCGAATCTCTTCTTGGGCATCGCCGAGTACCGGCTGAATCGGCTGGACGAAGCCTTGCCCATTCTGCGCAAGGAAACCATGGCCTATCCGAAGGATGCTATCGCTTGGATGTGGCTCGGAGTTGTCGAGCTTGCGTTGGAGCATGCGGAGCAAGCGGCTGACGCCTTGGACAAAGCCGCAAAGCTTGCGCCGGGCAATACGGACATTCTTTATCACCGCGGGCACGCCCATCTGCTTGTTTCCAGGAACAGCTATGAAAGGATGTTTAAGGGAGATCCAAAATCGTGGCGTGTGCATCAAGTTCTCGGTCAAGTTGCTTCAGAAGGGGAGCACTACACCGACGCCATCTATGAATACCTTGAAGCCATCAAGCTCGCTCCGACGCAGCCGGGGCTCCACGAAGAGCTTGGCTCTGTGTATCGCAATGCGAACAAAATGGACGAAGCCGAGGAGGCCTTTCAACGCGAACTCGAGATTGATCCCCACAATGTTCTTGCCCGCTACAAGCTCGGTGTACTTCTCATGGAAAAGGGAGATGGCGCCAAGGCAAAAGAGTTGATTGTGGCTGCCTTGCAGGAGAAGCCCGGGCTACTGCATGCCGACTACAACCTTGCGCGTGTTGAAAAGCTGTTAGGGAACGACGCTGCAGCGGCTGCGCTCTTGGAAAAAACTGTTGCCACGGACTCAGATCCGGAGATCGTCCAGCAAGCTTGGTATCAACTGGGCCTCTTGTACCGCGGCTTGCATCGTCCGGCCGATGCGCAGAAAGCCTTGGCCATGTTCCAAAAACTCAAGGATGCCGCGGCCGAAGCTTCTCAACAATCCCTCGCTAAATTCAGAGCCAGGCAGAATCCTAAGGCCTCGGCAGAACCTCCTCCCGCTCCACAGAATCCCCAGAACCCGCGCTAATGTTAGCCGGGAATCCGGCACGCCCGGGCTCGCGCTTCCCGCAAGTCTTCTCCTATCAGCAATATGCGCAGTGAAATTCATTCGAATGATAGTCATTCAATGATGTTCCTTGACAGTACCAGGTGCCGTGCTAGGCTTAGCTCATTGTCCCCTCAGAGCCCGCCCCGGATAAGGTCGCGCATTCTAACCCTCATTGCGGCTCCGACATGGGTTGCGGTGATCCGAGGATGATGGCCTGATCTCGTTCCAGCGAGCTGCGGCGGAGATCCTGCGAGCGCGCCAGCGCTTTCTTCGCAAGCTCTTCCCGGCCAAGCTTGTGGTAAGCCAAATACAATTGATAGTGGACATTGCCGTAGTGATCCCGGGGAGCTGCCTTCTCGAGTTTCGGGATGGCGCTCGCAAACTGCCCCAGGCGCACGTACGCGGTTCCCAGCAACTCGCTGGCTTCCGGCAAATCCGGTTGCAGACGCAAAGCGCGCTCCAGATATGGCAGCGCCTTTTCATTTTCTCTGTTCTGCACATAAAGGCGTCCCAAAAGATAAAGCGCGTGCGTGCGCGAAGGATCCAGTGACAAAGCTTTCTCGAGTTCACTCTGGGCTTCAGCGTCGGAGTGATTGTCGAGGTAAAGTTGCCCCAGCGCTTCGTGAAGTTCGGCTTCACGGGGCTGCAACTGCAGGGTGGCCTGAAATTCTTTGATGGCGTTGTCGAGATCCTGGCGAAGGGCGTAGCCTTCCGCACGCAGCTGGTGAGTGCGCCAGGAATCGGGAAAAGATTCCTCCAGCCGTGCGTACGTTTCAGCTCCCAGCGCCTGGTAGGTGCTCGCGAGCCAGTAGCTGGCCTCGGCGTTTTCGCTGCTGACGCCTTGCACTTGCCCTAAGGCATCCGCGGCAGATTCGAATTGTTGCAAAGTAAATTCCGCTTTTCCCAAGAGCAGGCGGTCCGAATCGGTTAACTGCTTTCGGGCTTGCAAAGAATTGACGCAGCGGGAGTAGCGATGGGTTTTGCAGGGGCCGTCATTCGAATGAGCCCCCGTACCATTCGAATGGACCTCCGCAGCACTCGAATTGCTCCCAGCAGCCCTAGAATGGGCACGCTCAGCATTCTGCGCCTGTTGCCATACCGCGAAATTGGCTTGAAAAGATTTCCATTCGCTTTCGGAAGGAGCGTTGTCATTCGCGGCGGCGTGAAGAGCCGCCAACAAAAAATGTTTGGCTGCGCTTTCTGGTTCGTCCTGGATGCGCGAAGCGGAAGCTTTTGCCGAGACCGAAGAGAGGTCGACGGACGGGAAGCGTTGCACGGCCAAGAATTCGGGGGAGATTTCCCAAACTTTTTCTAGGGACTCCAATGCTGCTGCAGGCTCACCTTTGGCCAACTGCAGATTCGCCAAGCCGAGCCATGCCAGCTCATTTTGCGAGTCGACTTGAAGTTCCAGTTGAAATTCTTTGTCGGCACCGTCCAGTTTCCCGGCGTGCAGAGAGGATTGGCCGAGCGACGCATGCAAGCCGGATTGTTTCGGGTCAGCGCTGAGCGCCTTCCGATATTCCTGGGCGGCGTCTTCCCAACGGCTTCGCTGCAACAAGAGATCGCCGAGAAAACGATGCCCCCAGGCCGACCCGCGGTACAAACGCGCTCCGCGAAATGCCAGACGCGCAGACAGATCCAGATACTCGTGCCCGAGTTTGAACCAGGCTTCGGATTTGTCAGAGTCGAGCGCCGCCATATTTCGGAGCTCTTCGGCCGCGGCACGGAAGTTCTCCTGGCCTAAGTAAGACAAAGCCAAGGCCTGACTTGCGTCGCGATTCGAAGGATCCAGCTTCAGCGCATGCTGAAGGAAGGGAATGGCTTTTTGCGGGGAGCCGAGTTTGAGGTAATCCATTCCGACAATTACGCTGGGGCCGAGCAAGTTCGGCCTTTCGTGCAGTGCCTTTGCGAGGTGGCGCACCGCGGAGTCATATTCGAACATGCTCTGGTAGGCGAGGCCGAGGTTGACTTCGGCTTCGACTAAGTTTGGATCGAGGGCCAGGACCTTCTTGAATTCTTCGGCGGCACGGGTGAAGTCCCCTTGCTTCATGGCTTGCTGGCCGGCGCGAAAGGATTGCTCGATTTGGTCTTCGGAGGTTTGGTAGGTTGTGGATTGCGGAGCAATCACGCAGAGCGCGAGGAGAAGAGTCGCCGAAGAAAGAAAAGAGAGATTTATCGAGCAAAAACCGCTCGATGGGGCAGAGTACCTCGACTGCAGAGGCCGACGTGTTCGCGGGAGCGAACACGGGAAAAGAAGTCGGCCTGCTCGGCTCGGAATGACAGGGAGACGTGATGACGGCACTGCTGAAGCCGTATCCTGGCGCTGACCGGCAGGGCGTTTCTGGATGGGTGAGCCATCGGCACGTCGGAACAGTCCAGTTGCGATGTTCTTTCTGCGACCCATGCGAAAGAGGATTTTAAGCGAGCACACCCGGGCGAGGAAACGAGAAGATGACGGAGAAAAGATTAGCGCCGGACGGGGAAAGCCCGCCCGGCGCTGAAGTGGGGAGGTTAGAACGTAAACCTCAAGGCGAACTGGATCAGGCGTGGAAGGTTGTACGTGCTGCTCACTCGCCCAAAGCTTGTGCCTCCACAACAGTTGGTATCGGGCGGGTTAAACTGCGGAGTGTTGAAGCCGTTGAAGAACTCTGCCCGGAACTCAGCGCCGAGCCTTTCATCAGGACCAAACTTGGTGTTCTTGAAGAAGGCAAAGTCAAAGTTCTTCACGCCGTCGTTCCGGATGTTCGGCTCGGTACGCGAATCGGTGCCGTAGCTGAAGTCCGTACCGTTCGAATACACAGACGTGTCAAACCATTTAGCGAGCCGTTGATCCAGAGAACCGGAAGTCATGTGCGACACACCAGTTCTCGTTGGGCGGGCACACCCCGCGTTTACTATGCCGGAGTTGCTGAGGAGGCCCGGGCACCCACCGATGATAATCGGGAAGCCGCGCTGGAAGGTGATGATGGTATCAATCCCCCATCCGCTGACGAGCTTATTGGCAACTCCGCTCAGGTTACTGGCAAAGTGCCTGCCTTTGCCAAAGGGCAAGTCCAGAACGGAACCGAGCACCAAGCGCTGGGGCACGTCGAAGGCGTCCAGGCTGCGCTCGTTGCGAAGGTTGTAAGCATTGGCATCGTTCCAACTCACCGGAGAAGCTTCCAACCAATTGATTTCGGAGTTGGTGTTGTCAATGAGTTTGGAGACGGTGTAAGTAGCAAGCACTTGCGCTCCTGCCGAGAAGCGCTTCTGCACCTTCAACTGCATCGAGTGATAGATCGAATTGCGGTCGTTGGGCTCCGCTATTGATACATCGTCAAATTGCGGAAATGGCAGGAGCAACTGAGCTGTCTTTACTGTCGCAGTGGTTCCTACACCACCTGTTTGCACGGGACCAGTACAGCCTGTGCAATTCCCGGCGAAGGGGTTGTTAATCACTTTGTTGAGGGCGGTTACGTCCGCAGCACTCTTGGGGAGAAACTGCGGCGGCAATTGGTCGAGGTCCTGGTTATGCATGGGCAAGCGTGTGCCCTTGGAGCCAGCATAGGCGATGTCAAACAGCGTATTGCCGGGGAGCTGGCGCTGGATGTCGAAGTTCCATTGCTGCACGTAAGGCGCCTTATTACCCGCTACGGGCGCTTCCAGGCCATTGCCTTGCACCACAAGCAAAGCCTGGTCTCTCCCAAACGGCGGAGTGATTCCGTTAGGGAAGGGATTGAAAAGTGGATCACGGGGAGTAACGCCATCGGACTGCGCTGTGTTCCAGGTGGTATTGGCCGAGTTAATGAAGAGGTTATGGGGCGCATCGTCCCAGCGGATGTCCACCGGGAGATAGAAGATCCCATAACCGGTTCGGATGACCGTATTCTTATCGAACTGATAGGAAACGCCGATGCGCGGGCTGACGTTGTTCCAAGAATCGTAGGCCATGCGACTAGGGTGCTGTGAGGACTTAACGAGATCAAATGCACCTTTGAGATTCGGGAAAGCTGCCGCGACTGCGGGACTTGCCGCTATTAGCGGGCTGGTTTCATTCGGATTAAACACAACGATGCGATTGAACCGTTCGGTCCAATCACCCTGTAAATCGACACGGATTCCAAGATTCAAGGTTATCTTCCTGGTGAGCTGATAGGTGTCGCCAGCGTAGAGTGCGCCGTATTTGATCTGGTCGGCTGTCCTCGCCGGCTCAGTCACGCTGCCGTTATCGCCATAGCCGAGCAGGAAGGACGCAAGGCCGTTCCCCGATGTACCGTTATCCCCGGGGTTGGTGCCGTTGTTGGGGTTCGCCGAGGTCATCTTCGCGTTAAATTGGAACAAGCCCGCAGGGTCGTTGCTCTGGTAATAGTTGTTGCGAAGGAGCCGGAATTCTCCGCCGAATTTAAAGTTATTCTTGCCCATAATCTTTGAGAGCATGGGGGTGAAGCTGAACGTGTCGTCCCAGGCGCCGATGCCGCTGCCCGTTCCTTGCGAGCACCAACTGTTGTTTCCCCAGTGGTTATCCCCGGATTTCTCCGCGACGCACACCGTCGGGATGTGCGTGTATGTCATTTGAGACGTTAGAGCCTTCCAATGCGGACCAAATTTGGACAAGTCGATGCCCTGGCTGAGAGGCGTGCGCAGGTAAACGTAACGAGTAAAGCCAATATGCAAGTCCAAGATTGTCTTCGGTGAAAACGCGATGGTGTCACCCAAGGAAACTTGGTGAGCAACGGTATCTTCGGTGCACCGGTCGCTGCAGATATCCTTAAATGGAGCGTCTGGAAGCGACAAGATATGGGAATGCGTGTACCGTCCAAAAATTCTCTGCTTGGAACTCAGGTTATAGTCGATGCGCTCGTTATATTGATCGACATCGCCGCCGGTGCTGAAGCTCTCAGCAAAGTTGCCGTTGGGACTGTTTAGGCCGGGCGTCGGCATCGGCATGTAGGACAACAGCGCCAAGGCAGTAGGATCGAGCCGGGCGGGATCGATCACGTTCAGCTGCCCATTGAAGGTGAATTGTGTCCTGCAGGTTGCGTGGGTCGCATCGCACGGTGTGCTTGCGTTTGCGCCCACACCGCTAGTAGTTGGGTCGTAGATGGAGAGCACAGAGGTCGTGTTGCTAGAACCTATTTGGGAAAAGTCTCCCCCGCGCTCCGCCTGCGTAGGAACCCACGTAGTCAGAATGCTGCCCTTGCGCTGCCGAAAGCCCTCGTAACTGGAGAAGAAGAACAGCTTGTCTTTGAAAACGGGCCCCCCCACATTGGCGCCAAACTGGTTTTGGGTAAACGGCGGGCGGGCAACTCCGTTTTGGTTGGCGAAGAACTCATTGGCATTCAGCACCTTGTTCCGCAGGAACTCGTAAGCGGAGCCATGGAAGGTATTCGTGCCTGATTTTGTCGAGAGGTTGATGACGCCCCCGGCAAATCGGCCGTACTCCGGGCCGAGATTGTTGGTTTGGACTTTAAACTCCTCAATGGCGTCCTGCGTGGGTATCACGGTGACAACGTTCAGGTAGGCTCCATTGGTTGGCGCGCCGTCGATCAGGATCTGGCTTTGGCCAGCCATGCCGCCGCCAACCTGAAAATCTCCCAGAGCGAAGGGATTCGCGCCGACCGGATTGCTGGTTGACGAGTTACCCGCCGATGGCTGTCCCTGGGGCACCACGCCGGGCACCAGAGCAACAAGTGCGAGCGGGTTGCGACCGTTCAACGGCAGTTCGGTGACGTCTCGTTGTTCCACGACTTGTCCGAGCGAGTTTGTTTCCGGCTGGAGCAAGGGGGCCTCGGACTTCACCTCGACGATTTCGTTTACCGCTCCGACTTCCATGGTGAGGTCAACTCTCAGTCCGCTCTCGATCTGCACCAGAATGGGCTGGCGAACTACCTTCTTAAAGCCACTTTTTTCCGACTCCACCTTGTAGCGGCCGGGCAAAATGTTCACGAAGGTATAGTTGCCGGAAGCGTCCGTTTGTATGTTGTGTTTTTCATTGGTATCTAAATTTGTTAGGGTGACGCTAGCATCGGCAATGGCAGCGCCGCTGCTGTCGGTGACAGTTCCCGCGATGGTGCCATACACGTTCTGCCCCCATCCAGGCGCGGCTATGAACGCCAGAAGCACCACCGCTAGCAGAGAAACAAACCCGAGCTTTCTCAGATTAGGCATTTCACATTCCTCCATTACGGGCTGCGACAAAATGAATAAACCCCACCCTGCCGGGGACCCCACGGCAGCAACCGGTTTCTTCATGCACCGAAGAAGAAATATAAATGCGCTGCGTTGGAGCGCTTTTAGTCCGATTCGGCGCGAAAGTCAAGCAGAATTTCGATATTCTCGGGAAAAATGAGGTCAGAAGAGGTTAGAAGGCCAGCTTGTGAAGGATGCTTTCAGGGTGCTCCCTAGACGTTCTCTACGTTTCCGACCATCCACGGTTGGCTATTGGCCCCACACCTTCCTTGATCGTAATGAGCCGATTGGCCGGAATTTGCTTGAAAGTTTCGTGGAGCCCTCTTGGCCAATAGACGTGGATGTCGGCCGAAGTGGCGCTCCCCAGACCGAAGTGCAGGCGCGGATCATTGCACGAGAAAAAGCTGGATTGGCTCATAAGGGCTTGCGCCTGAGTCTTGTCTCCATAATGCACCAGGACCCTGGCGCCAATGGCGCTTCGATTGGATTTGGTGCCTTCCAATTTCACTTTGAGCCAGTTGGCCTTCCCGGTGAGGTCATTGCGTAATAGCGAGGGCGGCTCGTTGAGATTGATGACCAGTATGTCGACGTCACCGTCGTTATCAAAGTCCCCGAAGGCGCAACCTCGGCTGCAATGCGCCGCAGCCACACCTGGGCCAGCCTCCTGAATAAGCTCTTCGAACACGCCTTTGCCCAGGTTTCTGAAGACCGCGCGCGGGGTTTTGTTGGGGTATTGGGGAAGCGTTCGTTCGACCTGAGGATACACGTGGCCAGTGACCATAAAGAGGTCCGGAAGACCATCGTTGTCAAGGTCGACAATTCCTGCTCCCCAACAAACGTAGCGCGTTTCCACTCCCAGACGCGATGACCCCGTAGCGTCCTCGAACTCCCCCTTTCCGTCGTTGTGATAAAGGATGTTGGCGTCGTCCGCAAAATGCGTCTTGAAGATGTCCAGATGTCCATCCAAGTCATAATCGCCAACGCCGACGCCCATGCCTGCTTGCTCCATGCCGTCTTCGCTAAGCGCCACGCCGCGCAGCACTCCTTCTTCGCGAAAAGTCCCGTCATGATTGTTCATGAACAATAGACTGGGAGTGGAATCACAGGCGACGTAGATGTCCTGCCACCCGTCTTCATCAAAATCCGCCGCAACTACAGTCATGCCGTAGGCGGGCGTGGCTTTCGAAATGCCGGCCTGTTGCGTCACGTCACTGAACGTACCGTCTCCGTTGTTTCGATAGAGGGAATGCTTGCCCGTGGCTAACCCGCGCGGTCCGCATTCAACAGGAATCCCTTTCCATCTGCAGTAGGGATTTTCGCCGGGAGCCGCGGCATTTTCAAAAGTGAAGCGAACATAGTTGGAGACGAAGAGATCCAAATGGCCGTCGCGGTTGTAGTCCACGAAACTGCAGCCGGCGCCGAACCTTGGCTCATCGTTCAAAAGCCCGGCGGCCTTGGTCACATCGGTAAAAGTTCCGTCGCCGTTATTGCGATAAAGAGTGTTCTGCCCGAAACCGGTGCAAAAGATGTCGTCGAACCCGTCATTATTGTAGTCGCCGATGCAGACTCCACAGGCCCATCCGACGGAATGCAAGCCAGCTTTTTCGGTGACGTCCGTGAATGTCCCGTCCCGGTTGTTTTTGTAAAGCCGATTCGTCGTGCCCTCGGGAACGCCTCCGAGACGCGTGCCGCTCAGGACAAACAGGTCCATCCAGCCATCGTTGTCGTAATCCATGAACGCACAGCCGCATCCGGTGGACTCCACGATGTACTTTTTGAGTTCCACGTCCCCATAGACGATCGACCGGCGGAGGCCCGCGGCCACGGCTACGTCGACAAAGTGTGCGTTGAAGGGACGGCCGGAAGCCGCGGGCCTAGGCAAGGGCTTGGCGGTGTGCGTTGAAACCCCCTGGGCCAGTAATCGGCTGGCGCGCAGGGAGAGCGCACTTCCCAAGCCAAGCTCGATGAATCTGCGACGCGAGAAATTCATTACGCTAAAGGGTTTCCCGGAGTTTGAGTCGGTGAAAAATAATGTTAGCACGAGTCGATGGAGGGCACAGGCGGATTGCCTGATTGAGCGCAGCGGCTGGCGTCGCCGCGCGCGAAATCAAAAGGACCGGAGAAATCCGGTGTTCACAAGTGTAAAGAAAAATCCGCTGGACAGCACGGATTCCTGTCCCTAAAATCTAGGATGGTTTTGGTGTTGGATAGGACGAGTAAGCCAAGAATCTTTGCTGTTTAAGACCCGTAAGCCCTCAGGTTTCCAGGAAACCCAGCTCCCAGGAATGTTCGCCCGCCCGATGAGTATTGGTCGTATGGATAACCACATGAGCAGACCAAAGAATACGCATTCGAATTTCAATCGTCTCTCCTGGTTTGAGACGCGGTGTCTCGCTCCCGAATTGCTAAGCGCGGGCGCGCCAGCCGAAAGCGCAGCAAACCGGTGTCGCGAGAGTCGTGTCTGCCAGGGCGCTGACAAAAAAGTCTTTGAGCCTACGCAAGCCCCTCCCAGCCTGGCGAAAGGCGCCGACGATCGGGGAATCTTCAAAGGGAACTCAGGGCCTCCTTCCACCCCAAGCTAAACCTCTCATTGCTAACCTCAAGCTGCTCTCTCCCTGCCCGGGAATACAGCAGTCACTTCACGCAGCCAAAAGGTGAAACCACCAGAAAAGTGTGAGGGAACACTTATGAAAGCTCAATCGAACGCTGTCTGGAACGCCTCTGCTTCGGTACGCTCCACCTATACGCAGGATGGGGGAGTGCTTCTGGACGTCGAAAAGGGGATGTGTTACAGCCTCAATGCGGTGGCCTCGAAATTGTGGAACCATCTCGAACAAAGCCAACAAGGGGTCACGTTTGACGAATTGGTCCAAGTGATCCGCAACAATTTCGAGGTGACCGACGGCGAACTGGAAAAAGACATCGCCGCGCACCTCGAAAAACTCGAAAAAATGGGGCTGGTGCGGTGCAGCGGCGGAGCGGCCTAGTGTAGTGCGTCATAAATAGAGACGTTTATTATCGGGCCGCGTCCAATACAATATGGAGGCGGCTTATGCGAATTGCACCCCCCGTTCAGCTAAGCGAGGAAGACCGCAGTCAACTTCAGGCGCTGGCGCGAGCCAGGAGTTTGTCGGCAAGGGCCGTCGAGCGTGCTCAGATCGTTTTGCTGGCCGCTATGGG
>QHYK01000151.1 GCA_003224085.1 Acidobacteriota bacterium | reverse complement strand
GTGATGTTGACGAGAAAAGACTTCAGGCGCCCTTCTGGGCCGTAGAAAAGGACGCGGTCCTCTCCCCAACTGAGATGTCGGCCGACCAGCTCATATTCGTTCCCCAGCAAAGGATGAAACGGATGGCTGATGCGAAATCGACCGGAGAAGTTACCGCCACAACCTGTAGTTGCTGATACACGATAAAGGGAAGGTGGAGTCGGGCGTCGGCCACACCAAGAGAACCCCGCTCAAAGGCATGCGCTTCGAGAGCCTGGAGGAAGCGCAGGCGTATCTGGATCGCTGGGAAGAACGGTGGGCCGATACGCGCATCCATGGCACAACCAAACGCCAGGTTGCCGCCATGTTCGCGGAAGAGAAACCACACCTGCTACCTCTGCCTCTGGAACCTTTTCGCTATTACCAATACGGAGAACGCGTCGTACATCTGGATGGTTGTGTGGAAGTGGCAGCCGCCTATTACAGTCTGCCGCCAGGATGGATTGGCCGTTCAGTGAACGTGCAGTGGGATGAGCTGCACGTGCGCATCCTGAATCCAAACACCGGCAAACTTCTTCGCGAGCACTTGCGCCAGAAACCGGGCGGATATCGCATCCAGGAAGAAGATCACCCGAAGAAAATGCCGCTCAGCACCGCGCAACTGTTGCGTCGCGCCGAACATGCGGGAGCCCAGATCGGCAAGTTCTGCCAGCTAATCTATCAACGGCAAGCAGAGACAGGCATCCGCCGCATCCTGGGAGTGCTTTCCCTGACGAAGAAATACGGGGCCGCCGCGGTCGAAGACGCCTGTGCCACTGCTCTCGACATCGGGGTGCATGAATACCGCTTCGTGCGCCGATATCTGGAGCGCCGTCCGCACCCGCAAATGTTTTTACGCCAGATCGATCCTCTGATTCGTGGTCTCACCCAGTATCGCGATTTCATCAATCTCAAAATCAAGGAGCAACCAGAATGAATCTGATCGAGTTAAACCGTGCTTTGCGTCAACTGCGACTCGGTGGCATGGCTGCCGTGCTGGAGACGCGCCTGCAGCAAGCTCAAGCGGAACCGATGGTACCCCTGGACTTCCTTTCCTGTCTGGTATCCGATGAGCTGACTCGCCGCGGCGACCGACTACTCGAGCGGCGCCGGAAGCAAGCACAATTTCGCGATCCGCAGGTGACCTTCGATAACTTCGATTTCGACTTCAACAAGAAGATGAATCGCAGCTTGGTCTTCGATCTGGCGACAGCCACGTTCGTCGCTCGCCGTTAGGACGCCCTTTTTCTAGGTCCACCCGGCACGGGGAAAAGTCACTTGGCCCAAGCCATCGGAAAGGCGGTCATCGGCCAAGGTTATCGGGTGATCTACCGTGAGGCCCATATCTTGCTCGAGGAAATCGCGGATGCGGCCCTCGACGGAAAACGCAAAGAGCACATGGAACTGCTGGCCACTGTACCCCTGTTGATCATCGACGATCTGGGGATGCGCAAGTTAGGACCCACAGCGGCAGAAGAGCTGCTCGAGATCGTCATGCGCCGATATGAACGCGCCAGCACGCTGGTGACTTCCAACCGGCCAATCGACGACTGGGGAAAGCTACTCGGCGACACGGCAGCGGTCACCGCCATGCTGGACCGCCTCTTGCACCATGGTCATATTCTCAAAAGTGGACCGCGGAGCTGGAGGACCAGGTTGCAGGCGGAACCCTCCGCGCCGGAAAAGCAATGACCACAACCATGGTGGACCTCGAGAAAATGCGACCACTGGGCTTCAGAATACGATTCTTTCCCATGCCCTCGACCAGAAAATCAGGCCAACGGGCCGTTAGCCTCCACTCGGGCGGGCCGTCAAGGATCGAGCCCGCTTCGCGGCGCTCCGCTCGTACCTCGCTCCGCGTCCTTGACTGCCGCCCTCGCTTCGGCTCTAGTCCTTTCATGGGGAGCTTGCGCTCCCCGTCGACCGAACCGACGGCGGTTGGGTGAATGGAGATGAAAATCTTTGGGACAAAGATCAGATTAAACTTGCTTGAAGAGCCGATGACCGGGTACAACATCTAAAGTTCCGGGCCACCTTCCGTTGGCCGGTTTTGAAGTGACCCTCATTGGCCGGTTTTGAAGTGACCCCCGAGGAGCGCGCCCAGTTCTGTTAACCGAAGGTTGCCAAGTTCGAGTCCCTGCCGGGAGACTCTCTGCTTTATGCTTGGCCTCTTTCCTCACCGAGCAGCTTAGAGTGCAGTGCTATCGTGAACATTGTGGAGAAGCAGTTTTCACAAAGCGAACTTGAGGCTATCGCAGCTGCTTTGGGCGACACTTCAGAGGGTTTAACCGGCTCAGAGATCGACCACATACTGGCCACCCTGAAGATGGCCGACCCGAACCCAGACATGACCAAGTGGAAGCGTCTGCACAACGCTTTCGTCGAGCGTCAGAACTATAGCCAGAACCGCCGCGCAATTCTGGAATTCATCCGCCAAGCTATGAAACCGGAGAGGTATGCCAAATGCCCCGAGCGTTTCGAGCCGATGCGAGCTAATGTCAATCGCGCCCTTGCCTTTTCTGGTTTAGCCGTCAATGCCGCAGGTCAAATCTACGCCGTGGATCGTGCGCAGACACTCTCAGAAGCGCAGCGCCGCGCAGACGAACTGAGAGCCGACTTAACAACGCGTGGAGTCCATCCCGACGTATTGCGTTTTTGCCGCGCAGAACTGGTTGCCGACAACTATTTTCACGCGGTGCTTGAAGCAACAAAAAGCATTGCTGACAAGCTTCGCGTGAAGTCTGGTTTGAGCGAGGACGGCGCGAAATTGGTTGACGCCACACTTTGCGGGTCAGCTCCCCGGATAGCGATCAACGATTTGCTCACCGACAGTCAGCGAAGCGAACAGAGCGGATTCGCTAATCTCGTGAAGGGAGTCTTCGGGATGTTCAGAAATCCGACTGCACACGAAGCTCGTGTTCTATGGCGCATGAGCAAGGAGGACGCCGAAGACCTGCTTTCTATTGCGTCTCTCATACACAGGCGGATTGACGCAGCCCGGTGAGACGCTTCGGTGCCGAGCCAGATGGTAGCCCAAGTAGCCCAACTGAGGGACTGAAAATCGGTCGTGTTTCCCGGTAAGCGACACACGATAAAGCATTTAGGATCTCAACCACTTCGGCTGTTAACCGAATGTCCTAGCTGTATCGGGATTTTTGGGAGCAAACTTGGAGCAGCTCAAGGATGGCCCGGAACTCGTAAGCGCAACAGAAGCAACGACTTGGATTTGATTTGCGTCAACTTAGAAGGCAGACGCTCTATCCAACTGAGCTACGGGCGCTATGTTGATTCTAAACGATTTCCGGTTTCTACGACCATCCTGATATCTCGTTTTACAGTCATTTTGTAACAGAAAGTGTCAAAGCTGTGCAGGAACTGTGCACGAACTCTTGGAGTCCTGCACAGCGGATGTGACCTCCCCAGTCATTTCATTGGCTTGTCGGTTCATTTTCTCGAGTGCTTCTCTTTGCATTCGCAACTTCATCTGCGAATACTTTTTGAAGACCTTCGAGTCGCTCTGACGAAGCAATTGCGTGACCCACTCGTCCGCGACGCCCCCGGCACTCAGTCGGGTGGCATATGTGGAACGAAGATCGTAGAGCCGAAAGTAAGGAACCTTCGCTCTTCTCAACGTCAATCGCCAACCCGTTCGCAGGGTGCGTTGATAGCCCGTCGCGCTTTCCTCGCTAGGAAAAAGATAGTCACTGCTTCCCGCAAGTGCCATCTGGTCCCGGAACGCCTGAACAGCCATCGCGGTGAGTGGAAGCTCGGCAACACCGGTAGGCGTTTTTGAGTCAGGTATCCAAAGGACAGAGTTTGCTAGGTCCACTTGCTCCTTTGTCACCGGCATTAGCTCCTTGTAAACACGGAGCCCGGTTTCGGTGATGATGCGGACGACGTTTCGCAAGTGCGCGGGAGCGTGGCGTTCGATGCGCTGCTGTTCCGACCATGTGACGTAGTGTGGCCGGAAAAGGCCCCGAATCGCGACGGGGAACTCCACGCCGGAACAGGGATTCGACGGAATCAATCGCTTGCGGACTGCAACATTCAAAATCCGCCGAAGCACCCTCAGCTCCTGATGAACGGTCGCAGGTTTCAGGGGGCGTCCTTCTCGGTACCCGAGAGCGGTTTTGATGAGCGCCCGTCGGCGCATCCGTTCTCTAAGATACGATTCGACATCGTCGGGGCTGATGTCGAGGAGTTTGCGGGTCGCGAACGCGACCTTCAGATGCATAACCGCGCGAAGGTTCGCGACGTGAGTTTTTTGTGTGCGGTAGGGCGGCTTGGAATAGTTCTCCATGAAAGTGTCCACCCATTGCCCGAAGGAAAGGCTTTCTCCCCGACGGACAATCTCCAAAACGTTTTGGTCGCGGGCATCGAGCCTTAGTCTGAGTTTCCTATGAGCTTCTTGTCTATCTTCGGTGAAAGTGGACTCTCTCTTGTAGATGCCGTCTTTATCCCGAAACCGCATCCACAAGAATTTGGTGCCCTTTCGCCGAAACACGACTCCATCTTTCTCGATTGGTCTAGCCATTCTCCATCTCCTGTTTGAAAGACGCGCGGAATGTTTCGAGTTCCGACTTTAGAAATCGGATGTTTCGACCCATCACGCGGAGATGGGGAATCTGCTTTCGCTCAACCCAAAGATACACAGATTGAGGACTAACGCCAAGATACTTTGCGGCTTCTCTTACTGTCAGTGGATATTCTTCTGGGTGACGAGCGACGCTTTCATTGGGCTCAACGAGCACGCGTTGATTCATGGTAGGTCGCCCCGTTCTTTATTCGGTTCATGTGTCGACGTAACACAAATGCCCCTGTCCGGAGCCTCGGCGATACCCTTGAGGTCGATTTGGGCCTTTGAGACAGATCTGAATTGGGTTCGCAAGGTAGGATCAATAGCAGATTGTCCTCCGTGTTCATATGCAGCGATTGCGGGATTGCCGGAGTCTCTTCTTACTTCACCTGTGGCTCGTTTTCTAGCCTCGGGGAGGGACAAGCCGGAAGTTTCTCCGGATGGCGACATCCGTTGTGATGATCGCTTGTCTTTAGGCTTGCTTAGCGAAATTATGTAGGACTGGTGAAACGATGGGCTACCTGAAAGGCGCGGGGCATGCTGTCTTGAGGACGCTGTATTCTCGCGCACACCAAATTGGGTTGCAACGCTCTTCATGTCTGTTACGCGGTCTTCGTCAGAGCCTCTCCTTAATTTTGTTGTGAATTCTGGCCGTTGACGTGTTGGCCTAGCCAGGCTTTGAACTCGTCATCGCGTTTGAATAGAACCTTCAGCGCCTCCGTAATGACGTAGGACGGAGTGGAGTCGATGAATTTTGCGTATTGATCGAGCTGTGTTTTCACCGACTCCTCGACGCGCGCCTGGATCGTCACTGACTTTGGTTGCTTGGGTGGTGCCTTTATGATTGCCATGCTTTCTCTTTGTTGCTCCTTTACGGTTTTGTACTACATGCTGTCCTACAACGTTCCTGATTCCCTTCTCCTGCGCGGCCAAAACACGAGCTGCGCATTCCAGCAGCAAGAGGCGGGAGTGACCCCCGAAGCCCGAAGGGATCGGGCCGCGATTTTGCGGCGCGATGGGGTCGCTCCCGCCCATCCTAGTGTTTTGGCCGCGTCCCCATTCTTGCCTTGGCCTCACGCATCTGCTCATTTCTCCATAGGTTTATCCACTCCTGGGGCGAAAGCTGACCCGAACGATCCCCCGAACGTTCCCTCCCGGCTGTTCTTCACTTCGCCTGCTGTGCTTGGCGTTGGTTTCCGCTTTGGGGTCGCTTCAAATAAGCCAATCTGTCCGTCCACCAGCTCGCTTTCGAAGATCACTTTGCGTTGTGGTGCCAGATCTTGAATTTCAGAGCGGACGTAGTCGTCCGATACGATGCCGTCTCGCCAACTTGGATAGAGTCTCTGGCACCGATGACGTGCGTAGCGCTTGTCCGAGAGATGGAGGAACTCCCTGTCGTCGGTTGTGAGCTTCCCGTATTTCCGCTCGTCCCACAGCTTCTGGAGCCGGAAATAGCGGAGGATTTCGTCGCCCAGGTCTTTCTTCGGAGGGCGTCCGGCGGTGGCCAGAAAGGTTTTCCGCGCAGGTTCGAATTGCGTCGGACGAGGCGAAACATACACGAGCCGTACCTCAGAAAGTGCTTCGAACAGACTTCCATAAGCCAGCAGATGGGTCTTGAAACTGTCCAGGATGCCAAGTCCGGGATCGACGAACGTGAAGGTAACCACAGGGGGAGAGAAGGAGCCGGAACAGAGGAACATGGGGAACTTGTCCACAAAATAGCGCTCGGTCGTTCTGTTGTGAACGGCTCCGGAGTAACGCTTCCTGGGCAAGAGTTCTTTCGGGATGTCCAGTTGTTGGCAGAAGTAGTTCAGTTTGTGGTCCTCGGTTTCAAGGTATTCGTACTGCAAATGCGTCAGGACGAAGTCCAGGGCAACGAGCCGGGTCCGAATGTGTTCGAGGGAATGAGCACGGCGGTTGCGAAGGTTTTCCCGGCCGATGGCCCGGTACACGATGCGGGAGAATAGGTGGTACACGAGACCGTTGCGGAGAAAGGAGCGGGCTGTGGCATGGCCCTTGGCAAGAAGCTTTTGGGAGAAGGTCATGCTCTTGTCCCCGCTTTTGGTTCCCGTGAATTGCAGAAACTGGCGCATGGAGAAGTACCCAGAATGTGTGGCAACGGCGTAGAGAAAGCGAGCCTCGTCTTCGGTGTAGCCGAGGCTGCTAAGGTTGGCGAGACTGGGTTCAGGAAAGTTCATAGGCTAAAGATGGCCGTATTCAATTCGCGTTCATCGCGAATGCGCCGCAGGCGGTCGGCCTCGCTACGCCGGGCGTAGATCTGGAAGCCGGCGCGAGCTTTGGCCGCCAGTCCACGGGGACGGTAATGCTCGGTCGCGAGTTCCATGTCCCTCGTGCGAATCTCCATGTCGGGGTCGTTCGCGTATTCGAGCCGCATGTCGGGGATCTGGATTTCCTTGTTGACGACTTTGAGTCCATGCCGCCGGGCGACGGCCTCTTTCACCGTTTCCGGGCATTTGCTCTTGTCTTGCCAGGTTCGGGCCAGATCGGCGTAGAGATCGCGTTTGATCTCGTAGTCCAACTTGACGCGGACGACTTTCCCGCCACGGCCTTCGATTTCATCGCTGACCTTGTGATAAAGGCAGTAGAGTTCGGCATCGTGGAACGCTTCTTTGGGTTTCTTGAGACCGTGGTAGGTCGCCTGGTCAGGACGAAGGGATCTGCTGTAGGAGAGTGCCCGATGGCCTTCCTTGGTGAGCGTCACGGCGCGAACCGGGGAAAGGTCGGAATCCATGATGGAAGTCTGTTTCACAAGCCCCTGGCGGCTTAGGTTCGCGAGATCGTTTTGCATGCGAGAGGAGTCGCCGTTGTAGGCGAATTGGGCTAGATCATGGACGGCCACGACGCGAAACTTGCCGACCTCGGTCAAAGCGTGCAGCTCGGAATCGCGCAGTTGGTAGGGCCGGTTGCGGTCCACATAGTTCGTGCGGCTGGTTCGAGCGAGGACCAGCCGGACCCGCTCCTCGCGAGGTAGAGGCGGGCGGTTGCCGCCAGCGCTTCCGCGGGCTTCCTGGTCACGCTGATCGGCCCGTTCCTCCTCACCGCGAATTCTCTCCAGCCTCCTGACGGTGTCCCAGCCGGCGCGACTGTTTGATTCGGGACTTCGGTTCACGTCGCGCTCTGGGCCGTGGAAGTCGTCGATTTCAGGTCCGTCAAAACCTCGAGACATGGCATGGCTCCTTGGACTGTAACCATAAGAGAGAAAGCGAAGGGCAAACCGGCTCGCCAGACTGAGGGGCGGTTTCCCCTCAGTTCAAAGAAAGCAACGGAGTAGCCCCCCACTATCTAAGAGGCCCAGTTTTAGGAGAAACCTCAGCGACTAATTCCTCGGGAAGGCCCTTTTTTTTTGGAGCCTTCGATGCCCTCTATACTTCAGAGGCCTTGAAAAAGGAAAACGTCAAAGAGAATCTTGGGAAGGCGCGGCTGTCGATCCGGCAGTTTTCGCCATTCAATTGTCTATTCTCAACAGAATGAGCTTCTTAGAAGACTTCTTGGACAGGGGCGACCGCCCCGGCGTTTCTTTCGTCCAGCTTGTAGGTGCCTGAAGTATTCAGGGCCGCGCTTGGCGATCTTCTTCCACTTCTTCCCCCTTGACAGTCTAGGAGAGCAGATTTATATTCCTAGATCATCTAGGAGAGATTGTTTCTGTGGACAAACAACTGGACGTTCTGCAAGGCACGCTGGACATGTTGATCTTGAAGGCCGTTTCCCTCGGGCCATTGCACGGTTACGGCATTCTGCTGCGCATTCAACAGATTTCAAAAGATCGTCTAGAGATTCAGCAAGGCTCTCTGTATCCGGCCCTGTATCGCCTTGAGCACCAGGGTTGGATCACCAGCGAATGGGGCGAGTCGGCAAACAACCGTAAAGCGAAATACTACCGCCTCACCGCGGCCGGAAAGCACAGGCTGCAAAGCGAAGCCGAAAAGTGGAACCGCATGGCGGATGTCATAGCGGGAATCTTGGGAACCACACCCGAGGAAGTATGACTCTCTGGAACCGACTTCGATCCTGGGTGCAGGCCATTCTGCGGCGCTCTCGGATGGAGAGCGAGATGGATGCGGAGCTGCGTTTCCACATTGAGGCTTATGCCGGCGATTTGATCCGCAGCGGCGCGCTTCGCTCAGAAGCAATGCGGCGAGCACGCATGGAGTTTGGTGGAATCGAGCAGGCGAAAGAGGAGTGCCGCGACGCTCGCGGGGTACACCTCCTTGACAGCCTCCTCCAAGATTTACGCTACGGGCTACGCATGGTGCGCAAATCTCCAGGCTTCACCGCCGTCGCCGTACTCGCGCTCACCCTCGGCATCGGCGCCAACACGGCCATTTTCAGCCTCATTGATGTCATTTTGCTCCGCCCGTTGCCAGTTCGTGACTCTGACCATGTCGTCGTCTTGAGATGGGGAGCACATAAACAACCCCATGCACACGGATATGGTGACTTTGGGTTCTGCCACATCAATGGGGACGGAACGGAACGAATGGGCTGTTCGTTCCCTTATCCGTTTTTCGAACAGCTTTCTTCACAGGCGGGGATCTTTTCCAGTGTGACCGCTTTCGCAGGCAGCCCAGGGCTCCACCTCGATAGAGGCGGCAATCGAACGAGAGTCAACAGCCCGCTCGTATCCGGTCAATTCTTCGAGACTCTGGGTGTCCGCGCCGCACTGGGGCGGATGCTCCAGCCGTCCGACGATGTTCCAAGCGCCGCACCCGTCACTGTCCTCAATTATGGCTATTGGCAGGGCGAGTTTGGCGCCGATCCCTCGATTGTGGGTAAGACCCTCTACTTGGATCGCATCCCCGTAACAATCATCGGAGTGGCGGAACCAAACTTTGCCGAACTCAGTCCTGGACACACCTGGGATATGTGGTTGCCACTGACACTTTATTCGCGCCTGAATCTTCACTGGTCCGAAGGCCTCAATGACAATGCCAGTTGGTGGCTTACGATTGTCGGCCGGCTCAAGCCCGGAGTTTCTCTCGCGCAGGCTCAGACGGCCGTAAGCCTCTTTTTCAGGAACGAAATGCTTCATGGAGCGCAGCCCCTGTCCAAGGAGGAAGACGATCCCCGCATCTCTCTTTTGCCAGTTCAGAAAGGCATCGTCGGGAACCGCTGGTTGTATCAGAAGCCTTTCTACATCCTGATGATTGCCGTCGGCATAGTTCTGTTAATCGCTTGCTCGAACGTCGGCGGATTGATGCTGGCACGCACGGCGTCGCGGCAGAAGGAGATCGCCGTGAGGCTCGCTTTGGGGGCAGGCCGTGCTCGAATCATGCGTCAGCTTTTGACGGAGAGTGTTCTACTCTCCGTGGCGGGTGGCGTGATCGGGATTTTCGTTGCCTATTGGTCGCTTGCGGCGCTCCGATCCAGCGATTGGCTCGGCTCGATTCATGATTTCGCGGTCAAGCCGGATGCGCGGATATTGATCTTTACGGTCCTGGTATCAGTCCTCGCGGGGATCCTCCCGGGCTTAGCGCCGGCATTTCGCGGCACGCGCCTGGACTTGACGCCCACGCTGAAGGAGAACGCTCCGACTCTTCCGAACATTTCGCATCATGGCCGGCGCTTCAGCATTGGCGGCGTGCTTGTTGTTGCCCAAGTGACACTCTCCATTCTGGTGCTGGCCGGAGCCGGCTTGCTGGTGCGAACGCTCGTGAACTTGAAGAGTATCGATCCAGGGTTTGACACGCGCGACCTCCTGCTCGTTGGCATCGATCTCAAGAACAACGAATACAGCGAGCAGCAGGCACAGAATTTGTACCGCGAACTCCAGAGTCGGTTCAGTTCGCTCCCTGGCGTGACCAATGTGAGCTATTCGTCGGACGTTCTCCTGAGCGGCAGTCTCTGGAACGGCGACACCAATCTTGAGGGCCGAAAAGAAAGAGTCACGAGGAATATTCTTTCGGTGGGGCCACGGTTCTTCGATACCATGCGCATCCCGTTGATTGCGGGACGCACTTTCACTCAAGCCGATTTCGGGTCCAAACACAAAATAACCATCGTCAACCAAGCGTTTGTCCGCCGTTACTTAGAGAACAGAGGCCCGCTTGGCTTGCATCTGGCCGGATCGAAGGAGGATCCTGGCGAGGAAATCATTGGCGTCGTCGGCGACACGAAATACGACGACCTGAAAAAAGGAATCGAGCCGACAGCATACGTTCCTCTCAAAGGCGGCAGGGTAAATTTTGAGCTTCGCACCGCAGCGATTCCGGAAGCGCTGATCCCCGCCGCGAGGAGCATCGTTCGAGAGCTCGACAGCCACCTTCCTTCACCCGATTTCAAGAGCCAAACCGAGCAGATTGATCGTTCGCTGTTCAGGGAACGGCTGGTGGCGCACCTCTCGAGTTTCTTCGGTCTGCTCGCGCTGGCGCTGGCATGCCTCGGTTTGTATGGCCTGCTTTCTTACGAAGTGAGTCGCCGCACGCGCGAGATCGGCATTCGCGCGGCGATGGGCGCGCAGCAGCGCGATGTATTCCGCCTCGTCGTAGGGCATGGGGTCGTGCTCGTTATCGTAGGCGCGGTAGTCGGTACCGCCGGAGCTTTGGGATTGACGCGCTACCTCCAGAGCCTGCTCTATGGGGTTCGCCCAACGGACCCGATTACATTTGTGGCGGTGGGCCTGCTGCTCAGCCTGGTTTCGCTCGCGGCGTGCTACCTGCCCGCGCGGAGGGCGATGCGCGTCGATCCGATGGTCGCTCTGAGGTACGAATGAGCGCAGTGGGTTTCGCGGGCGTGTTGGATGTTACGCCGGAGGAAGTATGAGGCTGTGGAATTGGTTGCGCTCCTGGTTGCGCGCAATTCTCCGGCGCACTCGCTTGGAAAACGAGATGGACGCGGAACTGCATTTCCACATCGAAGCGTTCGCTGAAGATCTGGTGCGCAGCGGTGTCCCGCTGCAAGAAGCTTACCGTCGCGCCCGCATCGAATTCGGCGGCATTGAACGCGCCAAAGAAGAGTGCCGCGACGCCCGCGGCGTTAACTTCATCGAAAGCCTCATCCAGGACCTCCGCTATGGCTTGCGCATGCTGCGCAAGAATCCAGGATTTGCTTCCACAGTAATTCTCACGCTGGGATTGGGAATCGGACTGAACTCGGCAATTTTCACCGTGGCAAGTGGCTTCCTTCTCCGCGAGCCTCCAGCTAAAGATCCGCCTAACGTGGTTATGTTGACGATGGTGAATCCTGCGGAAAGCTGGGATCGGAACCCAGTTACGCCAACAGAATTCTCGGCTCTGCGCGGGCAGGTGCATTCATTCGAGGGCATGGCAGCAGTCTTGATTGAGAATCTGCCGTTGATTGGGCGAGGCGACCCGGAAAGCGTCACAGTCGCCCGGGTGACCTCCAACTATTTTGCACTTCTGGGTGTCCCTGCCCGCCTGGGGCGAACGTTTGCGCCGGGTGAAGATTCAGCGAAACAACAATTCAACGCGATAATCAGCAGCGATTTGTGGCAGCGAAAGTTCAACGCCGATCCTGCAATCGTCGGCAAGACGGTTACGCTAGGCGGACAAATCTACACAGTCATAGGGATTATGCCGGAGCGGTTCGAGTACGTATTTATCCCGTGTGCGGTCTGGATTCCTGATTCCTTTGATGCGCAATCCCTTAATTCTGCGCAGCGCGAAGACCGAAGGCTCAACGTTTTTGCAAGGCTCAAGACAGGCACGATTCTTCGTCAGGTCCAGGTCCGGACGAACGCGATTCTCGAACGCCTGGCGCACGACAGTCCCGCTGAGAGGGGTTGGATTGCAAATGTGATGACGCTCCAAGCCGCTTTGGTCGAAGAGGGCACTCGAACTGCGGTCCTGCTTTTGATGGGAGTCGTAGTGTTTGTTCTCCTAATCGCATGCGCCAACGTCGCAGGCATTTTCCTTGCCCGCTATGCTGGTCGTGAGATTGAATTCGCCGTTCGCGCGGCTCTGGGAGCTCGGCGCTCAAGGTTGGTTCAACAGTTGCTGGGAGAGAGCTTGCTCCTTGCACTCCTTGGAGGCGGTTTCGGTCTGCTGCTATCGCTCTGGGGTGTTCATCTGCTGCGGGCTAAACTTAGTTTCAACGCTGAGACGGCCTGGCTAGCCGGAAAAGTCCAAGTCGACAGCAAGGTCTTTCTTTTCACTTGCGTCATTTCCTTGCTAACCGTGCTGTTGTTCGGCGTCCTGCCAGCACTCAAAAGCTCGAAACTTGAAATACAGGCAGGCCTGCACGGAGGTGGATCAGCACCGTCTCGAGGTCGAAGAGAAAGCCGTCTGCGGAGTGGATTCGTGGTCGGCCAGATCGCATTAACTGTAATACTGATCGCTGCAACAGGGGCATCAATCCAGATGGTGATAAGAGAAATGCGGGCTCGACTGGGATTTGATCCCAAAGGGGTACTTTCTGTGGGTTTGTCCCTTCCCACTTCGAAATATCCCACGATTGAAAGTCAGGCCGCGTTTTTCAGCGAAATTGTCCAGCGAAGTCAAGGGCTCGCCGGAGTTCAGTTCGCTGCGGTGACTCAGGAAGTTCCAGAGTCGTTCCCGCGCCGAGTCGCATTTGAAGCAGGAGTCCATTCAGCCTCAAGACCGGAGGAGCGACCTCAGGCCGGGGGTTACTTTGTTTCTCCCGATTATTTTCAGGCGATGAAGATTCCACTTCTGAGGGGGCGAGCGTTCTCAAGCTCTGACAGCGCGCGCGCGCCAAGGGTCGCCATCGTCAACGAAACTTTTGCGAGGCAGTATTTTCCGAATGTCGATCCGATCGGCGGGTTCATTCGCACTTACGGAAACCCCCTGAGCCCGCCGGTTTCGCGCCAGATCGTAGGACTCGTGGGAGACGTGATCGACCGCGTGGGACAAAGAGAAAACGTGCCCCAGATTTATGTGCCCTTTGTTCAAGATCCAATGAACACTATGAAACTCGTGATTCGCGTGAACGGGGATCCAACTGCTCTTGCCGCCGCTGTGCGCGACTCGATTTGGGCAATCGACAAAGATCAACCGATTGGGGACATCAAGATGATGACCCAGGTGATTGGGGCAAAGGGTGCTAATGACCGTTTCTTGGGCTGGATGCTTGCCGGCTTCGCGAGCACTGCGCTTGGACTCGCGACAATCGGAATCTTTGGTGTAGTCGCCTACACAGTTGCGCAGCGGACTCACGAGATCGGGGTGCGGATGGCACTCGGCGCAAAAAAAGGCAATGTCTTCCGTTTGATCGTGGGTAGGGGAATCTTTCTCGCTACAGTTGGAACGGCGATGGGATTCATCGGGGCACTTGTCGTCGTTCGAATTCTCTCCAGCGCCGCTTACTCAGATTCATGGTTTAGCGCATTATTGATTCTTGTCATCGCACCGGCGAGCGTCATATTGGCGGCCCTATTCGCATCCTACATTCCAGCGCGACGCGCGATGCGCGTCGATCCAATGGTTGCGCTGCGTTATGAGTGAGGAAGTATGACGCTTTGGAGCCGGTTTCGTTTTTGTTTGCGCGCCATCATGGGGCGCACTCGGGTCGAAAGCGAGATGGATGCCGAGCTGCGTTTTCACATTGAGGCGTTCGCTGAAGACTTGGTTCGCAACGGCGTGCCGCGCGAGGAGGCGTGGCGTCGCGCACGGATCGAGTTTGGCGGAATTGAACGCGCGAAAGAAGAATGTCGCGACGCGCGCGGAATCAACTTGATCGACAGCCTGGTTCAGGATTTGCGCTACGGCATGCGCATGCTGAGTAAGAACCCAGGGCTTACCTCCGTCGCGATTCTGACAGCAGCTCTCGGGATTGCGGCAAATGTGACCGTCTTCAACGTTGTTGACGCACTGTTTCTCCGAAGTGTGCCTGCAAAGAATCCCGAACGGCTTGTCCGAATCCTGGCGCCTGAAAACGATGGAGGAGGGGCCTTCAGCGTTCCCGAATTCAGCCACTTAAGCCAGCACGCGAGAACTGTTGAAGAATTGACCTCGCATTATTCAGGGGCGCCCTTATACGTTTCAGCGAATGGTGAAACCGGTGAGGTACAAGGCGCGGTCGTGTCCAGCAGCTATTTTGCTCTGCTTGGATTGCAGCCTTATCTTGGGCGTTTTTTTACGCCCGAGGAAGACTCTGTGGCAGATCGCGATGCCGTTGCCGTGCTCGGATATGGATTCTGGAAAAAATTTTATGGCGGCGATTCCAATGTTATCGGTAAGACCTTCCTCATCAACACGCATGCGTTCACCATCGTTGGCATCATGCCGCCAGAGTTTCGCGGAGTCGAAATCGGCGGCACGCCCAATGAAATTTGGATCCCCGCGATGATGATTCGTGTCGGCTATCGTCATTGTGACGGTTTCCAGCCGAGTTGCACGATCCTCAATGTAATGGGCCGCTTGAAGCCGGGAATCAGTGCCGCCGAAGCGCAAGCGGAAATCTTCACGCTGATGGAGCAGTTGCGCGCTTCCAACTCGGCATTCGATGAGAGACGCGGCGCTTCGGTGACGCCGGCCATCGGCGTGTCTGAAAATCGCAAGTACATCTGGATGCAGGTGCGCTTGCTCGCCACTACCGCCGGTATCCTGTTGCTAATCGTCTGCGCCAATTTGGGAGGACTGCTAGTGGCACGAGGAACGGCTCGGGCCGGAGAAATCGCCATGCGACTTGCGCTGGGCGCTGCCCCCGGGCGCATCGTGCGGCAGATACTTACAGAGAGTCTGCTGCTCGCACTGTTTGGCGGCACCGCAGGATTTTTACTCTCGACATGGACCAGCCGCCTCCTCGTGAGTTTTTACAGTGTGGATGATGAGGGTTACAAGCGGTTCTTCGACGTGAGGCCCGAAGCTACCGTCCTGCTCTTCTCTCTTGCCGTTATTGCTGCTGCAGGGGTGTTATTTGGCTTGCTTCCGGCGCTGCAATCCAGCCGCACGGATTTGAACGAAGCGTTAAAGGGCGGCGGAGGGACGGTCGGCGTAAGCCGGAAGTTGAGCCGCATGGCTCTTGCCACATTTCAAGTGGCTTTCTCGTTGGCTTTGCTTGTGGGTGCCGGTCTCTTGGCGCGCAGTGCTGCATTTATCCAATCGAATGCGAATATGGATTTGCATCACGTTCTGGGATTGCGTTTGCCCGTTAGCCTCATTCACTACCCGCCCGATAGAGCCCGCACCTTCAAACAAGAAGTGATCCGCAGGCTCCGTGAGTTGCCCGGCGTTGAATCGGTTAGCCTGGCGAAGGGGCAAGGGCTCGTTTGGAATCCCTGGCTCTCTGGCCGGGCTACTCTTCCAGGAAAGATATATACGAAGCCCGAGGAGCAGCCCCGGGTGTCCGTCAAGCCGATCGCGCCGGATTACTTTGCAACGCTGAGAATCCCATTGGTCAGCGGACGGGATTTCAATGATTCCGACAAACCGGGCTCTCCGCCGGTAGCAATTGTAAACGAAACCCTCGCGCGCCAAATCACTGCGACTCCTTTCCCGTTGGGCCAGACGGTCCTGATTGACGATAAACCCTATCAAATCGTGGGCTTGGTCAAAGATGCCCAGATACGCAGCGATGTTCAGGGTCCTTTGCCGGTTGCGTATACAGCATTTTGGCAGGATGAGACCCTGCTGGAGGCGCGTATGTGTATCCGCGTGGCTGGCGATCCCAGCGCAGCGTTATCCATGATCCGCAAAGCCATCGCCGGGATTGACCCGCAAGTTCCGGTGACGGAAGCAATGCCTCTGATGGATCAGGTCCGCGGCGCATACACGGACACGCGCGTCGCCAGCGCCGTCCTTAGTTGCGCTGCGTTTCTCGCGCTGATTCTGAGCGCAATGGGACTCTACGGCATCGTTTCTTATGAAGTCGGTCGTCGAACCAAGGAAATCGGCGTGCGCGTGGCGCTCGGAGCCAAACGTCGCGATGTCGTTCACCTTTTTCTGCGCCAGGGATTGGCCGTGGTGGTGACGGGCGTGATCTTCGGAAGCGCACTGGCCTTCGCGACCGCGCGATTGTTGGGCGCTTGGCTTTTTGGAGTTGGCTCGGCCGATCCCGTGAGCTTTGGCGTCGCGGCCACCATCCTGTTGGCGGTAACCCTCGCG
>QHYK01000132.1 GCA_003224085.1 Acidobacteriota bacterium | reverse complement strand
TCATTGACAATGGCCTTCCGTTCGTCGTGCCGACCAACTACGTGCGCGTCGGTGACAAATTGTTTCTTCACGGCTCGACCGCCAGCCGGCTAATGAAGACGCTCGCGAGCGGCGCGCCCTTCTGCTTGAACGTCACGCTGCTCGACGGCATCGTTTGCGCGCCCAGCGCGACGGGCCACTCGGTGAATTACCGCTCTGTGGTGGTCGTCGGCAAAGCGGAAATCGTGCGAGGCGAAGCCGCGAAGCTCGCCGCGATGCGCGACTTCGTCGAATACGTGATTCGCGGCCGCTGGGCCACGGTGCTACCGCCCACCGAGCAGGAGTTGAAGGGCACGATGGTGCTTGCTGTTCCGCTGGTCGAAGCTTCCGCCAAAATTCGCACCGGTTTCGCGGTCAACGACGACAAAGATTACTCCGCCCCCGGCTGGACCGGCGTCATTCCCCTGAAATGGGTTTCGCAGACGCCGGTCCCGGACCCTCGTGGCCATCCTGCCATTCCTGCCCCCGCGAACATCCAGAACTATTCCCGGCCGCAGTGATTCCGGCAAATTATTGAAATAGAAGAAGATAGTCAATCGCGATGGGCAGCCGCCTCCCCGGTAGGGCTACCGGCCCGCGATCAGCGCATAGGTGGAATCGACGAAGCTTGGTGGGGTCAGTGGCAGGCGCAACCGCCGCCACAACAGCCACCGCCGCCGCCCGAAAATCCGCTGGATGATTTCGCGGATACACCGTTCGCGGAGCCATTCCCGGGGCGGAAGACCGAAAACTGGATCGCGTTTCGCTGGCCTGCGCATTTCGGGCAGGAAATCTCCTGCTGCTTGTTCAGCACAATCTTTTCAAAGTGCGTCTGGCAATCCTCACAAATGTATTCGTAGACGGGCATTTTTTATCCTCAATCTGTTTCTTCCACATTATAGCAGCCCGCCCGCCATCTGCGAGATGGCAGGATCCATCTTTGCCAAATTGGGCGCAGCATGCTGCGTCCCTAGAAAGACGAAGAAGAGCCGGCTCGAATCCGGGGGCACAAATGAGAGCAGGCCTCCGCAAAGCGGGGGCCTGCTCGAAAGAGGTTTAATGAATTTGCTTAGTTGCCGGCGACGGCTTCGGCGGCTTTCTCAGTCGTCTTGGCTGCGGAGAGGTTTCCGTTGCCGTTCGCGGGAGCGAGGATCGCCGGCTTGCCCGCGCTGGCAAAGTTTGCCGGGACGGCTTTGGCGATGTCTTGCACGGTGCCGATTTGCACTACCGGTGCCTGCGGCTTCCTTAGCACCAGCTCTTCGTAGATGGCGCGAACCTTAGCTTGTTCCTCGTATGCCTTCTTGCGGCGCGCGCGGTCCTCTTCGGCGGCGGTCAGCGGAATGTCGTGCTCGAGATGGCGCACGCGCGCGGCGTCCTCGGCGTCAATCTTGAGCGAGTGCTCGTAAGACTCGAGATTGACGTTCTTTCCCTTCGCATAAATTTCGTGCTTGCCGTGCGTCCGGTACCATTCGGCGACGGTCGCGTTTTTGTGCATGTTCTCGATGATCTTGCGCCAGCCGATGCCGGTGTTGTACGCGCAGAAGGAAATTTCGCCCTGCTGCGTGGCATACGGAATAATGCACATCTCGGTGCGGCGGAAGTCGTAGTTGAACAAATCCTGGAACCACATACCGGCGATGAACAGGAAGTTCCAGGGATCTTTCCGCCGTTTCATAGCGTCCTCGAAGGTGCGGTCCGGCGAAGTGCGGCCGTACTTGGTGACGGATTTCTTCGTGAGCGCCCAGGTCTTGTCGAACTTCTTGAACAAATCGTAAAGGGTCAAGCCCTCCGGACCTCGGAAGGGGTGATAGTTCTTAAGCAACGCCAGGGCCATCATGAAGTTGGAGAAACTCTTCCCGCGCGCCGCGTCGGTAATCGCCGTGACGTCCTTGGTCAACTGTACGGCGTCCAGGAAGCGCGGCACGGGGGCCCACTCTTTGGTTTCTTTGTTGATCATCAGCGCCGTTCCCACGCCGCAGTTCGGGTGGCAGCCGCAGGAAAGCGCGCCCCACTGAGATTCGGGGCCGTGCACCAGGTCGGAGAAGCCAGCAAACGTGCTGACGAAGGAAATAGGGAACCAATCGCGCGTCGGCTCGACCTTGCCTACCTGCTGGCTGACGTCCTTCGCCAGGTGCGAAAGCGTGTAGCGCTGGCGGTGGCGGCGCTCCGGGGTAATGTCTTCGTCGCGCCCGGTGAACGATACGGGCTGGAAGCTGACGAACGCGATTTTCTTGGGGTTTTCCATGGCGAACTTCACGATCGTTCCAACCTGGTCGTTGTTCACGTTGTTGACGACGGTCACTACCAGCACGATTTCGATGCCCGCTTCGTGCATGTTCTCGATGGCGCGCAGCTTCACGTCAAACAGGTTGCCGACCTGGCGGTGGCTGTTGGCGTCGTTGCCGATGCCGTCAAACTGCAGGTAGGCGTAGCGCATGCCCGCCTCGAACGCCTTCTTGCAGAATTCCTTGCTCTTGGCGAACTCGATGCCGTTGGTGGCCGCCTGCACGCTGTTGTAGCCGATCTTGCGGGCGTAGGCAACGGCGTCGAGGAAGTACGGGCTCATGGTCGGCTCGCCGCCGGAGAACTGTACGGACATCTGGCGGCGCGGTTTGATTCTCAGGGCATTGTCCAGGATTTCTTTGATTTCGTCCCAACCCAGTTCGTGGACGTAGCCAACCTGGTTGGCGTCCATAAAGCAGGGATCGCACATCATGTTGCAGCGATTGGTCAGGTCGACCGTCAATACGGAACCGCGGCCATAGCGCACCGTCGAAGAACCATGCTTGTGGAGATCTTCATCGTTGTGCGCGGGAATGTCGCGACCGGGGAACTGCGCTTCAATCCACTGAAGGAATTTGGAGTCGACTGCCATCATGTCTTCGTAATGGCCGTGAATGGGGCAGTCCTTGACCATCCAGATCTGGCCGTCGCGCTCGATAATCTGCGCTTTGATCTCACCGACCTTTTCGTGCATCAGGTCGCGCCAGTCCTTTTTGCCGTGGACGATGGCTTCGCGCGCTTCTTTGACGCAATCGGGACACAGCGAATCGGTCTGGCGAGGCCATCCCAACGTGGGCTTGGTCTTTTCCCAAGACTTCAGGAGCGGTTTGTCCGTCCACTTCGGAGTGAAAGACGGATTCGGGTTGTACTTGTTGAAGAACTGAATAGTGTTGAAGGTGGCGGCGGCGGCTTTGCAGACCGCCCAATCCATGGTCCTCAGAACCTGCGTGCCTACTCGATTCCGCATAAACCTCTATCCCTCTCTTTCGAAAGTTGCCCAGAATTGAACCTTGAGAATGGCGAGCCCACTCAATCGTCAGGGCCGAGTCCCAACGATTGCCCCCGGGCTCAGCAGTTGCGGAGTCCGAAAACAGTACCACGGCATAACCGGGTACATCCAATAAGTCTTTGGACACCTATAGTTTGGCCCTTGCCGAGGGGGGAGGCCAGCAGGTTGCATCGAATGGTAGAAATCGAGGGTCGAACGGTAGCCCGGGCCAGCGAATGGTTAATTACCGACCTCCCCATGGGGTTTATATCTAGCGCTCATAACGTGGGATTTTTCACCCGGAAGGCTGTTCGCTTCCAGATTTGTGCGGGGCATCTCCTATTCGTTGAGAATGGGACGGAGCACGGCAATGGCGAAGTGCGCGAAATTGGATGCCCCTTCATCGAGCTGCAGCCACCTCACCACGCAGTGGTCTGCAAGATACTTCGCAACGCGCGCTTCCGGAATTCCCAAATGCTCCGCGAGGCGCGGCTTGATGGAATCGGCGCCACGGCGGTTGCCCCCGCGCATTAAGTTGGCGACGGCAATCCGCAGGGTTTGGCAAACCTCCACGTAGTAGTAGGTCGTCAAGTCGGAATCGGTAAGTACGAATACGCCTGGTCCGGCGGGCGCGTGGTCCGCTTGGCTCAGTTTCGCGGGAGGGCAAGCGAGCAAGCGGCGAAATTGCATTTCGAGCAAGGAAATCCGGGAAGAAAGCCCTGGATCGCCATAGCGGCCCTTGAGCATTGGCGCACCCAGCTCTGTCAGAGGTTCCGCCGCAAGGCTGGGCACCGGTTGCGCAGAAGTGTCGGCCTCGGCCGCCTGCGCGTGCATTGCGGCTGGCGCTTCGGGATGTGGCTCCATTTTTGCCACGCGATTGGAAGCTTGTGCCACCTTTTCGCTTGGTGTTTGTGCTCTTCGCCGGTTTCTTCCGCCACGGCGTCCGCGCCGACCATGCTTTCTCCCGGCTTCTGAAACGGGGGTAACTTCACGCTTGGTTGCCTCTTGAATCTCGCTGCTGACCGCAACGGCCGATTCCAGCGCTTCTGGATTCTGCACAAACGGCAGCTCTTTTTCTTCCGATTCTTCCGAAACTATGGCCGGAGGCGTCAAACGAAACTCCCCGTCCGAGGGCGCCGCTCCATCCGCGGGAGCTTCTGGAACACTCCCGCCGAGGCGCGCCGCAGCTTCTTGCGCCTTGGTCTTCCATTCCGCGCGCCGGAATCGCTCAGCGGCCGTCGAATACCACCTGGCCGCTTCGGAGTTCTGTCCCGAGTTTTCGAACAGTTTCGCAAGCTCGAACGCCACCATGGCGTCACTCGTCTTCTCATAGAGACTGGCGAGCTGGCCGAAGGGGTCCTTGCTGGCCCGCGCGCGGCGGATGCGCGCGGTAATTTGCTTCCAATCAGTCATAATTCCAAACCGCATTGTATCAGCGGATGACGGGGACGGCCAATAAACCCCCCGTCCGGATCCCGTCCGGATCAGGCGGTGGGATTCGAGCGTGTTCTGGATTGACCTCGCAAACGGTGCTGGGTATGCTTTCCCTCTCCTCTTGGAGGCAGGGATGGCGCGCCAGCGCGTGCTTTACAGCTTTGCCATAATCCAAGCTTCTGTTGCCATTTTGCTCTCCCTCTCGCTTTTGATTTCTCCTCTATGGGCAGCACCCTCATCCACCGCGTTTGGGATTCTGGCTTTCTGCCGATCTGTCCTCTTGTGCTCTCTTCTTTTGCGTTGACTGCATTCAGCGGGCGATCATCGTGGACTGGCTGACAATGCATACCCATTGGCCGTTTTGATTGAGCCAGCCGTTGGTAAAGCGGCCGCGCCGCGAAAAGGGTTTGCTTTTTTCAACGGAGGATGGCTCGCCGCTTACACGACGGCGCCAAACAATCGGAATAGCACCGATCTTGGAAAGGCGTAGGACGCCATTTTTGAAACGGAAAGAGTTTCTGGTGAAACGAGCAGACTGACGGTTTGATTTCTTCTTAAACCTCGGTGGTTTTACTTTATCCGGACGCTTACCCATCAAGGAGTCGAACCAATTCCTGTACGCGGTATCTAAAGCAC
>QHYK01000073.1 GCA_003224085.1 Acidobacteriota bacterium | reverse complement strand
GAGCGGATCAACGCGCGCTGCACGCCGCGCGGGCAAATACGACGCCAGGGCTGCGACTGCCGTAAGCAAGAGAGGCAAGCCGATGAACGAAAATGGATCGGCGGCCTTTACGCCAAATAGCAAGGAGGATAGCGCGAGCGCCAGGACGAATGCGACGGGCAGTCCGATCGCTAAGCCGATGATGGTCAAAAGCATGCCGCTCCGCAACACCATTTGCACGATGTCCCCGGTCTGCGCCCCAAGCGACATGCGCACGCCAATCTCATGAACGCGCTCGCTCACGGAGTACGACATCACGCCGAATACACCGACAGACGCGAGTACCAAGGCCATGACTCCGAGGACCGCCATCATGGCGGCAACGTAGGCGATTCCAATGATGGATTCGGTGATGACCCGGTCCATGGGCTTGATGTTGTAGAGCGGGAGTTCGGGATCGACCGCTGCAATTTCCGCGTGGACCGCGGAAATCAGCTGAGTAGGTTCGCTGGCAGCGCGCAGAACGATTGTCGTGTAGTACGGCGGCCATTGCCGGAACGAACCGTAAATCGTCGGGATATCTTCTTTGTTGATCCAGCTGTAATGCACGTCGCTCACAACCCCTACGATCGTCCACCACGGGTGTTCCGAGACGCCGGTGTCCGAAGTATCGGCTGGGTTGCGGCCAGCACTGAGGTGTTTGCCCAACGGGTTCTCGCCGGGAAAATATCGCCGCGCAAAGCTCTCGCTGATGACAGTAACCTTCGCCGAGTTGGGACCGTCTGCGTCGCTCAGCAGCCGTCCGTCGCGAAGCGCGATATTCATCATGCGAAAATAACCCGGGGCGATGTTCTGAACGATGGCATCCTGCTGCTCGCCGCGCTTATTCGCAGGGTGCTCCCGGATCGAAAAAAAGTCTTCATCCGCTCCGCCGCCATTCGCGTACGGAACGTGCGTCACCATCGCAGCGGATTGCACGCCCGGAAGGCTGTTCAACCGCCGAAGCACTTGCTCAAAAAACGCCAGCTGCTGCGGTTGCGTCGCGTATCGCGCTCGCGGAAGCGTCAAATTCATGGTCAGCAGGCTTTGGGGCGAATAACTTTCGTTCACGTTCAATAAACCCTGAAAATTCTTCACCAGCAGCCCGGCGCCCACCAGCAAGACCAGCGCAAGGGAAATCTCTGCAACGACGAGCGCCCCACGCACGCGGCCGCGCGCGCGACTTGACGTGGAACCGCGCCCGCTTTCCTTCAACGAATCGGCCAGGTTGCCGCGTGATGCCAGCAAAGACGGAGCGATTCCCGACAAAATGCCGCTGACCACCACAATCCCCAGCGTAAAGAAGAATGCATTGGAATCCAGTCGGATGGTCTTCCATCCCGCAATGAACTTGGCCACATCCGGCGGCATGTGGGAAAGAATCATCTGGATACACCACTGCGCAATGAGCAAGCCCAGCGCGGCGCCGCTGGCAGCGAGAAGGATGCTTTCCGTGAGCAATTGCCGGATAACCCGCCAGCGGCTGCCGCCGAGCGCGGTGCGCACGGCAAATTCGTTGGTGCGCGCGGCCATGCGCGCGAACTGCACGTTGGCCACGTCCGCGCAGGCAATCAACAGTACAAAACCAACAGCGCCCAATAACAACAACGTGTACTGCCGCGTGAGATTGCCGGTGATGAAAGTTGTGAGCGGCATGGGACGAAGCTGCCAGCCCCTGTTCGTGTCCGGATAAGCATCGGCTTCGCGCTGCGCCATGGCTTGCATCTCCGCCGACGCTTCCGAAAAAGAGACGCCCGGTTTCAAACGGCCAAGCACCCAAAGCCACCGGCTGTCGCGGCCTTGGCGTCCCTCAATGCTGATGGCCAGAGGAATCCACGCTTCGGCTGGCAATGGGAAATCAAAGCCCTTGGGCATGACTCCAACGACGGTACAGTTCTTGCCGTCCACTCTGATATTTTTGCCAAGGATTTGGGGGTCGGAGGCGTAGCGTTGCTCCCAGAGGGCGTGGCCGAGAACGATTGCCCTATCCTTTCCCGGCTCTTGCTCTTCGATGACAAACCCACGGCCGAGTTGGGGCTGGACGCCGAGGGTCTCGAATAGGTTGGCAGAAATGCGAAAAGTTTGGACCTTTTGCGGATTACCATCTCCCGTCAAATTCACTTCCTGCCACGCATAGGCCGCAAGACGATCGAACGAACGAACCTCTTTCTGCCAGTCGAAATAGGTGGCCGGGGCAATGCCGTTCATGTCGATGTCCTGCTGCGGGCGGGAATCGACCAGGGCAACGATGCGGTTCGCGTTTTCAAACGGCGCGGGATGGAGCAGAAAAGCCTCGGCAAGGCTGAACATGGCGGTATTTGCGCCCATGCCCACGGCGAATGCCCACAGGGAAACCACAGTCGCAAGCCGATGTTTCCACAGCATGCGCCCAGCGTAGCGGATGTCCTGCCAAACTGTGCCCATGCCGCCTCCTGCGCGTCAGGCCCCGACCTGGGCTTCCTGAGTCTCCTCGACAATGCGGCCGTCGAAAAGGTGGATGGTACGCTCCGCAAAGTTGGCATAACGCTGGTCGTGCGTAACCATGCAGACGGTTGCGCCGTTACGGTGCAGGTCGCGGAGCAGCTCCATCACCGCTTCGCCGTTTTTCGAGTCGAGGTTCCCGGTAGGCTCGTCCGCCATCAGGATCAGCGGGTCACCGACCAACGCGCGCGCCACGGCCACGCGCTGCTGTTGACCGCCGGAGAGCTGCGACGGGTAATGCCGCAAGCGGTGGGCCATGCCCACGCGCTCGAGGGCCTGCTGGACTTTCTGCTTCCGTTCGGCAGCGCCCGTGCCGCGGTAGGTCAGCGGCAGTTCGACGTTCTCATAGACCGTGAGGTCCCCGATCAAGTTAAACGCCTGGAAGATAAACCCGATTTCGCGGTTGCGGATCCGCGTGCGTTCACTGATCGTAAGTTTCGCCACCGGCTGGCCGTTCAGCTTGTAATTGCCGTCGGTGGGAGAATCGAGCAGCCCTAGAATCGAGAGCAGCGTGGACTTGCCGCAGCCTGAAGGGCCGGCAATGGAGATGTACTCCCCCTTGCGAATCTCCAGATGAATTTCCTCCAAGGCGTGTGTTTCCACTTCATCGGTGAGAAAAACCTTCTTCACGCCTTCCATCTTGATCAGAGTTCCATTTGCTTCCACCATGGCTTCTCCTTATTGAACCTTATTGAATTCGATCCGCGAAACCCGTCCCGCCCATTGGTCATTACGTTGAATGGTTGACCAAAGTTCACTCATATCGCAGTGCCACGAGGGGGTCCACGCGCCCACCTCGCCGCGCGGGAATGCAACACGCAGCCACCGCAACCGCGGCAAACAGAACCGCGACTCCAACAAATGTTGGAGGGTCGGTTGGCGTCACCCGGTAAAGCTCCGTGGCGAGCACTCGAGTTGCTCCCAAAGCCACAAGCAAACCCACGGTGACGCCAATCAATGCCAACTGCAGCCCCTGGCTAACAACCATGCGCATCACCTGCGATGGAGTGGCACCCAGCGCCATCCGAATACCGATCTCACGGATTCGCTGGGAAACCAGATGCGCCATCACGCCATAAATCCCGATGGCACCCAGAAATACGGCCAGCGCCCCGAAGAAAACCATCAGCTTAGCCACGACGCGGTTCCCGCCGTCTACCGCAGCGATTAGGTTTTCCAGGGGTTCAACCGAAGAGACAGGCTGGTCGCGGTCGAAAGCCCAAATCGCGTCGCGGATCGCCGTCGCCATCGTCGTAGAGTCGTCCCCGGTGCGTACCACGAATCCCCATGTCGAGGAAGGAAATTGCGCCAAAGGAACGTACATCTGCCGCGCGGGCTCCTCCCGCAGGTAATCTCTTTTTATGTCCCCTACTACGCCCACAATCGTACCGACGGTATGTTGCTCGCCAAATTGAACTTTTTGTCCAATGGGGTCTTTATTCGGCCAAAATTGCCGGGCGAAGGTTTGCGTGACAATCACGACCGGCGAACTTCCTTGCGAATCCATAGAATTAAAAAGGCGGCCTTCGACCAGGGCCGTCTGCATCGTCGCAAAATAATCGGCGGATACGGCCGAATAGCGCGCGCCAGGTCTTTCTCCGGGCTGAAGGAGACGCCCGACGGGCTGGACTTCGACGCCTTGGCCGAACCCGCCGAACGGCACGTTACTGGCCGCGCCCGCCGAAACCACTCCCGGCAGCGCACGGATGCGCGCCAGAACTTCTTCACCGAAACCCCTCCGCTGCGAATCATTTACGTATTTCGTCCTGGGCAGTGCCAGTTGCGCAACCATGACGTTCGCGGGGTTGTAACCGGGACTGGAGCGCTCGGAAATGACAAAGCTTTTCACCAGCAGCGTTGCGGAGATGAGCACCACCACGGCCAACGCAATTTCCGCGCCTACAAAGATTTCCCGGAGCCGCGCGCTGCGCTTACTGCCGGACGCCTCCTTAAGCGTACGATTAACGTCTAGCCTTGCATTCTCGAACGCCGGCGCAAGACCGAAGACCAGGCCGCACAGCAACGTGACTCCCAGCGTGAACGCCAGCGTCGCGAAATCCAGGTCAACGTGTCCGTAATTTATGAGGTATCCGCGAATGTGACCCGGGATCCAGGACTCGATCAGCTTCATCCCGCAGTAGCCGAAAAGAGTTCCGCCGACTCCCCCAAAAAGGAACAGCATCAACGATTCCGTCAGAAGCTGACGCGCAAGCCGCCTCTCTGTCGCACCTAGCGCTCCGCGCACCGCGAATTCCTTCGTACGGCTTGTCGCGCGGGCCAGCATCAGATTGGCCACATTTGCGCAGGCAATCAGCAGAACCAGCCCCACAACCAGGAAACAAATCATCATCTCGGGAGCGCCTTCTTTTCGGCGAATATCCCAAGTCATGGAATTGACAAGCCAAGTCAGATTGGTGTTCGACTGAGGAAATTGTTTTTCGAGACCAGCAAAAAACACCGCCGTTTCCGCTTCAGCTTGCTCTGGCATTACGCCGGGCTTCAACCGGCCAAACGCGGGAAGCCAAGTACCGCTGCGGTCGGCACGCTGTTTATCGGTCAAAGCCAAGGGCGCCCACAAATTCGCGATGCCCATCAGCGGAAACTGAAACGTTCCCGGCATAACCCCGACCACGCTGTACGCCTCGCCCCCGATGGTGATGCTGCGTCCGACGATTTTCGGGTCTCCGGCGTAACGGCCCTGCCATAGTCCCTGGCTAAGAATGGCGACGTGCGGCGCTCCCGAACGATCATCCTCCGCCGTGAAGGTTCGTCCCAGGATTGGCTTGGCGCCCAACGTTTCAAAGAAATTCCAAGTCACTCGTCCGCCGTCGACCAACTCGGGACGCCCGTCGCCAGTGAGATTTAGACTCGCGCCGGCCCAAGCTACGGTTTGTTCAAACGAGGTGTTCTGCTTCTGAAAATCGAAGAAGTCCGCACGGGAAGTGATGTGTTCGCTGGTCCATCCATTTTTTTTGTCATGCGAGGCGAACACCATCAACCGGTCAGATTGCGGATAAGGCAATGGTTTGATAATCCAGGCGTTGATGCAACTGAATAGGGCCGTGTTTGCGCCGATGCCCAGGGCCAGAGTCAGGACGGCGACTGCGGTGAACGCTGGATTCTTGGCCAGCATTCGCACGCCGTAGCGCAGGTCCTGCCAAAGCGTATACATCCAGGTCACCGTACCCCGAGATTCCCCTCCGCTTTTCCAGCGGAGACCGAACGCGCCGCGAGAACACGCCCTCTTTACTTGAGCCGGATACGGTCGAAGTTGTCCCACTGCGACATATCCGACAAAATCACCTTGTCCCCGACCTTCAAACCGTCTCGGATTTCAATCGTGTTCACGGAACTCCGCCCGAGCACGACGTTCACGCGTGTCGCTTCCGATCCATCATCCGTCAGCTTGAAAATTCCTATTTTGCTGTCGGATTGACCATTTACCGGGCGGCCCACATAAAGCACGTCCTTCAGATTCTCCAGTTCGATCGTTCCGTCAACACTCAAATCAGGCCGCGCCCCTTGCGGCAGAGGGTCGGTGATTCGGACGTCCACGGTCACCGTTCCATTCTGAACGGACGGATCAATTCGGAAAACGTGGCCGGTTACTAGGCCATTTCGCGTATCGATCGTTGCTTTTTGTCCGACCACTACGTCCTTTGCTTGCGTTTCCGGTATCTTGATTTCTGCCTTGAGCCTTTTGGGATCAGCCACCCGCGCCAGGTTTGTTCCGACCACCACTTGCTGCCCTTCTTCCACCGGGACAAGCTGCAGCACTCCGTTGATTCCCGCTCGAACGTGCAAGGCATCGTACTGGACCTTTTTCAGGGTATAGAGCGCACGCTGCTGGTCCACTTTCGCTTCCTGCGCCGCAAGCTGCGCCGCCGCAGAGTCTGTCGCCACACGTGTCCGCTCTTCCTCCAGCTGCAGGCGAATCTTCAGCTGCTCTTCTTTGACTCGCGAGAGTTCCTCAATGTGGCTGGATTGGATGCCCTCCTTCAGAAGTTTCACGTCGACGTCATGCTGCAAGCGGGCCTGTTCGTAGTCACTGCGAAGGGTGGCCTCGGCCGACTTTTGATTCATCAATTGGCTGTTAACCTGAACTTTCAGGTTGGCGTAGTCCGCTTCCGCGCCTTTAAGCTGGTATTGCGCGTCCAGCATGTCGCGCTGCGCTTGCGGGTCGCTAAGTTCCAGAATGATGGAGTCGGGCTTGACCACGGCGTCGACCCCGGGCCGCAGAACGATCTTCTCCACTCTCGCGTTGGTTTGCGCAGGGATCCAGCGAATGTCTTCGGGAACCAGCGTTCCCAGCCCGCGTACTTCGCGTAGCATGGGCCCGCGTTTCACTTCATCGGTCCAGATCGTGGCCCGGTCGACAGTAGGCGCGGCAGGCCGCAGCCGAGAGAGCCCGTAGCTCACGCCCCCAATCAAGAGGAAGGCAACCGAGCCGTAGATAATCCGGCGAATTTTCTTGGCTCGGGCGTTGGAAGGTCGTTGGATATCCATATTAATGTCCGTTCTTTGCGTTAAAACGCAACTCTCGTGCCCAAAGTTCCCTTGATTAAGTCCCATAGCGTCATGGAATTAGCCGGTTTCCCGGGCCAGGGCCTTACGCCGATTACCCGATAATGGGATTGCCCGTCCCATCTCCGAACATGTTAGCCCCACATGTCTCACACGCCAAGGGCTGCTTCGCCGGCCGGGCGGAGGTGCCTAGTTCGCGGTCGCGATCCCGAGCGTCCTGCCTGTAACCGCTGCACTTTGTTATGCCTTCCCCGAGACCTCGCCAGGGCGCCGCCTGGGACGGCCAGACCCCCGAATGAGAAATGCGGTTTCCTTACCTTCTTTGGTATGTAGAATGCTCGCATAGGGGTAAGAAGATTGTCTACCTACCAAAAAAAAACATGTCCAAACGCAAGAATCGCTACCAAAATCGCACCGAGATCCTCCAGGGCACTTTGGACCTGCTCATTCTGCAAACCCTGCAATGGGCGCCCCGGCATGGATATGCCCTGAGCAAGGCTATGCGCACAAATTCCGGTGAGATTCTGAAAGTGGACACGGGTTCGCTTTATCCGGCGCTTCACCGGCTCGAACGCAAAGGCTGGGTCGCCGCGGAATGGAAAGCCTCCGATCTGGGGCCGCGGCTGCGTGTCTACCGCCTGACCAATGCGGGAAAGCGCCAATTGGCGTCTGAGCGTTCGCGATGGGAGCGTACTACCGCCGCCATAGCCGGAATCTTGAATCCCACTGAAAAGGGGAACGTGGCATGAAATGGGCGCTCTGGCGAAGAAGTCGGCGCAATGAGGAGTTACAGGAAGAAATTCAGGCTCACTTGCTTGTTGCCGAGCGCGAAGCCGTGGAATCGGGCCAAACAACAAAGGAAGCCCGCTATGCCGCCCGTCGTGAATTTGGAAATGTCCCCATCGCGGAAGAAACCACGCGCGACATGTGGGGCTGGCGCCGGGCCGTGGATTTTCTTCAAGACGTGCGTTACGCGGTGCGCAGTTTTCGGCAGCGGCCCGGTTTTGTCGCGGTAGCGCTTCTGACTCTCGCCCTGGGCACTGGAGCCACCACCGTAATGTTCAGCCTGGTCAGCGGCGTGCTTCTGAAGCCTCTGCCGTATCCGGAACCCAACCGGCTGGTCTCAATTAATGGCCATAGTGACGGCTGGAACACAAAAATCAATGGCCAACAGAAGCTCGCCTATCTTGATTTTGTGGATTGCCAGCGCGAAAGCCGTTCTCTCGTCATGGCAGCCTTGGTCTTCAACAACGGCACCCTGAGCTCGCCGGGCGAGCCCCAGTATGTGGACTACTTCGAAATCTCGCCAGAGATTTTTTCCGTCCTGCGCCTGCCTCTGGCTATCGGGCGGGCGTTCCTGCCCGAGGAGGACAAGATTGGCGCGGCGCCCGTCGCCATCCTTGGTTATAGCTTCTGGCAGCACCACTTTGAAGGAAGAGCTGACGTTCTTGGAACTTCGCTCACTCTCGAACAGAAACGCTACACCATTGTTGGTGTTGCGCCCGCCGGATTCCGGCCCTATGGATACGAACCGGACGCCTACACGCCCCTCGGCCAAGACCACGCAGGTTATTTGCGCAATCGGGCGGCACAACCGGTCCACGGGTTAGCGCGCCTGCGGCCCGGAGCGACGCTGGCGCAGGCCCAGGCAGAAGTGGCACTGACCGGAAATCGTCTGGCGCAAGCTTACGCGGACACGAACAAAGGCCGCTCGCTGCAAGTCAGATTGCTGCGGCCCGAAGTTGGCGGCATTGGATCCACACTATGGCTTTTGCTGGGCGCCGTCGGGTTAGTCTTGCTGATCGCGTGCGTCAACGTAGCCAGTTTGCTGCTCGCGCGCTCCGTTTCTCGCGAACGCGAACTGGCCATGCGCGTAGTTCTCGGGGCGAGCCGCGGCCGGTTAGTGCGGCAGTGCTTGACGGAAAGCGCGCTCCTCAGCCTTGCGGGCGGCTTTCTCGGCGTAATGCTGGCGGGCGCGGGACTCCCCCCTTCCTTGAAGTTTTGGCCGGGCGATTTGCCGAGGGCCGAGGAAGTCCAGCTCGATTGGCGCGTGCTGCTTTTTGCTTTCGGTGTGTCCCTGTTGAGCAGCGTGCTTTTTGGCCTGGCCCCAGCGTGGCGGGCCCCCGTGCGCGAGGTGGAACAGATCCTGCGCGCAGGAGCCCGGACAGTGACGTCGGGGACGCGGCGTCTGCACTCCGCTTTCGTCGTCTCTGAAGTTGCTCTTGCGATTGTCCTTCTGGTTGCTGCGGGAATGCTGGGGCGCACGCTGTTGCATGCTGCTTCTCTCGACCCTGGGTTGGACATCCGCGATCTCCTGACCATGCGTGTGGGGCTCTCACCTGCTTCGCTCGCAGATCCCGCGCGGATTCCCGGCGCATGGCAAGAGTTGATCGATCGAGCGCGGCGCGTTCCCGGAGTTGAGTCCGTTACCGCCGTGGATATCGTTCCCATGCGGGAAGGCAACAATCAAATCGGCTATTGGACGACGGCCGATGTCCCGCCCGAAAACAAGCAGCCCATGGCTCTGGCAAGCAGCGCGACGCCGGACTATCTCAAAGTGATGCGCATTGCTCTGCTCGGAGGCCGCTTCTTTGACGAGCACGATCGTTTGGGAAGCGAGCCGGTGATTGTGGTGGACGACATCCTGGCGAAGAGCGCGTTCAGCGGGCAGGATGCTCTCGAAAAGAACTTGTGGATTCCCGATATGCCGTGCCCGCAGCAAAACGACAAATCATTCGTTGCGTGCTCTGCGCCGTACAAAATCGTGGGCGTCGTTGGCCACGTCCGCTACTGGGGCCTCGCGGGCGACGATCAGTCCCCGGTGCGTGCGCAGCTTTACTACCCGTTCGCCCAAGTTGCGCCGCCATTTTTGCGCCGCTGGTCGCAGCTCATGTCTATCGCCGTGCGCACCAGCGTTTCTCCGTTGACCCTCGTAGAACCACTGCGCCGGGAATTGCGCGGCGCTGCAGGCGATCAAGTCCTTTATCAAGTCCATACCATGGAGCAGCTTGCTCACGACTCGCTGGCACTCGAGCGCTTCCTGTTGTTATTGTTCAGCGCCTTCGCCGGCCTAGCTTTGCTGCTTGCCTGCATCGGCGTTTATGGCGTGCTTGCCTATTTAACAGGCCAGCGTGTTCCGGAAATCGGCCTGCGTATGGCTCTCGGGGCGAGCCCTTCTGAGGTCATCTGGCTTGTCCTCCGCCAAAGCCTGGTCATGATTCTTCTCGGTGTTGGAATTGGCGCTACCGCCTCTCTGGCCACCGGACGCTTGCTGGAACGGCTGGTAGAGGGAATGCTGCCCACTTCCCTTTTGACCCTGGCCAGCACGATCTCGCTGTTGGTCTTGGCCGCCATGCTCGCCAGCCTTGTGCCCGCGCGTTATGCTAGCCGCATCGACCCGATGAATGCCCTGCGCCAGGAGTAATGCCACCCCCGCAGGATTCCTAAGAATATTAGGGGGCAGACAACCATTCCCGATCTTCGATGAAGCCTGTGCTCTTCGAACCGCTTGTTCTCCATTCCGACAGATGCCCGCTGGCCACATCTTTTGGGAGTTGCGGATCGCGGTCGAATCAGTAATCCCAGGTCGGTCTGGTAAGCCTTGCTCGTCTTGTTTCGGCCCATGCGTCGCTACGTGCGATTCAGGGATTCTGCGGCGGCCGGCATTAACTGGTTCTGGCGGTCGAATGATGGACAATCTCGGGCAAAAACGACTTCGGCACTGACGGATTGGCCGTCTTGGCAAATCTGCGTCAGTGCCGAAAAGTCTCGAATGACAATGCAGTTTCTAAGGCACTTCACGAGGCCCTGCCCTTCCCATTTAGAGAGTTGACGATTCGCGGTGGACACGGTCATCCCGGTCATTCCTGCGACGATCTCCTGGGTGACATCGAGTGCGAATTGGCCATCCACCTTGCGACCGATTTTCCGAAACAAATGAAGCAGCCCGGAAGCCAGACGCCATGAGACCTTTCCCATTACGATGTCGCAAATGCGACGCGAAAGCGCCGCCATTTGGCGGGCAAGGATTTTTTGCGCGTTGCCATAGACCAGCGGAAAGCGCCCCATAACCGCTTCGAATTTCGCTCGACTCCACACCAGCGTTCGGCAGGGTTGTAGCGCTTGCGCGGTTGAGGAGTAAACATTTTCGCTGGCGAGACCTTGCAATCCAATTACTTCTCCCGGGACGGTTAGCCCAAGGATGATTTCCCGTCCGTCCATACTGAGTTGAGTTATTTTCGCCCGGCCCTTGGTTAACAGGAAGATTTCCTTTATCGGCTCCCCTGCCCAGAAAATCATTTCGCGACAAGCAAAATCTCTAGCACAAGCACCGGACAAAATCTTCCTACGTTCGGAAACACCAAGACCTTCAAATAGCTCAGGTGTCTCTATCATGGGGGCCTCCCGACTGTGGGCTAGGCGGTCGTGGCAGATTAAGTAGCTTGCACCGACTGTGGTACGTAGTAGTCCTTTCCGTTGGTATAGAGAATCCCGAGATTGCTGCAAATTTGCTTAGGAATTGTACCTACGCCGTTCCGATAGGAAAGAAATCGCAAAAGTTAGAAAATCCGGGCGGCGAAAAGTGCGGCGGAGTTTTCTTATCGCCGGGAACGATATTTATAATTACAACCGAGGCGGGCGGCAATCCCCTGTCAGATTTTTGCTTCACGGCAACTGCGTCTTTTGGAAAAAACGGGCAAACCCCTAGCGGCGGAGGCGCAAAGTCCCAGGTGCCGTCCTGTCATTTTCCCGTGGGCCAGCGCATCGCGATAACCGCCGGTTGGATCGCGATCCGTCACGCGCTGGCATTTTTCTCGTGTCTTATTTCCTCCGCCTGCGGTCCTCTCGTCGCCGCACTCTGCTGCTCTCGGGAGATCAAGGTTCTTTCGATACCACGACGGGATGCGGTGGTTCCACGACAAGGCCGCTGGCGCGAAACGGGCCGATCACGACCTCCACGCGATCTCCCGGCTGAACCGTGTGATTGCGATTTCCGAACGCCATCCAGTATTCGCGCCCGTTTTCCGAGGCCGCCGTTTGACGCAGTTGTCCTACTTTTTCCGTAGTCGGCACTTCGAGCCTTTCTCCATTCTTCTCCACCAGCAAGTACGGATTCTGCTTCTTGTCATTCAGAATCTTGGCCTTGCCTGCATCCACCACGCGGTAGCTGAAACGGATCACAGTTCCCGAGGCCGCGGCCCGGAGCGTGATGTCCTCGATGCCCCAAAGCCGCCGGTACATCATCGCCGCGCGTTCGCTTCTCACCGTGCGCGCAGCGGGCGGGAGCTGGGCGGTTGCCCTTGTTGGCGAAGACACCGCCTGCCGTGTTTGTGCTGCTCGGTCCACTCCCGTCGTCTGAGCCTTCGCCGCGAGCGTTGGATAAAAGAGAAAGCTGCTCGCGAGAAATGCCGCGAGCAGCATCGGTTGACAGGTTTGTGCAGTACCAAACATCACTTTGACCCCGCGCGCTGGGCTTGCGCCCGAGCCCCTGGCCTAGGAGGCCGGGACTGAGGCGAGGGTGAATAGGCGGACGCACCCGCCGGGCCTGGAACGTGGTTGTAGTTACCCAGCGGGAGCATCACCATCCCCGCTGTCGTGTAGAGAGTAGGGTTCGATAAGGAAAGCGGTCCGTAGAACATGTTGATCCAGTTGTTGCCTTCGTCCACCGTGGCGGCGGGCGCCAGCGTGAAGGCAGGGTAGAACTGGTTGATGTCCGGAACGCCGGCGGGGGCAGTCATCGATACGCCCACCGTACCTGGCTGGATGCATCCGGGAGCATTGGCATTGCCGTTCGTGCCGCTGCAAAGCAGCGTCGCAATCTCCGGCGGCACGCGGGAACCGTTGCAATATTGAGAGGTAAAGCCGGGGTTGGTGGAACTGTTGCCATTTCCAGCGTAACCGCCGGTGCTGAGGTCCGAGCCAGCCGGCGAGAGCGTCAGGCCGGAGCTGTGGTCGGTTGGGCCGGTGTCGCCATAGACGCCGATGTCCCAATAGTTCGCACCGCTCGGGCAAGACCCGGTAGTGGTTTGCGTCAACGAGGGAACCAGCTGAACCGTGGTTTGCATGCCCGGTGTCGTCGGAACGGTGCCGGTGGTGATGCGAAACGCCCGGTTCTGCCAGAAGATATCGTTTTGCAAAAGCGGATTGGAGAACCGCGTGCACTGCGAATGTCCCGAGCCGCAGTCGACCGTCGCAACCGTGAAGGCCGCGAGCAAGTTAGCGTCGTGCGCTTCGGTCTCGAATCCGGCGGGCAGGAAATTCGATTGCGTGATGACGGTGTTCGAGCAGTTGTTGGTTGCGCTAGCTGGTGAATTGGGGTCGCAACCCGGAGGCGGCACCGTGGAAAAGGAAGCGCCATTCGTGTCAAAGAGCACTCCCGCCGAAGAAGTGGTGTCATTAGAGGCCACGGTATTGTTGATGAAGTCGACCCTGACCGCGTTGTGAAGTGAAACGCCACCACCAGTCCAGCCGGCAACGTTGTTGGCGATGACATTGTTCGTGACCGTCACCTGATACCAGGCTGCAGAATTGTTGGGGTTGCGTTGCACCTCAGTTCCGTTGATGTGCTGCAGGCGGATGCCGCCGCCGCTGCCGCTTTCGGCGGTGTTGCCCATGATCACATTGCTGTCAATCACTGTGTTGGGCCCCGCACCGTCAGAAAGGGCCGGGGGACACTCGGTATCGGTCACCGCGCCCTCGCAAACAGTTCCATCTGGACCCAAGCCCATGACCACCAAGCCGCCGCCGTGGGTCGGGAGCGTGGGGTTCGAGCTTTGGTTGAAGACGATCCAGTTGTTCGAGATGTTGCCGTTATAGATGAACCCGATGTGGGCGACGCCACCGCCGTCGCTCGTGCTCAGGTTGCCGCATATCCAGTTGAATTGGAATCGGTAGTAATCGGAGCCATCGCAGAACACTACCCCTCCTGCTGACGCGGGCGAGCTAGAGTTCAATTCGTCACCGTAGGCGGTATTTCCTGTGACTGCGTTGTGATGCACGTAGACATCGTGGTTGAACAAGAACGGCAACTGCGTGAGACCGGTCACATCGTAAGTCGCCGGTGGAGACTCGGCTTGGCCGACGATGATCCCGCCGCCGAGTGTGCCGCCATTGTTGAAGACGCGGTTGTTGGCGATTTCCAGATAATGGCCCCAACCGTGTACGAAGACGCCACCGCCCCCCTGGGAACTATTGGTAATGCTCAAACCATCGATCCGCGATGGGTTGCACAGGAAGTTGGAGACGTAGAATTGGGAGGCGGTGTCGCAATCGCCCAAACCATTATTGAACCCATTGTTGGCGACTGCACCGGTACTGCTGTTGAGCGGGATACAGCCTGTCACCGTCTCGGTCGTGGTGCTGCAGTTGGCAGTATTGTTGTTCTCCAAGCCTTTGGCCAGAACGGTAATCGCCGCGCCTTCGTAGGCGCCCATCAGGGTGGGCTCCTGCAAAAGCTCTGCGATATTGCCATTGAGGCTGGTGTCCCAGCCAACAATAGGCTCGAGGGGGATCGGATCGACCTTGCTCTGCATCGCCGAAGTGCAGGAGAACGCACCGGAGGGATCGTAGGGATGCGTGCTGGTGATGTAGCCGCCGTCCAGAGCCAATCCGAACAAGCAGTTCACGCGCTGCCTCCACGGCTGAAGCAACTTGCCTGCTGGGTGCGCGTTGGCGTTAATGACGACCGACGGCGCGCCAACGCCTTGTAGCCGCACGGGCTTCCACATTTGCAACATTTCGTTATAAGTTGCCGCTATGGGGACGCACGTGGCGGTGGCCACGGTGACGCCGGTACACGATGTTCCGGCAGGAGCTGTCGAGCTAGGCGCAAACGAGCTGTTGACGATGATCAGGTCGCCTGGGCTAGCCGCATCCATCGCAGACTGGATGGCAGTGTTGCTGGGATTTTCCCCGTTCACATAAGTGGGAGCTTTGCCGCCAACGGTAACCGTGACCGCGTCGACCGAAGATTGGCCGGTGGCGGTCGTGACCGTCAATTCCCCGCACAGCGCGCCGGCGTAGCCCACCTGCTGCCGGGTGCAAGCGGGGATAGCCCCGGATACGTTGGCTACGATAGTGGTGTCGCTCCAACTCACGATGCCCATGTTTTTGCCAGCGATAGTGACGGTGCCCTGGGCGGTCCCAAAGCCGTAGTGGCGAGTGATGAACTTCTGGTTGTACGGGAAGATGCTTGCGGCAGGGCCGGAATACGCGTTGTTAGACACAACTTGGTTGCCGAGGGAGGTAATGGTAATTTTATGGCCAATTGCGCTTACCCAAGGTCCCGGGCCATCGCCGTCCACTCGCAGGACTGCAGGAGTGCCGTCCGGGTAGTTGCAATCCGGCGGATTGTAGCCTTCGGCAAAAGCCGCCGTGGGAACCACCGGAGTGTCCAGGTAGTCGGTATCGGCGGGCATGAACGGGTTCTCGTAGCAGAAGTTGCTGTAATTCGGGTTGTAGTAAGGATCGGTGATCAAGCTGCCTGGCGTTGGGCCCGGAATCGGACCCGGATCGTTCATGCAAGTAATCATCATCCCCGGCGCATAGCCGGTGGGGTTGGGTGGATTGACCTGCCAGGTCGAGTACACCAATCCATTGAAGATGCCCCACTGGTCCGAGTACACGCGGGAAATCTCCACCCCGTTGTAATCTTTAATGGATACGGGGGAATTTGGCACGGCAAACTTCTCGCCGTAGGCCGGAGCCGCTGGGTCGAATTCGGAGGAGAAGTCATCGGAAATGAACCCGGTGAAGTGCGAAGCGGCCGGCGTCTTGGTCCAAATGAAGAAGTCCGTTTGCGCCTGCATCTGGTCCGCGAGCGTGACCTCCTTACGGTCGCACAGATGGCGAGATGCGCCGGCAAATGGCGCCACTTCCCCGGATTCTGGAGACATGCTCATGTAATCGGGGACGATGCGGAGTTGGCCGACACAAGGCGCCGGCATCTCGATGAGTCCGCCAGGCCCAAAGCCGCCCACGTTGAACGACCGACCCATGTCCGTCGTTGGATTCGTGCATCCGCCGCCGGTTCCGTAACAAGGGTTAGCGTTGTTGACGGTAGCTTGGTCGGGCACGATGAAAATATTCGTGATGGCGCCGAACTGTTGTGTCACGGGAGCAATGAAGTTGTCGCCAATGAGGATGTTCTTGTCTTCCTCTTTGACGATTTCATAGTTCGGCGGGGTTACAGCTTCAACCACGTATATTCCGGGTGGCAGAACAGCGGGTGCGGCGCCGGTGTGGACGGGAGCACTCAAGGCCGGATTTGCTACCAGGGCACAGGTTCCAGTGGCCCCCGACGCGATCGTGAAGCTGCCGGTGGGATGGCTCAAGCAATAGGGGCTGGGGAATTGGTACAGGCCATCATAAGGTGCCGGTTGTATCTGATTGAGGTTGTGATAGCCGTCGTAACATTTGTATTGCGAATTGTTCGGCAGTGCAGTGGTGGGGAACAAGTAATTGGGAGTTCCCGCAAGCGTGTAGCTGTAGAAAGGATCGGCGGGATCTTGTCCGGGGCAGTTCATGTTGGGCAAGCCCGTGGTCGGATTGAAGCCCTGTGCCCAATTGTCCCAACTGCTGGTTGTGGTGGTATCAATCAACGTCAGAGTCTGTGTGCCGTCGGGGCCTGTGCCTTCTTGATAGAGATTGATGGTGACGCCGGGAACGAGCGGCTCCCAGAGGTTTTGAAAGAGCTGCCCAGGGTCGTCAAAAGGTCGAGTCGAGCTGTAAACCACATGGCCCCGAATCCCGCCTGTCTCTCCCGGCACATAGGGTAACTTGCCCCAATCGATCACGTCGAATTCGCTGACGCCTCCCTGCCAGCCTTCGGTGACAATTGACCCAGGGTCCACTCGGCCCGTCGACCCGCCCGGGCCTCCGCCATTGGGGGTATTGCCAAGATTCGCGTCGGTACAAGCGGCGACCCCACAGTAGACGGCGCCCGGCACTCTAAGATTGCTGGGAACTGGGAAGGTCTCTTTCGAATTGAGAACTCCCTGGTAAGGACCGCTATTCCCGTTTCCGGGGGTATATCCCCCGCTCGACGGACCGTCAAGTTGTCCGCCGGCGTCATTGACGACGTGCACGCCAGTTGGGCGAAAACGCGTGTTGTCGGTTTCCGTGACATACCAGTTAAATAGCGGGAAGGTTTCGTCGAAATGGGCCGTGCCGTTGATATCCGTTAGCGAAGTATTGTTGAACTTGCCATTCCGCATGCGCACCCTGGTTGGAATTTGGAGCAGCCCGGGCTCGCCGGGATCCTGGATGCCGTTCCCATTCAAATCCATATAGGTTGAATTCCACAGGTGCGTCTGCCAGGTGAAGCCTGCGTACGTTAAATTGAGGGTCTGGCCGCCCTTCACGTTCACGGTCTTGCTCGATCCATCGACGATCAGGTCCAGCCACTGGTCGAAGACCACGAGCCCCCAGTTGCCATCAGGAATTCCCGTGAAGGAGAAGTTCCCGTTTTCATCGCACTTAGCGAATGCAAAGGTGGCGCCGTCTGGGTCACCCAAGGCGGCATAACAGCTGGTGAAGTTTAGCGGGGCATAATTTCCCGCATTGCCCTGCGGGAAAACGGCGCTACTGTAGAGCTGCTCGCTGGGGGAGCGTCCCTGGTGCAGGTTCACGACTTGTCCGTTGATGGTGTTGTGGCATGGCGGAGGAGTCGGATTGGTGGCGGTTGCGGTGCAGATTTGCGGCAAGCGCGCGTTGATGATCTTCGCGTTGGCCATGCCCATGAAAACGTGGAAGCCACCCGGCCCATATTCCTGGAAGTAGGCGGGCTCCGCGACTTTAACGAAAGAATCCAGGAAGTGAGTGCCATCCAGCGTGTTGGTCTGGAGCCACTCTTCTCCCCGAGCTTCTCGTGCGGCTCCGGGATGGACGATGACACCGAACCTGCCGGGCATCAGATTTCTAATGACCGCCTGGCCGGTCAGCGGCGAAGGGGTTTTGTTGTCAGACTCGAATTGGGGGCAGACGATGATCACACCCACGGGCGGGGCCGACCCGCTGGCGTTAGAAATCGGGCAGGCATCAAGGCCGGTGAAAGGATCAATGGTTCCGTTGAGAGCGTTGGTCAAGGGCTCATTGAACATGTCGTAGGTCATCTGCCCCGTGGCATCGCCACTACCGCCGGCATCGTCCCAAAGTATGACTTGGAAATCGCCTAGCCCCACTTCTTGTGTCGGGTAAGCATCGGGTCCGCCGCCGGTATCCGGTTCACCGTTAAGCGGCCAGTCATCCTCGAAAACGAATACGGTGACGGTGGAGGTAGGCAGCGGGTTGGGTTCCACATTCACCGTCACAGAAGTAGGTAGAGCGCATGTTTGGGCGGTGCCCGAAGCGGTACAGACGGGTGCGATAGGTACACCGCCCATGGTATGACCGCAACCAGAAGCGAGAGACTGTCCTGTGGGCGTTTTGCCCGCGGCGCAATTACCCGCAATGGTTGGGTCAGAGACGTTGCCAGTGTTGAACGAGTTGGCGGCGTCCCCCGGCAAAATCGAAATGTAGTAATACACCGGGCTCCCGTTGGCGTCTATCGCCGGCAGATTCACGGCGCTCGGCAGGGTTGTGGGCAAATATGCGCTACCCGCTCCGACCGGGGCGCAGACTCCGCCATCGCAAACGGCCGGCACGTGCGATCCGGTTGTGGGGTCATATACCGTCTGATCTCTTTCGCAACTCTGCGGCCCGGTGCAGCCAACCGCCACCACAGGCATGTAGCTGGCATGGAAGTTGGTGCCCAAAGTAGGAGGAACCCCCGCTGGACAGTAGGCTGGCTTGGTTCCGCCCGCGCCATTTTGCTGACATGCGGGATCGATGTGGAAGGTGCGGTCCTGTTCGATAATCCACTTGTAATCTGTGATAGCCACCTTTGATTGCGCATCCTGTACGTTCACAACCAGGCCGCTGCCCGCCTGGAAGGTCAGGGTAACCGTAGCCGTGTTACTGGTCTGATTTTCCGAGTTGACGGCGATATAGGTAAATGTTGCGGAAGCGGTTCCTGTGGTCGGCGGTGCTGCCAAAGTCGCGGTGAAAGAGCCATCGGGTTTCAGAGTAATAGTGGCCCCTGTAGCGGAGATCGTTTGCACTCCCGCCGGGCAACTCGTGGCGCCCGCCGGAGCCGCGCACAATGGGTAATGGTTAGGGTCAGAATCGTTAGCCAAAACACCAGGGGCAGCGACTCGCAAAAGATTGGAAATGTTGCTCGTGTAAGCGTCGTTGTTGGCAACCGGCTTGTTCGCTAGCGTGGGGGACGGACTAATGGTTGCCGATCCGGTGAGCGTTGGATTTCCGTTGGCATAAAAGGTGAAGCTGCCCCCGCAAGTTGTGTTGGTGGGCGGCTGCGTATACTGAAAGGTCCCGTTGGGATTCAGCGTGAGTGAGCCCCCGCCGAAGGGAGTGAGTGTGTTGTTGGGCGGATTGCCCGTGAGCATTACGCCATAGACGTTAACAGCGTTCCCGACCACACCCTTCCCAGGATCGGACACGGTCAGATTTACGCCTGGCGCGCAGTAGTAGGTGGAGTTATTCACCGTGGGGGTAGCGGCTGCCGTTGCTACGCCACCTGCTACTTGCAGAATGGTCTGCATGCCGCCATCGCGTGCGCCGTCGGTTGAAAGACTCAGGTCGCGGGCAAACACCTGATAGTTTCCCGGAGTAAACGCGGTGGGAGGGGTAGTCGCGGTTGCGTTGCTCGCGGGACTAACCATAACGTCGTAGACCTTGCCTGCGGGCAGGAAAACTTCGCTTTGCACTCTGACGTTCAGCGACTGCGGCGTCAGTGAAGCGCCGATCGCCACGTCGGGGAGAACATTGCCGTCTTCTGCCATCAGCGACATTTTCAAGCCGTTAACAGAAGGAACGTGCATATGCAGACCGGCATTCACGAAACGCAGTAGCACGTTACCGGTCGCAGCGGTGGGCGCGATGGGAGCTGCCGAGGAGGCCATGGTCGTTTTATCGAACGCCGCCCCGTTAACCAGGTAGTACAGCGGAGTGTAGTTGACCGCGGCGGGATAGCAACTGTGCGCCGCCCCGCAGGCGGGCGTCCATTTCGCCGTCGCGGCACTGGCGGAAATCGCCCCGCTGCATGTTCCCGATCCCGGTGTGGTCGTCGGGCAGCCCGCCGAAGTTTCCAGAAACTGCTCCACAGCCGTATTTTGCCTGGCATCAATTTCGCTCAGTAACAACGGAACGTTCGCGTCGTAATTGATCGAATAGGCAGTTCCGGTCGGCGCCGCAGCTGTATAAGCCGTGCCGGAATAGGCTGTACCCGCGCCAAGCGCACTGCCGCCCGCGGCGGCTGGCGTGTACACCACCAAAACTCCGTAGAGACCCATAGGCCCTTGGATGGAAGGATATGTTCCGGTCTCAATCAGGTAGGTTCCCGGCTTCAAAGCAGCCCAGGTATAGGTTTGAGTCCCTATGTTTGGTGCCGCCTCGGCCGCGAAGGATCGCACACGTGCTCCTTGAGCTGGGGGGACAAACGTGGCTGGCACACTTGTAGTCCAAGTCGTCGTGGTTTGCCCTTTGTGAGCACCATCGGTTCGTGGACCACTTTCTCTAACCGGAGTTCCCAAGCCGCCACCCAATTGTCCGATGATGGTCAGCGAGGTCTCCACCGGCAAGTTGTTGGTGAGGGTGATGGTCAGAGGGGCAGTGGTAGCGCCAGCGGCCAAAGCCACGGTAATGAGCGGCGGTTGCCACGGCGTGGTCGTGACCGTTCCAACTGTGACCGTAGTCTGCGCGGATCCATTCATTGCCGTGCAAGCTGCGGGTGCCGTTACCGCCCCACAAACCCAGCCCCACATGGGCACCGTATTGCCGTCGGGCAGCGTGGTGGTCTGACGCGTTGCCGTCAAGGCCACCGACTGTCCAAAGCAGGCCGCCGCTGCCAGTAAGAGAAGCGGCACCGCAAAAACGGACTTCTTCCAGATCGCTTGCAATTGGTTCGATTGCATGGCTCTTTTCTCCATCAGAGTGTCTCGTCGATGTACCAGACTGGGGGATCCACAACCATCATTTGCAACATGCCGCCAGGAAAAACGTCGTTGGTGGTGATTTCGCGCTCATTGTGGGAATGCCACATGAAGACGATTCCGGACTCTTCGATGGGGTTCTGCGTAGCCATTCCTGGAGGAAGGGGTGTTGGGCCGCGGGAGCGCCGCGCGGCGTCCGGTCCGAGGTACGGCGTGCCGTTGTACCACAAGCCATTGGTCACAATTAAGGGGTCGAACTGTGTCGCGGGGCCGCCGCTACCCACTTGACCCGCAGGATTTGTTTCCAACGGATGATTGTGGTCGGCGCACCACTCGTAATAGTTTGTCGAGCTGGCGGAAGCGCCGCTGGCTGCGGTGTAGTAACCGTTCGCGTCGGCGACGCACGGTGGACTGCCTGCATTACCCGGGGTATGCCCGTAAATGTCCCAGCCAAGTCCCTTGCCCGACCAATAAAAGATCCCGTCCTCGGCCTGCCCCGGGGTGGTGTCGGTGTTGAACTCCATGCGTCCGCCGAGTTTGGCGGCATCGGTTTGACTCAGGATCAGGTTGCCGTCGCGTGCCAGAATACGCACATGGTTTCCGTGCTCGTGAAAGGGATGCTGCCAATGGCCCTGCCCGATGATACGGACCAGCACCAAGTCCCCTGGATGCATGTGAGGGTTCGCGTTGTAGGGCTGGTTCGGATAATTGGGAGCATAGGAGGCGTCCATATTGTCTGGCATGGAGCGTCCATTGATCAGGAAGTAGGCCGGATGATAAGGCTCGGTCTTCACATCGAGCCCGGTGGGGCAGGGACTGGAAGTGCTTGCGGCGCAGGTTGCGATCGCATGGACTTGCGTCTCCGCTTCTTTGTGAATTCTTGGGTCCAGCTCCATCCACTGCGTGAGATATTCCCGGTCATAGCAGGTTGCGGCGTGGTCGTAAGCCGACGGCGCCAGCCGGAAGTCAATGCCCGGATTCCCTATCCCCAGGTGCTGCGCGACGTCGCTGCCAAGGGACACACAGGTACTCGGAGGAGTTGCCGGCTTAACAACTACGGCTCCATACAAACCCATCTCCACTTGCAGGTCCGCTTGGGTCCCACTCATGTAGCCGTGTGTGCCGGGCGTGGTAGCCAACAATGTATAGGTGACCGAACCACCGGGTGTCGCTTCCTGGGTTAGAATGCCGGGCACACCACCTGTAACGCTCACTATCTGCAGCCCCGGGAAAACCAGCGAAGTGTTCCCCACGGCCGCCGGCAGGTTGTTCGTAAGGGTCACCGTAAAGGGAACATTTTCGGTGACAATCAGCGTGGGCCCGGGGATTTGCATGCCCGGGCAAAAGGCGCCCGTGCTGTAAGGAACAAACGACGGGCTGGAACCCGCGGCGCACCCGTAGCCCCAGGAATAAATCGCGGCGCCATCGGGCTGCGTGATATACCCTTGCGTGGCCACCAGATTAAAAGTGTTCGCCGTGCTTGTTCCGGTAATGCCCGGAACCGCCGCCTGAGCCGCTCCCGCCCATAGCAAGGCCACGGCTATCATCCCCACGCCCGCCCACACTAACCACACTCGCAACCTAGTTGCTTTGAAGTGATTCATGGCTGTTTTCTCCTACTTGACGACCACTTCGGTCATCAGCCCGCCGAAGTTTTCGGCGTCGTTAGACAGGTGATCCAGGTTCGGGGTGTAAAGGAAGTACGTTCCCGGTGGGATTCCGGTGCTGTCGAGAATGACGTCCAAAGACTCTCCGCCACCCAAGGTGATGGAGTTGGTGGTGATATACAGGTTGTTGCCCGCCTGATCGCGCAGCAGCTTGGCGTTGAAGCCCACCAGTTGCATGGGCATCCCAAGGGAGGCCAAAGTCTGATACTCGGTGACATCCAGGTCCGCAATGCGCAGCAACGCCCGCTGTCCTGTGCCGCCGGGTCCGCCGTGGCTGTCGAGGGTGATGAGCGTAGGCAGCGGCTGCGAAAAACGTGTTCTCCCATCGGAATCTTCGGTGCCGATGGCGCCGGAAGCAGCATCCGGACTGCCTGCGGCAGACGCTGCGGAGGTGCTTGGCCCTCCCGCATAGCCAACGATCCCCACGGTGTCGGGATAGCTGCGCCCGTTCAGCAAGAAATATTTGTCCTTCATGTCGGCGAATCCTTCGGGGTTGAAGGTCATACCGACGAAATGGAAGTTGGGATCGAAGCCATGAATTTGGATGGGAACATCAATGTCGTAGCGCGTACTGCCGTCGCCATCGTTGTAGGCGTACTTGTAGCCCGCCACGTGATTGAATGCTGTGTTTATAGCTGGCTGCGGCGTCGAGCAGAGAATGTCCGGACTGATCGTGCCGTTGCTGTTTCCCGTGTTGAGACAGGCGGTCCGCAGATCCTGTTGATACCACGTGGTGGCTGCGGTGTAGAGCGAGGCGCCTGCCGGCAGGCGATTCTGCCGCGGACGCACATACAGCTGCCCGACCATGCCCATCTGCAGGTGCTCGGGCGGGGTGATGTGGCAGTGCCAAAAATAGGTGCCCGCATCGGGAGCCAAGTAGTAGTAGGTGGCGCTTCCTCCGATGTTGATCGCCCAAGTCGCATCCGGCACGCCGTCATAGTAGGAGGAGGCGTTCGGGTAGCCGTGGAAGTGCACGGTATGCTCTTCGAACAGGTCCGGGCGCATGATCATGCCAACGTTGCTCAAGGTAAGGAAAAATTCGTCGTCCTCGTCAAAGGCGATCAATGGCGCGGGTATGTTTCCGTTCAGCACTCCGACGGTCATGATAGTGGCTGGGTCGGCGATTGCGCCGTTCAAGCTGATGGGGCGGCTCGCGTCATACGTGGGATCGCTGATGGCGCTGTTGCTGGAAATGCCCGCCGCCCCCGCGGAAGCACAATTTGAAGGTGCCGCCCGCCCGCACACGCTCGGCAGTGTCGGGCTGTTGTAGTGATTGTTAAAGTCCGCGGCGAACAGCGTTCCTGGCTGGCCATTCTTGATCAGGTCCAAGCCGGAAAGAGGTCCAAACGAGAACATGAACATCTGGTTCCCGTCGGCCATGGTGGCGTAGCCGTCGCCGCCGGAGATTTCCTGACACTTGATGGTGCCGCCGTTGAGCGTGTAGGTCAGCGCCACTCCGCCGACGGTCTCCTGCGTGACCACCGGGCCCTGGTAGGCCGGCTCCGCAGCCTCCGTCAGCGGCACAGAGAGATTGGAATTGCTAATGGCAGTGGGGTGCAGCGGTGAGGTGCCGGGACACTGCACCATGAACGAACCACCCGCCTGCGCTGTCGGGCTCTGGGCCCTCGCGGACAGACCTGCCAGACACAGGACAGCTGTGAATAGGCAGAATCGAAAAAATGTCTTTCTCGCAGCCATGCCGCCTCCTTAACTTCATCGCGCGCGCTTGGCTCTTTCGCTCTGGCCTTCTCGTCTGCATCGCTGAAGCAGAAGCGAAATCGGATATCTTGCTGCGCGCTACGACCGTAGAAAGCATAACTACGGTGCCTTGGAAAAAGCCTTTATGCCCGAGCGCAAAGACCATGTGAAAGTACGAAACAAGATCTCACCCCCCCAGGAAATCGCACTGCGCCAGTTCGGGGCGCCATGTTCGCCACGGGGGAAGTCGTTTGAAAGGTGGGATTTCAGGAGGTAAGAGATCGCTTCGCTCTGTTCGCGCCCGGAGCAGGGCATCACGGGGGGACGTTGGCGGGCAGGTGGTACTCTTCAAAAAGCCGCTCAATCTGGGCCACAACATTTCGCCACAAGTCTTCGCCGGTCGAACCGTGGGCTTCGAACGAGCGCACGACGACATTTGGGTGGTGAGCTTTGTGTTTATGATCCGCGTTAGTTCATAAATCGGCGACACTATAGTGTGGAACTTGATTGGAATTTAGAAGGCGAGTTACAACCGCAGGCGTCGGCGGTTCTCGTCCCTTATTCGTCTTCCTTGGTCTTCACCGGTGATAAGGGTATAGCAATGCGGTCCAGTGCAGGCGCGTAGCCGGTAGGATTCCCGAATCGGATGGTATTGGATCCAGCCTTCAGTTGGACCGGAACTACAATGCTAGCGGGCAAGCTAAAGCTGCTTCCGTTTAAGTCCAGTTCGGTGTCAGGACCGCCATTGACGCTTACGAAGAACGCTCGTGGTCCGCTGGTCAAGTAGTCAATTTCCATCTGATAGGTTCCAGTCACTGGGACGGTAACGTCGGAAAACAATACATTGTTGCCGCTCCCTCCGCCAATGAAGCCCGCTTCCCCGGCGCCTGAACAGTATTCACAATAAAAGTGCCCGGTCCCACCTTCCAGTGCGGCATTTTCCGCCTCATAGGTAACTGAGTTTGGAGGAAAAGCAGACCCGTCTCCGCTAATCACAATGCGATCCATGTCCGGGGCATAACTCGTGGGATTCCCGAATTGGATGCTATTCACTCCCGCGTTCAACCCGATGGCTACAGTGGTGCTGGATGGAAGGAAAAAACTGCCCCCGCCCACGTTGAGCGTTGTATAGTGCCCGCCATTCACTCGAAAAAGCAAGGAGCGGGGGCCCTGGGTCATTGAGTCTACCTGCATCCAGTAGGTCCCCGTCCGAGGCACGACGACGTTTCCGAAAGTCATATAGTTGTTGGCGCCGCAACAAAGGCCGCCAACCTTCGCTCCGCCGGAGCAGGCTGGGCACTTGGCAACTACAGCTGTGCCATGGAGTGTCGCTGATTCCGCCTCGTAGGTCTGCAAAATGGCCGATGGCGACCGCCCGGCATCCCCTCGGCCGGTCAGCTTTAGCAGGACCGCGCCGTGGCCTGGGATAACGGTGCGGAAGACATGACTGAAGTTTCCAAGATCAAGGTGATTCCACAGATCGCGCACTTGCATCGCATTCTCAAACCCCAGAGTGCTCCAGGGGAACTGGACAGGAGAGAGAAACGCATTCAAATTGAACAAAGCCACGTAATATGTTCCATCACCAAGCGCCGAAGCCCACACGGGCGTGTCGCCACCCAAGATCTGCTGTGAAGGATGGCCGGACTGATCTATGGCAAGCACTTCATCATTGCTCAAGAGCTGTTTGCCGAAATTGTCCAGATTGGTCAAATCGCCGCCTAGATAGATGGGGGCGTTGGCCATGGCCCATAGTGTTGTGGCGGTCCGTCGTTCTTCATCGCTCAAGCCAGAAATCGCGTCGCCCACCTCGAGCGAATCCAAATCATTCCAGCCCCGTGTAGCCCCAGAATCGTACTGCCAGCCGACAAGGTCGTAGAAACGGTAAGAGGTCAAAGCCCAATTCGTGCTCGTAGCGCAATTGCCTTCGCAGTCGACATCACCCTCAATGCGGCGCGCGTTAGAAAACTGCTGCCAGGTACCAAGATAATCTTTGTCCATCGCCCAAGAGACCGTTAACCAAATCGGACGCCCGCTTTGCGCAATCGCTTTGGACCAAGCCTGCACATCGTCCCGATTGTCAATGGACAAGTTATAACTGTAGGAACCTGGCGTAACGCCGTCAAGTTTGATGAGATCAAAGCCCCACGAGGCAAACAGGTCCACCACAGAATTCATGTATTCCTGCGCGCCGGGCTTAGTGAAATCAATCTTATAGTGATAAGGAGAAGTGGTTCCCGGCGTGCCAAAAGCATTGCCGGCTCGATACGGAACCGCGAGTATGTCCTGAATATGATACGGCGTTCCTAGGATTGGCGAGTTTGCAGCAACAGCAGGATATTCGACTCCGGGAATCCAATAGATCCCAGCTTTTTGGCCATTTTGGTGGATGTACGCTACGAGAGCAGAAATATTGGGAAATGTTGCGGAATTCGGGATCGGGCGCCCGTAGCCGTCGAAGCTGCCCTGCCATCCCGAATCTAGATTGATATAGCGAAAACCATGAGCCTGAAGGCCAGAGGCCAGCAGCGCATCGGATTGGGCTATCATATTCGCCTGAGTCAGAAAATTGCTCCGTACAGTTTGCACCGGAAAGCTACTCCAGCCCAGATATGGTTTGTCACCAACTCCGCTGACCTGCGCATTGGCCACTGAACCGAGTAACCAGCAAAGCGCCGGAAGGAGATTCGTCAAGCTTTGCGCCAGCATTCTTGTGTGCATCCATTTTCGAAATGGCGGACCTTTGCTCTCTGTGTTTCTTGGCTTCAAGCCTCCGAACGCATGAACAAGGCTCATGATTCTCCCCCCTTCACTTAGCGCTTCCAGGCAACCCTGACGTTTATCCAGTGCACGATTGAGGTGAGCCGACCGGCTTAAGTTCGGAGTCGGAGACACTGTACGGGCATGGACAAAACTCTCGAGGGTACAAGCAGGCCCCGCCACGACTTATGTCATGGCACTCTTGATTCTCAATTCCGGGAAAAGCGGTAAAGAGATGGGGGACAACACCCTAGCCTTGAACGGTTAGCTTCGTCCTGCGGCCGCGGAGCAGCGCGGCGGGGTCGAAGTTACCGCGGGGCGGGGAGAAGCTGCCTGTCCCCCGTCAACGTACCAGTGGCCATACGCGGTGGGAAGACTCTTGGCTCTTGCTGTCACAGCATTTAAGAGAGTATCGAGTCCGTTTTCCGATTTAATCCGGTCGAAGTACGTCCAGCGGCAAACGCCGAAAGACCGCGAGGCTTCCTATGGCGGGCTTCCTAGCCTCCGGAGGGTAGCCATCAAAATTATCCTCTTGGAGTTCAGCAGGAAGCATACCGATTACAAGAGTTCCTCGAGGCGTGTTCCTTGCGAAAGCGAAGGAGAAAATCCCATCATGGCTCCGACGGTCGGCACAAGGTCGATCGATTGAATCGGACGGTCGAACACCTGGCCCGCGCGAACCCCTGCACCCAAGGCCATCATCCAAGTAGTCCGAGAGGAAGCGTCGCCGGTGCGATGATGTTGAAATCCGTTCCCGCCCGCATCATCGTCCGCGTCGCGCCCAAAGTCCGGAAGAATGAATAGTGTCGTCCAGCCGGCATATTCGGGTTCGTTCTGGATCGTCTTCCACAACTCGGCACACAGGCGGTCGGTGCGGCGTATGCCCTCGCAGGCGCTTGGGAAGAATAACGCCGGCCCCCCAGCCGGACCCGTAGTGGCGATTGCCGCTTGCTCCGATGCCATGAAAGCCGTTGCTCGGCGCGACGACCCACGCATCAGACGGGCGCCGCTTCAAATCCTTTCGAAAGTATTCGAAAACCGTGGGGTTTTCAGGAGGGACAGCAGAAAAGTTGTTGAAAGTTTCCTAGCACCCCGTCGCCAAGCTTGCCGTGGCGACATAGTGGCCAAGAATTCCTCGATTGACAACCTGCGTAAAAAAGGCCGATTGAGGGATCAACTCGCGAATGAGGCGGGGGATATTCTCTTGCCCCTCCGGCGCAAAGGTTTCCTGGTCACGTGCGCCGCCGCCAAAAGTGACGACGACCACCTTTCGCTTTTTTACAGGGATTCTCGTATGGGATAGCAGACTCGATGCCATCAGCCCGCTTCCCAACGAAAGGCCGGCTGCGGCGCGCAAGAACTCGCGGCGTGTAAAGGCGACGTGCCGAGCAGGATCTTGGGGACTCCAGGCTTTGGAGGTGCACCGAGTAATGGGAGGCGAGATCGAAGAATTCATTGCCAACCGCCGGCGATTTCGTTTCCAAACAGGAGTTTGATTCAAGAAACCCTCTCACTGCAACGGCTACGACGCATAAGCTACACCGTCGCGAGATCACCGCCAAAAAGCTTCAATCTCCTCGAGGGTCTTGCCCTTGGTTTCGGGTAGACGAGCTTTGATAAAAAAGAAACCGGCAACGCAGATCCCCGCGTAGATCCAGAAAGTCATGGCCGCGCCCAAAGCATTGTTCAAAAGCGGAAACGTATAGGTAAGGATGAAGCTTGCGATCCAAAGCGCGGTGACCGCAATCGACATGGCTGTGCCACGGATGCGGTTCGGAAATATTTCTGAAATAACAACCCAAGTCGCGGGAGCCAGTGACACGGCGTAGCAGGCAATTGCACTGACAACCAAAATCAGCATGTGCAAACCATGGCTGTGAACGCGGTAAAAAGATCCCAGAAGCGCGTAGATGCCTGCCAAGCCACCCGAACCGATCAGCATCAGGGCGCGGCGGCCGCGCTTGTCCACTGTTTCGAGGGCAATCAACGTGAAAAGCAAATTCACCGCTCCTGTAACAACGATGTTGAAAAGAATGTCGGTCACTCTGTAGCCGGCCGCCGTGAAGACCTCTTCGGCGTAGTTGAAGATCACATTGATTCCGCACCACTGCTGTAAGACCGCGAGAGCCACGCCAAGAAACAAAACTTTGGTCATTCTCGGATTGAGCAATGTCCTGAAATCTCCTTTCCCTGGGCTCGCGGTCAGAGTAGCCCGGATTTCGTTTAGTGCATTCGCGGCGTACGTCCTTCCCCCTACCCGCACAAGCACATTCTGGGCCTTTTCCCACGCACCGTTCTTTGCAAGCCAGCGGGGACTTTCAGGAACGAAGAACATAGCTGCGAAAAAGAGAATGGAAGGGATTGCGGTGACGCCAAACATCCACCGCCATCCGACCTGTCCATTCCATGAGTGCAGGATCTGGAGAGCCGTAGCGTCGCTCGGAACTGGCTCCGCGATAAGCCAATTGATCAGTTGGGCCAGAAGAATGCCAATGACGATCGTCAACTGATTCAGCGACACCAACTTCCCCCGAAACGCCGCGGGCGCCACTTCCGCGATATACATCGGCGAGAGGCTTGAGGCCAACCCAATGGCCAAGCCACCCATAATCCGCCAGACCACGAAAGCTCGAAATGTTGGCGCGATCGCCGTTCCGAGCGATGAAACTGTGAAAACGAGGCCCGAAAAAATCAGCAATCGTTTGCGGCCCAGGCGGTCACTTAAGCCCCCCGAAAGCAACGCGCCTGCCAGGCAACCGACCAACGCACAGCTCATGGCCCAACCTTGCTCGGCTGGGGTGGCCAACTGGAAAAACTTTTCGTAAAACGGCTTGGCGCCGCCGATGACCACCCAGTCATATCCGAACAGGAGTCCGCCGAGGGCTGCAACCGACGAAACGGTCCAAATGTAGGCGGTGTCGAATCGTGACGATACCGCTTCGACCGTACTGTCTGCTTTCATTTGCACCGACCATCAAAACCGAGCATTGTGAGACACCTCCCGTCCCGCTCGCCACCAGAATTATCGGTCCACGGTCGCCTCTTGCCGCCCTGCCCACCACGTCAAAGCCCGCAGCTCTTCTTGCGCAGCCAGGTGATTGCCGTCAAGCGCAAGCACTTGGCTTAATAAAGTCGACGCGCGCTCGAAATTGCGCTCGCCGAGTTCAATGAGGGCCATCAAAAACAGGCATTCCACTTGGTTTCTTTTTTGAAGATCGTCTTCAAACAACAGCAAATTTGGAAGGGAGGTCGCGAAATAGTCGATTTTAACTTCGGCTTTTATCTGTTGCGTGGCGAACACGCGTATATCCCCAAGGACCCGCGAAGCATCGGCGTTTCGGTTGAGCGCCTGCAAGCTGACCGCCCGAAAATAGGACATCCAACTGATAGGAAATTCGTCTGCTGCGGCGCGCGCCCAGAATTCGCGCGCCTCCTCAACGCGTCCCGTATGCGACAGCGCGACTCCCGTGAAATAATCAAGGTGTGTTTCACGCGTGAGCAGGTGTTTGCCTTCGCCAAGATTGTGTGGATACTCCCTTGCGGCCGAAAAGTGCTCCAAAGCCTTTTGCCAATTTCCGTTTTCAAGAAAAGAACGGCCCATCAACAGATTCGCCCAAACGTATTGTCCCGAGACCAATCCTTCGCCGCCTTCCCACGGATTGAACTGGCGCCCTGCCAGTATCTCCAACGCTTTCCTCGACTGGCTGGTCTGGTTGCACAGCGTGACGAGTTCCGTCATTAGGTCGTCGCGCTGTGAAAGAAGATGAGGGTGACACTCAAGCTGAGCAAGTCGCTGATTGGCGGAAACTCCTACACGCTTGCGCAGTTGATCGAGCTCGTATAGCAGCCGGGCATCTGCGGGGTTTTCCTGAAAAGCCGTTTCGTATGCCCTGAGTGCCCGCTCGGAATCTTTGCGTACATTGAAGTATGCAATTCCCAGATTTCGCCATGGAATGGCAAACGAAGGATCCAACCCTGCGCTGGATTCCCACTCCCGGATTGCCTCTTCGTAGCGTTTCTTGTCGTAGAACAGATTTCCTAGGTAGTAATGCCCCTTCGCGTCGCATGCGCTGGCGGCCAACGCGGCTTCGAGCACGATCATCTCCTCGATGCTCGCGGGGAAACAGTAATCCGGCGACGCCTTCGCTGCTTCAGCGCGGTAACTGGAAGCCCTGTCGCGGTCACCCATCCGGTCGGCACAGTACGCAAGCGAATAAAAAACCATGGGATGAACTTGCTGCCCGGATTGAGCGACTTCCCTGGAGAGCACGTCCGTAGCCTCCACCCAGAAGCCTGCCCGGGCATAATCAAACGCAAGATCTAGACAGAGTTCTACCCTCGTTCGCATCTCCGCGGGCCACCTAGTCTCCTTAGTGAGATCCGTTTCGCCACGCGACAACAATCTCAGTTCGTTGCGCGACCAAACATCCAGCGGGTCGGCGGCCGCCGTCGCTTTTGCGTATTCCTGGGCCTCAGCGAAAAGACCAAGCTTCCGAAGAGCAGCCGCCTTGAGATTCCTCGACTTCAGATTTCTTGGACTGCTTTCCAGCGATCGATCCAGTTGCTCGAGCGCTCTTCGGAATTCATTGCGGCGGCATCCGATTTCAGCCAAGTGGTAGTACGCGGCGGCCCGCCAGGCGTAGTTCCAGGTAGCTTTGTTGTACGCAGCGTAGGCTTCTTCGAATTGCTCTTGATATTGGAGCGTGACGCCAAGGTAGTAGAACGCCTCTCCGTCGGCAGGGTTAGGATTTCGGAGCGTCAGCCGCTCGATTGCCCGCCGAAAGTGCCTCTCTGCTTCCGCGAACTGGCCACGGCGCATCCGGAGAAGACCTAGAGCCGTATTGCACCTGCTGTCCAGAGGGTCTCGTCGCAGGGCTTCTTCCCAATATGGCTCCGGATACCGCGTGGCATGCCGATACTGTTCCAAATGAAGGCCGGTGACATAGAGCTCATCGTTCGAGGAAATCTCCTTCGGCGCTGTGGGTTCTGTTGCCGGGTTCGGTAACGGAGTTCTCTCCGCCACGTCCTCCAGCATGCAGTCGATGAGCCCTTTGCCTTCCTTCGTGAAGAGCCGCACGCAAGGCTTTCCCTCACTGGCCAATTCGCGGATGATTGGCTTCCCGGGCAAAAAGTCGGTCACTTCTTCCAGCACTGGCTGACCGTTGGCCATAACACAGAGTCTCGCTTGCATAAACGACTTTGTGACACATACACCCACGCGGATCCGCTCGCCCTCCTGCGTCAGACTAACTGCCGCATCGCGGTTCGCGTTCCTTGGGGGGCCAATTTGCTGGATGGGGTACCAAAACTGGCTCCAAGCGCGGAATTCATAGGGATGGAGCCACGAAAAGTCCGGCTGATTGTCTGTGAAAACGCCGGCCATCAACTCAATGTAAGGACCATCGGAATCCGTGAGGTTGCGGTCCCAGGCGAATCCGAATTCCGCGTTACCCCAGGTCCAAAGCTTCTTGCCCGGGGAAATGTGATGATCCGCAAAGTGAACGATGCCAGCTTGCTGCCGGTGGTCGTAACCCCCAAAGAAGTCATACTCGGATTCCATTACCATGTAGGAGGTGGGCACCGGAATGTTTTTGTACCAGGAGATGTCCACGCCCTTTCGGTAGTCCACGCCATAATAGAAGTTCCGCGCGGTGGGAAAGGAAGACATTGCCCGCTTGGCGTGGTCCGCAACATAAGTTACGTCGGGTGGAAAAAAAGCTTGATATTCATCGTGCACACGAATGCCGACGTTCGCCCACCAAAGAAATGTTTGAGCGAACGGCGTACGGTTATAAAGCCTTACTTTGGCTTCGATGTACGCCGTATGCGGATGCAGACATATACCAACCATCCCTTTCATCCGCTGCATCGGCTCGTGCTCGCCGAGCCACACGGTCACACTTCCATCCTCGCTGTGCTCGATGGCGTGCTGCACCGGCATGAAGGTGGAAGGCCGATGATGCTGAGGCCAGTTGAACTCGACGCCTCCGGAAATCCAAGGACCTAGCAAGCCAACCAGCGCAGGCTTGATGACATGTTGCCGGTAAAAGAAATCATATCCATTCGTTCTGTCCTGCCCGACGTGGATACGTCCTCCGATTTCGGGCAGGATCATCAAATATAGGTATTCATTTTCGAGAAAAACGGCTTTGTAGGCTCTATCGGATTTCTCATTGGAAACGCGATCCGTAAAGGGGTTGGGATAGACCTTGCCGCTACTGCCCTGATAAACCCGCTTCTCGAGGAACATGGGATTCTTGTCCGCCGACTGCTCGGGATAGCTCGGGATCGTCACAACGTCTTCCCAGGCTCGGACATCCTTGCGGGACGATTCCATCAACTTATTATTTCTCCCGAAAAGGAACGGTCTGCTTTGTTGCACCAACTCAACGCTGATCGGTCAGTCTACGGAGTCCACGTTCGCGTGCGCGCGGAAAAGCCAGTAGGCCGCAGGATGTTAAACTCGACTCGCGAAGCACTTGGTTCCTTGAACTGCAGCGAGACGGAAATCGATCCCCCTGGCTTTACCGCCGGCAACGCGGCTTCGCATTCTTCCAAGGGGATGTTCCCGTCTCCGTAAAGAGTCCCCCGCACCTTGTAGCCGAAGAGCGTGTAAGCTGGCACGGATTTTCGTGTTTGCACATGAATTGCAAAGGAGTTAGTACTGCCCGTGCACTCAAGTGCCTCGATCGGACTGGATTCTTCGCGAAGAACAGCGTAGGAAGGCTTGGGGGCGCCAAGCAGGTCCGCCACGCCGTGAACGCGCTGCTTCAATACTCCCGATCCTTTGTCCCCAACGTGTGTCCGATAATCGTTGTAGCAAAAAAAGATCAGACCCGCGACGTACTCCGTTTCCCTGAACACCCGCGTATGTTCCCGCAGGATTTCGATGCGGCGAGCGTCGCCCTCAGGGCGGTCTGGTGTGCAAGCGCAGTATCCATATTCTGAAATAACAATCGGTTTATCGGGGAAAGCCTGATGGACCTCGTCCAGTTTGCGGCGGAGATCTTCAGGCGTCCCACGGTACCAACTTTCGTAGTATTCGTTCCATTCGATAAAGTCCATCCACTGAGACACATCATTTGCAGGATTCGTCTGCAATGAGTTCGAGGCGTATGACCGCAGTCTTCGTGGGTCCAGTTTTGCAGCCTCCTCGCACATGCGCTTGGCAAACTTGTACGCCGGTGGGTTCTGGCCGTTGATCTCATTCGAGAGGCCCCAGGAAAAAATACAAGGGTGATTCCGGTCGCGGGCAATCATCTCCTGCAATTGGTCGAGGCCATTCTGCAGAATCTCGGCTGCCGGTTCGTCTTGCATGCCCTTGAACGTATCGGGACCCCATGCTGGCACTTCCGTCTGGATGAAAATCCCCTGCCGGTCGCAGTACTCCAGAACACGCCGGTCCTGCGGCCAATGAACGCGGGTAAGAACGCAGTTCAAGTTCTTCATATCGTCGTGGTCGTGCGTGATCCACGAGGCAGGTTCCGCCATGCCATAGCCCGGGTTGCTGCCGGCCATTCGCTCCACACCCATTAGCCGCACACGTTCGCCGTTCAGCCAGAATGAGCTGTCCTTGATTTCAATCTTGCGCACACCAAAACTGGCTGTAAATTCATGACTTGATCCACTGCCCTCCAAAACCACCGAAACCGAGTACAGGTTCGGGGCATCGAAGTGCCACAGGCGGACATCGGCTATTTTCAGACCTGGCAACGTTTGATCTACCGCCTTTCCTGCTGGGATCCTCACACCGGGGCCACGGAAGTGCAGTACATTCAAGCCCGAAGCTTCATCGATGACATCGCAGGAAATCTCACCGCGAAAGTCATGATGGCTGCTGTTGCGCAGAACTACAGAAATATCGAGACTCCCTGTTTTGGTCGCAAGGTCCGGAACGGCATCCACGTCCACCCGTTCAATGTATGCCTTCGGGGCGATCAACAAGTGGACCGGGCGATAAATGCCCCCGTCCGGAGACCAATCACTGGAATGACCTCGGGGCAGCATCTTCTGGTCGAAACTGGAGTCAACCATGACGACAAGCAAGTTTTTTCCGGTAGCATGAAGAAGGGAGGTTATATCGAACGCGAATGCTGTATATCCTTTGCGAAGGTGCTTTCCAGCCTCTTGCCCATTGACCCATACCGTTGCCGAGTGAAACACGGCTTCGAATTCAACTCGAACCGTCTGTTCCTTCCAGCCAGGTCGCACTTCAAACTCTCTCCGGTACCAAGCTATGCCAAAATATCCGGCCGAATCGGAGGACGTTTGCCAAGTATGAGGAACGGTAACCTCATTCCATCCCTCCGATGGTCCTTCCGTTTTTTCCCAGTTCCTGGTGCGCCCGAGGTTGTTTGGATCGAGCCTAAATTGCCAGCTTCCGTCCAGGGGTATCCTCGCGGTCCGAATCGCGCTTGTTCCGGAGGCCCGCTCTGCATCGAGAGTTCGTTCAACCGACACAGCGGCCGCCAAGGAGGAAGTTGCGGTCAGGAATTGTCGGCGAGAAAACAAAGGATTTCCCTTTGCGTGCACGTTAACGCTGGCGCTTAGTTAGCCATGGTTAGCCCTAGGTGTCAATAAAAACTTCCGCAAAAATATGCACCGAGCGCCCGTATGCCCGCTATTCCGCCTTGCTTACAGAAGTTGGACTCCGCTCAGGCCGTTCCCGGAAACCGCGCGTGACATCCGTTCGAGAAAAAGGTCCAGATTCGACCGCATAACAAGGTGGGGATTCAGCTTGATGCGCGGCGCAGGACACTTCCCTTCGACCAAAAAGTTGTAAAGCGCCTCGAAAGAAAGCCGGCCCTGGGCTTCGGGCCGCTGATGAATTGTGGCTAGAATCCTGCCCGACTTTACGAACGGCGCAATCTGGGGAAACAGGTCCGTCGTGATGACTGCCAGACGACACTCCGCATCCAGCTCTTCCAGGGCCCGGATCACACCTATAGAATTCGCCGTACTCACATAGAGAGCCTTCAGTTGCCCTTCTTTCAGCACTAGCTTTCGCGTTTGGTCATAAGCTGCGTTCTCATCGTCGTGGCTCTCCAACACAGCCGAAAGAACCAGGGGGCTGCGGGTTGAGTCGAGGCTATTTTTGAAACCGCGAACTTTCTCGGAATGGTCAAATGTGGACAGGTCGCCGGTCAAAACTGCAACTCTGCCCGGGCCTGACGCCATACGGCTCAGCAGTTCACCGACAAGTCCCCCACTAATGAACGGATCGGCGGACACACAGGTCAGTCGATCCGTGCCCGGCGCGTCTGTAGCCACGCAAACAACGGGAATTCCTTTCTCCTTGGCCTTATGAATCCATGGTTGCAACTTTGCCGGGCGGCCGGGTGCGATAATAATCCCCTTACTCCCGTCAACGAGAGCTTCCTCGAACAATGCTTCGTCTTCCTCCCCAAGTGTGGGGTGAGAACGGAAACACAAATCGACTCCTGCTTGAAATGGGCCCGAAGCTTCGATGATGCCTGCGCGCACCGCGTCGAAAAAGGATGCGATCTTGGCAGGAAGGTTGACCGCCAGCCGAACCTGCCGAGGCGCCTTCAGATACCTAGCCGCCAAATTTGGCTTGTATCCGAGCTTGCGAGCCATGTTCAAGACGCGATCTTTTGTAGAGGGGTTTATGCCGCCCCGCGAGTGCAGGGCCCGGTCTACAGTCCCATTTGATAAGCCTAAGGCTTTAGCGATGTCCTTGATCCCGACAGGGCGCGGATTGGCTGGCGTTTGGTGGCGCCCCGTCATTCCACCGGATAGGGTATTCGCAACGATGGGACGGCCGCGTGTGTGCACTTTTCTCATCAGTCAGGAAGCTGAGACCCGGTCTTGCGTGGACTGCAACATATAACAAGTATACGAATCACGCGGTCTAACTTGAAACATTCTGGATGAGAAATGTGTAAACGGACCGGGGGTATAAACTGACTGTAAGACTCCTCGCCCCCTTGCCATCCAGGCGAACCACCTCAACGTGTTGCTTCCAATCCGGAATCCCCGTCTCCGGCGCAGTTGTTGTGGCGACGACTTGCGCTGTTTCCCCGACGGCTTTGAACATGGATAAATCGTATTGGACAGTCTGCTGCGTATCTCCGGTCACGACAACGAAGACGAGCATGTGCGAATCGGGATCATAGGCAGCGACGGAGTTCGAGTCTCCCATGCCAACGACCCGGTAACCGGGGCGGATGTACCTTGTGAACTGGCCGAAGACCCAGAACTTACGGTTTACACGGATTAGCGTAGTATATTGGTCAGACCTGACCTGATCCTGGGTATCGAAATAATTGGCGTTGAGCAAACCCCATCCGTAAACTTTCGAATCGGGCTCTACCGGCTGCCAGTACACCCACGCATTGGGGCGAAGCCCCCGAATATCGAGAACGATCGAACGGGCCATTGTGTAGCCGGAAGCGTCGCTTTCGCCATACTCGGACTGCCAGAGGGGTTTGTTTCCAACGGCCCCGCGCAATGCCGCCCTGTTAGAACCACGGTAAGGCTCTGTGCCTCGGTAGTACCCATGAACATTGACCTTGCCCACGGCCGCCCGCGCTATTTCGCTATAGTCGTCCCACGTTTTCAAGGCAACATCGGCATCGTTTTCATCTGCCGCGGCAACCATTACGTGGCTAAGTCCCAGTTGATCAAGCTTCTTCCGAAGCTGTTGAACAATGGTCTGCTGCGTGCGAACGTCAAAGTGGCAACCTTCTTGGCGCCCTGGAAACTTCCACCAATTTGCGGAAGGCTCGTTGAACGCTTCCACAGAACCAAAATGTATGCCCCAATCGTCCTGCGCGTGTCGCGCGACTTGCGCCAGGTAAGTCACAAAAGGCTCCTGATTTTCCGGCGCAAGACAATCGCCTCCAGTCTCGCTCCCCGCTGTACTGTGATTGGAGTTCATCCACCACATGGGCGAGTCGGAAAACAACTCGAAAACATTTGCACCCCTGGCCCGCGCCTTCAGCATCATGGAACGCTGGTTGCCATCCTCAGACCAATCCCACGCCGTTGGCTTCTGGCTGCCAGGATCCACCCAGTAGCCGTGGATGTCCATTTGCCACTGCAGCTTGGCTCCTTTGTTCTCGCGGGCCTGGCCGATCCCTCCTCCGCCCACGTTGTATCGCACAAGATTGAGCCCGAGTCCCGGGTAACCGTCGACCGACTTCATGCTGTAGATAAGATCCGCATAGTAGTCGGCATTGGCGGTTCCCCCGACGGCGCGGCCCCACCAGGCGAGCGAGCTGCCCCATCCTTCCCATTTGCCGAGATTTTGCGTCGGATCTATCCTCACTGTACCTATCGCAGGTGAGTTCTGGAAGTGGGCACGCACTTGGCAGCCGAGACCACATAGGAGCGCCGCAGTCATATTGAGCCATTTCCGCATGCTTGCCCCACTTCCTTCCTAAACCTCTCAAATCGTTGCGAATCTTCCAGTTTTGGGCGCCAGCCAGAGTAACCGCGGGATTCAAAAACGTTTACGCTGGCGAATGCTCAACGTCATCTCGCCGCGAAACTCGCGTCTCCGGATTGGATTTCAATTCTCAGTGCCCATTTCTTCTTTTGCTTCGGCCTCAATACGTCGCAGCTGCCTCTATGTATCGCCTCTCGAAGAGAGTCCGGGTACCCGGTACACGGCTCCAATCCAACTGTGAAATGCCCGCGCTCCGGGGACGGCCAGCCACCCTGGGAGATCCATATTCCCAAGTACGGAACGTCATGTGGATTGAAATGAAATGCGATGGCTTCATTTGTCTGGGGATAGCAAAGCGCACATTCTCCATGCTGGAATCGGGAGGCAAACAGTTTGTCGGCAGTTGCGGCACTCGCCGGGCGCAGTCGCGAAAGATCCACTCTTTCGCCATCCTTGCAAGACGCTATTGGCCAGTCGCAGCTGTCGCCGAACTTGCCTAACCGCTCTCCCCGGGACCATTCCACGAACAGCCGTGATACTTCCCCTGGCAGCACAATCCGGCAAGAGGCTTCGACGGCCAGCAACGGGTGAGCCGACCACAGAAATGCAAATTCTCCGGACCCGGTATTCTCTATTTCGTACGCTAGGATGGCCACGTTGTCTTCAAGCCGCACGCTTTTTCGAAATCTGTAGGGCAGACTCTTCCCTTGAGTTTCGAAAAACAGCCCTCGATCGCCGGCCCAGTAATCCCAGGACGACGACCAGAGGTCGCCATGATCGGGCATCTTCCTGCCTGCGAACCCGTGCCCGGTGTATATGCACTCGGCGATCGTGGGACAGCATTCATCAAAGCCGCTTGTGTCGTAAGCGGCGAAGCTGGCTCCATAGGCAGCCCGGCGATACGGACGATCGGGGAGCCGGTAGAGAAATTCCCGTCCGCTTCGGACGCTCTTGAGCGAGTTCATTTTGGCGCCCAGTTCCGGGAGGAAACTAACGACAATGTAATTGTTCGCCAACTGAACCGGCGTAAGTACTATCTTTGAAGAAATGCCGGATTTCCCTGCGCTCATTTGGCAGTTCCCAAAAAGCATTCTATGGATACGGGTGCAAGCACATGGACATACCCCTCGCGGCTCTTCATTTAGGATTTCCGCCGCTGCTCGCATTGCGCATGGTGTATACAAACAGCTTGATCTGGCTACGTTGTTCGTTGGCCCGATCTTGCTGCTGCTGGCGCAGCCGCTCGAAGGTTATCAGCTCCTGGTCCGCTCGCGCTTTATCGCCAGTTCGCCTCAGACTCTGGGCAAGGTGATAGCGAACGCTGGCGTCATTTGGGTTGGTCTTGAGCGCCTGCTGATACTCGGCGATGGCCTCAGGGTACCTCTGCTCACGAAAATAGAGAGTTCCGAGCAGAGTGTGAGCGTCGGCGTAATCCGGATCGATCTCGAGGCTCCGTTTCAGAAGAGATTCGATTTGTCCGGGCAGTTCCGGCTGCGGCTCTTTCTCATTGGTTTTCCACAGGCACATTGCGTAGTAGTAGCGCGTGGCAGCGTTGTTCGCATCAGCTTTCAGGAAACTCTGGAAACGAGAACGCGCCTCGGCAGCGATTGGAGGCGAAAGATTGTCGTATACCGTTCCTGCAAACGTAACCGCCAGTGCGTCGGAGGGATTCAAGTCAGAAGCACGGAAGAAAGTGCGGGCCGCCTCGTCAAAACGGTCTAGCCCATAAAGGGCGATACCAAGGCCGTCCAGCAGGCGAGCTGATTGGGGGAAGCGGGCTAACCCAGCTTTGAATATTTGAACTGCCGGCTCAAATGTCTGGTGCAAAAGGAACTCGCTGCCCCAGTTCAAGATGTTCTCTTCATTCGGTTCCATGCGCGCCGCCTGCTCATACTGCCCCGCGGACGCCACATAGTTCCCCGATCTCTCCTCCACTTCTCCGAGCAGGCTATGAAGCTCTGCAGAGTCCTGTGATGCGATGAGCTGCTGAAGCATTATCCGGGCTTCGTCCGGTTTGCCGCTTCGCTCATAGGCTAGGGCCAGGTCATAGCCATTGCTATATGCTGAGGGATTCACTCCCTGGGCGCGCTCCAAAAAAGGAATGGCATTGGCAAGTTTTCCGGTCTGGATGTAGAACTCTCCTAAATTGTGATTTGCGTCGTAACTGCGGGGCTCTGATTCCACCACGCTCCTAAACTGCTTCTCCGCTTCGCTGTTTCTTTGCAGCCGGAAAAGGTTGGTAGCAAGCGCGGTCCGCGCTTCCGCAACGTCCGGCCTCAGTCGAACGGCACTTGCGAGATAGCGGTCAGCTTTTCGGTACTGACCTTCCGCCACAAAGACCAGACCCGCCAGTTCATTGGCTTCGAAACTGTCGGGAGCTGAAACGAGCAAGGAGGTAAGGTAGTGTTCAGCCTTGGCGTACTGCTGCTCGCGGTAAGCAGCCAGCGCAGCGTCAAACTGACGTTTCGCATCTTCCGCCGTTTTGTTCGATTGGGGAATTGGCTGCGCGCTTTGGGCGTGCGCCTTTGCTCTTGGCGGCGCGAGCAAGAACACTGCACTCAAAAGAAAAAGTGCGAGGCAGCCCGTGATCGTTTTAATCGGTGTTGGCGAGGAAATGCCGCGCATTTGGTCTATCCAGCTTCGGCGCGAAGCAGCCTAGCTCTCGTCATCACGGAGCAACCGGCTCGTTCGCGCTTTTCGCTTCCCCATCCTAACGCTAAGGTCCGGGGTACGTCTCGTCTGGGATGTCCGCTTTAATTACGATGATGAGATCTAGGCACCTGGCCTCAGCGCTGCTCAGGCTGCCTCAGGGAATTCAGTCGCATTTCCGGCAAACGCCCACCTCAAAGACCTCTTCGACTGAAGAAGGAGCAGGCCGGACCTGTGCCGAGCTGCATCCTTTAGCGCTGGACAAAAGTGAACGGTCACCAATAGAGCTTCAGGGCCAATTGGATTTGGCGGCCAATTCCGCGCGTGCCATCGACCCGCGCAAACGTGGACGTACTTCTAAAATCCAGGCTGACGAACCCCGTCCCACTCGGACTACCGTTTGTACCGAAATTCGGATGGTTCAGAGTGTTGAAAAATTCGCTCCGGAATTCGAGCTTCGTTCTTTCGGTCACTTGGAATCTCTTGAAGACTGACATATCCAGGTTGCTAAATCCCGGCCCATGGGCCTGTGTTGGGGAACCGCCGAGCGGTGAGTAATCCGTTTGGCCCACCGCGGTCGCAACCGGCGGCTGCTCGAACGCGGCCGGGTTCAGGAATTGCGTAATTCCGTGAGGACCCTTGTGGGAATAAATATCCTGGCCGGAAACCACATTCGAGTAGCATCCGAAGTCAGCCGTTGTGGCTACAGGGCATCCGGTCCCTGGCGAACCGCCTCCGAGCGAGAACGGGAAGCCATCCTGCACCGTAAGAATCCATTGGGTGCTCCATCCACCAATGACGGCATCGAGCGCGCTTGAGGAACCGTTGGCGACCCTCTTGCCTTTGCCCACCGGCAATTCCCAAATCCCGCTGGCGTGGAAGATGTTGGGAACGTCGTTCCCGCAATACTGATAGTCTTTCTTCAGGCCCCAGCCGGCAAGCGTAGGAGCCCGCGCGAAATTGCCGTCGGCGATGCCCAAAATGTTCTTGGTGTCCGTCTTGCACTCTGAGCGCGTGTAATTTACGAGCAGGTTCAGGCCCTGGCTAAACCGCCGCTCAAAGGCCAGCGCAAACGAGTGATAGTAAGCGGCGCCATTCGCAGCCACGTAATCGCTGTTGCGGGCAAAATCAGCAAAGGGAATGTATGCCGTTTGATCGGTCCCAGGAGGCAGAATAACGCTCGGGATATTTCCCTTGTCACCATTCAGGAGGTGATGAGTATTGTTCCCGACGTATGCCACGGTGACCGTCTGGCTCGGCGTCAACTGGTATTCTACCGACCCATTCCACTCCTGCGTGTAGGCCGTTTTCCACGGTCTCTGGTATTCGACCAGATTCAATCCGACAGGACTGAAGTTTGCGCTTGCTGGATTCGGATCGGCCGCTGTCAACCCGTTCTCCAGCGTGGCCTGCTGGCCGTTGGGATAAACAAGAGGGTTGGCGTCATTGGCGCGGAAGAACCCCAGGTTCACCGTAAAGGGATAGTTGTACCCGGGATCGGGCGCACCGCCGAGATTCTCAAAGCCCCCGTAAAAGACGCCATAAGCAGCGCGCGCCACGAGCTTCGGAGTAAAGCGGTAGGCTAAACCGACTCGCGGCGCGAAGTTCGTGAGCGGCGTCGTGAAGATACTCGAGCCGCTGATATAATTCAGCTGAATTCCGTCCTGCGCCAAAAGCGGAGCGAATGCGGAAGACAAAGGCGCGTTCTTCTGCTGTGAAGGTATCACGTATTGGGCCCCGGCTCCGCTGAGCGCGCCGGGCACGAGTCCAGCCTGCTTTCCGCTGCTTTCTGAGAGACCTTGAAAGATTTCCCAGCGCAGCCCCATGTTAATGGTCAGCTTCGAATTCATCTTCCAATCGTCCTGGAAGTACGTTCCGTAGTAATTGCGCAGGTCGTCGGGCTGTGTAATGTTAGACGCGAACACCGCATTCGCCCCACCGACGTTATTCACTCCGTTTGGAACCGTTGTCGCCGTAGGGGTAAGCAAAATATCCGCCATGCCGGTGCTGCCGCCTACGTTGGGGATCCCGGTATAACCTCCAAACGAGAAATTGCCGCGCGACCAGGCCGGGTCAATCCAGGGGAAATGCAGTCTCTGGTATTCGAATCCGCCTTTGAAGCTGTGCCCTCCGTAAGTTTTGGTCAAGTTTTCGGTAAACTGGTAGGTGTCGCTTTCGCGGCGGTTGGGGCTGGCAAAAGCTCCGGCGCCGAGCGAAGTCAATCCGTTGATGTCAATCCCAGGCAGCCCGCCATTGCCACTCCCTTGCGGAATGCCCGGAATTCCATACTTGGCGGGAATCCCCTGGACGTCCGCAAGGGAAGGCTGGGCCGAATCAGTCAGCCGGCTGTAGCCGAAGCGCGCCTCGTCGATTAGCGTTGGCGAGAACGAGTGCGTTTCGCTGACCGCCAGGTTCCACGACTTGTCGACAATGGCGCCCTGGTCAAATCCAATGTTGCTCCCGTCTCCCGTAAATGTACTGGGAATATTCTCGCGGTGGTTGCTGTAGCTCACCCGGCCGAACATCTGATCTTTGTCGCTGAAATTCTGGTCCGCTCGAATATCGAAATGATCGTTGTCGTCCGGCTCGCTTCGAACGACCTGGTAATTGCTGACGAATGCCCCTTTCACAGTCGCGGCCGGATAAAGCCCCAGGAGTTTGATCGCATTTTGATCCAAACGCGTGCCAGGTAGCTGGTTCAGGAACTGCGTCAGGCCGGTGAAATCCGTGATTCCCACGATGCTTCCGTTGGTGTAGAACGGGTCGCGCACAAAGCCGGTCCCCGTAGCGAGCAAACCTGTTACAGGATCAACTTGACCCTTGCTAACCGGGCGAGTCGTGGCCGGATCGAGTATCGTTGCTGCATTGAATGTCCGGTTCAGTAAGTCGTTCTGCGTAAAACTCTGCGCGGGGTTCGAAAACAAATCGCGAAAGTCACTAAATCCGCTGGTTCTTTCCGCGTCGGTGGGGACGTTGGCCTGGAGCCCGACTCCCGTGCGAACCCGAGTGCCTTCATAATCTCCAAAGATGAAAAGCTTGTTCTTGCGGATCGGCGCTCCCAACGCGCCGCCGAACTGGTTTCTCCTCAACTCGCCCTTTCCTTGTTTAGGATTGAAGAAGTATTGATCCAGGCTAACCGCATCCAATTTGTCGTTCCGCACGAACTCCCACGCCGTTCCGTGAAATTGGTTGGTCCCGGACTTGATCGCGGCATTAATCACCGCTCCGCCGGCCCGCCCGAATTCTGCGCTAAAGTTGCTTGTTTGCACCTTGAATTCCTGGATCGCATCTGGCGGAGGCAAGTTGACGTACGCCGCTCCATTCAGGAAATCCACGGTATCGTTGTTGTTGTCGATCCCGTCCAATAGGTAGCTGTTGTGGACCGTCGTCAAGCCGTTTGCAACGAAGCTGCCGCTCGCCTCAAGATGCCGCGTGGCAACGAGAGGAGTTACTCCTGCGCCGAGTTGGGCGAGAAAGGTGTAGTTGCGACCATTCAACGGAAGATCGTTGATCTGTACTCCTGTGGCGATCGTACCCACGGAAGCATCTTGCGTCTGCATCTGAGGAGGGGCAGCCGACACCTCTACCGTCTCGTTCACCGCGCCGGGAACTAATTGAAAGTCAGCGCGCGCCTGTTCCTGAACGTTGACGACAATCTGGGCTGCCGCTTGGCGAAAGCCTGCTGCTTCCACCGAGACCTTATACGAGCCAATCTTCACCGGGCTGAACGTGTACGTCCCGTCGCCCGCCGTAATCGTGGACACCACCAAACCCGTATCTTTATTTGTAAGCGAGACTTTGGCATTCGCAACCACAGCCCCGCTTGAGTCCGTAACGGTACCACGGACCGCCCCTGCGTCGACTTGCCCCAGCGCAGGAGTTGAGGACAGGGCAGAAATAGCTGCCGCCACCGCGGCCAGCACGAGGGTAACGCTTACTTGAGAGGATCTCATTCGCACCCCTCCACACTTCAGGGTCTACCCAACTGAAAAACTAGCTCAGGAACGGAAAGCTGCGCGCCCCTGGCGACCGTGCACGTACACGGCCATCGTGTACGTGCACGATCAGCCAAACAGCGTTCCTTGTCAAGCGAAAAATGCGTTCCGCACAAAAACCTGATCCGCGAGTTTAGGGGCCATTCTCTCGGCAGGAACCGCCGACGGCGGCCTTGGACGACAACCTTTGAAGATGAGGCGGTGGGTTTGGCGCTCGCTCAACAGGCTCATCCACGCGCAGCATTTGATCCGCGACGATGTCTTGAAGAATCTGTACGAGTCCGCTCGGCCAGCGGATTTCGAGCTTCTGGGCCTTCCTCTCCTGGCCCAAGCCAAAATGCAAACGCTTGTCGCTCGACGAGAGATAGCTGACCGCCGTGCTCACCGTTGCGTATTGGATCCCTTGGTTGGTAACGAGTTTGACCGCTGCCCCAATCGCGTCCCGATTGCTTTTGTGCCCTATAAGATGAAGCCCCAGCCAGTGGAAATGGCTTTCCGTTTTATTGTGGAGGATGTGAGCTGGCCCTCCGTTCGTGGTGACCACCGTGTCCATCTGCCCATCGTTATCCAAGTCGCCGATGGCCATTCCCCGGCTGGCCCAAGCCTCGTGAAACACGGCGCCAGCGCTTTTGGAAACGTCCACAAATCCATGGCCGGTATTTCGCAGTAGCAGCATGGGCTCCCGGTAATGGAGTTGCGGGTAGGCTAGTTCGACGGTGTCCAGTACGTGGGCCTGCACAACCAAGAGAGCTTTCCACGCATCGTTGTCATAATCCATCAATCGCAGCCCCCAGCCCGAGTGAAGGCGAGTCATCTCGCCTAATCCCGAACTCTCCGTTGTGTAGCCGAAGGTGCCATCACCATTATTCCGATAGAGTGCATACTTCTGATAAGCGAGGTTGCTGATCACTAGGTCCGGCAGACCGTCATTGTCGTAGTCGAAAAAATCCACGCCCATTCCTGCGTAAACGTGCCCGTCCCCATCCGCGCCGACCCCCGCAAGCAAGCCCACCTCTTCAAATGTTCCGTTCCCCTTGTTCTGGTATAAGAACTCGGGTACCGAATCATTTGCCACAAACACGTTAATTTGTCCGTCGCCGTTGAAGTCCGCGATGGCTATCCCTAGCCCCTTTCCAGCTTTCGCGAGGCCAATTTTTTTCGAGACCTCGGTGAAGTGGCCGTTTCCGTCGTTGTGATAAACCAGCGGTGGAACCGGCTGGAATTGATCGGGATGACAATAGGAACGGTAACCCTCTTTCCGCTCACCGCACCAGACGTCTCCAAAATCCCACTGCAGATACCGCAACACGATCAAATCAAGCAGACCGTCGCCATCCAGGTCTACCCACGCGGCGCTTGTGGACCACCCGCCGCCGGCGAGCCCTGCTTTTTCTGTAACATCGGTGAAGGTCCCGTCGCCGTTGTTGTGGTATAGGCGGTTGCCGCCGTACGCCGTCACAATAGATCTTCGTAACCGTCGTTGTCATAGTCACCCACCGCCACCCCCATTCCATATCCCGCACCCTGCAAGCCCGCCTTTTCCGTGACGTCCTCAAACGTGCCATCCGGCTTCTGGTGATAAAGACGATTCCAGTATTTCGACCCGCTTTTTTTTCGGGATCGTGCCTGGAGGAGAGGACTCGTTAATCTCTGCGCCGTTTACGAGGAACAAGTCGAGCTTGCCGTCGTTGTCGTAATCAAACAATGCGACCCCGGAGCCCATCGTCTCCACAAGATACTTTTTGGATGTATGCGGAGCAGCGTGCTCGAAATGAACGCCGAGCGCGGAAGTCACCTCAGTAAATTTTGCAGGAATAGCCGGGAGCCCCTGCGAAGGATTATCAGTTGAAGTGCGTTTGCCAGCTCAAACTCGCGGATAGCAATCTGATATTGACGATGAGAAGCCAGCGGGGCCCCAAGAGAAAAATGCAGCTTCGCATCCTTTGGAAAGTCCTTGGAAAGGCTTTCGGCCGCTGCAACCCCCGAGCTGCTGGTCCCCGCGCTTAGGTAAGCACGAACCAGGCCCAAGCGGGCAGAAACATCTGGGTGGCGAATGCGCCGAAGATGAAGAATGGACTCTTTCGGCTGGTTGCGCTCGAGCAGCAGCACTCCGAGATTGTAATTTGCGGTTGGATTTTCAGGGGCTAAGAGCAAGCTTTTGCGGAACATCTTTTCGGCGAGGTCTGCCTTGTTCTGAGCGGCGTAGCCCGTAGCTAAATTGTTGAAGATATTCACCGAACGAGGGTTGATGGAGAGGGCCCCCTCAAATACTCTGATCGCCTGGTCATACTTGCCTTGCCGGTGGTAAACGACGCCAAGCAAATTGAGCCTTTCGACGCTGCCCGGGGCACGATTCAGCCCGCGCTTGGCTGCAGCCGCTGCTTCTTCCAGCAATCCACGCTCCAGCAATTCCTTTGTTTCTTCAAAGTCGTCGACTGTGGGCGCCCTACCTGAAACCTCAGACGAATGACCAGCTTGTGCATGAACTAGAAGAGACAGCGGGCCCACGGCAACGGCAAAAAGGAAGCCGAGAATTGAGCTCCGATTCGCCATGACTTGCTTTGCTCCCTGATTCTCGCCAAAGCATACATGATTCTTGCACTGCGCGCGGGCATGGAAAAAGCACCGCCTGCGATTCTGCGCGTTACTCAAGGCTGGCCAGGCCATTGGCGAAGCTAGTTTGGCGTATCCGCGTCGGCAACGTTCTGGAAACGGATGCGATCTAACGAAGCTCGGAATCTATCTATTGATAAGGTCTTTACCGGATGGCTGCTCACATCCCTGATCAATATTCTCCGGGGCGTTCTCCTCAAGCGCTTGAAACACGGTGGGGCGGCCGTCTTAAGTTTTTTTGCTATCATCTCACGCCATGCATTGGAACAAAGTTCTTCGCATAGCTTGTTTGTTTAGCATCCCCGTTTTGGCCACCGCGCTACGGGCACAGTCCGTCCAGTATTTCGAGAAGGGAAAGCTCTGGCTGCTCTCGACCGATCACAATTCTTATGTTCTCGCTGTGGGCCCGCACGGAGAACTGCAGCACTTGTACTGGGGGCGGCCGCTGCCACGAGGCGACGACCTCAGTGCGCCTCGAGCGGTCCACGACCTATCGTCTTTCGATCCTTCGCAGATGTTGGTGAATGACGAATATCCAGGCTGGGGCGGGCCGTTCTACGAGGAACCAGCCCTTAAGATTACGCGCGAGGATGGCGACCGCGACCTGGTGCTGCGTTATGTATCTCACCGCATTCAGCAAAACGATCTGGAAATCGAACTAAGAGACATTCGAGATTCGATCGAAGTGACTCTTCATTATCGCGTCTATCCCCACTACGGCATTGTCCGGCGCTATGCCACCATTCGCAACGGCGCGAAGCAGGCATTCACCATCGAAAGTGCGCAATCCGCAGCCTGGCATCTGCCGCACGGCACTGGCTACCAGCTTACCTACTTGAGTGGTCGTTGGGCCGCGGAAATGCAGATCAATCACGAACCTATTCACCAGGGAATGAAAATATTGGAAAGCCGCAAGGGACATACCAGCCACAACCTCAATCCGTGGTTTGCAATTGACGCCGGCGATGCGGCCGAAGAATCAGGCAATGTCTGGTTTGGCGCCCTCGCCTGGAGCGGAAACTGGAGGATCACCGTCGAGCAAACGCCCTACGAACAGGTTCGCGTGACGGGCGGATTCAACACGTTTGATTTTGCCTATCCATTGCGTCCAGGCGAGGCTTTGGACACACCCGCATTCTTTGCGGGAATGACTTCCGAAGGTCGTGGCAGCGCCTCGCGCCTGATGCACCGGTTTGAGCGGGAGGAAATCTTGCCCGGCGGGGCGAAATCGCGCCTGCGCCCGGTGCTTTACAATTCTTGGGAAGCGACCGAGTTCAACGTAGACCAAGCCGGACAGGAATTGCTTGCCGATAAAGCGGCAAAGCTCGGCGTCGAATTGTTTGTCATGGACGACGGCTGGTTTGGCAAACGTAATAACGACAAAGCCGGCCTCGGCGACTGGTACGCGAACCCGCAGAAATTCCCGCAAGGGTTGAAACCGCTAATTGACCACGTCAATGGGCTGGGCATGGATTTCGGATTGTGGGTTGAGCCCGAAATGGTGAATCCTGACAGCGAACTTTACCGCCAACACCCCGACTGGGCCATGAACTTTCCCGGGCGGCCCCGCAGCGAACTGCGCAACCAACTCGTCCTCAACCTGGCGAGAAACGACGTGAAAGAATACATCTTCAATGTCCTCGACAAACTGGCAGGCGAATATAACATTCGCTATTTCAAGTGGGACATGAACCGGTCCTTCTCCGAGCCGGGATGGCCGGAGCTCGCTCAGGCAGACCAACGGAAACTTTGGGTGGCCTATGTCCGCAATCTCTACGAGATCATGGACCGCTTGCGAGCTAAACATCCCACGCTCGAAATTGAATCTTGCTCCGGTGGGGGCGGGAGAATCGATCTGGGGATTTTGCAGCGCGTCGATGTGGTATGGACTTCGGACAATACCGAGGCATTTGATCGCTTGCGCATTCAGGAGGGCTTCACAGAGGCTTATGCCCCGAAACTGATGTCCTCGTGGGTTACAGATGTTCCCAACATGAACGGGCGGAGCACACCTTTGCAGTTTCGTTTCCTGGTTGCCATGCAAGGCGCCTTGGGTATCGGCGCGAATGTAAACCGCTGGTCTCCGGAAGACTCTGCACTGGCGGCAAAAATGATTACCCTGTACAAGCGCATTCGCCCGACTGTGCAGACAGGCGACCTGTACCGCCTGCTTTCGCCGCAAACCAGCGATGTGACGGCCAACGAATACGTGGCACAGGACGGCAACCAAGCAGTAGTTTTTGCTTTCCGCCATTCTCAGCAATACAGTACTCCCGCACCCACTATTCGCTTACGAGGACTCGATCCGCGAGCGCGTTACGGGATGACTTCGATCGAAGGCAAGCTGCAAGAAGGGCAAGAGTTCACTGGGGCTTACCTGGGTGGCGCGGGCATTCATTTTAATCTTCGTGGCGATTTCGATAGCACCGCTGTCGTCTTGGAGAAACTTCGGTAGCCTCACTGAGACTGCCGAGGAGGTTCCCGGCATGTCCAAAGGGACTAGCGGGAGTTTACTCGGGATTCCGAAAAAACAGAGGTAAGTAGCTGAACGGAAAGAAATTGAAGGAGCAGCCCGCGTATTACCCTTGTCGGCTCTCCCGCAGTGCGTCCAAGCCCAGCTGTTTGGCCAAGCTTTGCTGAACCAGGGTCTCTTTTGACAGAACCAGGGCCACACGGTTAGGTGCTTTTTCC
>QHYK01000072.1 GCA_003224085.1 Acidobacteriota bacterium | reverse complement strand
AATGATAATTTGATTGTCGGGGCCGGGCATTTCCTGCTGCGTCGCCGGGTAATAAATAAATGGAAGAAAATCTTCGTGCATGTCGTCGAATTTATTGTCTGCGGCGACTCCAACAATCTCGTAGAGAGGACGAGGCTTTCCCGGCGGTTCATGCTCGCGAAATCGCTTCCCCAGGGGATTCGCGCCCTTAAGAATCTTTTGAACGAAGGCTTGGTTGACAATGGCCACCTTCACGGACGCGCGCGTATCCCGGTCATCGAAGTCCCTTCCCGCAAGGAGAGGCGTCCCAAGGGTTTGAAAATATCCCGGCTCTATATAGTTCAGCCAGGCGACACCTTGATCTTCGTCCGATCCTTCCGTGATGATTCCTTCGTTCCAGCTGCTGCCTCCAAAGGGGATCAGCATCGCGCTGGTGGCGGATTCCACACCGGGTATGACTCTTGCAGCCTTTACAAGCTGGCGTTTGTACTCCGTGTAATTATCCTCGGGAATATGCAGGCGCTTAAAATCAACGCTGGTAATAAGAATACCATTCTGCCGGAAGCCGGTGTTTAGCGTGGTCAGATTACGCAGGCTGCGCGCAAAGAGCAGCGCGCCTACCAGCAGAACCACGGAAATTGCGACTTGCGAGACGACCAGAATTCGCCGCAGGCTAAACCGCTCGCGGCCGCCTGTCATTCCCCGGCTGCCAGACTGCAACAAGGCAGCAGGTTCCACGCGAGTCGCTCGGAATGCGGGCGCCAGCCCAAACAAAACGGTCGTCAACGCGGCCAGCGATGTTGCGAATCCAAGCACGCGCCAATCTATTCCAAGATCAAGAAGAATTTGATTATCTGCTGTGCTCAGGAAGGCAACCAGCATCCTGCTGACGGCGAAAGCGAGAAACAATCCGCAGATGGAACCGGCGAGCGCCAGGAGGATACTCTCGGAAAGGAGTTCGCGTATCATTCGAACGCGCGTCGCTCCGAGCGCGAGCCGGATGGTGATTTGTTGTTCCCGAGCCCCCGCGCGCGCGAGCATCAAATTCGCAAGGTTGGCACAGGCAATCAGCAAGACGAGTCCAGAAATTCCCCACAGCAACCAAAGCGGCGTTTCCGAATCCTGCCGCAATTGGGAGAATCCCGTGCTCGCGGCGAACACTCCCAATTTGTATTCAAGATACTTTTTTACGGCCTCGGAGTCGTAAAACGGCGGAATTGTTTCTTGGAGAATCGCCGGCGTAACGGCGTTGATTTGCGCATTCGCGCGCGCAAGCCTCCAGCCGGGCTTCAAACGCCCGATGGAAGCGAGCCACCAGGCATGGCGAATCGTGAGCCTGTTATTGCGAGGGCTCATGATGGGCTCGATGCAAACAGGTACGGCCACGTCAAACGTGTCTCCCACCGAAATCCCGTTAAAGCCAGGCGGCGTAACGCCGACGATCTCGAACGAGTTTCCATCCAGACTGAGCCGCTTGCCTACAATGGCGGGATCGCCGCCATAGTTGCGCTGCCAAAAGGCATAGCTAATGTCCGCTCCACCGATGGCGCACCCGGGCTGGTCATCGGCTGGCCCCAACAGGCGCCCCAGGAACGGCTCAACACCTAGCACTTGAAAAAACTCGCCGCTGACGCGCAAGGTTTTGGCGTAGCGAATCTCACCTCCCGTCGCCAGATTGAACTGTTGCGCGCTCCAGGCGGCAATTTGTGAGAATCCCTGCTGACGGTCGCGAATCTGTTCCCACATTGGGAAGCTAAGCTGGGAATAGGGACCGGAGAACTGGCCGGAGCCCCAGTGGCGGTCCGCAATGCGCACCGTGGCCAGCTCTTCGGGATTGTTCACCGGAATGGTGCGAAGGCGGACAGCGTCGATGAGCTGAAATATGGCAGTGTTTGCCCCGATCCCCAGGGCAAGTGTCCATACCGCGATAAGCGTGAATCCGGGGCTGAGGCGAAGCATCCTCAGTCCGTAACGAAGATCCTTCCACAGTGAAGACATGGCAACCTCCGCCACTAGCTATAGCTGAGACGAACAGAAGCCCTTAAAGTCACTAACATCCTTGGCGGTGATCCCCTCAACGTAGTTCAGTTCGCGGTTTTTGGAACGTAGGATTTCACCCTAAAGTCGGGCCCAGCCGCTTAAGGGCCTGGTACGCCGCCTGCGGGCAAGACGGCAGACAGCTAATGGCACAAACGGCTTGCCCGCGAGAGTGCGCGACTGCGGCCGCAAAGGCCTTGGCGTTGAAACAGAAGAAATTAAACCCTAAATGCATTTTTCTCTTGCATGCAGGGAAGACTCTTGTATTCTGCACCTGCGAACTCGCTTCACCGCAGCGCGAGAGCGAGGATCGTTCAGGAGGACAAGAGTAAGAATTGAGTTCCATATCGGTTCCCGCACAATTTCCTTCCCGCACAATCCACATCACCAAAAAGAGAGTTGCGAAGCTCACGCTCTGGCCTCTTGTTGCTGCCACTTTCTTTATGGTGTCTGGCGGCACGTATGGCACGGAAGAGATCATTCACGGCGCCGGCTACGGCCGCGGAATCCTGATTCTACTGTTCTTGCCGGTGCTGTGGAGCTTGCCGACGGCGTTCATGATCGGGGAACTTTCGAGCGCGTTGCCCGCCGAAGGCGGCTATTACGCGTGGGTGCGGCGGGGCATGGGGAATTTCTGGGGATTTCAAGAAGCATGGCTGTCTTTGGCCGCAAGCATTTTCGACATGGCGATTTACCCGACACTGTTTGTTTTCTATCTGAAACAAATGTCGCCCTGGTTTGGTGTTGGGAATCACGGAATCTACGCGGGACTGTTCGTCGTGGTGACCTGCGCGGCCTTGAATCTTGCCGGAGTTCGCCTTGTGGGACTGACATCGCTATGGTTGTTTTTCCTGTTGTCGGCGCCGTTCGCGCTGGTTGTGGTGTTAGCTCCATTTAAGGTCGGAACGATGGCAGGTGCGCCAGCAGCACCTCCGGCCAGGGAACTCAGTTTGATCGGCGGCGTCCTGGTGGCCATGTGGAACTACATGGGGTGGGACAATGCTTCGACGATTGCGCAGGAAGTGGAGCGCCCTCAGCGTACCTATCCGCGGGCGATCATTGCTGCAGTGATTTTGGTTGCGCTGAGCTACGTGCTGCCCTTTTCAGCAGTGTATTTGACCGGGGCTCCGTCTTCCCTCTTCGGCGAGGATGGTTCTTGGGCAACCGTCGCGGGAGCGCTGGGGGGAAACATCGGGGGATTCGAATGGCTGCGATTCCTGATTGTCCTTGGCGGAATGATGTGCGCGTTTGGAATGTTCAACGCGCTGGTGATGAGTTACTCGCGGTTGCCGTTGGCTATGGCCCGGGATGGAATGCTCCCGAAAGTGCTTGGTAAAACTAGAAGGCGGAGCAACACACCGTGGGTGGCGATCGTCGTTTGCGCCGCATGCTGGGCGCTGTGCCTGGGGCTGGGGTTCAAGCGGCTGGTCACACTGGACATCATGTTGTATGGCGCGAGCCTGATATTGGAGTTTGTCACACTCGTCGTGCTGCGAATTAAAGAGCCGGGTTTGAAGCGCGAATTTCGCGTTCCAGGCGGCATTCCCGGCGCTGTGCTGGCTGGTGTGTTTCCACTGCTGCTGCTTCTGCTTGCGGTGGTAGAAAGCAACCACGAAACGGTGCTGGGGATGAACGGCCTTCTATTCGGCACCCTCGTTATTTTCGCGGGTTTCGTGGTTTATTTCCTGAGCGGCAAGCTAAAGCTTCTACGCGTCAAGCCCGTGGTGGCCGGAGAGACCGAGAAACTGGAACTGGCCTAACTATTAGCTAGGCCAATTTCGGAGACTACGTATCTCCTTGATTTTGAACAGCTTGCTCTTGTGGTGACAACCTGGAGGCAACAAGCCTCTCGCCATGTAGATGGCGGCGCAATGTAGATTGTATTGCTATCTAGATAGCGCGGCTGCCGCAAACTGGTTGCGAAACAAACCGCCTGGAAAATAGTTCCCGAACTTTAAAACCAAGGCTAAGAGGCGGGTAGTTTGCCAAACTGATCCTCCCCACCTGAGCGCCAGTTTTGTTTTTGCGGCAGTGAGATATACTCGTTTGAACGCCTTAAATAAACCGAGGAGAAGGCTTTGAAACCGCGTCGCGTTGTTCACGTTGTTGTGTGCCTGTTGCTAGTTGCTTGCGCCTGGGTGCGGCTAATTGCCGCGCCGGACACGCCAAAACAATTCGAGCAAAAGCTATTTCAAGAGCTGCGCTGGCGCTCGATTGGGCCATTTCGCGGAGGGCGCGCGCTTGCGGTGACCGGTGTGCGCGGGCAGCCGGATACATATTACTTCGGGGCCGTGGGCGGCGGAGTATGGAAGACGAACGACGCAGGACGAACCTGGAAAGCGATTTTTGATTCCCAACCGGTTGCCTCGATTGGAGCAATTGCGGTAGCGCCATCGGACGCGAACGTAATCTACGTAGGATCGGGCGAGGCGGACATGCGCTCCTCCATTTCGGTGGGAAATGGGATGTACAAGTCCGGCGACGGGGGAAAAACCTGGAAGCAAATTGGGCTGAACGATTCGCGGCAGATTGGGAGAATTCTCGTGGACCCGCACGACGCGAACCGCGTATTTGTGGCGGCGCTGGGACACGCCTACGGGCCGAACCTGGAACGCGGCGTTTTTCGTTCAAACGATGGCGGTGCCCACTGGCAGAGAGTGCTGTTCCATGATGAAAACACGGGTGCGATTGACCTGGCGTTCGAGCCGGGGAATCCGAAAACAATATATGCCGCGCTGTGGCAGACGCGACGGCCCCCGTGGAGCATTTACCCGCCTTCGAACGGGGCGGGCAGCGGGCTCTATCGCTCGAACGACGGCGGAGACCATTGGCAGCAAGTAAGAGGACAAGGATTGCCGTCGGAAGGCCTGGGACGGATGGGGGTTGCGTTTGCGCCGAGTAATCCGAAAAGGATTTATCTCATCGTGGATGCCAAGGAGGGCGGGCTGTACCGCTCGGATGATGGCGGACAAAACTGGCAGCAAGTTTCCAAGGACCATCGAATTTGGGGCCGCGGCTGGTACTTCAACGAGGTCACCGTTGATCCGAAAAATCCGGACATTGTCTACGTGCCAAACACCTCGATCTATGGTTCGATGGATGGAGGAAAGAGCTTTAGTGTGTTCAAAGGCGATCCTACGGGTCCGGATTATCACGAGTTGTGGATTGATCCAGACGATTCGAAGCGAATGGTTTTGAGCTGCGATCAAGGCGCAGTGGTTTCACATAACGGCGGCGAGACCTGGAGTTCGTGGCTGAATCAGGCAACCGGGCAGTTCTATCACGTTGCGACCGACAATCAGTTTCCTTACTGGGTGTATGGAGCGCAGCAGGATAGCGGAGCCGCGGCGACGGCGAGCGCCAGCAAGTACCGCTTCCTGAATTTTCACGATTGGCGGCCGCTTGTGGCGGGCGATGAGAATGGATACATCGCCCCCGATCCCGTGAATCCAGGAGTGATCTTCGGGGGATTTGTGGAGCGGCAGGACCTGAACAACGAACAAATTCAGGAGATGCCGCCGACGCTTGCGCATACTGGCTCGTTCCGGCGCACCTGGACCCTACCCTTGGTGTTCTCTCCGCTCGATTCTCACGTCCTCTATTTTGGGTCGCAGATTTTGTTTCGAACGGAGGACGGCGGAAATTCGTGGCAAGCCATCAGCCCGGACTTGACCCGCGAAGACCCAGGCGTGCCTGCAAATCTGGACCCCACAACCGCAGCAGACGCGCCGATAGCCAAGCGCCGCGGAGTGATTTACACGATTGGACCTTCCTACGTGAAAGCGGGAGAGATTTGGGTAGGAACGGATGATGGCCAGATTCAGCTGACGCAGGATGAGGGAAAAACTTGGGACAACGTCACGCCGAAGCAATTGACGCCTTGGAGCAAGGTGACGCATAACGAAGCGTCGCATTCCGATGCAGGGACGGCTTACGCCGCAGTTGACCGACACCGGTTGGAAGATTACCAGCCGTATCTTTACCGTACGCGCGACTTTGGGAAAAGCTGGCAGCGCGTTTCGAATGGAATTCCGGATGGAAGTTTTCTGAATTGTGTGCGGGAAGACCCGTATCGGAAGGGGTTGCTGTATGCGTGCACCGAGCGGGGCGTGTACGTTTCGTTTGATGACGGCGATGATTGGCAGCCGCTGCAACTCAACCTGCCGACGACTTCGGTGCGCGATCTGGTCGTGCATGAAAGCGATTTGATAATAGCGACGTTCGGGCGGTCTTTCTGGGTGCTGGATGACGTGACGCCGTTGCGCCAGATCGATGCGCATGTGGCTGCCGCAGATACGTGGCTTTATAAGCCAGCGACGGCGTATCGCGTGCGCCCGGGGAATGACCAAAGCACGCCGGTGCCGGAAGACGAGCCACTGGCGGAGAATCCGCCCAACGGCGCAGTGCTGGATTATTACTTGAAAGAGAAATCGGCGGGACCGATCCAATTGCAAATCTTCAACAGCGAGGGGAGGCTGGTGCGGCGGTTTGCGAGTGATGAGGAAGTGCGCAAGGTGGATCCGAACGAACTGCCATTTCCCCCTTCCTGGGTCCACGAGCCACAAAGGCTTTCCACGGAGCCGGGGATGCACCGATTTGTCTGGGACTTGCGGTATCCGCTGCCGAAAGGTGTGCGCGCGTCGTTTTGGAGGCCGTCCGGCCCGCCGGCGCTCCCCGGGAATTACACCGTGCAATTGACCGCCCACGGCAAGAACAGTACGCAAACGCTAACCATCAAGATGGATCCTCGCGTGAAGACGCCGCAGGAAGAGCTGGTGCGACAATTTGAGCTGGCTATGAAGATGTCCGCGCGCGAGGGCGAAGTTTCAGCCGCGCTGCGGCAGGTTGCAGAACTGCGAAAGCAGATTGACACACGAAGAAAGGAAGTAAGCGAGAAAGCCGATGTGGTCAAGGCGCTGCAAGAGCTGAGTCAGAAATTAGATGAGATGACGGCTTCGGACGGTGCCGGCGGTTTCGGGCTGTTTGGGCTGGCGATTCCAAGCAAAGAGCTGGAACCGCTGCCGAGAGTTGCTTCCACTTTGAACGGCTTGATGAGCATTGTGGAGAGCGCCGACGTGGCTCCAACCGAGGATGCCAACACGGCGAATGCAAAGTGGAACAAGGCCGCAGAAGAAGCGCTGGCACGATGGGCGGATTTTCAAAACAAGGAATTGGCGAGCACCAACGCGCTGCTACAGAAGGCCAATCTGAAACCGGTAGCGACGGTAGAGAGGCCTGCGGCTCGCTAGATTTTCAAACAAAGCCTGGGTTTCCCCGGGAAAGTGCGCGCGTTTTGCGGACCCTGATTGCGACCGTGGTTATCGGTCTACCCGAATTCGCCGTTGGATTTGATATGCTGCTTCCTGTGGGAAACCTTAGCAGTTTGAGACTCCCCTTCATTTCTGGAATAGCTTCCCTGTTTCTTACGGGCGCAGTCACGGCGCTCGCTCTGAAATCCCCTTCGCAAACGCAACAACCAGCTGTGGCGAGTAGAGCGCCTTTCGCTTCCTCCATTCCAGTGGGACAAGGCGGAACGTCTGTAACGCTTGGCTCTCCGCCAGCCGCTGAGGCGGCGCAGGGCGGAGTGAACATGGTTGTTTTGGATCCTGCGCATGGCGGAACGGACCTCGGAGCGCGGGGAACCGGCGGGATCCAAGAGAGTGAAATCACGATGGAATTTGCGGCCGAGGTCCGGCGAGCGCTAGAACAGCAGGGATTTCAAGTCGTGCTGACGCGCCAGGGAAATGACAATCCGTCTTTCGATGACCGCTCAGCGATTGCCAATGCGCAGCGCGGCGCGGTGTTCATCACGCTGCACATAGCCTCGACGGGCTTGCCGGGAACTGTGCGGGTCTATGTGAATTCGGATTTGCCGCCGGTGACGTCACCGAATGGGTTTATCCCCTGGGATCGCGCGCAGGCTCCGTATCTTGGACTCAGCCGCAAACTCGGCGACTTGGTGCAGGGAATGCTCATGCAACGGTTTAAGGGTTCGCCGGACACGGCACAAACGGGGACCATTCGGCAGCTTCGGACGACAGCAGCGCCGGCGATTGCTGTCGAGGTTTCGAGCGTGGTGGTGAATGACCGCTCGGATTTGGATCATATGGCCCCGGGCGTAGCGGATGCCATCGCGCGCGGCGTCGTGGCCTTCAAACCCTTTTATGTAATCCCGGGCACGGGCGGGGCTTCACCATGACGGAACCCAGGATGGAGCCCGCGAAGCACCCCTTAAATAGACCGTTGAGATTCTGGCTGATTACGCTGCTCGTGTTTGCGGTGCTTGGCGCGGCGATTTTTGCTCCCATTCTTGGGAAACGAATGAAGCGCGCCGCACGATTGCAACAGCAGAGCGAAGAACAAGCGCGGCGCGAATTAACGCAACCCATTCCGGTGAATCCGAGTGATCCGCGAGTGAAGGCGAAGCTCTTCTGGCTTTCCGACGCAGACAATTCTGTTCTGGCGCCGGTGGTCGTGGAACTGCCGCTTTCGAACGATCCGGTATTGCGCTCGAAACAAGTGCTGAACACCTTGTTGGCCGGACCGGTGGACGCAGAACTGCGCACGCTACCGCCGGATGCGGTGCTGCTCGCGTTCTATCTATTGCCCGACGGCACGGGCGTCGCCGATTTCTCCGCGGCCCTGGCGACTTCAATTCCGTCAGGAATCGCCAGTGAACAGCTGGCCGTCGATTCCATGGCGCGAACTTTGGAAGCCAATGTGCCTCAGGTGAAGAGACTGAAGATTCTGATCCACGGCCAGGAGGTGGAGACACTTGCGGGCCACGTCGACCTGACCGGGACATTTGTTGTGAACGCTGACACCGGTCAAACTCCGGCCAATTCAGCCGCTGCGGGAGCAGCCAGCAAAACTAGCGCCTTCATTGCACCGCCGTCGCCGTTGACACCAGACCACCGCGTCGTCAAACTGGCACAGCGATGACAAAACGCTTCAGAGCGGAAAACCCTTGAACAGAGCAGCGCAGGAGGACGAGTGAGAAGCGACGGCCGTGCTGCAGACCAGATGCGCCCCCTAAAAATCACGCCGGATTTTATTTCCACGGCCGAAGGCAGCGTGCTTATCGAACTGGGAAATACGCGCGTAATTTGCACCGCCACGGTGGATGATGGCGTGCCGCCTTTTCTGAAAGGCAGGGGCAAAGGCTGGGTCACGAGCGAATACGGAATGCTGCCGCGCGCGACAGAAGAGCGAACGCCTCGCGAGGCCACGCGAGGAAAGCAATCTGGGCGGACTCTCGAGATTCAACGATTGATCGGCCGCTCGCTGCGCGCGGTGACCGAGCAGGAGGCCATGGGCGAACGCACTGTTTGGCTCGATTGCGACGTGATTCAGGCCGATGGCGGAACGCGTACGGCCTCCATTACCGGAGCGTTTGTTGCGCTGGCGCTGGCGTTCGAACGGCTTGTCGCCGCGGGTATCCTGAAGAGTTCGCCCCTAATTGATTCGGTTGCAGCCACGAGCGTCGGGATTGTGAATGACCGTGCGCTGCTGGACCTCGCGTATGAAGAAGATTCGCGCGCGGAAGTGGACATGAACGTGGTCATGACCGGCAGCGGGCACTTCGTGGAAATCCAGGCGACCGCCGAAGGCCGGGCGTTCACTGGCAGCGAAATGCAGGACCTGCTGGCGCTGGCCGCCGCGGGAATTCGCCGGCTAACCGACGAACAGCGGGCCGTGCTGCCCCTGAAATTCAGTGCGCGCGCCCGTTGAGTTGTTCCTCGCCTCGTCGAATCTCGGCAAGCTGAAGGAATATCGCGTGCTGGCCGAAGCCGCAGCCACGTCCGTTCCCGTCGAGCTGGCTTTGCTGCCGGAGTTTGGGTCTCTTCCTGCGTTTGAAGAGAATGCACCAACGTTTGCGGAGAACGCGGCGGGCAAAGCGCTGCATTATTCACGGCTGTGCGAGGGACTGGTGTTCGCCGACGATTCCGGACTTGTGGTGCCGACTCTCGGGGGCGCGCCGGGAGTGCACTCCGCAAGATACGCTGGTGTTAATTCACCGAATTCACAAGGCATTCAAAAACTCTTGAAGGAATTGCACGACAAAGTTGCCGTGGAAAGGGCTGCGTACTTCGTTTGTGCCATAGCGCTGGCGAAAAGCGGACGAGCATTAGCGGTGGTCACCGACCGCGTAGATGGAGAAATTCTTGAGTGGCCAAGAGGTGCGGGGGGATTTGGCTACGATCCGGTGTTTTACTTTCCTCCCCTGAAAAAAACCTTCGCCGAACTCTCTGCAGAAGGGAAAAATCAGCACAGTCACCGCGGAAAAGCTTTCCGCAAGCTGCTCGCCGCTCTTTCGTCCATGCTATAGTCTTGGCTCCTATGCCATCAAAGTTGAAGAAAAAGAAATCCGCACAAAAACGACTGCAGAAGAAAGTAAAGCCGGCGAGGTCCGCCAGAGCAACAACAGCCGCGAAGCCCGTGCGCGCGTCGGGGACGGATCCACAGCGCGTAGCCGCCATTCTCGCAAAGCTGGACCAGGCCTATCCCAACGCCACTTGCGAACTAAATCACAAAAACGCTTTTGAACTGCTGATCGCCACGATTCTTTCAGCGCAGTGTACTGACGTGCGCGTGAATCAAGTCACGGAGACCCTCTTCAAGAAATATCCCGACGCAAAAGCGTTCGCCTACGCCAATCCGAGCGAACTGGAGCAGGAGATTCGACCCACGGGATTTTTTCGCAACAAGACAAAATCCGTGATGGGCGCTAGCAAAGCAATTTTGGACAAATTTGGCGGAGAAGTGCCGCGAACGATGGAGGAAATCCTGACGCTTCCCGGCGTGGCACGAAAAACCGCGAACGTGGTCTTGGGGACTGCCTACGGAATCCCCAGCGGAGTCGTCGTGGATACTCATGTCCAGCGCATCACCAACCGGCTGGACCTGACTCGCAACGAGGACCCAAAGAAAATCGAACAAGACTTGATGCAAGTGATCCCGAAAGACAAATGGATTCTTTTTTCGCACCAGATTATTTGGCACGGGCGCAGGATATGCCAGGCGCGCAAGCCGAAGTGCGTGGAATGTAACCTGGAATCCCTGTGCTACGCGAAGGACAAAACCATTTAAGTAGGACGCGAAATGGGCCAGCGCGCTTTTCCGCGAGAAAATCCGTTTCAAGCCGCGCGTAGGCCATTTGATACGAGCGGCAAGTCGTTAAGGCGCGTGCCGGTTGCGTCGAAGAATGCATTGCCGGCGGCAGGGGCAATCGCCATGATGGGCGTCTCACCTGCTCCCGCTGATGGAATGTCTTTCCGATCGAGGAGTATCGCCTCAATCTCCGGAACATCGCGAAAGCGAGGCACGCGGTACGTCGCAAAGTGAGGATTCTTGATTCGCCCGTTTTCGAATTCGATGGCTTCGAAGAGCGCTCCCCCCAACCCTTGGATGATTGCGCCCACGACTTGGTTGCGCAGACCATCCGGGTTGACGATGGCGCCGCATTCGAACGCCTCGGCGACGCGCACAACTCGCGCATTGCCAGACGAGCGGTCCACGGCAAGTTCGGCGCACGTCGCCACGTAACTCCCTTTTTCAAATCCACAAGCGAGTCCGAATCCTTGCCCTTCCTGTGTTTTCTTCCGCGGCCAGCCGAAGGATTTTGTCGCCGCTTCGAGCACAGCCCGCATCCGTGCGTCGGAAAGGTTCTTCATGCGGAATTCGAGCTGGTCCATCTTTACCAGGCGCGCCAGCGCATCCATGTGCGTCTCGCGCGCGAAATGATTTGCCGTAGCCGCAAGCCCACGATAGGACCCACTGCGCAAAACGAGCGGCACCTGGTGGTATTGCGTCAGTTGATTCGCGACGTCGTAGGGCGTTTCAATGCCCGACATGCCGGAATGATAGTTGTGAAATTCCCAAGCCGTCAGCCTGCCGTCCGCGGCGACGCCGCTTTTGACTTCAATCACTCCAGCGGGTCGGAAGTATGCCCAAGTGAATTCTTCCTCGCGCGTCCAGACAACCTTTACAGGTTTTCCAGCGGCATGCGCCAATCGCGCGGCCTCGATGGCCGCGTCGCTGGTGTGCTTTCCCCCGTACGCTGCGCCGGTGTCCGGGACAATAACGCGAACGCTGCTTTCGCGAATATGAAAAATACTCGCGAGTTCGTCGCGGTTCGCGAACGGGCGCTGCGTCCCCGTCCAGACGGTGAGTTTGCCATCAGCCCATTGCGCCACCGCCGCGCGAGGCTCGAGCGGTGCGTGCGCGATGTACGCTACGTTATAGGTTGCATCCAAGCGGTGCGCTGCGCTCGAAAGCCCTTGTTCCGCCGAACCCTCCTCGTGCCGAAACCGCTCGTTCGACGTCGGCTCCGCATTCTTGATCAAGTACGAAAAAATCTCCTTGCTCGAAACTTGAGGCATTTCTTTCCACTGAGTTCGAATGGAGTCGATCGCTTTCTGTGCTTCGTGTGCACTGGGGGCGGCCACGCCGACGAAGTCACCACCGCGCACAACCGTCACGCCGCTCATTGCCTTGGCCGCGCTGTCATCATAAGAGGTGAGCGTCGCGCCAAATGATGGAGGGCGCAACACTTTGCCGTAAAGCATCCCCTTGAGCCGAATGTCGCTGGTGTACTGGTGACTGCCCGTGACAAATGCCCGGCCTTCGACTTTTGGCAGCGGTTTCCCTGCGACCTTCCATTCCGTCGCGGGCGTAACCGGATCCTCCGCCGGCAGATTCTGCGCCAGCGACTTGCCGCGGGCCAGTTCCCCATAAGTCAATGAACGGTTCGAAGAGGGATCTGCCACTTTGGCATCCGCGGCCACGAGTCCTTCTGGCGCAACATTCCATTCTTTGGCCGCTACGCCTATCAGCAGATTGCGCGCCGCTTCTGCGACCCGCCGGAATTGCGGTGTCATCGTTGGCGTGGTGCGGCTGCCAAATGTGCCCGCATCAAACGGTGTTAACGTCGTGTCGGCCATCACTAACCGCACGCTTTCGAATGGCACTCGCAATTCGTCCGCAATGGTTTGCGAAATAGACGTTCGAATGTTCTGCCCCATCTCGGCTTTCCCGGTGAACCCGGTCACCGTCCCGTCTTCGCCGACGTGCAGCCACGAGCTGATTTCCCTCGGCGGCTCTTCATTGTGGAATGACGGCGAACCGGGAGCCGTCTCTTGCGCCGCAAGCGCTTCTTTAGCAACGACAAACACGGCGATGCCAGCACCCAGAATCTTGAAAAAGTCGCGACGCTGCAATTCGAACTGGTGCATCGGCGCCGCGCTAAATTCAAAGCGCTCCGGTTCGGCGACGAACTTCCCTTGAATCGTTTTCATCGCGCACTCCCCTGCATCAACTTCGCGGCGTGCTTCACAGCCTCGATAATGCGCGGGTATGTTCCGCACCTGCAGATATTGCCCTGCAAAAACTGAACGATTTCTTCTTGCTTTGGATTGGCATTCGTCTGCAGCAAGCCGACCGAACTCATCACCATTCCGGAGGTGCAATAGGCGCACTGAAACGCGCCCGCATCGAGAAACGCCTGCTGCACCGGATGCAGCTTCCCTTCCTTCTCCAAACCTTCAATCGTCGTGATCGGCTTTGCCGCAACCGCACTCACCGGAATCTGGCATGAGCGTCTCGGCGCTCCGCCTAATAGCACCGTACAGGCGCCGCATTGTCCTTCTCCGCAGCCATACTTCGTGCCCGTGAGGCCGAGTTCATCGCGCAGCACATGCAAAAGTGGCGTGTCCGGAGGGTAGTTGACGGCGTAGCGTTTACCGTTGACTTCAATTTCCATCAGTTTTGCCATGAGCCCTCCTCACCGATAAATTTTCCTTCTGATCAAGACTTGTGGCAAGTGTCGCAGGCCGTCTTCGCGTGATTCATTTCGTGGCAGTTCAAGCAGACGTACATGGTGGTCACGCTGGTAATTTCCGACATCGCGTCCATTTCTCGCACTTGCCCGTGGCAGGCTTCACAATTCACTCCTGCTTGCAGGTGCGGCCGATGGCTCCAAACCACACCCGGCAATACGTTGTACACGCGCACCCAAGGAACCGTTTGCCTCGCTTTCGCGTAACCCGCCAATTTCTGGATCACCGGCTTGTCCTTTGCCACGGCAACGTGGCACTGCAAGCATCTACCAGTCTCGGGAAAGGTCATCCATTTGCCCGGCTCCGGATTTGCGTGACAGTCCTTGCAACTCAATCCAAGTGCTAGATGCTTTTTGTGGCTGTACGGAATCGGCTGCGCCGGCGCCGGATGCTCGCTCGGATTGTTTGGAACCACGCTCTTCCCACTCTGCGTCTGAACCGACTGATTGGCTGTAAGTCCCGCGGCAAAGACAGGCAGCACCCCTAAAGTCAGGGCGAAACACCTCCATGAAATTCGTCCCCGCAATTTCATCAGTGCCGCTCCCCGTTCGAAACTTTCTCCTTGCCTCGCTGGCTCGCCCGCTATGTTTTTTTGCTCACTACTTCCTCGATGCTTGTCCCAAAATCCTTAAGTATCACGATAGCTGCATTTCGCCCCGGCCCTCCGGTAACCGATCCCCCGGGATGCGTCGTCGCTCCGGTTTGATATAAACCGGGAATCGGCATTCGATGCTGCGCCCAGCCGGGCATCGGCCGCATCGCTCCCACTTGCGATGCGCTCTGCGCACCCGCGTGCGCACTGCCGTGCCAGAAATGCGGGTTCATGCGCTCCAGGTCGAGCGGGCTTTCGATAAAGCGTGCCAGAATCTTATCGTCAGTCAAATTCTGCGCGTACCGCCGCAGCGATTGCAGGTAGGCGTCCGAAACTTCTTTCTTGATCTGGTCCCAATGCTCCGGGCCTTCCTTTAATTCGTACGGCTGCCATCCCACCACTTTGACGGTGTGCATTCCCGCGGGAGCCCTTGTCGGATCCGCAACCGTGCATGTGATCACCTGCATCGGCGGATCTTCCAAGTTCACCACTCCGCGCGCGTCGTCGTATCCAAATCGCAGTGCGCGCTCCGGCGAAGCCAGGATGCCCGCTTCGATGGGTGAGAGCGTGCCGCCTTCCACCGCAAACTTCGGCGGCTCACTCATCGCGTAGTGCGTCACAAACATGGGGTTTTCCGGCTGCCAGGTGTTCACGCCATCGATAAAATCCTGGCCCCACAATTCGCGTGGCGCCAAGTCCACCAAATGCTTAATGTGGATCGTCGAGACCACCGCTTTTTCCGCGCGATAGGAGCTGCCATCGCCGCACTCAACGCCCACGCAGCGCTCATTCTCCACAATCAATCGCTTCACCCATTTGTTCGTCAGCAGCGTTCCGCCGTGCGCCTCGATGAATCGCGCCAGCGCTTGCGTGAGCATGCCTGAGCCGCCCTTTGGAATGGGGCGCCCCGAATGCTGCTGGCGCGCGGCTCCGAATGCCAGCCGGCCGGTCATCGGTGCATCCGGCGGCTCAGCCGCCAGATGGGCCATGAACAGGAGGAACGTTCGAGAGTGCTCATTCTCAAATGCGTCTCGAATGATCTCCCAGGCGGACATTGCTAGCCGTCTTTGCCACAATTTGCCGCGCGGCACTTGCGTCAACTGGTCGTTCAGCGGCTTGCCGAAGCCAATCGGTGTGAAGCTTGCCCCAAATAGGATGGGCCGGATGGCGTCGAACTCCGCCAGCATTTTTCGATAAGCATCAGCATCTTTTTTCGAAAACTTGGCAAATTCCGCGCAGGTTCGGTCGACATCACGCCATTGCGTCAAGTAACTTCCATCGGCAAAGGGAACATGGAAAATCGGGTCGGGATCGATATACTCCAACCCGTAATCTCGCAGACGGAGTTCGTCGTTCTTCATCATCGGGTTGTCCATTAGAAACGCGTGAGACGTGGAACACACGTCATCCCTGAATCCGCGCAGCGTCAATTCCGCGGTCTTGACTCCGCCGCCAACGATGGGCCGCCCTTCTAACACCAAGCAGCGATACCCCGCCTTCGCGAGGTACGCCGCTGTGATCAGGCTGTTATGGCCCGCGCCTGCCACGACCATGTCGTAGCGCTCATCCTTGTGCGTCTGCGCGTTTGGGGAAAATGGGGCTGCCGCCAAAGGTGCCAGCGCCGTCGTCTTCACGAATTCACGTCGACTGACTCTACTCATGCGAACACCTCCTGACAACAAGTCCTGACACCCGGTTGGAATCCCTTTTCCTGTCTGAATTTCGGGTTGGCTCAAAAATCACAAATGCAGGCGGACATTCCTCACCGTTTGCTAAAACAGCTTCATTGGTTCGCGGACAGCCTGTGCCAAGTCGTTCAGGAATTCCGCCCCCCGCGCGCCATCCGCCACTCGGTGATCGCACGACAGCGTCATCGTCACCATCGGCCGCACTGCCGGCTGGCCGTCCACGGCCACCACACGGTCCGAAATCGCTCCCACGGCCAGAATCCCCGCTTGCGGCGGAACGATAATCGCGCTGAACGCATCCACCTTGTACATTCCGAGGTTGCTTAAAGTAAAAGTCCCACCGGTTATGTCCGCTGGCCTTAGCTTTCCCGCCCTTGCCCGCTCCGCCAATTCGCGCCGCCGCGCAGAAATTTCTGCGATCCTCAGCCTGTCGGCTCTGTGAATCACCGCTCCAACAACGCCATCCTTCACGGCCACCGCGACGCTGACGTTGATCTCGGCGTTCGAAAGAATGCCTTCTCCCGTCCAACTCGAGTTCATGCGCGGATGTTTCGTCAGAGTTCGCGCAATCAATGCAATCAGCAAGTCTGTGATCGTGGGCTCTGGGCTCCCTGACTTTACCGCCGCCTCGCTCAATCCCTTCTGCGCCGCGATGAGTTCGCTCGCGTCCACATCGCTTACAAGGAAAAAGTGCGGCACCCTTGTCCAGCTTTGCGTCGTCCGCTCCGCCATAAGCCGCGCGATCTGGCTTAGCGGCTCGACTTCAGAAATCATAGCGGCAACGGCGCCAGGCGCCGCTGCCGCTTTCGAATCCGAAAACTTCTGGACGTCCTCCGCAGTGATCACGCCGTCCGGTCCGGTCCCAGGCACGAGCGTAAAATCAACACCCAGCTCTTTCGCCAGGCGCCGCGCTTTCGGGGAAATTTGCGGCGGCGCACTCGTCGATTTCGCGGCAACCGGTACGGCAGCAACCCCAGCAGCTTGCTGCGCTGCCCCGCTCAGTGCTCTCGCCGCGGGCGTTGCTGCTGTCGTTCTTGCCGGCGGCTTTTCTCCAGGCGCGACCAGCCACGCAATCGTTTCGCCGACCGGTATCACCGCGCCGATGTCCGCAGTAATTCCCGCCAGCAATCCGTCTCCGGGCGCTTCCACTTCCACCACGGCCTTGTCGGTTTCAATTTCCAGCAGCGGCTCGCCCTTGCGCACACTCTCGCCTTCTTTTTTTCGCCACGCCAGCAATTTCCCGGTTTCCTGCGCCATTTCGAGCGCCGGCATCACCACGCTAATCGCCATTCGCCAATCCCCACGCGACCAGACCGATAATAAAAACCAATCTTCAGTCCGTCGCCGCCACTCCTTCCGCTTTCGCGCTGGCTTCCACCATTTCTTTCACGCGCCGGCTGGGCGGCTGATCGTTCTCGCGTGTTGTCGACAGCGGCCCATTCACCGTGAAGTAGTGCGCTCCCGCCACCATCAACTCTTCTGCCGGGAATCGCGTAATCACTTCGTGCCCCGTCGCGGTCACTACAATTTCTTCTTCAATGCGCGCCGCGCTCCACCCGTCGCTCGAAGGCCAGAACGTTTCGAGCGCAAACACCATTCCCGGCATGATCTCGTGCGAATGCTCCAGCGAAACCAGCCGGCTGATGACCGGCTTCTCCCAGATCGCCAGTCCGACGCCGTGTCCGAATTGAAGCGCGAACGCCGCCTCTTCGTCCGGAAACCCAAACTCCTCCGCCTTCGGCCACACGGAAGCGATTTCCGCCGTCGTTCTTCCCGGCCGTACAAGCTCAATCGCCGCATCCAAATATTCCCGGCAGCGCTTGTACGCATCGCGCATCGCGTGCGACGCGTAGCCAATCGTGAAGCACCGGTAGTAGCACGTGCGATATCCCATGTAGGAATGCAGAATGTCGTAGTAAACAGGATCGCCCGGCCGCAGCACGCGGTCGGAAAACACATGCGGATGGGGGCTGCACCGCTCTCCCGAAATGGCGTTCACGGCCTCCACAAATTCCGAGCCCATGTCGTACAGCACTTTGCTCACCAGCCCCACGGCCCGGTTTTCGCTCATTCCTGGCTTCATCGCGCGGTACAGCTCGTCGTACGCGGCGTCCACCATCATTGCCGAGTGATTCAGCAGCGAAATCTCGTCTTGCGTTTTGATCACGCGCGCATCGCTCATCAACTGCTGGCCGTCGACGACTTTGATCCCTTCCTTCTGCAGCGCAAAAAGAATTGGCGGCTCTACTACGTCAATACCGAGAGGCTCTTTGCGCAGCCCTCGCTTTTCCAATTCCACTTTGATTTTCCGCGCCACATTTTCCGCGCGGCCCATCTCCGGTGACATCGCCCCGCGCAGCAGCGGAATTCCCGCGCGCGAACGTTCACCTAGCCATGGACAATTCTGTTGATGGTGCCGCGCCGCGCTCCCGAAATCCCACAAAATTGGGTCATCCTTCTGCGGCAGCAGTGTGAATCGGCTGATTTTGTCTTGCGCCCACGTTCCGATGTGCGTCGCCGTGATGTACCGCACGTTGTTCATGTCAAAACACAGCAGCGCGCCCATCTCCGATTTCGCCAGCAGGGCCTTCGCGCGCGCCAGCCGCTCACGCCGCAGCCTGTCAAAATCAATGCGGTTTTCCCAATCCACGGCCATCGGCCCATACGTTTTCAGCGCCATATCACACCTCCTACTTCCAGCGCGCCGCAAGATGTCGTAAGGAAGTCATGTGGAGTGCGGCAGCCTTGCTGATCTTGGCTACATGCTTTGCTCCCTTTCGGCGAAGTCCAACAAACTCTCACGGAACCTGTCAGCCTTTCCCGCACATCGCCCGCGCCGCTTCGAACACCATCTGTTCGGTCGGCACGGTCATGTCTTCGAGCGGCGGCGAAAATGGAATGGGCACGTGCATCGCGCCCATCCGCTTGACCGGCGCGTCCAAACTGTAAAACGCGCCTTCCGCAATCACCGAAGCAATCTCACCGGTTACGCCATACCGCCCGTAGCCTTCATCCACGACAATGGCCCGTGAAGTTTTCTTTGCCGATTCCGCCAGCGTCTTTTCATCCAACGGCCAGGTCGTCCGCGGATCAATCACCTCCGCGCTCAGGCCGACTTTTTCGAGCATTTCCGCCGCGCCCAGCGCCACTTGCACCATGCTGCTCGTGGCCACAATGGTGATGTCTTGGCCCTCGCGCTTCACCTCTGCCACACCAAATGGAATCGTGTAGTCCTCTTCCGGCACAGGCCCTTTCAGCTTGTACATCATCTTGTCTTCGAAGAAGACCACGGGGTTGTCATCGCGGATCGCCGTCTTCAGCAGCCCCTTCGCGTCGTACGGCGTCGATGGCATCGCCACTTTCAGTCCCGGCACGTGGCTTAGCCAGGCATGCAGCGATTGCGAGTGCTGCGCCGCTGACCGCCGCGTCGCCCCCAGCGTCGTTCGCAACACCATCGGCACTTTCCAGTTTCCGCCGGACATGTAATGCACTTTTGCTGCCTGATTCACCAGTTGATCCATCGTCAGCGTCAGGAAATCGCCGAACATGATGTCCACTACAGGCCGCAGCCCCGTCATCGCTGCGCCTACGCCCATTCCTGTGAATCCGGCCTCCGAAATCGGCGTATCCAGTACGCGCTCGCGGCCAAACTCTTCTACCAATCCCGACAACACCTTAAAGGGTGTCCCCGCTTCCGCCACGTCCTCGCCGAAAATGCACACCCGCGGGTCGCGCCGCATCTCTTCCGCCAGCGCCTCGCGCACCGCTTGCGCAAACGTCAATTCGCGTACCGCCACTTCAGGCATAAACGCCTTGCTCGGCTTCTTCCGGCTTGGGATACGGCGCGGCAATCGCGAATTCCACCGCCGCTTTCATCTCCGCTCGCACTTCCTTGTGCATCTCTTCGAGCGCGGCCGTATCCGCGACCTTTTGCGCGATCATCCATTCCGCAAAGTTCTTGATGGGGTCGCGCTTCGCCTTCCACTCCTGCTCTTCCTGCTTCGAGCGGTAATACTCGCGATTGATGTCGCCAACGTGATGCCCCATGTAGCGGTAGGTATTGCAAACCAGAAATGCAGGGCCTTCGCCCTTGCGCGCGCGTCCGACCAGCCGTTGTGCCGTGCCGTAGACCGTTCGCACATCTTGCCCATCCACGCTCTCCGCGTGCACCCCGAACGCGGCGCCCCGTGCAAGCATGTCCCCCGCCGTCGTCTCCGAATAGTGCGTGTATTCGTTATAGAGATTGTTTTCGCAAACATAGATCACCGGCAGCTTCCCCAGTGCAGCGAGGTTCATCACTTCATACAAAACGCCTTGCCCCAGCGCTCCTTCGCCAAAAAAGCACACCGTTACCTGTCCCGTTCCCAGCCGCTTCGAGGAAAGTGCCGCCCCCGTCGCAATACCCGCGCTTCCGCCGACAATCGCATTCGCTCCCAGATTCCCAGTTGCCGGGTCGGCAATGTGCATCGATCCGCCCTTGCCTCGGCAGTATCCCGCTTCTTTTCCCAGCAATTCCGCAAACATACGGTCTGGCGAAGCACCTTTTGCCAGGCAATGTCCATGCCCCCGATGCGTGCTGGTGATGTAATCGGTCCGCCGCAGCGCTTCGCAAATCCCCACTGCCACCGCCTCTTCCCCAATATACAAATGCGCCAGTCCCGGCATCAGCGCGCGGGTATAAAGCTCATTTACTTGCTCTTCGAACTCCCTGATCATCACCATGCGCCGGTAGATGCGCGTCCACTGTTCTGCTTTGACGCCATCAACCACTCTCGCCTGATCCGTTGCCACACTCATTGGGAAACTCCCGACATTTGCGCCAAGACTTCAAACACCACCGCAAAATCCTTCTCCGCCAGCCCCATTCCCCGCGCCGCTGTCAAAAACTCATTCGTCACCGCCGTCGTCGGCATCGCCACATCCAGTTGTCGCCCCAATTCCAGCGCCAGCATCATGTCTTTCTGCATCATGTTGACGTTGAACCAAGCCTCTTCAGGCATCTTCAGCACAAACGGCCCGCGGTACTGCACCATCGGCGACCCGATCACGCTATGCGTCAGCACATCCACGGCGGTCTCCCGCGCAATCCCGCTCTTTTCCGCGAGCAGCACTCCTTCGCAGAACGCGAGCATCTGCACTGCTAGGCTCAAGTTCACGCCAATTTTCATCACCAGCGCTTGTCCGTTCTCTCCTACATGCGTGACCTTTGGCCCGATATCCAGCAGCAGCGGCTTCACTCTCTCGAATGTTTCCTTTCGCCCGCCCACCATCACCGAAAGCTTGCCCTCCTGCAGCGTAATCACGCTTCCGGAAACCGGCGCGTCCACCATGTTGCCGCCCTTTTCCCGAACCTTCGCGGCGATTTCGCGGCTGAACGCCGGACTCACCGTGCTCATGTCCACAAAAATCTTCCCCGGCCTGACTCCCGCCAGCATTCCGTCCGGCCCGTTCATCACCGCATCCAGCGCCGCAGAGTTTGTCACCATCGACAAGGTGATATCGGCTGTGCCCACCACTTCCCTCGGCGTATTCGCCCACTTCATTCCTTTCTTAATGAGCCATTCCGCTTTCGAACGAGTCCGGTTGTACCCCGTGACGCTGTGGCCCTTGCTGAGCAGTCGATTCACCATCTCGCTGCCCATCACCCCCAAGCCCACAAATCCCAGATTCGCCATGAATCCTCTTCTCAGGCCCAATCGTCCGCTTCGCTTCTCCGTCAGTCCCGACCGCCTCGTGCCCTCCGGGAATCATCCCTTACTTGCCGCATGTGCGCCTTCATAGCCTCTCGCGCTCCGGCCGTATCGCGATGCTCCACCGCTTCCAGAATTTTCTTGTGATGATACTGTCCTCGCTCCGGCCCGCCCTCCACCTGAAAAATTCCCATCCTCTGCTCGCGTAGCAGCCCCACAATCGAATCAATCAACGACAAAATGATCGGATTAGCCGCCGCCTCCGCCAGCGCCAGATGAAAATCCAGGTCCGCCTCGATGAACGCCTCAGGATCCCTTTTTGCTTTCTCCATCACCTCGAACGAGTCGCGCATGGCTGCCAGATCTTCAGCTTCGGCGCGCTCCGCTGCCAGGGCCGCGATCTCCGGCTCCATCATTTCCCGGACTTCCGTCAAATACCGCGAACCCTCCGCCTGCCCGGCCCTCACCATGCGGTCTAGCGACAGCCGGATCGGGTGGGCGTTCGTTTCCATGACGAATGTTCCGCGGCCCGGGTAAGCCTCCACGAAACCTTTCTCCCGCAGCGCTTTCACCGCTTCGCGAACCGCCGTTCGGCTCACGCCAAACTGCTGGGCCAATTCGCGCTCGGGGGGGAGCTTGTCGCCGGTCCTCAGCGCCCCTTTTTGGATCGATTCCTCCACCTGCTGGACAATCTGTTCGTACAAGCGGGAGGAACGGACAACTCTGTACATCATGAGGTCTCCCAAAAGGGGGGAAGGAGTTCGCTGAGCCGTGGTATTACCGCTGAACCAAACAAAGCCGTTGATTTTTCACAGCTTACCACAGCACAGCCCCGACTGGTCGGATTGTCAGACCAATGTACCAAAGTGCTCTCTCCTTTTCAACCCGGCTTCCTACGCGCTAATCGATCCACACGGTCTTGATGTTGGTAAACTCCCGAATCCCGTGGACCCCCAATTCCCTGCCGTGTCCTGACCACTTCACACCTCCGAAGGGAAGCCGCGGATCCGACGCCACCATGCGGTTGATAAATACCATCCCCGCTTCAAGCTCGTTGACAAACCGCTCGCGTTCCTTCTCGTCGTTTGTCCACGCGCTCGCTCCCAATCCAAACCTCGTGTCGTTGGCGATTCGAATCGCGTCATCCAAGTCCCGCGCCCTGAACACACTCGCCACCGGCCCGAACAATTCTTCCTTGTGCGCCGGCGAACCTTTCGGAATATTCGTCAACACGGTCGGCGCATAAAAATTCCCCGGCCGGTCCAGGGGTTTGCCGCCCGTCAACACTTTTGCGCCCAGTTCGACGGTCCTCTTCACGTCGCGATCCAGATCCTCTAGCCCTTGCGCCGACGACAGCGGCCCCAGTTCCGTCGATTCATCAAAGGGATCCCCTACCTTCAGCGCCGCCATTTTCTCCGCAAACATTTTTTCAAACTTGTCGGCAATCGCTTCGGCCACGATGAATCGTTTGGCTGCAATGCACGATTGGCCGTTGTTAAAAATCCGGGCCTTCACCGCCGTAGTAGTCGCCGCCTCCAGATTCGCGCTTGGCATCACGAGGAACGGATCGCTGCCCCCCAACTCCAGCACCACCTTCTTAATTCTTTTCGCTGCTCCCACGCCTACTTCCACTCCCGCTCCTTCGCTCCCTGTCAGCGTCGCCGCAGGGACACGTGGATCTCCCAGCACGCGGTCCACTTTTTGCGAACTAATCAGCAGCGTCTGAAAAACTCCATCAGGAAATCCGGCCTTGTGAAAAATCTCTTCGATGAGCAGCGCCGACTGCGGCACGATCGAAGCATGTTTTAGCAGCCCGACGTTTCCCGCCATCAGCGCGGGAGCCGCAAAACGCATCACCTGCCAGAACGGAAAATTCCACGGCATCACCGCCAGCACCGGCCCCAGCGGCAGGTAGCGAATGTAGCTGCGTTTCGCCGTCGTCTCCACAATTTCATCCGCCAGGAACCGCTCCGCATTTTCCGCGTAGTACCGGCAAACCCACGCGCACTTCGCAGCTTCATCCACTGCGGACCGAAGGGTCTTCCCCATTTCCGTTGTCATCACTCGTGCGTAATTTTCTTTTTCCTTTTCCAGGATGGACGCCGCATTCATCATCATTCGGGCGCGCCCGGCAAACGGCGTTTTGCGGTAGCTCACAAATGTGTCCGCCGCTTTCTGGAGTTTCACCTCAAGCTGCGCGTCCGACAGCGGCTCGAACGTCTTCAACACCTGCCCGGTCGCCGGGTTCACCGTTGCAATGGCCATTTCTCTTCTTCCTCCAAAACACCGCTTCCGCGCGCCATCGAAATTCGGCCTATGGCTGCCGCTCCCGGTCATGCAGCAGTCTACTGCCCCGCAACTTTTCCGGAACGGACCAAAACGGAGACGATCCTCGACAAAGCGGCATGGATCTTACACTTTGGTCCTACCACTATACCTCACTCTGGCCCTACAAGGCAGCCTCTCGCGAATATCCCTTGACACATTTCGCCGCCAGGTGGTACAGCGGTCATACCTTTTTTCAAGGCCGACCCCATTAGCCAGCCCGAACTCAGGAGCTTCGATTCCATGCCCATTCGCAACCGCATCAAGAACCCAAGCCTCGCTCCCGTCAAAAATGCCGCCTCCCCTTGGTCGGCCGACTCTCCCCTCCCCACCCGCCGTCAATTCCTTCGCACCGCCGCTGGCACTGGCCTCGCCCTAGCAACCTCCCCACTCACTTTGGCCGACCATCATGGTCACCCGACTCCCAACAGCATCACCTATCTCGACCGCCGCAGGTACATCCAAAACATGGAGCTTCTCGCCCTCTTCGCGCCCGGACAGCACCGCGGCGGCAAAATGCAAATGATGTCGGTTGGCACCCGCCGCTACCTCCTCCAGCAAGGCGATGTCATCGACATCAGCGACGTCCGCAAGCCCACCATGTTCAACAAAGGCGGCTTCGACGGGTACCAACTCCAAGTCGCCTACAACAAAAATCTAAAGAAGTGGATCCTCATGACCGGCGCGCAAACTCCCATCACCGATTCCACGCCGGAAGCGCCCATGGGCAAGTACGATGACCCGCATCTCGACGACAAGCGCAAAAACTACAAAGGCCTCCGCGGCGTTCGCTTCTACGACGCCACCGATCCCGCAAAAATCGGCAAAATCTCCGAATTCAGCACCGGCGCCACCGGCCAGGGCACGCACCGCAATTATTACGACGGCGGCAAATACGCTTATCTCGATACCGCACCCGACGAGACCTTCATCCACCAGCCTTCTTATTTCCGCCAACTCGTCAACGGCAACATGATTATCGACTGCTCTGATCCCGCCAGTCCCAAGGAAGTTTCCATGTGGTGGGTTCCCGGCTCACGCAAAGGCGAAGAAGCCGAATACGACAAATGGATCTGGTCAAAACTCCTTCCTCCGAGAGTCGTCGCTGATCAAACTCCCTTCGCAGGGCTTCACGGCCCGGTCTATGTTCCTAAAAGACTAGAAGACGGCGGCAATCGCGGCTATGGCGCGTTCGGCTGCAATGGCTTCATCATTCTCGACCTCTCCGATCCCGCGCATCAAAGAGAAATTGGGCGCTTCGAACCGCCTCCGCAGTACTCCGGCATGGGCATTGCCTTTCATACGATTTATTGCGGCATTCTCGAGCGCGGCTTCGTCATTTCGAATGGCGAAACCACCAACTCCGACTGCAACCAAATTTATTTGCCAAACTGGGTCATTGACATTCGCGACGAACAGCGTCCTGTTCCCGTCGCCCAGCTTCCTCGTCCTGTTCCTCCGCCCGAAGCGCCCTATCGCGATTTCTGCTTCAAGCGGGGCCGTTTTGGTGCGCACAATCCTCCTCACCTCAAAGCGCCGGGCAAGCCGCGTCAGGAATTCATCGCCTATTCTTATTTCATCGCCGGACTGCGCTGCTACGATATCGGCGACCTCACGAAGCCCGAAGAAGTCGCCTGCTTCATTCCGCCCCAGGGTGGCGACCTGAAAAAATTCGGCAGCTACGATCGCACGGTGGACAATGTTTTCGTTGAATGGGACCGCAACATCATTTGGTGCGCCGCCGACACCGGTTTGTACGCGCTCAGTTGTCCCAATCTCGGCAAGCCCATTCTCGATCCCATGCCCGTCGCCGAATGGTCGCTCGACAAACTCAACGAAGGTGCGCCATGAGTGTTTCAAAGCTACTTTGCCTTCTGGTTGCTTTCACCGCTGTTTGGCCCTGTAATGTCGGCCCTGCACAAGCGCCTAGTGCGCAAAGAATCCGAGTAACGAGCCTTCCAGGCCGTCCGCTGCCTGTGGTAGCCGCCGAAGCGAATGGCACGTTGACGAAATTCGGAATCGAAGTGGAGGTTTCCCCGGCGCCGAACTCTGACGCCATGCGCACCGCCTTGGCGGACGGGAGCGCAGACATCGCTCACGCTGCCGTCGACAATGCGGTCGCCCTGGTGGAGCTCAATGGCGCGGACGTGATTATCGTAATGGGTGGAGAAGACTCGCTGAACGAACTCCTCGTCCAGCCAGAAATCAAATCCATCGAAGGCCTGCGCGGAAAGACACTCATTGCTGACGCGGTCAACACTGCGTACGCCTTGCAACTGAAGAAAATGCTTCTCCTTCATGGGCTGCAGGCGGGACCGGATTACGATTTGAAGCCAATGGGCGCAACTCCGCAACGGCTGGTGGCCATGCGCGAACACAAAGAATTCGCCGGCTCGATGATGGGACCACCTACCTCGATCCTCGCCAAGCGGGAAGGTTTCGTGAGCCTTGGTTCGGTGCAGAAACTGATCGGGCCATACCAGAGCTTCGGAGCATTCGTGCAGCGTAGGTGGGCTAAAGAACACAACGAGGCCTTGACGCGCTATTTGGCTGCCTACATCGAGGCGCAGCGTTGGATGATGGCCCCTGCCAACAAACAAAGCGTAATTGCGCTCTTAATAAAGGAATCGAAGATCTCAGAAGATATCGCAGAGGAAACGTACAAAAGTCTCATCGAAGGGACCGGCGGATACGCGAAGGACGCAGCCTTCGATCTCGACGGATTCAAAAACGTGTTGAAACTGCGGGCTGAAGTGGAAGGCTCGTGGAAGGGTACTCCCCCTGCTCCGGGCAAGTACTACGATCCTTCTTACTACAACGCCGCACTGGCCAAATTGCAGGGCCAGCGGTAATGTGCCGCGCAAAACCATGATGATGTGTCATTCCGAGCGAAGCCAGGAATCCCTCTTCGGTTTTTTCAGCACCTTATAAGGAGAATTGAGATGCGACGCTTGGCATTTGCAATGACTATTGCCTTCCTAGCCGCTAGCCTCGCCCTCGCCCAGGAGCGCACCCTCGACGAAATCAAAGCCGAGGCCATCAAGCGCGCCGAAAACGGCATGTATCCGCTCATCGGCCTCGACCCAACCGACGTGAAGCAAGCCTTCGCCGCCATCAAAACCTCCGACTACGACGAATGGGCCGCCGCCTTCATCGCCGTCGGCGACCGCTACATGGCCGAAGCGAAATCGCTCGAAGCGCGCGATCCCGCCAAAGCCAACGCCGATTACGTCCGCGCGTGGCGGCTCTATTCTTTCGGCCGCTGGCCCGTGCCCGCTTCTCGCGGCAAACAGCGCGCGTACGCCAAAGCGCTCGAAGCCTTCCTCTCCCACGCCAAATTCATGGACCCGCCGCTTGAAGTCGTGCGCATTCCGTTTGAAGGCTCGGAAATCGTCGGTTACCTACGCCTTCCCAAAAACGCGAGCGGGCCCGTTCCCGTCGTCATGGCCATCAGCGGCCTCGACAGCCGCAAAGAAGATCTCTCCGAAAATTTCGGCGCCGTCATTCCGCACGGCATCGGCTTCATCGGTGTCGATTCGCCCGGGACCGGCCAGTCGCCCACCAAGGCCAGTGAAACCGCCGAGCGCGAATTCTCGCGCGTCATCGATTACCTCGAAACGCGTCCCGAAGTGGACAAGACGCGCATCGGCGCCGATGGCCAAAGCTTCGGCGCGTATTGGGCCACGAAGCTGGCCATCCTCGAACAGGCGCGCTTGAAAGCCGTCGTCGCCCAATCCCCGCCCGTGGACGCCACGTTCGCCCACGATTTCGTCATCAACAAAACCCTCGGCAATCGCGAATATCTTTTCGGCCTGGCTCCCGCGCTGATGTCCATTTTCGAAGGCACGAAAAGCCCGGAGGACTTAGCGACCGCTCTGGGAAGGCTTTCTCTGGTCAAGCAAGGGCTCTTGGGCAAGCCCACCGCGCCCATGCTTATCATCTCCGGCGCGCTCGATACGCAAGTGCCCATCTCGGACACCTATCTGTTGCTCAATGGCGGCGACGTCCCCAAGGAAGCCTGGATCAATCCGCAAGGCGGCCACTTGGGCCGTCAAGTCAAAGTCTGGCCCGACCCGGTCATTTTCCGCGAAGTCATTATCCCCTGGCTCTCCCGCAAGCTCGCGGCGGGAATGTAGGGCCGGTCTTCAGCCCGACATTTTTCTCTAAAGGGCTAGACATCCTCGACTTTCCAATTTCGAGTTTCAAATTTCCATTTTTCTATTGCCATGCATGAGCCGCTTCACGCCAGCACTTCGTCTCGCAGACCCGCACCTTCCTGGAGCGAGCGAGGTAAAGCAGCCTCAACCATGGATCCGTCGAATCCTCATCCGAGTCGAAGTTGTCGAACAGCCAGTGGAACGTTGCTGGTTACTTAAGGCTGATCAAAACCAATCGCTGCGGTAGGCAATCCACCAGCTCACGATACCGATGGGGATGGTGGCGAGCAAGCCCCATACAAAAGGCAACGTAACGTCGGCGAGCAGCCCCAGCGCGATGAACACGGTCCAAAAAATCTTGCGCTGCATTTCTCCATTGTAACGCGCCAGTCGTTATTACCGGTATTTCGGCGAGCGCCTATTGCCGTGTCCCCAAGCTCAACCAAGAAGATTCACATTCTTGCAGGGGCACGCTTGGAGCGCGTCCCACTCTTGGGCGACAAACAATCGCAGTGTCTGATTAGTTCGCTCTGGTAAGCGGACTCTCGAAAACGTAGCTGCCCGAACCTAGGTCAACGAGCACAGCTTCGCCGGCTTGCCGCACGCCAAGAATGTCGGCGCGTCCGGTGAGCGGCTTTTGTCCTTCGGTGACTTGTTCGAGCTTGGCTTTTGGCAGGCGCACCGTAGCCGTGGTGTTCGGCGGCACTTCAGCGTTAAGCGTGAACTTGCCGTCGGCGATTTTCCAGCCCGACGCCACGTGGCCGTACATGCTCTCGACCGACGCGTTCGCGAAAGTCAAGCCGCCACCGGGCTGTGGCTGAATCAAAATGTGTTTGTACCCTGGATGCCCTTCGTCAAGCTCGATGCCTGCGACCACGCGGTACATCCACTCGCCAATCGCGCCGTAGGCGTAGTGGTTGAAGGAATTCATCCCCGGATCCTGAAAGCTGCCGTCGGGCTTGATGCCGTCCCAGCGCTCCCAAATGGTGGTCGCGCCCTTGGTGACGGGATAAAGCCAGGAAGGATATTGGGTGCGATTCAGCAGCATGTAAGCAAGGTCGAGATAGCCGTAATCGCTCAGGGTTTGGCAAAGCAGCGGCGTGCCTAGGAATCCCGTGGTGAGATGGCCAAACCTTTTCACGTCGTCCGCGAGCCTCGCCGCAGCTTCCGCGCGCTGCGCTTCTGGAAGCACCTCAAACGCGAGCGCCATCGCGTAAGCCGTCTGCGTGTTCGACGCGAGCCGGCCATTGGGCGTCACGAATTCTTTTTGAAACGCGTTCTTGATTTTTTCTTCAAGCGATTCGTACTCGGCCGCGTCTTCTTTTTCCCCAAGCACCGTCGCAGTTTTCGCAAGCAGCGCGGTCGAACGCGCGAAGTACGCCGTTTGAATCAAGTCTTTGTCCGTGGTCGCGCCGGGATAATCCGAGCGGGTTGTGGCAAACGCGAGCCAGTCGCCAAAACTGTAGCCGCTGCTCCAGATATATTTTTCTCGGGCCTGCCGCCGCATGTACTCGACCCAGGCTTTTGTGCTCGGGTATTGTTCTTCGAGAATGCGCCTGTCGCCGAACGACTGGTAAACGACCCACGGCACAATGACCGCCACGTCCGCCCATCCGGCAGAAGCCGCTTCTCCTTTCCGCGTTTGGTGCGACAAAACGTTGGGAATCACAAAAGGCACTGCGCCATCGTCTTCTTGATCCAGCGCCACGTCTTTCAGCCATTTGGTATAAAACGCGGCGGTATCGTGATTGAACGAAGCAGTGCGTGCAAATACTTGCGCGTCGCCGGTCCAGCCTAGGCGTTCGTCGCGCTGCGGGCAGTCCGTCGGCACGTCGAGAAAATTCCCTTTCTGTCCCCAAATAATGTTGTGCTGCAACTGGTTCAGAAGCGGATTGGAAGTCTCGAAAGATCCTGTGCGTGTGATGGCGGAATGCACGACAACGCCGGTGAAATCCTGCGAATTCACTTCGCCAGGCCAACCGCTCACTGCGACGTAGCGAAACCCCTGAAAAGTGAAATGAGGCTGAAAGGTCTCGGTTCCCTTCCCCTTGGTCGTGTACCGAATGGTTTGCTTGGCCGCTCGCAGATTTTCGGTGTAGAAGTTTCCGGCTTTGTCGAGCACTTCTGCGTGCCGCAGGGTAATCGTGGTGCCGGCGGGCGCGCTCACGCGGAAGCGGATCCAGCCCACCATATTTTGTCCCATGTCGAGAACCGTGTCGCCCGCGGGCGTTTTCAACACTTTCACCGGCTTGATTTCTTCCATGGCTTTGACCGGAGGCCCCGCCGGAGCGATCAGCTTCGCTTTCGGAGGTTCCAACACGCTCACCGATTTCCAGTCCTTGTCGTCAAACCCTGGGTCGTTCCAGGCCGTCGGCTCGAGCCGCGCGTCGTACGTTTCGCCGTCATAAATGTCCGACACGAGCACCGGACCGGTCGCGGATTTCCACTGTTCGTCGCTGCCCACAATTTGCTGCTGGCCATCCTTATATGTAATGACCAGCAGCGCCAGCAGCGCGACCCTCTTGCCATAGTGATTGCGGTTGTTCTTTGGATCCCACGCCAACCTTCCGCGGAACCAGCCGTCACCCAGCATCGCGGCGAGGCAGTTCGCGCCGTTTTTCAGCAAGTTGGTGACGTCGTAGGTCTGATACTGATAGCGGAAATCGTATGACGTCCAGCCCGGCGTGAAATACTCATCGCCGACGCGCTTGCCGTTGAGCGACATTTCGTACAGCCCCATCGCCGTCGCGTAGAGCCGAGCACGCTCGATTGTTTTGTTTACAGAAAATTCGCTCCGCAGCAGAGGCGAGGGATTCGACTTGGTCTCATCCTCAACGAGATTTGGCGTTATCCATTTTGTCTTCCAATCCCCAGGTTCGAGCAGGCCCATCTCCCAGTGCGCGGGTTTGCTCCACTCAGACAAATGCCCGTGATTGTCGGCAACGCGCACTTGCCAGTAATAAATCCTGCGGCTTTCGAGCGGCGGCCCGCCGTACTCCACCTGGATGGATGCGTCCGAAGCTTGCTTGCCAGTGTCCCAAACCGATTTCCCTTTTGCGAGTTCAGCTTCGGATGCGGCAACGCGGATCTCGTAACTGGTCTGCAGCACGCCTCTTTCTGTGCTGACCAACTCCCAGCTCAGCCGAGGTCTTCTCACGTCGATCCCCATCGGATCGGACTTGTATTCGCAGCGCAGATTCTTCACCGCGAGTGGCGTGTCCGCAAGTACGTTCGTCGTACAGGCCAACGCGATTGCGCCGACCCACGCAAGAGTCTTAAAGTTCCACTTCATCGAACTGCCTCCGGCTTCGTAAGGTGCGGGCTGGTTTAATCCTCGTTTACCTTGATCCCAGTGGGTAAGAACAAAGAACCGTCGAAAGGTGAGATTCTACTACTGGAAGGAGGAAGCCCGGGAGCCCGGGGAAGCGTTGAACCGGGTCGTGTGGCAGGGGTGAAATAGGTGAAACCGAGAGAAAATCTTGTGAAGTGGCATGCGATTGCGAGCTATTTTGTGATGACGTTCGCGATCTTGTGGCTAGGCGCGCAGGCGGTGGTGGCGCCAAGATTGCTGCGCGGAGAGGCCCTACCCAAATTCAGCGGGATTCTGATCTGCCCAGTGATGCTGCCGGGACTAGCAGTGAGCGGAATCCTACTGACCCACGTTATAGATGACAGTAGACGACGGAAGGATCTTTTGCGCGGATGGGGCGGATTCGCGTGGGCCCGGCGTGGTATGCGGCGCTGCTGATTCCGCCCGCGCTCATCCTGAGCGTACTTCTCTGTCTAGAAACGTTCGTGTCGCCGGTGTACGCGGCAAACCGGTTTTTGTGGGACTTTGCTTTGAAAACGTGGCCGGATTCTTCGAAGAAATCGGCTGGACTGGTTATGCGTTCCCCCAAATGGCTCAAATCGCAAAGACGCTGCAAGCGGCTATTGCTCGAAGCCGCGCGCCGCGCAATACCTGGCGCTCAACTGCAGTACGCGAACGGCGGTACACAAATGCAGCGGCGGTGGGCACAAGGACGCGTGATGCCGGTCACGCGAACCATTCCGATTCGCGGGAACCTGTTCTGAAGTGCAGGTAAGTTACCGTCTGGGAATAGCGCCCAAAAATAAACCGCCGTCCAAAGCCCCTGGCGGGATGATGGAAATACAGCCCGGAAGGCAGGGGAAACATGGACGAAACCAAGCACAAGTCATCCGCCTACTCGAGCAATCTTTCTGGGACCGCCGTTGCAGAGAGGCAGGCCGAAGCGAAAGAGATTGCGGAGTCTCTGGCCGGCAACACACACGCAGAGCCCGCGAAGGCATCTCGCTACGCGCCAGTGACAGTTTCGCAGCAGAGCGCGGACTCCTCGCCGATCCAGGATTTCCTGGGTTTCGTGAAGCAAACCAGGCGAATTTGGCTGATGGTCGCGGGAGGGATTTTTGGATTGTTCGTGCTGGTCATGGGCGTGAGCCGTTTGTCCGAGTGGGTCACGAAATCCCGCGAGAGACGCCAGGAAAAAGCAGTGGCAACCGTGTCGCCAGAACGACTGCTCGCGCGATGTGGACAGCCACTCGAAGACACGACGAAGGACATGTATCCCATCCTAATGCGCACGATGACCTACCAGGTCAGCCGCACCGAAACCTACATCTTTGACTTCAGCAGAACAGCGGAAGAAAACAGCGACTGGGTGTTTCTGTCGATGAAAGACGCGAACGGCAAGAGCTACGAGACTCCGGAAGAAAAAGTTGGGGCGATGTCCTGCATTGATTCGCGAAAGTAAGCGGCGCGAAATTGGCCGACAAATATAATTCAACACTTCAAGACAAACGCAGATTACTAGTCCCGCTTGGAATGACAAAAAAAACGTCTTTGAGCGCCCCGTCAGGCCCAGGAAAAGCCGTGCTTCGAAAGCGGCAGAGAGCGGATGCGTTTGCCGGTAGCCGCGAAAATTGCGTTGCATACCGCTGGCAACACCGGAGGAAGCGCAGGTTCGCCGAGGCCGGTCGGCGGATTGTCTGTCTTCAGGAAATGCACCTCGATATCGGCCGGAACCTGGTTCATTCGAACGGGCGGATATTCATGGAAGTTACTCTGCACGGCGTGTCCGCCATCAATGGTGATTTCGTAGGACATGACCTGGCTGAGGCCGTCTATCACCGCCCCGCGCACTTGGTTTTCCGCGCCGCTAGGATTGATGATGGTGCTGCCGATATCCCCGGCGACCCAAACTTTGTTGACCTTGAGTTTGCTGTCCGCGCTGACCCACACTTCTGCGACTTCCGCAAAATAACCGCGATGCGAAAACTGGAAAGCCACGCCCATGCCCGTATTTTTCGGGAGCTGGCGCTTGCCCCAGCCGGATTTTTCCGCAACCAGTTTCACAACGCCGCTCATGCGCGCGGCATCAAGGTCGCTGCCAAAAGGATCGGGCTTCGCGTTGGGGCTAGAGACGCGCGGAAGGCTGAGAAGATCCAAACGAAATTGCACAGGATCTTTTCCAGCGGCGCGGGCGAGTTCGTCGGTGAAGGATTGGAAGACCCAGGAAAAAGCGTTGCTGCGCGGAGCACGCAACGCGTACGTGGGCACACCAAGAGACATCAGCGAAGCGCCAAAGAAAAAGTTTTGTAGAAAAGTGCCGGGAAATTCGTCGCCGGGAATATTGGCGGAAGGGGCGAACTGCTCGCCTTCGCCAAAAGAAACGAAGTGATTACGCCAAGCGACGAGGTTGCCCGAAGCGTCGATGCCGCCCTGGAGGTAATGAAAGCCCGCGGGGCGATAGTGGTCATGATGGAAATCGTCTTCGCGCGTCCAGAGCAGCTTGACGGGAACGCCTACGTGCTTGGCAATCGCGCCCGCTTCGAGCATGTAGTCGTTGGTAAGGCGGCGGCCAAATCCGCCTCCCGCGCGCTTCAAGTGCACGATTATGTCGTCGTGGGGAATGCCGAGAACTTTGGCGCATTGCATGCGCCCGTTTTCGGGCGTTTGACTCGGCGACCAGAATTCGAGTTTGCCATCGTGGTAATGCGCGAGACAGTTTTGCGGCTCCATGGGAGCATGCGCGAGAAAAGGATAGAAGTAAGCGGCTTCCACAGTTTTCGCAGCGGATTGTAGGGCGGCGTCCGCATCACCGTCCTTGCGAAGAGTGATTGTCGGAGCCTGCTTCGAAAGTTCGTCGGCGCGTTCCTGGAATCCCTTGCTGCTTTGGTGCGCCGTCGGGCCTTCATTCCACTGGGCGCGTAGTTTCTTGCGCGCGGCGTTGGCTTGCCACCAATTATCGGCAACAACGGCTACGCCCCAGTGCAGGCCCAGCAAATCCTGCGTACCTTCGACTTCAAAAACGTGGCGCACACCGGGCATAGCCTTGATTTCGTCCAGATTGGCGCCGACACACTTCCCCGCATACACGGGGCACTTGTCGTAAACGGCGTACAACATGCCGGGAACTTTGAAGTCGATGCTGTAGAGCGATTTACCGGTGACGATGCTAGTGTTGTCGACACCCGGAATGGAACGGCCGATGATTTTGTAATCCCTCGGATCTTTGAGCTTGACGGACTTGAGATCCGGTGGCGGGAGTTTCGCTGCTTTCTCGGCGAGTTCGCCGTAGGTCAGCGTGCGCTTTGTGGGTGGATGGATAACGCGACCGGACGACGTGTTGCACTCGGATTCGGGCACGGACCAGGTTTGCGCGGCAGCGGTGACAAACATTTGGCGACAAGCAGCGCCAACGCGGCGGAGCGGGTCCCAGTTAACGGGCGTGGCGGTGCTGCCGCCGGCGCGCTGCGGGCCGTACTTGGTTTCGTCGAGGTCGGCTTGCTCGATGCGCACGTCTTTCCAATCGACGTCAAGCTCTTCGGCGATGAGCATGGGCATGCCGGTTTTGACGCCCTGCCCTACCTCTGGATTCTTGCCCATAATGGTGACCATGCCGTTGGCGGCAACGCGCACGAAGGCGAGCGGTTCGAACGCCAGGGCGGGCGGCTGCGGCGCGGCAGCTTGTGCGGCGGCGACTGCCTGCGCGACCGGCTCGAGACGACAGGCGAGAAGGAAACCGCCGCCGGCGATTGAAGAAACCTTCAGGAAAGCGCGACGATTCAGAAGAGCGGAGTTAGAGCGATCGAGGAGAGCGGAGCTCATGAAGCCTCCAGCCGCGACAGACGCGGTTCAGGCGAGCCGGTGCGTCTGCACGCTTGGCATTGTAAACCCAAATTCCGTGATTTGTGATTGGTGGCTCGTGACTTGTGGAGAGGTCAGACCGTTCAAGATCCTGCGGTTGCAACTTTCGCGCGGTTACAAAGCTGTTCGTGCACACGAATCGCCGTTAAGAGCGTTAGAGCCACGACGAGTGGTGGCTGATTGCCCAGAGTCTTATTCAGATCCTCGGAAAGCTGCGTCACTCGCGCCAGGATAGCTGCCTGCTCGCTTTTGGATTTCTCAGCAAACAACCTAAAAGACGCACTGGCGAGTCTATCGGCGCTGCGCAAGATTTCGGCGCAGGTTTCGCTGTGAGACACGCGCTGAGCCGCGTAATATCTCTCGACCCATTCAAGCGAGTTCGTCACGCCGAACAATTTTGCTAGTTCTTCTAATGTGTCTAATTCTTTGGATTTGCTCATGAAGCTGTCACCACCGATTCGTTTCCCACGTCCGGCGTGCGGAGTATGAACATTCTCCCACAGTTGTGGGATACGCAGAAGCGCTATGAGGTTTTCGAGGGCGCGGCCTGGACGGTGGTTTGGAAGCTGATGGACATGATCCATTTGCCGTCGCGCTTGATCCATAGGCGCGTGACGTGAACCGGCTTTCCTGAATAGGGCTGATGCAAGCAAGCCATCACCACAGAGTCGCCAAAATCAAACATCTGCGCGGACACGAGCGGCGCGGGAGCAGTGCCGCGGCCAGTTTGCTTCTGCAAGTTCAACGTGGCAATGCGATCGGCTTTGGTGAGCGGATGATCGTTCGCGGAGCCCAACATGGTGAACTCTTCGGCAATGTGCGGAGACCATGCCTCCGGGTCATGATTGGTCACGCCCGTTTCCAGCGCTTGCCAGGAAGCGAGGATGGCTTGCTCGGCTTCGTTCTTTGGCTTGAAAGGAACGATTTTGCAGGGATTTTCGCAGTCCTTCACGCCGGGGCCGGAGGCGGTGGGGGCCTGACGCCCGAGACCAACTTCGTGGTAGACGAGCAAGCGCCACGCAGAGCCGCGTTTCACCCAGATGCGGAGCACGTGGACTTTGTCGCGGTCGGCCATGATGGCCTCCACTTGAGAGCGGGTTTGGCGCTGTTGATGGGCGCCAGCCTCGTCACCCAGAGCAGGTTTGGGGAGTGAGCCAAGAACTTCGGCTCGCGAAAAGGTTTTTCCGTTGGCATCGGTCCAGGTGAGATCTGCGTCAAGGAGTTTCGCGACGGCGGCGCTGTCGCCTTTGGCGGCGGCCTGCACAAATTCCCGGTCCGCTTGAAGAACCGCTGACTCGTCGGCAGCGGCAGTTCCCCAGGCGCCAAACGAGCCAATCATCAACCCGCAAATCAAAACACTCAGAAAAGCCACACTTCTAACGCCACGTCTCATGGACTCTCAGTCCCCCTGGATATTTCCGACTCGGTACCAGCTGAAAAAGTGCCGGAGGCACATACGGCCCTTGCCCCTGTTTCTAAAAGAACCCACTTGTAATTCCGCGATCGGTTTTCACAAGTCCATTTCCCAGGTTATTCCTCAGCTAGAAGATGAACTTCAGCCCCAACTGGATGGCGCGATTGCTGCCAGAGCCAAGCACGGGGTTAAACGCGGCGCTGTCCGGAGTCGCACAGCCACAACCGAAGGTACCCACCACGGAAGGATCGGCAAACGCTGCCTGGCCGTAACCGCTGGTTGCGCCATTCGGATTAGCGAAATTTGGATGATTGAAAATGTTGAAAGTCTCCACGCGGCCCTGCAACTTGATCCTTTCGCCGAGCCTGAAGCTTTTGCTGATCGAAAGATCGACGTTGTGGAAGCCAGTATCGCGGAAGACGTTGCGGCCCATCGTCCCGAAGGCTCCAGGCGCGTTCGGGAGCAAGAACGACTTGCCATTGAGACTGACGTAGCATCCTCCTGCTTCACCGGCGATTGCTGCGTTGAGCGAAGTAAGCAACCCACCGGTTGCGTGCGCGAGGCATCCAGCCCAATCCGCAGCAGTTTGCTGGTCCGGCAGGGCAATGGTATCTCCGGAGGGAGCACTCACGTAAGTGCAGCCGCCCGAAGCACCGTTCACGCAAAGAGGCAGAGAGTTTTGTCCTCCTGACTTAAAGGCGGCGGGATTGCCGAACAGATCCCAACGGTCCGCGAGTTCGTTCGTGCCGCTGAAGTTATTCGTCTGGTCGTTGATGTTCCAGGGCTGCCCGCTCTGCATGGTGATGATGGTGTTGATCTGCCAGCCTTCGAGCAGCTGGCTTCCGGTCTTGTACTCCGGGAGAGTGTAGGTTATGGAAAAAGTGAAACGATGGCGAATATCTTCGTCACTGCTGCCGCGCTCTAAATAGGGTCGCGTGCTGTCCATGGGCAAAAACGCAACCCAATTCGAGGACAAGTCATCCAGAGCATGAGAATAGGTGTAGCCCAAGACAAAATCGAGGCCGCGGTAATTGCGAGCCGTCAGTGTGTTTTGTAATCCGTGGTACGTAGAACCGTAAAAGTTTGAAAGGTAATTGATGAGATTAAGATAGGGGTATTGAGCAGCAAAAGGCTGGACTCCATTGGCCCCGGGAGTCGGAGGAGCTTGATTTAGGTCCACGACGCCAGGAAGCTTCACTCCGTGATTGCCCACATAGGTGGATTCGAGGGAGATCTTGCTCGAGAAGGCATGCTGAATGCCAAGGGTCCAGTTCTCGACATAAGGGGTTCGGAAATGGCGATTCATCGAGAAGGTGTTGCAAGGATTGGCCGGGCTGCATACGAGCAGGCCTGTGACATTCGAGGGATAGATCGGCGTCGTTTGATTCTGCCAAGTCAGGCTGGATCCGCGGATAAGAACTCCAGCGGCGGTAATGTTCCCGATTCCGGGGCAACCCATGGGAGCGGGGCATGCCGCCGCGTCTTGAATCGTCGCGCCGGTAGGAACGACACCCGCCCCAAACAGAGCGACGGCATTTTGCAAATTCTGTTGAGACATGAATGTACTCATGGAGAGCAGGTCGTAAACAATGCTGCCGCCGGCCCGGACGACAGTGGTGCCCTTGCCGGTTACGTCCCAAGCGATACCAAGGCGTGGTGAGAAATTGCGGCGGTCGGAGTTATAAAGGGAGCTGATGTTTTTGCCCACTTGCTCGAAACCGACCGAGGGCTCCCAGTTTCCAAACAGATTGTGAGCCTCGGTTGGAACGCCCTGGAACTCGTAGCGAAGGCCAAGGTTCAGCATGATTCTCTTGGTGAGTCGCCAATCATCCTGAGCGTAGCCAGCATAAAGCCACTGCGAGATGTTCCGGGTGGGGTCGCCAGCCAAGAAACCAGCGTTATGAGGCGTACCAGCAAGAAAGGCCTCCAAACTGTCAAAAAGGACACGGCCTCGTCCGCCTCGGTAGGTGGCCTGGTGGACCAGGTCCCTTCGGAGCTCTCCGCCGAATTTGAAGGAATGCTTGGCGCGCAAGTAGGAGACCTGGTCAATAAAGCCATAGACCTTATCGGGCCCCACAATTTTGGGAAAATTGTGAAACGCCCCCAATTCGGTGAATCCACTGATTCGAATGTTCGGAATACCGCTCAACAAAGGGTTGGTGATCCCAGTAGCAATCGTGTATTTAAAAGTTGTGTCATTGGGAATGATCTGCAGAACGTAGTGAGTGAAACCACCCCGCAGTTCGTTGGCCCAAGTGGAGCTTGGCGTCCAGGCCCAATGGCCCGAAACAGTTTGCGCGCGCGAATGAACCCTGGTTCGGAATTGCGCAAGAAGCTCGTTGGAATCCATGCCGATGATCGTGTCATTGCCAAAGAAATACGAACCGCTCAAGGCGTTGTGATCACTGATGTGATAGTCCACTTTGCCCAGGGCGTTCTTTGAGCTGTTTGTGTTGGGGAATGTAAGCGCTACCTCCTTACCTTGGGAGCTGTTGGGAGTGTAAAAACCCAGCAGGTACGCACTGAGCGGATCAACTGTGAAATTTGGAATTTGAGCCTTGAGGTCATTCGTCGCGTCAGTAATGCTGACGTTGCAATTACCGGTCGCGAGTACAACGCAACCGGCGCCGCCCCCGCCCGTAATCGATGCGCTAGTCGGCACATTTCCCGAAAGCGCGTTGCCAACTGTGTACATCTGCCCCTCGAAAGAACCGAAATAAAAGAGCTTGTCCGGAACGATGCGTCCGCCGACACTGCCACCGTATTGCTCCAAGTCGAGGGGCGTCTTCGTCGTTCCGACGGGGTCGAAGTAGTTGCGCGCGTCGAATTTATACGAGCGGCCGAAGGCATATGCTGTGCCATGAATCTCGTTTGTCCCTGATTTCAGGCCAACGCTGGTGATGGCGCCGGGCTTCCAGCCAAATTCCGCCTTGGGATTGACTTGCGTGTTGAATTCCTGAATCGAATCAATAGGCAGGAGAGTTGCGGCATCACCGAGGACTGCCGCGGCGTTTGTCACGCTAAGCCCCATGAACGACTCGTCGTTTGTCACGCCATCGACGATGTAGCTCGTGTCTTCCGGGCGAATGCCGTTGGTGGTCTGCGTCCAGGGGCCGCCGCCTGGGTAGATCGAAGTTCCGGGCCGCAGCGAGATCAGATTCTGGTAGTTGCGGCCATTCAGCGGAAGATCGTTGATAATTTCGTTGCTGATGGTGCCGCCCAAAGTTGTAGACGTTGTGTCTACCATGGGAACTTGTTCGGTGATGACGATGGTTTCATTCGTCGAGCCCGGCTGAAGCACGGCGTCCACTCGCACGTCCTTGCCAACCTCGAGCAGAATGTTCTTGCGTTCGAAGGTCTTGAATCCTTTGAATTCGGCGCGAACAGTATAGGTTCCGGGGAGAAGATTGATCGCCACGTACGCGCCGTCGGAATCCGCCGTCAGGGTTTCCGAGACGCCTCTGGCCACGTCCGTAATCGTCACCTTCGCGTTGGCAACATAGCCGCCGGATTGGTCGGCAACCACACCCAGGATGCGGCCGGTGTCCCCCTGCGGATAAACAGGGCCACTAGTCAGAACAATGACGAAGAGCGCAGCCAAAACCAACGCAAACTTCACAAAACGCAGGTTCCCACACAAAGAGTTCCGGAGACTCTTAGACGGCATGAGGACCTCCCCCCACGAAGCAAATAGGTATAGACGCTGTACCACCATACGAGAACGGTTGTCAAGCGAATCATTGATTTAGTCCAGCAAAAAGTGTGACGGAAGGCGCACCCAAGCGAGATTGGTCTATTGGTATGACCTTTCGTTCCGACTCCTGCGATTCGCCAACGGCTTGACCTTTAGTCTTGCACGGTATAAATCCAGATTTCCGCACCGTGCTCCGCGCGCGCCGGAACGGCGAGGAAAAAACGGTCGAATCCCTTTCTGCCCTTCCCGAAATAACCGGCAGTCCGCGCGCCGATAGCCGAGGGGGCTTTGGCGAGGAGCCGGTAGTGATCCGCATCCGTTTGTTCAAAGACGCTGATGAACCCTTCTCCGCCGGGCACGTAAATGCGCTTCCGGCCAGCGTCGTAGTACAAATCGTCCGCATCCTGAACGCAAGGAAGCGTGGCTATCGGTTGGTCTGTGTTCGTATCAAAAACTGACAAGCGCGCCGGCTTGTGAGTAACTACGAACAGCCGATGGTCTTTTTCATCCAACGCCATTGGAAAATTGTGCTCCAGGATCATTGGCCAGCGCGTAATCGCGCGCGTCTTGCGGTTAATTACTGCAATCTGTTTCAGGTCCGGAAGGTTCACATAAATGTTCGGGCCGGAAGTTTCCAGCTGGAAAGATTCCGGATGCGCACCCAGTTTGTATTCCTCGGGCAGACGTTCGTTCGTCGAGGCATCCACCACGCCAATCGCTCCCGTTTCGTCCTCGCCGTAGCCAACATATACGCGCTGATTTGCCGCGTCGTAGCGCAGGTTGTCGACGTCGCCGTGAAAATCAATGTTCTTGATCAACGCGAAAGTGGCGCCGTCGTAGATATAGAGTTGGCCTTTGCTGCTGGCGGCGAAGAGCTTTTTCGATTCCGGCGCATAAGCAACTCCCTGCGGATTGGGAATGCCCGTGATGCTGTGGCTGCGTACGCGCGCGCTGATGTCGATAATCTCGACGCTATTGTTCCCAAGCGCAGCGACGATCAATTGATTCTTCCCGTCAAACCCGAAATGGTCGAATCGCCCCTGAACTCCCGGCATCGGAATCGCTTCGGTCAAGACCAGAGGCCGCGCCGCTTCAGGCGCCGATGATTCTTGCGAACTAACCCGCAACGCCGGCATCGTAAGCAGCGTGCAACTGAAGCCGATTGGAAGTGCGTGTTTCACGATCTTATTTCCAAGTTGGCAGGGCATATTGTCGTGTCTCACAGTAATCTCATCGTCGCGCGTATACTATACATCGCCTGCAGACGCGAAGGTCAGCCGCAACTCACCCTAACAGGTGGGATTTTCCCGCTTGCAACCATATCGTAATACGATACGTCTTAACTAGTGAAGAGAGAGTCCTGGCTCACCGACTCGGAGCTGTGGGCTTTGATCTGGAAGCAGGCAGTCGAGTGGCGAGTCTTGGAGGATTCGTGAAAGCTGGACCGGACAAAGGGGAGCTGAAGATGCGCAGAAGCGAGTATGGCCCTCTCGAGTGGAGCTTGGCTTCCCCCGCGCCAGGAACGGCCGCAAGATTTCGGCGTTGGAATTTTGTGCTGATCGCGATTCTTCTTTTCGTCGTTCTGGGAGCATTTGTTGCCGCGGAGGCTCCGCGCACGGGCAGCAACACCGGAAATGCCACGTTCAAAGAAAATTCGAGCCCCGCTTCCATGCAACATGCCAAGTCAATTAAGGGAACGCAACCTGACATTCACAGTCACAGAGGAACTAGGTACCTGAGTAACGATATAAAGAACGGCCACCACGCCGGCTGATTTCTCGACTGCGTTTCGCGCTGGAAATCTCGCCCCATCCGACACAAGAACGGTACAGTCGCAAAATCACTTAGTCTTTAGAGCTTTTCTAAATTGCTGTTAGGATCGCAGCGCGCTATAGCCTAGCTCGCCCCGAAGGAACCTTCGCTGCAGCCATGCCTGGAGCCCTTTGCCGCGAGGTTTTGTTCTTTCCATGATTCCCTTACCACACCTTTCAGGGAGCGAAAGGCTTTTTCCACTACGTCCTTGTCAAAGTAGAGCCGTACCAGTTCCGCTTTGGGCCTGGGACGAGTCGAGAAAATACAGGAGTAGCCGTCAAACTCTTCCGCTTGATGTAAGACATTTGAAAGCAGTTCTCCCCGGGCATGAAAGAATTTTTCCAAGCCCGACTTAATGGTCTTGCCTTCCCGCAGGCGTTGCTGGGCCTGCGCAATTTCCTCACGACGCGAGCCCCGCAGATCGACTTGCTGCCGGGGGTTGAAGCACAGGTAAAAGGTGCCCCAGACTCGGTTGAGCCGATAGCGGCGCGTGGTGACATAGAAAGTAGTTTGGTTCAAGGGCACCCGAGCGGCAAAGGGCAGGCGCAAGGCCTTCGACAGCACCGGTCGCCAGAACTTTTGCACCGCAGGCGTGAGCGGAATCCCACCAATGGTCTCCCACTTTAAGGCTTTCATTTCCGCAACATCAAACCTCCAGAGGGCGAGCGTCCTTCTACGAAAAACTAAACTTCGCGTAGCGAACGAGCACACCGCTCGTTCGGCATTCTCGTGAGCGTTTGGAAGTTTTTTTCGATCAGGAAGCTTTGCGCGTGTAAAGATGAAAAGCCTTCCCCCCCTTTCAAACGCAGTTGGAATCGCTAAAAATCGATCCGGAAGCCAAGTTGAATCCAGCGCGCGCCGGAAATCCGGTCGGCTGGAATAAGCTGCGTATTGATCACGCCGAAGACCGCTGGATTCGTCAAATCGAATGAAGGATCCAGGAAATTTGCGTGATTGAAGAGATTAAAAAAATCGGCGGAGAATTCGATCTTCACGCGCTCGGAAATATTCGTGGTCTTTCCCAACCGTGTGTCCAGGTTCCAGAAAGGCAGGCCGCGCAGCGGGCTGTCTCTTCCATCGTTGGTATCTGAAGCGATGAGCGCCGGACGGAACTTCAGGAACGTGGCGCCAGGATTAGCAAAATAGTTCAGTCCGGTGCCTCCATTCTTGGGGTTTCCAGATGTACCGACATCCTGGGCACCCAAGGGCGTATTGACGGTGCTCCCGTTCACTCCCCCATGGATGCTGCCCCCGTCCAACTCACCCACCGGCACTATGGGAAACGCACCGGAAGGCGTGGCGAAGATGATGCCTCCGCCAAACGGCTGGCCGCTTATGGTCACCAATTCCGGCACTCCACTGCTCCTCCGGAAAATTCCCGCGGCGTACCATCCACCGGTGATCTTGTTAATGAACGCATGGTTGTTGTGGAAGCGTCCCTTCCCGAAAGGCAGTTCGTAATCGAAGACGGCGTTGAAGACGTGCGGCCGGTCGAAAAACGACGGTCCATAGTCAAGGTGCGTGTTATAGCTCGACGAGTAATAACGGGCATCGTTTTGCACCGCTCCCGCGGTGTCCAGCGATTTCGAGAAGGTATAGTTGAAGTCATAGAACAATCCGTGCCAGCTGTTGTTCCGCAGCGTTACAACTAAGGCGTTGTAGTTCGAAGTATCCCGGCTTGTCCGCGTAAAGAGGTCGAGCACCTGTGTATTGGTATAGGGTTGCAAGCCCAGCCCGAATTGGCGAATAAAGTCAATGCTCAAGAAAAGATTCGACAGGTTGTCATTCAGGAACGCCGGGCCATTCCCTGCCGCCAGACACGCGGTCGCAGAAATATTCGTCCCACCGGGGCCGCAGCCTGCGCCAGAGCCTGGCAGTTGATTCTCGAACCAGGGCTGATTCGCCGGCGTCTGCCCGTTTCTCAGGGCCCCGGCCACAGCGTCGAACGCCTGCGCGAAGGATTGTCCTGAAGCCTTGTCCTTGAACATGTACGGCACGGAATTGAAATTGACGCTGTTCGGTAGATGGCGTGCAAACCGGCCGATGTACCCGGCTTCGAAGATCATCTGGCCGGGCAGGCTTCTCTGGACGGTGAAGTCGATCATATGGCTCCGCCCAACCTGAAATTGCGGATCGTTCTGAAAACTCAAGATCTCACCCAAAGGCGAACTGGGCACAACGGGTGATGGCACAGCGGCCAGTTGGGGTGGGGTAGGAATCTGACCGTCCACGCCGACGCGGAAACTTGAGCCGCCCGGGGTTGCATTCACGTTGCAATTAGTCCCTGGAGCCCCGGAAGCATTGCAAGCCGGCGCATTCACGTTGATCGTCTGGGCAAAGCCCACACCCAGCATCGGGATGATTACGCTTTGCACTGTATTCACGCGGTCGTAGGCGATTCCGTAGCCACCGCGGATGACTGTCTTGCGGTCGCGAAAAACTCGGCCAAGGAATCCGTTCCTCATGCTGGGATTCCATGCCGCGGACACCCGCGGCGCCCAATCGCCGTAATCCACGGAGAATACATCGCTGCGTCCACTCTTGCTGAGGGGAACGTACGAGAGCGTCGGATTGAAGATGTTTCCGTTCAATGCAGCCTGCTCCTTGGCATTCAGGTAATCGAACGCGTTGAGGATCTGATCGCCGTTATCGTGGTTGGCGATCAGTGTCTGCTGCCGGTGCAGTTCCTGCGGCGTCGTCTGCCATCCGTAGGCCAGGCCATAGGTCAATGTAAGGGAAGGTTTGATCCGCCAGGTGTCCTGGCCGAAGAAGTTGTAGGAGCGCAGCGTGGTTCTCGCTACAAGTGACGTGCCCAGCGGTAGTGGCTGCAAATTCCCGTCACGCACAGCAAGAATGCCGACTGTATTGACCAAACCAAGAGATGCCGCGTAGAAACGGTCCCACTTTTGCGCGTCTGAGGAAGAAAGGCCTGGGGGCCTGTTGGCGTCGGGGATACTCAAGGTTCCGCTGACGTCCGCATCCAGCGTGGCCACCAGCGAGTTCACCGAGCCTATTACTTTGTCATCCCGGTCATGGATGGTTGGCAGCCAGCGAATGTCCCCGCCGGTCACAATCGTGTGCTTGCCTTTGATCCAGCTTAAGTTGTCGGCGTACTGTTTGTTACTATCGTAGATGGCTTGATGACGCGCGCGTTGCGTGTCCACGTCGATGATCGTGTCGATGAACCCCGTCGCCCCGAGACCAGGTGCCAAGGCAACAGGACCTAGCGCAGAGTCCGTCCCAGGTAAATTCAACTGCGCGGCGGAATCGCGCGGACGGATCACCACGAAATCCTGCCGGCTGCGAATCCATCCGGCACGGAAGCTGTTCACCAGGTTGTTGCTGACCTGCCATTCGAGACCCGAGGTGAATCCGTCTCCCCGCAGGTTTGAGTCGCTCGTATTTACCGCTGCACCGCTTCGCAGGTCAATCTGACCTGCTGCCGCGCCGTTCGCATTCGGAGTCAGGTCCCGGTGATACAGGTAGTGCCCGAAAAACTTTATTTTATCAGTGAAATTATGGTCCAGGCGGAAGGCCACGCTGTCGTCCTTCAGCAGGGCGGGGATACTGGTGCGCAATCCAATCGTATTTACTCCGTCCGCGCCCGTGACGGTCGGGTCATTCCCCTTTGGCATCCTCCCCCACAATTGCTTGATGATCGGGCTGATCCCAATTCCCCGGGGATCGCAGGGCAAGTTTCCGCCTGCCCCGCACGCCGCGGCCGTCGCAAGGTTGTATTGCAGACCACCAACGGTGATGATTCCCTGCCGCAGTGTGTCACTCGGCATGATGCGAGTGATCTGCACCGCTTGCGGGAACCGGCGAATCTCGTAGTTCCCGAAGAAAAAGGTCTTATCTTTTTTGAGCGGCCCACCAAAGCTCGCTCCCGCCCGGTTGTCGTGCTGTGGCTGCCTGGCGATACTGTGCGAGTTATTGTCCCAGGCGTTGGCGTTCAAGGCCGAATTCTGGTGATACCAATAGGCGTTCCCATGAAAACTGTTAGTCCCGCCTTTGCTGATCACATTGATCTGGCCGCCCGACGCGCGCCCGAAGCTTGCATTATTGTTGGTTACGCCGACGCGGAACTCTTCAACGGCGTCCACGCCGATCGGCACGATCGGCACTTGGTTTCCTCCGCCCGCGATCACGTTGTCGGTGATGTCGATGCCGTCGAGGTTGAAAGCGTTCTGATCGCTGCGTGCGCCAGCCACAGTCCCGCCCGCATCTCCGAAACCGCCGCCATTCGACGTTTCATAGGGTGTCGATGCCGGTTGCAGCGTCAGCAACTCGCGAGAATCCCGCTGCAGGGTTGGCAGGTGCACCATTGCCGTGCCTCCCACCACTTCGCCCATCACCGCGTCCGTCGTCTGCAGTCCCGCGCGCGCTTCCGTGGTCACCGTGACCGTCTCGCTGACTTGCCCGATCTCCAGCTTGACGTCTACCGTGTAGCTCTTGGACACTTCCACCGTGAGCGACTGCTGTACGGTCCGGAATCCTTCTTTTTTTACCGTGATGCGATAGTTCCCCGGAGCCACGTTCGGGAAAGTGTATTGCCCCACCGCGTTGGTCTGCTGCGTGGCCTGGCTGTTGATGGCGGCGTTCTGCAGCAGAACGCTCGCCCCGGGAACGACCGCGCCTCCCGGATCGTTCACCGTTCCCACTACCCTGCCCGTAGTGACCGTCTGAGCGTTATTGCTTATCGCGCAGCTTGTCACCGCAAAAAGAAAAAACACCCCGGCGATCAGTAGAGAAAATCTTGATTGCCTCATACCCCACCTCGCTTTTTTTTGAATACGATCGAGCCGATTCGAGAGATGAAGATTGCTCCTCCGCAGCCACCACACCGCGAATTCAGCTTTGCGTCAGCTTTCTCGCATCTCCTACCACAGGTCAGAACCACCTCGCAGAGCCTCAGGGCAAACACGGCCTGCTGGACTTTAGGTCGGGCCACCCCCACTTAATGCCGAAGTTCTACGTCAGATTAGCGGGAATTTCCGTTTTTAGCTTCCCCTTGGCCCGAAAGCCTAGCCCTCCTGCCCAGTCGTGTCAACCGCCGCAAACGGCGCTAGCCTTTTGCGGCGGTAGTGCGAGGGACCCCCGGCTAACTCGGCTGACGATAGTTCCTCACAGCGACAAAACATGGACGTTCGGTAGTATTGCGATACTCGTCGGTGGACTTCTTCAGGGGTTTCCACTTCAAGGCTGTTAACCGAACCTGTAATCCTGACCGCCTTCTCGTGCCTGAGATGAATGTGCCGGTCACGTCTGTACTGGATTTCGAGCGATCATGATCAGTTGATCGTGATCCCCGGAACGGGGATCACGATGCTGTGATTACCGAGAATTCCGTCCGTATGTCAACCAGCATCCTTATGCCACGCTAATCGCAGATCTCGTCGATCACACTGGTTTCGTTGTTGGCAAGCATATCGAAGTCTAACGACTAGCAGTGTCTGCCTCGCTCAGTCGACGAGTGCATCGAAGTGCAGGGAGTCCGTGTCGCGAAAGAATTGCGTTTTGATCGAAGGTTTGCAGATGAAGGCTCAAAAAGCCATGCCCAAGCTTGGGGCTCTCCCAAGCTTTTTTTTTGCGTCGGACCAGACGCGGTCAGAACGACACGACCTTCACCACTGATCTGGTTCAGCTTCCCCTCCACCGACTGAATGTCGCGCGGCACAGCTTCAACCTGCAGAGCCTTGGCTCCCATGCCGCCGGAAAAGCAGCAGTCCAGCACGATCAAAAGTCGCCGTGACGGGATGCGCGAACACCATTCGCCTAACATCGTCAGTGGAATCGTTGTTCTTGCGAGGTCGTAAGGGTCGGTATCATGCCCGACAAGTTCATGCGTCTCGGTGCCGTGTCCCGAAAAGGCGATGACCACGACATCGTCAGGGTCGCAGGTGGCGAGTTGCTCAAAGCGTTTCCCGGATTGCGGCGACGCTCGCTTGCTCGTCGGTAAGTAACATCGTCTCACCGCCAAGTGTGTCCGTGAAAAGCGCATGCAGCGCTTTGGCGTCATGGGTTGCGCAGCTGAGCCAGTTGATTTCCGGCGAATCGTATCGGTCGATCCCGATGAAAAGCCCTTTGAACGCCATGCAGGTCTCTACACGTCCCGCTTATTCACAGGTCTTCGCTGCGGATGAGAACTGAGCCATCCGCTTCTCTGCGGCCAGCGAGATATTTCCGGCGCGCGATCTCTTCGATGGCCAGCCGGTTGGCTCTAAATACCGCCACCTTGTCTTTGCCACTGCCGCCAAAATGATCGTCCAGGGCTTCTTCGCTGATTTCGCAGCGCACTCGCCCTGTTCCGTCCTGTCCCCAGAAAACAACGACCTCGCGGTCAAAAACATATCTCTCCGCTGGCTCCGGAAATTCCAGTGCACGCCCGGCGGCGATTTCTTCACCGGCGTGAATGTCACCCTCCACCCTGACGGCATCACCAAATCCCTCGAATGCCTCGCCCACAATTGCTTCAAGAGACGCGACCTCGGCGTCCGTCAGTTTTTTGAATTCGCTCGTCCGCCACCTCTTGGACAATTTCCCTTTGTTCTGCCGTATGAACATCACAAGATTTTCAGCCAGCCTGTCCGGCATTTCGACCGTATTCATGATGCGCCGCAGCGCCTGGTCATGCCGGCGAAGATAGTCAATTTCGCGCGGCAAATCCTGCTCAACTGTCCGCTTTACGCAAGCATAGAGAAATTGTGCTGCCTCCGTGGCGTCAAAATACCGATACAGATCGGCAGTATCGTTCCGCACCTCCACATTCCGCTGAGGTGTCGGTCGCCACTCGATGAAACTCATTAACGGTCCCGAATGAGCCTGAAGTGTCTTTCGGTATTCGTCGATCCGGTCAAACATGACCGAGGACACAGGAAACACCATGCCCGGCGGCGTGAATTTCCGCTCCGCAAGGACGCGATGAACCAAGCAGCGATGCAGTCTCCCGTTTCCGTCCTGAAAAGGGTGGACATACACAAATCCAAAAGCCGTGGCCGCTGCTTGCAGAACTGGGTCTACATCGTCTGCACTCATTCGGTCGTTCGCCTCCAGCATACCCGCCATTAGATCCGGCAGGTCTGACGGCCTCGCACCGATGAACTCCGGCAACGGCTCGCCGTTGTGATCACGCTCGCCCAGAAACACGCCATCGGGCCGCAGGCCGACATGCACAAACCGTGGGTCTTCTATCAGAACGCCTTGAAGGCGAATGATCTCATCAAGGGTAAGCTTGTTTTTGCCCGCCTGCAGAACGGCCCGGCCCCACCGCTCCAGCCGATTGCGCGGAGGCCGTTCGCCCTCGATTTCAAAACTCGCAAGGGTATCGACCAGAAGCAGGAAACTTGCCGCACGGGAAACCAGATGCGCGCCGGTGCGCCCCAGCGTTTCGGCGGCCTTCCCCGCAAGTCCGCTTTGCGTAAGCTCTGTCAACAATTCCGTCCGTCGTATGATCGGACAAAATCTACCGCTGCCGAGAAGGTTGTCGCGCACGCGGTGGCGTCGCGAAAGACGCGGCTTTCCCGTGAAGTACGCATCTGGATCAAGGACATCCACAGCCGGAACCCCTGGATCGTCCGGCACATCCAGTTTGCGTCCTGTCATCAGCTCATACAGAAACCAGGAGCGGCGCGCGGGGATTCCGGTCGGTGTCGCCTTAACAAACGCCTCCAAAACCTTCGAGTCCACCGCATCGAAAATCCGCTTCAGCAGAAGCAGGTCGAGATTCTCGTTGCGAAGGGCAAAGCTCAGGTGATCTCCGAAGCTTTCCCCCGGCCAATACCTTCTGTCGAAAACCCGCCAGGCCCCCTCCTTGCGGATGCTCCCACTGACGTGCTTGTCCGATACGCACGCCGGTTTGCGCACCGGTCCCTTGACCCCGAGGGCCTGAGTCAGCGCCGCCCAGCCCGCGAGTCGGCTTTGCTCTGGAACCATTACACCCTGAAAGATATTTACGCCCTTGTTCTCAATACGCATCGTCGAAATACACCTATCCCTTGTCGAAAATGACAAATTTCTTCTACAATTCGCCGAAAATAATATATCACGGCAAAGCGTCGAAAAGCAACTATCGGCCATCGAAAACACCAACCAATCTAGTAGACTAGTCGAAAAACATGTCCTGCGAACCCCTCTGACGGCCCAAAAAGCCCCCCACCTCCAAATTGTCGCATAGCCCTCCTGATTGTGCGGTCCTGCGCGGTGCTCTCTCGTTCTGGCTGCTGCCACGGCACGCGCTGGCTCCTCCTGTGAAAGTTCGAGTTTAGGTTGTCGAGTCTTGTGCGCGGCGATTTGTGCCGCGTCGGCTCCTCTCTGATTTTCCTTCGTAAGATGTTCTTCGATCTGCTGGCGTGGGGAATATCTGCGATTGTCCGACGGCTCCAGTAAGGATTTCAGTTGAACTCTAGAGCACCTATTTAGCCGCACATAACTCCTTCTTGGGCACTGACCAGGAATGATCCACTCCTGCCTGTCTGAAGTGACCAAGGCTAGGAACGGGATCTAGAACAACGAGGACACGTAGGAAAGAACAGCAGATCATCCCACGCCGAAGGCGTGGCGCCGCACGTCATCATCCCACGCTAAAGGCGTGGCGGGGGAAGCGTGCGCAGAGTCAGATCA
>QHYK01000071.1 GCA_003224085.1 Acidobacteriota bacterium | reverse complement strand
ACGAAGACGAGACCATTTGGACCGAAAGCTCCCACAAATACAAAGCCGAAGAGATTCCCGAGATGGCCGAGCGCACCGGCTTCCGCTGCGAAGCCCAGTGGATCGACTCCGAATGGCCCTTCGCCCAAAACCTGCTTACCGCAGAATGATCATTTAACCGTGCCACGAGCCGGGCAACTTCAGCAGGCCTCGGGGCGGAACCACGGAGTGTAGGTACTTCTCTCTCCTTCGACTCCAATCCAAGTTCCGTGTAGTCTAGCTCCTTTGTTTGCCACTCTTAGTTAGGAAAACTGCCGGGGTGTGGCTATCCTTCCCATTATGGAACTGGTCGCGAGGAGGGGGTGGCTTCAATAGGCTTCAGGCCGGAGGCCAAGCAGCGTCTCTCCACCACCAGCGGCGAAGGCTGCGGTGGCTTCGCGTTGGAGGTCGTTGGCCTGCCGCAACAACGCCGTGAATTCCGGTCGCGTGCGGACAGCATGGAGCCACGGGTCGCGCACCATAGCCGGATAGCAGAAAAATCCGTGCTTGATGGCGCGAGACAGCGTTTCCAGCGCCCAATCTTGCTCGCCAAGGCAACTGAGCTGCCGTGCAAGCTAGTAGATTCCTTCGGGATCGCGGAACGTGGCTTTGCGCAGCTCCTCGCAGGCTTGCAAGCTCTCTTCTCGATTGCCTTCGAGCAGCGCTCGCAAGGAGATCACGTAAAGCCTGCCGAGACGCCAAATGATTTCTTCGCTCCGGCGCAGCTTGGCGATGGCTTCCTCGGTGCGGCCCAGGGCGGAGAGCATCACGCCCTCGGCATAGCCGAAATCGCCGCCGGAAGTATCCAGGGCTTTCTGGTAGTCGCCGAGCATGAAGTAGGTGTGATTGATTGTGGTGAGGATGGACGGATCGAGCCGGTGAGCCTCCTGCTGCGCGCGAAGCGCCGCCTGCAGCAAGCCGCAGCAGCGGCAGACGTGGCCGAGGCCGGCAAAAAGCTCGGCGTCACTGCGGCGGCGGCCGCGGTCCAGGAGGCGCTTCAATGCGTCGAGCGAGCGGCCCTGATCCACCTGGAGCTGCGTGTAAGCGTTGTGCGCCATGGTGAGATCGGGATTCAGGCGAAGCGCGGTTTGAAACGCTCCGTCAGCCGACCGCAATGCCTCCTCCGAGCCGGCCTTGTACTTGTCGATGAGCCACCGGGCGCGGCCCAAGCGGGCCCACGCCGGTCGATCCCTGGGATCGCGCGCCAGCGCACGATGCGCAATGTGTCCCATGGCGGAAATGGCGGGCGAGCCTGAGCGCCGGCACCGAACCTTGCAAAACGGAATGCGCGATTTCTCCAAACGATTCGCCCGGAAACGGCGCCTGCCCGGTCAGCATTTCGTAGAAAATCACCCCCACGGAAAAGAGGTCGGAGCGTGCATCGAGCGGGTGGCCCCGAAACTGTTCCGGAGAGGCGTACCTCGGCGCGCCAAGAAACGTTCCGGGATTGGTGACGTCGGGAAGCGTCGCGGCGGTATCTTGCGCCAGAGGCAGCGAAACATGCTTAGCGATTCCGAAGTCGAGAAGCTTGGTGCCCGTGGCAGAAAGCACGATGTTCGCGGGGCTTCACAAAGAATCGCGAGGACAATCTGCGCCGCTTCCTGCGCGGGAAGCGCACCCAGCCGGATGCGCTCGGCGAGCGATTCGCCTTCGATGAATTCCATCACGAGGACCGGCCGTTGCTGGTCTTCGACGATGTCGTAGATGCGGCAGGCATTGGGATGCGCAACTTGCGCAGCAGTGCGCGCCTCCTGCCAGAAGCGCTGGCGGAGGTCGAGTCAGAATCGAGCTCGCGAATCACTTTCAGCGAGACAACGCGCTGGAGCCGCTGGTCCTGCGCTTTGTAGACCACACCCATCCCGCCTTCGCCAATTTTCGCGAGGATGCGGTACGGGCCGATGCTCTCGGGGATTTCCGGCATGGCGGAAGCTGGCTGCATCGCGCCTAAGCATAGCCAACTGTTCAAGCACGCGCCAGCGCGCGCACCTAAGAGAGATTCCTCGTCGCTGCGCTCCTCGGAATGACGGGCAGCGAGAAAAATCTAGAAGGATTCGAGGCGCCAGACGAGGCGTGAGGACCAAACTTTTTGCGCCGTGAGCGGCGGACGCCAAACGGCGAGAATCTGCGAACCCTGGTAGACGCGCTCGAAACCCTCTTCGGATTCGGAGACGGTTTCAATTGGCGCGACCCAGAACCCTTCTGCCAGGGGCGCGTGCAACAAGACGCGAACGCGCTGCCAGCCGTCCTCCATGCGCAGAATGGGGGCGGGCAGCGTGCCGCTGAAGCGAAGATTCCTGCGGCCATTGGGAGTTTCGAAAAAGCGGTCCGGTTCGGCAGGCGCGAGAAGATTGATGATGGATTCGATTCCCACGGCAACAGGTTTTCCGAGCAGTTCTTTGAGTTTTAGGCGGATTTCGCAGACGACTTCGAAGCCCTTGGGACATGGATTGAAAGAAAAATTCTTGAACAGGACCAGCCGCGGCGCCGTGGCCTTGGTTTTGTCGTGGACAAGAAGGGAGTCCGCGTAAAATAACTCGGCGCTGGCGGCAGCGGAATTCTTGACGGTGTAAGGGCTGCCGGCAAACGCAGCAGCTTCGCGCAGCTCGAGCGCTTCGTAATCGGCCGGCGTGCGCGAAGGATCGAAAATGAGGATGCGGAAGGCGTGGCGCGGCCAGCGGTCATAGCGAAGAAAGCGTTCGAGGCCAGGTTCCTTGACGCGCGTTTGCTCGTGAATGGAGGCGACGGCACTCGTGGCGGACGCGTTGGCGGCATCGCGTAGTCGCGTGTGATACGCCTCCGGGCGGCGGAAGATGGAGTTGACCAGCGTCGCGGCCGCAGGACGAAAATCAAGCGCGGCGAGAGTTCCGCCGTCGCCGGGCTTCAGCAATGCCTGGAATTCCGGCGCGGTGAAAAGCAGCTCGTTCGCGCCGTCGGCGTCGTAGTCGAGCATTTCGACGCGCGGAGCAAGCGCGCCGGGAGTGAGGTGGTCGGCGATGGCTTCAGCGCGAATGAGATTGCGCCAGGGGTCAGTGCGAAGGTGCGGCGCGTAAATGCCGCCGAAGATGCCGTGCCAGTAAGCGTCATTGCATTGCGCGCGCAAGAGGAGATCGCGCGCTTGCGCCAGCTCCTCGGCTTGTTTCTCGCACTGATCGCAGGTCGGAGCCGGAGTGGCAGCAATGCGCGCAGAAACGCGCAGCATTTTTTTGTGCAGCAGATTGGATTCAGGATACTTTCGAAAAAAGCCGCGCCAGGAACCGCCGCGGAGAAAGGCCAGCACTTCGGGGCGTGAAGCGAATTCCTGGAGCACGGCATGGTAGCGCTGGCGCACGCGCGTGGGAAACACCCACTCCATCATCTCGGTGTAGGAAGCCGTGGGAAGATCGGCGCGGCCCAAAGGAATATGCGAAGCCAGATATTCGCCGGGCGTGCAAACGTTGAGCCAACTGGAATTTTTGTCGAGCGCGGTGAAAAAATCGGAGAGCCAGCCGTCTTTGTAGCAGTGGTCGTGCGTGCCGGGCCAGACGCCGAATTTTTCCATGTCGTCGCCCATGGCTGCCACGCCGCCCGGATGCACGCTGGCCGCATCGCGCAAATACGTGATGACCTCTGCGACTTTGCCGAAAGGGACGAGATAGCGCAGCGCTTTTTGCCCGGGATAAAACCAGACGCTCTTGCCGCGATCTTCGGCGATGTAAGCGCCGAAGAGCTCTTCGGGTTCAAATCCGGCGGCGAGAAAGTGCATGTCGTCCACGAGCGTGTAAGCGACGTTGGCGGCAGCGAGGGCAGTGGGAAGTTGAGGCTCCCACACGCGCTCGGCAAGCCAGGCGCCAGAAGGGCGTTGCCCGAAATGTTTCTCGAGATAGCAGGCCAGGCGGGTGATCTGCTCGAGCTGGTCTTCGGGCGGGATGGAGACGAGAATTGGTTCGTAGAAGCCGCCGCCGACGAGTTCGACCTGCCCGCTCTCGACCAGCTTTCTCAAGCGGTCAAAATATTCGGGGCGGTGCTGCTCAATCCAAATAAGCAGAGGCCCGGAATAATGAAGACCCAGATGAACATCGGGATGCCCTTCGAGATGCTGCAAGAAAGGAAGATAGGAATCGACGTAGGCTTTTTCGAGCACGTGCTCGAAGTTTCCGCAAGGCTGGTGCGCGTGAATGAGAAGAGCAAGATGGAAGGTCTGCGGCATGGGAACAGTTTTTTCTCATTCCCATGATAGCAAGCCGCGCGATTTTATGAATTCAAACCCCCGATGGAATGCAACCAATACGCAAGAGTGAATGGTGTCGCACGTCAGGGTGAGGAGTGCTTAAGGATCCAATCGGAGATGGTAGTGAGGACTTCCGGGGCCATGGTCTGTTCGATGCCGCCGTATTCGGTGGGCGAGCCAGTGGGAGCGTGCTGGAAAAGATGATTTAGGCCGGGAAGCTCCTTGGTTTGAAAATGCTGGTTGCCGCCGTCCTCAAGCGCTTTTTGGATTTGCGCGAGGTTTTCTTTCGAGGCCATCTGCAAATCCTTGTCGCCGTTAAGGGCCAGGACCGGGCACTGCGTTTTCTTCAACGCAGGGACGGGATCGTAATCAAGGAAGAAGCGAAACCAGGCTGAGGCCATCACCTGCGCCTGAGGCTTGAGCGCCGTGGGAGGCAACGTGGTGCTCATGCCAGTGGAATCGACAAGATCGGTTAATTTCGCTTCGAGCACCGCCGGATCCTTCTCCTTGCGCGCCAGGGCGTAAGACTGCTGATTGAAATCGCGCGCCTTGGCGATGCGGTCGTCGTCGAAACCGGCGGCCTTCAGAATCAGCCCGGACTGGAGCAGCATGACGTCTTCGCCTTTCAGGCCCGGCGCGGCAAGCAGAACGATCCAAGCTGCGTCCGAAGAGTGGGAGGCCAGCATGGGGGCAATGATTCCGCCCTCGCTATGACCGATGAGGCCGATTTTTTTGGCGTCGATTTCTTTCCGCGACTTCAGATACGCCAGGGCAACGGCCGCGTCGCCGGCGAAGTCTTCCGTGGTGGCCTGATCGAACTTGCCGGTGGACTTGCCAATGCCGCGCTTGTCGTAGCGAAGAACGGCGATGCCCTTGCGTGTGAGGTGGTCGGCCAGAACCAGAAAGGGGCGATGGCCGGCAACGTTTTCGTCGCGATCGTGAGGACCCGAGCCTGCGATAAGAATCGCGGCAGGAAATGGACCGCTGCCGGAAGGAAGGGTCAGCGTACCGGCGAGTGAGACTTGCGCCTTCGGATTCGCAAAAGTGACTTCTTCTTCGCGGTAAGGATAAGGTTTCGAGGGATTTTGTGGACGCACAAGTTCGAGCAATTCATCGGAACGCTGAAAATTCAAGTTGCGCGTGATGCCGCCTTGCGTCCAGGTGCCATGGATGGCGGTTTTTGCAGCGTTCAGCGTGCCCTCGTAAGCACCATCCACGACCGGAATTTCAAAATGAAAGACCATCAGTTTCTGGCTGACCTTCACGGCGGGCATGCCGCTGATGCCCATATCGGGGCTGTCGAGAGCCGCGACCAACTGCTTTTGATCGTCGTGGGTAACGTGAAGCTGAAAACGCAAGCGCAAGCCGTTGGCCTCGAGCGCGCCTTGCCACACGCCTTCAGCGCTAGCGATGGCATCGCCGGGCTTCTTCGCTCCGGCGCCGGCCGCCTGGCGATGAAAATTGAGCGAAAGACCAACGTTGCCCTGGGACCACGTGCCCTGAATCCCGGCGTGGTCGGCGGCGATTTCTCCTTCGTATTGAGCGCCGACGGAAGAAACGCTAAAGCGAAGGTCGGAGCCGTCTTGCGTGAAAGAAGTAACTTCGATGCCGTAAACCCCCTGATCCAGGCTGTCGATGGTGGCCTTGAAGGAGCCGTCTTCGGTTTTCGAAACATGCAGGACGAGATGCAAGACGGCATCGCCGGCCTGAAGGGAACCGGCCCAGTTGCCTTCCACAGCGGCCGGCATCGGTTTGCGATTTGCAGGCGCTTGAGCGCTGGCAGCGCTTTGCAAAATAGTGCAGAGAAACAAAAACGCGAGTGCCGGAACAAAACGTATAAGAATCGCCTTCAAACAAACCTCCTCCAAGGGCGGATTCTTTCCTAGATGATTTGGGAAAGATAAGAGTTGGCAAGAAAAAGGCGGCACCCAAAAACGTGCCGCCCGGAATTCCCAGCCAACGAAGCGTCTACAGAATCGCTTACTTTCCGCGCTTGGCGTACCAATCGGCATTGACGGGCGTGAAGCTGGCCCACTTCTCCGGCAAATCTTCGAGCGCAAAGATGGCAGTCACGGGGCAAACAGGGACGCAAGCGCCGCAATCAATACATTCGGTGGGATGGATGTAGAGCTGCGTTTCGGTGGCAAACTCGGGCTCGTCTTTGCGCGGGTGAATGCAATCCACGGGGCAAACATCCACGCAGGCGGTGTCTTTTGTGCCGATGCAGGGTTCGGCGATCACGTAAGCCATTCGAGGTCTCCTTTATCAAACTTCAAGCCGGGGCTTCTGCGGGAACTCGGCACAACCGGCAAAAAAAATCCTTATATCATGAGGCTGCCTCGAGCTACAAGCGGCCAAGTTCATTGTACGCGCCGGGGATTGGTTTCTCAACCGGGAGGGCAATGGATAAAATGAAGGAGAGGGGAACAAGTATGAAATGGATGAGCTGCGGTTTGTTGCTGTGTTTTCTGGCGGTAGAAAGTGCTTTGGCGGCGCCGCAAGCGCCAAAACCAGCGGCGCTACGCGACCCGGCGCTGATCGATGCGCAGGGGTACGTGAAACTGGTACAGCAGTATCAGGGAAAACCGCTATTGGTCACGTTCTGGGCGACGTGGTGCGAGCCTTGCCGCGACGAATATCCCATGCTGAACGAGTTGGCGAAGCAGTATGCCCCGCAGGGACTGAAAGTCGTGGGCGTGAACCTGGATGATGACGGCGATTTAATCTTGATGCGGCGCTTTATTGCGCGATACAAGCCGATTTTTCCAAATTACCGGAAAAAGCCGGGCGAAGAGGTGCCGTTCCGGCAAGCTGTGCTTCCGGGATGGACGGGATCGCTGCCCGTTTCCGTGTTTTATGCGAAAGACGGACGGCAGGTGGGAAGTTTCCTGGGCGAGCGGAACCGGGAAACCTATGAAGGAGCGATTCGCTCTCTCCTGGGCTTGCAGGCAAATTAACCTCACGCAAACCTGCCGGCTCTCTAAGATTTCTGAGTGAGATTTCGTCCGGGAGTTACTGTGCTTAATACCAAGGGCAATCGAATCACGTATTTTGGCCACGCGACTTTTTCACTCACGACACCGTCAGGACAAGTGGCGCTGATTGATCCTTGGGTGATGACGAATCCTTGGTGCCCTGAAGAGTTGAAGAACGTGTCCAGGCTGGATGCGATCTTCCTGACCCACGCACATACCGACCACCTGGGGGACCTGCTGGCGCTGGCCAAGCAGCACCGGCCCAAGATTGCCGCGATTTTCGAGACCTGCCTGTGGATCGAGAGCAAGGGCTTCGTGGAAGAAACCTGTCCGATGGGAAAGGGCGGGTCGCAGAGAATCGGCGATTTTGAAATTACCATGACGCACGCGTTTCATTCGAATTCGATTGATGAAGATGGCGTGCGCCACTATGGCGGAGAGGCGGCCGGATATATCATTCGCATGCCAGGCGGGTTCACGGTTTATCACGCGGGCGACACGGCGCTTTTCGGCGACATGAAGTTGATCGGTGAACTGCATAAACCGGATCTGGCGATGCTGCCCATCGGTGACCGCTTCACCGCGGGTCCGCGGGAGGCCGCGTACGCAATTCGCCTGCTCGGTGTGAAACACGTCATTCCCATGCATTACGCGACTTTCCCTTTTTTGACCGGGACCGTGGAAGGCCTGCGAAGCGAGTCAAAGAAAATCAAAGGGCTGAAGATTTACGCGCTGAAAGCCGGGGAGAAGCTATGATTCGCAGCGAGAATCTGCGCAGCGGTTACATCCAGGACGACGTCGAGGAGTACCTTTACAAATTGCTGCCGGAGCGCGACCCGGTAGTCAAAGAAATGGAAGATTACGCCGAGGAGCACCGCATACCCATCATCGGGCCGGCAGTGGCCCGACTGTTGGCGCTGCTGGTGCAGATTTCTGGGGCAAAACGAATTTTTGAGATGGGATCGGCGATCGGATACTCGACCGTGTGGCTTGCGCGCGCCTCAGGAGCGCAGGGCAAGGTTTTTTACACCGACGGAGATCCTGAAAATGCTAAGCGCGCGGAAGTGTATTTCAGAATGGCGGGGGTGGCGAAGCGCGTGGAAGTGCAAGTTGGAGATGCGCTGGCGCTGGTGAAGAAAACACCCGGCAAGTTGGATGTGATTTTTATCGACGTCGACAAGCAGCAATACCCGGCTGCCCTGGTCGCGGCGCTGCCAAAGTTGCGCAGAGGCGGGTTGCTTGTTGCGGACAATACGCTTTGGTCGGGCAAAGCGGCCCGCCCCGCAGCGGACGAAGACAGGGACACCAAGGGCATTCAGGAATTCAATCGCGTCGTGTATGCGTCGAAAGAACTTTATCCCGTGCTGATTCCGCTGCGCGACGGCGTGACCGTTTGCCAGAAACTGTAGTTCGCAGCGAGTCGGCTACGAGCGGAAGAAATTGCGGACAAGGAAGCCGAGATTGGCGGGGCGCTCCGCCAAGCGGCGCATGAAATAGGGGAACCAGTCGCTGCCAAACGGGATGTAAATGCGCACTCGATAGTCATCCTTTACCAAGCGGCGCTGCAGGTCAGTGCGTACGCCATAGAGCATCTGAAATTCAAAATCGTCCTTGGAGATTCCCTTCGATGCAGCATAACGAATAGTTGCTGCAATCATGCGCGGATCGTGCGTTGCAATGGCGTGGTAAAAGCCGCTGGAGAGGAGAATCTGCATCAGGCGGATGAAATTGGCGTCGACATCGGCTTTCCTGGGGAATGCCACATCTTCCGGCTCTTTATAGGCGCCCTTGACCAAGCGAATGCGGCAGCCACAGGACAAAAGGTCCGCGACGTCTTTTTCGCTGCGGTAGAGATAAGATTGAATCACCGTGCCGACCGCCGGATTGCGCGAGCGGACGCGCTTGACTAGGTCAATGGTGCGCTGCGTATAGGCTGAACCCTCCATATCAATTCGCAGAAAATTATCAAAACCGGCAGCACGCTCCACGATGGAGAGCACCAAGCCGGCGCAAAATTCGCTGTTAATTTCCAGGCCGAGTTGCGTAAGCTTGCAGGAAACGTTGGCCAGAAGATCTTCCTGAGCGATGATTTCGAAGATTTCGAGATACTCGTCGCGGGAACGCTGCGCGTCGGAAGTGGTGGAGACATTTTCGCCGAGATAATCCAAGCTGGCGGCCATGCCCGCGTCATTGCAACGCCTGGCGGCGGCAACGGCTTCTTGTAGAGTCTCACCGGCAACAAACCGGCGCGCCAAGCGGCGCGTGGTGCCATTGGAGGTGACCCAAGTCCCGAATTTCTTGTTTTCGGAAAGCTTCAGAAGTGTGGACCGAAGCATGCCGGTCAATTATCGCAGGCTGGAAGGAGAGGCACTAGTGTTTGTGTTCTTCCAAGAACCGTTCCGCGTCGATGGCGGCCATGCAGCCAGACCCGGCGGCGGTGACCGCCTGGCGATAGCGGTGGTCCTGCACATCGCCGGCGACAAACACGCCTGGAATGGAAGTCAGGCTGCCATGCTTGGCGATCAGGTAGCCGTTGGAATCCATTTCCAGTTTTCCCTTGAACACGGTCGTATTCGGGTCGTGGCCGATGGCCACGAAAACGCCGTCGACGACGAGTTCGCGGGTGTCCTTCGATTCGGTATTGCGAAGGCGCACCCCTTCCACGAGGCCCTTCGGTGCAAGGATTTCTTCGACCACAAACGGCGTGACGAATTCCACTTTCTCATTCTTTTTTGCGCGGACAATCATGATTTTGGAAGCGCGAAATTCCTTCCGGCGGTGAATCAGGCAAACCTTACTGGCATAACGCGAAAGAAAGTTGGCTTCTTCCATCGCGGAATCGCCGCCCCCGACGACAGCGATTGGTTTGCCGCGAAAGAAATAGCCGTCGCAAGTGGCACAGGTGGAAACCCCGTGGCCGATCAACTCTCGTTCGCCTTTCAACCCGAGCAGACGAGCCGACGCCCCCGCGGCGACAATCACAGCTTCCGTTTCGTAGGTATGTTTTCCCGCGATGATCTTGAAGGGGCGCTTGTGGAGGTTGACTTCCGTGACGGCGCCAGCCTTGAATTCGGCGCCGAATTTCTGCGCCTGCTTGCGCATGTTTTCAATCAGCTCCGGCCCAAGGATTCCGTCAGGGAAGCCGGGGAAATTCTCGACGTGCGTGGTGAGGGAAAGCTGGCCGCCGGGCTCATGGCCGTCAATAACGAGCGGCTTGAGGTTCGCGCGCGCGGCATAAATCGCGGCGGTAAGACCTGCGCAGCCACTGCCAATGATTACGACGTTGTGCATCCCATCCTTCTCCGTACATTAGATACATCTCTGCGGCCGCCGGATACAGCCGCTGTATTGTAGCATTGCCCACTTGGCGTTTCGGAATCCGGCAGCCAAATTGGAGAGATTTTTTCCGGGAGCCGCGTTGACCCGCGCAAATTCGCGTGCGTATATTCCAGAAGCGTCGTCGCTTGAGGAGGCTGTCACATGGATCCGCGCTACCCAATCGGAAACTTTGAGATGCCGTCGCAAATTACGCCCGGGCGACGGCAGCAAGCGATGGAGGAGCTCGCGGCCTTACCCGGCAAAATGCGCGCGGCAGTAAAGGGCTTGAACGACGGGCAGTTCGATACGCCTTATCGCGCTGGAGGATGGACGGTTCGTCAGGTAGTACACCACGTACCGGACAGCCATCTGAACGCTTACGTGCGGTTGAAACTGGCACTCACGGAAGAAAAACCAACGATCAAGCCCTACGACCAGGAAGCATGGTCCAAGCTGGCGGATTCAAAGTCCACGCCAATCGAGGTATCGCTATCGCTTTTGACGGCAGTGCACGATCGCTGGGACCGCATTTGGCGCTCGCTGAAAGCGGAGCAATTCGCAAGGCCGTTGATTCACCCGGAAAGCGGCGAGCGCAATGTGGATTGGCTGCTGTTCCTCTACGAATGGCACGGGAGACATCACACCGCCCACATCACGGAGTTGCGCAAGCAGAAAGGCTGGTGAGTGGCGTCCCAGAGTCCGGCTCGTGTAGGATGATTTTGGCATGTAAGGAGAGCGCATGAGTCGACCGGCAGGAACGTACGCCATTTTTGAGACTTCGCAGGGAAACATCGTGGTCCGGCTGTTCGAAAAAGAGGCGCCCAAGACGGTAGCCAATTTCGTCGGGCTGGCCGAAGGCACGAAGGAATTCACCAACGAAAAGACAGGGCAAAAAGAAAAGCGGCCGTTTTACGACGGTCTGATTTTTCACCGCGTGATTCCGCAATTCATGATCCAGGGCGGCTGCCCGAACGGCACTGGGATGGGCGGACCGGGCTACAAATTTGCCGACGAGTTCTATCCCTCGCTGAAACATTCGAAAGCCGGATTCCTCTCGATGGCCAACGCGGGGCCAAATACGAACGGCAGCCAATTTTTTGTCACCGTAGCGGCGACTCCGTGGCTGGATAACCGGCACACCATTTTTGGCGAAGTCGTGGAAGGCCAGGACGTGGCCAACAAAATCTCGAATGTGCCGCGCGATTCGAACGACCGCCCACGCACTCCCGTTACCATACAGAAGCTGCGGATCGAGCGCATCGCCTAATCGGAAGCGAAGCCAGAGGCCATGCTCACCCCAGAGCGGTTGCTGCGGGTCATGATCGAACTGATTTTTGTGATGCTCGGCGCCCTGGTCGCGTGGCTTGCCCTGCGGGGACATATTCTTGTGAACCGGCACGGCAGAACGTGGCTGATCCTCAGCATCGTGCTTATCCTGTGGGGCCTGCGGGCTCTGTATAAGCCAGGACAATGGTGGAAGCGCTGGGAGAATTGGACGCGAGGGCTCTCTCTTGTACTCCTGGGAATCTTGATGCTAGCGATGACCCGCGTCCCTTTTGCGTGGGTAGGACCCCTGCTCGCGGCCATAGGCGCGGTTCTGGTCCTGCGCGGGATTTTGGCTTCAACGCTGCTCTTTCGTCCGCGCTAAGATAATCCTCTGCGGCGGGCATCGGCCCCTGTTTTTAAACTTACCGGCCGGCTCCTCTATTTTTCTGTTCTTCTCGGATATAATCCGCGCAAAAGATGGCCCTCGCAAAAAGCGGTGAATCCACTTGGGGCCGTCATTCACCTTCATGAAAAACAAGGAGGAAGACCGTGCTGAAGGAATTTAAGGAATTTGTCATGCGTGGGTACGCCATGGACATGGCCGTCGGCATAATCATCGGGGCGGCGTTCAGCAAAGATGATGCCGCCGCTCGGCCACTTGATTGGCAAAGTGGATTTCTCGAACTTCTTCCTCAGCTTGAATGGCAAGAGTTATGCGTCGCGGTCGGAAGCCAAATTGGACCACGGAGCCACACTGAATTACGGCATTTTCCCGAACAACGTCATCAAATCTTTGATTGTCGCCTTCGCCGTCTTTCTCTATCGTGCAGCAGGTAAATCGCTGGACCAAGAAGCCCGCGCCCACGGCGGCGCCGACCACGAAAGAGTGCCCACAATGCGCGATGACTATTCCCATCGCGGCGAAGCGCTGCGGTCACTGCACAACGCAACTCGCCTAGACAGATTGCGAGGAAGGAATGCGGGCTTGCGTCCCCGCCTATGACGATAACTTGCGTTTCTTCTGATTCTCTTCGAGGTGCTTGCGCAAGCGGCAGACAGCGTCATCTTCGTGCCCTTCGTCCAATTCTTTCTGAACTTCTTCCAGCGCGAAGTGGACCACGTCGTGATGGTGCAATTCGAGGGGCGCTACCAGATCGCTGAAACGCAACCACAAGCGGTGCAGCAGATTGATCTCATTGGCCGTGAGGTTGGGCGCGTGGGGACCGAGGACCTTGTAGAGCTTGTCCCCGTTGGGCATATGGATTTCCAGGTTGAACTGCGGCTTTGTATCGCCCAGTTTTTCCCAGGCTTCGCCAATCTGCCGGGCCTGTTCCTCTGTGGTCTCTCTCGAGGAATGGCCAAGGACAATGGTGCTGGACTGCAGCGAAGTGGCCGCGCGAAGAATACCTTCCGCTAGATCGTTCGCGGCGACGACGGCGAGGCGGATGGATTTGCCGCGTTTTTCCGCCATCGCCAGCGCCTGCGAGAAAAGCCGCTGCTCGATGCCGCCGAAAAGCTGTTCGGCCTCGAGTTCGTATTCGCCGGAAGCGGAACGGCGCAATAATCGCACGTGAAGAACGACGACGTCGCGCCTGCCTGGCTTCACACGGTCCAGGACATTACCCAGGTGATATAAGGAGTGGATGTTGCTGACGGGCACGAGAATATTGCCGGGACGAACTCCGACGGCCTGCGGCGTCAGCTCGCTTTCCATTTCCAAGTGGAATTGGTCCATCTCCACGTGCCTGGCGGCGCCGCGCCCGCGATGCGTGACTCTCTCCGAAATGGTGAAGACAATGAAAAGCAGGACGGAAAACGTTACGCCCGCAATGGTGGCTTCTTCTTTCGTGAACAGGTTTACAACCGCGATGCCGAGCAGGACGAGCGTAATAAGGCCGAGCCCCAGCGGAATCTCCACGCCAAAGAGCCTGAAATTCAGCGGCACACGATATTCGCGGTCGCCGGGATGCGTGTAACGGAGGACCAAGACGGCCATGCCCTTCATGGCGAAACTCCAAATAACGCCGAAAGCGTACAAGTTCGCAAGGAAGGTGACGTCGCCGCGGCTGATTATGATCGTGAGGATTTGCAGACCGGCGATGATGTTGATGATGCGATAGGAAGTGCCAAACCGGCGGTGAGGCTGACGGAACCAGTCGGCGAGAACGCCATCTTCCGAGACGCGGTTCAGTACGCCGTTCGAACCCACAATGGCCGTGTTCACGGCGCCGGCCAGAATCAGCGTGCCTACGACGACGACGAAGCCGTGGAAGAGCAACCGAAGCAAAAACGGTCCTTCCAAATTCATGGCCAATCCGCCAATTAGATTTTCCAAATAATGTTGGCGAACGTCGTCGGGAATGAGCATCACCGCAAAAAACGAAACCAGCGAAGTAAATACCAGGCTATAAATAAAGATGACCAACCCGGTTTTCTTGAGGTTGGGCAGCTTGGGAGACTCGATTTCGCGGTACACCTGCGCCAGAGACTCTTCTCCGCTCATCGCCAGCACGGAATGCCCAAGGCCGACAAAAATCGCGATAACACCGGCAAGGTGCCCGAATTGGACGCCGTACAGCCAACCCAGGGCATTGGGTCCAAGCTTCAGATTCTTCGGATGAGGCAGCGGGGGAAGCGCGGGATGCCGGAGCGAAATGGTGTACAGGCACCAGCCAATCAGGATCACGACCATTACGGTCGTGAACTGCATGATGCGCATGGCCTTCTGGCCGGATTCCGGAACGCCCTTGATGTTGTACCACCAGAAATAGACGGTGACGAAAATTGCGAACATCGCGGCGCCCGCGCCCGGCGCAATGTGCAGAGGGATGTGAATATAATCAAACGTCTCGTTGGCCAGGCCGACAATGTACTGGCCCGCGGCCACGCCGCTAATCGGTCCGGTTAGAATATAGTCGAACATCAGCGCAGAAACACTGAACTTAGCAAGCGTTCCGCCCATGGCCTCCTTGACCACGCGGTAGACGCCCCCGCGCACAAACATGCTGCAGCTCTCCACGTAAATCGCGCGCACGGCGTAGGAAAACAGCATGATGGCGAGAATGAACCAGGGTGCAGCCTTGCCGACGTAGGCTTCCGCTTCGCCGCCCGCGTAATACGCGGAAGAGGCCAGGTCGTTGAGGACAATCGCAGCAGCACGCCAAAAGGAGATGAAACTCAGCAGCGCGGTCGTGGCCACCAAAACGCGCGGAATTCCATTGCCCCGTCTGCCCGTGGCAGCAGGGTTGTTGGGAATGCTGCTCATGTGCGGATTTCGCTACCTAGCAGAATGAAATGCTCGCATTTTTCCCGCGTGAAGTCCACTGAAACAGACCAGTTTAAGTTCCGCAAGGATCAAACGGCAGACGCCGTTCGAAACGCTTTCGCACACTCCGGGCACGGGCAGATGCTGCGGAGATGATCGTAGGCATAAATGCCGGTTGCGTGACCGTCGGTAAACGTGATTTGAATGGCGTAATTCCCGACCTGCGTGGCTGCCCTGGCGCGCGGTTTGGGTTTGAACATCGGAAGCGCGGGAGAGGAAACCGTTCCCGGGGCGAGAGATTTGAAGGCTTCTTTTTTGGCGCGTTCGTCGTTGCACGTCGCACAAGGGCATTCGTCGCGCAAATATTCGAAATCGTAATGGCTGGCGTGGCCGTCGGCCCAAGTGATGTCCACGCCCGCTCCGCTGGAGACGTGAACCTTGACGCCGGTTGGTTTTTTACGTGGGTCGAGGGGAGTGGGCATTTTGCAAGTCTACCGTTGACGGTTCACCGTCGAGAGCTTGGAAAAACAAACAAAAAAGCTGCGGTACATCGCAGAGAATAGAAGCAGGGAGCATCAAAATTTCAAGACCTCGACTTTCCGTCGCAGCACGCACCGGGAGGAATGGGATTGCCATGAGGGCAGGTTTTCGGATGCCCAAGGAACGTGCAAATGCGCGCGTCGAGTTCCGGGCTGATGATGTGCTCGAACCGGCAGGCTTGTGTGTGCGCTTCGGTTTCGTCAACGGCAAAAGTGTCCTTGAACAGACGCTCGGCCAGACGATGGCGGCGAACCACGTCGCGCGCGCGCTGGCTTCCGGCTGGAGTCAACTGCGCTTCCCCGTTTTGCAGCGCGACCAAATGCAGCTCTGCCATACGCGAAAGGACGCGCGAGGCAGGCTCTTCCGGCACCGTGGAAAGTTTTCCCGAGGCCCCGGCGGCACGCAGACGCGCGACCTCAGCAGGCTTCCCTTCCTCACCCCAGACCCAAATCTGTTCGAGGAGGTGATCAAAGCGAATTTCGTCGTCGGTTGAAACAGGCTTGCAACAGTCCGGCGTGTCCACCAGCGGGCAATTGAGCGGCTGACTCGGCCCATGCACCGCCGAATCGAAATGCAAGTATCCGTGCGCCAGTTCAACGCGGCGATCGGCTTGCCGTGCGATTTCGGGATCATGCGTGACCATCAAAATCGTGTGCCCGGCATTGTGCAACTTGCGGAAAATGTCGATGATGATTCTTTCGTTGGCTTCGTCGAGGTTGCCGGTGGGCTCGTCAGCAAGAATCAGCTTCGGCTGATTGATCAAAGCGCGCGCGATGGCTACCCGCTGCTGCTCGCCACCGGAAAGCTGCGCGGGCAGATGCGTGAGGCGGTCGCCGAGGCCCACGCGTTTGAGGGCTTCTTGGGCCTCTTTTTCGTCCGTGACGCTGTGAAAATACTGCGCAAGCATTACGTTTTCGAGCGCGGTCAGATACGGCACCAGATGGAATTGCTGAAAAACGAAGCCTACTTTTTCCGCGCGGTAACGGACCAAATCGTTTTCTCCGAGTTTCGCGAGATCCACCCCATCTACGACCACGCGTCCTGAGGTCAGCGTGTCCAATCCACCTAGAATGTTGATGAGCGTGGTTTTTCCCGAGCCGGAAGGACCCATAAGGGCAACCCATTCGCCGCCGTTCACTGCGAAACTCACGCCGTTGAGCGCGCGCATCGTGCCGTACTGCTTGATCAAATTGTCGATGACGACTTGCAGCGCTGCCGCGCGCGGCTGTAACTGAACTGGAGCAACCACACTCACGCTTCACCTCGAAACACCGATGCCGGGCGGATGCTCGCCAGCCGCCGCAGCGGGAAGGCGCTCAGAATCGCCACCAGCATCGTCAAACCCACAGCTACAGGATACACAATCAGGCGCGGGCGCGCCGCGACTCCAAAAACGGCTTTGCCCAAGCCGATAGAGAGAAGAATGCCAAGCGCTGCTCCGATTAAACCGCCCCCAAGACCCAGCAGCGCGGCTTCAGCAAGAAAGAGCCGCACGACGCGCCGCGTCGCTCCACCAATGGCTTTCATCAACCCAACGTCCATCTTGCGCTCGATGGCCACGTTGGTCATCGCTGCCATGACACAGAAGGCCGTGAGAACCAGGACGACCGCGATGGTAGCGGTGAGCACGCCGTTGATGCGGTTGTAGATTTTTGCCTCGCCCTCGGTGAATTGGCGAATGGGTCGGACGTCGGCATCGGGAAAAAGTTGACGGAGCGTTGCGATGCAATTCGTGATTTCTTGGGGTGTGCCGGGCACGGTCAGTTCGATCATGCCGGCGCGACCAGGAAGCGCCGCCAAGTCTTGCGCGGCTCCCATTGCCACGATGACTTGATCGTCTTCGGGGCCGCCCGTTGCAGAGGTAGGGTTGAAGTTGCAGGGTTGCTCTCGCACCCGGGTTTGTAAAATGAGCTTTTCCTGGGGTCTTAATTGCATTTCAGCCGCAACCCGGGTGCCTACGTCGCAGGAAATCAGCGACTCGAACGGAGGCCCGTTGACGCCGACATGCATAGTGCTCCCGCCTTTGCCTGCAACGACAAGAGGCACTCGGCGATCAGAGCCAGTTTTGTAGGCCTCGGCGACGAGATACAGAAGCGGTACGACCTTGATGCCGCGCTGATACCATTCCTGTGGAATTCGCCTGAGGAGCGACTCATCCAGCGTCTCTGGCGAACCGCCATGAACGCTGTTCTCGCGCGGAGCAACTATGATGTTTGGACCGAAGGTGCGGAATTCAGTAGTAAGGCGCCGCTTGGCGTCCACTTGCAAGTTTAGAAGCGCGGCGGTGACGGCGCCGCCAGCCCCGAGCGCCAGCAGCATGACGACGAGCCGCCCGCGATTGGCGCCAAGCAAGCGCCGGACGATGCGCCAGAACATTGCTCGGTTCGTGTCGCGCAGCTCCGTCATCATTCGCCTCGCAGGATAGGCGCCGGTTCAATGCGCGAAGCGCGCCGCAGGGGAATGGCGCTGCCTAGTAACGTCACGACCGCTGCCAACCCGAGAACGACCAGAAAGACCAGCAGCGTTGGTTCGGGTGCGGCGCCAAAAATCTTTTCGCCCAGCCAGCGTGCCAAAACGATTCCCAGTGCGTAACCGACGCCTCCGCCCACAAACGCGAGCAACAGCTGTTCGGCCGCGAGCAAGAAACCGACTGCACCGGATCCAGCCCCCAGCGCTTTCATCAGGCCAATCTCCACTTGCCGCTCAATCACCGATGCGGCTGACGAAGCGCCCACGGCCAGCGCCGCCGCCAACATGGCGGCCAGAGTGACCAGCCAAAGCAGCATTTGCACGCGACTCAGGATCTGACCTTCGCCCTCCGCAACGCGGCGAATCACGCGCACCTCGGTTCCCGGCAATTCCTGCTGAATCTGAAAGGCAATGGACGAAATGTACGGCGTGCAGAACCAGCGGTCGTACTCCGCGGGCGTGAATGTCTTCGTGTCGCGCTTGGCGAACGCATCTTCCGGCTTGGTTAGCGCGCTGACGTAAAGTTTGCGGTATTCGCCGGGCTTGCCCGCCAACCGCTGCGCAACCGAGAGAGGCGCCACGATAGCCTCGTCTTCCACACCGCCCGTTGACAAAATACCAGTCACCTCAAGAGCGACGGCCGGAGAGCTGTTTTCCTTTGGACTGACGTTAACGATATCGCCAGCGCGAAGCTGACTCTTGCGCGCAAGATTTTGGCCAACGACACATTCCAGATTGCCTTCTGCAAACCATTGCCCATCCACTTGCCACCACGGATTTGTCTTTTCGGCCCCGGTCAGAAAAGTTCCGCCATCCGGGACGGCCACGGCGTGACGCGCCCAAGTGCCGATCAATGTGGTCTCATTGTTGATCTTCGGCGCAAACGCAGTCTGGGAAGCCGGAGTCCAAGACTGAACGGGCACCTCCAAGATCGGCGCGAAACCCATGATGTTGTTGTGCCAGAAAATGGTTTTGAGTTTTGGCAGGTCCGCTTCGGGCAGATACGCTCCTGCATTCACCGGGCGATAATCCACGCCGCCGATTTCGAGCGGCAGCGAATCGGCCTTCGGCGTGACCACTAGGTTTGCGCCCAAGCTGCGGAATTCTCTTGCCAGGCGGTCGCCGACGTCTAGCGCCACGCTGAGCGCCGCCGTGGCCACACCCATGCCGAGAGCTAGCGCCGCGCCGGTCAGCAACTTGTGCCGGGGACGCCGCCCGAAAGAATCGCCAACGAGTCGGAAGAACATGGAATCAGTCGTCGCGCAAGCAAAGCCCTATTTCGCGCCTTACTGTGGAATCTCCTTGGACTCTTGAGCTAGAGCGGTAAAGTCGATCACAATGTTTTTTTCCTCCACGTGCGCGGGCACGCCGATGGGATTGCAGCCTCCCTGGTTGCCAATCGAAGGAATGTAAATCGCGGAAGCGCAGTGGCGGCAAATCACGTTTTGCCCATCCTGGCGGTAGCCCTCCGCGCCGCAAATTCGGCAGGCATCCAGCGCCACTCCCCAACCATTTGGCTTCTTGATCACCATGAAGCGCATTGATTGCCCACCAGCGTTCACCGTGAAAAGGTGCATGGTTCCGTCCTGCACTTGACTGACGGGAACACGTACAACATCCCCCGCTGCCTCAATCACCTGCGCCGTGGGCGGCGCGGAATTCGCCCGCGCATAAATGAAATCCGCGGTCAAAACGAGGATTACGGTCAAAGAAGCCGTCGCCGCCGCAATCATCCAGTGGCGCTGCCGCCGGTTTTGCGATTCCAGCAGGCGCTTTTCCGCATCGTTCACCGCCCCGCTTGCCGCTTTGGCCTGCGAAGCCGCCTGCCATTCCCGCAAAATCAGCAACATGGCCGCACCAAAAATAAAAACGAAGAAGAAAAGCTCGTTGCGCACGATGGGCCCAAGAATCGCCATCTCCGCTTTGCTAGAAGGCAGCCAGCGCGCCTCGCTCAGTTCGTGCAAGCCTGTCAGCGCCAGTTGGAACGCTACAAGCATTAAAATCACGCTCGTGCCCGCGAAAAAGCGATGCAGTGGAATGCGCAGCGTGCCCTTGAAAAAGAACAAGCCCACCGCGACAGCCGCTCCAATCCCGGCAATCGTCCCAATCCAGGTCTGCAAGCCTTCGGTCGAAAGTTCCACGGCGCGCAGAATCAACGCCAACTCCACGCCTTCGCGCAGGACCATAAGGAATACAAAGAGAAAAATCCCCCAGCCTGCGGCCTTTCCGGCCCGTGCGGCGTAGGATTCCACCTTTTCCTCAATCTCTTTCCTCAGGTGGCGCGCAACCCGGTTCATCCATACAATCATCGTAACCACGAAGGCCGAGGCCACAAGAAGCATTAGCCCCCCGAAGCCGTCTTCGCTGATGCGCCAGCGCTCCAGCCCCACCGCCACGATCAGGCTCAGAGCTGCGGCCGCCGCTACGCCATACCATACCAATTGCGTCAAATGGCTGCGGGCGGTGCGGGAGAGATAAACCAGGATGATGCCGACGACAAGTGCCGCTTCCACCCCTTCGCGAAGCGCGATCAAAAATGCTGAAAGCACGGGTTGTCCTGTAGGTCTAGTTGTAAGTCATTTGCAACTACAAATTCGAGTTTACCTTACCCATGCCCTTCCGGTCAACCGGACTAATTCAGTCCTATTTCCATGGCAGCAGCACGGGACGCGGAATAGGCTATTCTGTCTCTTACGCATGGCCACACCTCGCCAAGCCTTGTCGCTGATCCTCTCGGGTTTCCTCCTTTTTTCACCGATCTGCTCCGCTCAATCGCCGCCAGCCACTCCGCAAGCCTACCCCCAACGGGTGAAGCCCGATCTCAAGCGCTCGCGCAAAGCCGCCGAACAGGGCGAAAAAGCTGAGGCGGCTGGCCGTCCGGAGGAGGCGCTTGCTGATTACGAAGAAGCTGCGCGGTATGCTCCACAGGACCTCAGCTATGCGGCGCGCGCTGAGGCGCTGCGGGGGAAATTGGTCCGTTCTTACACCGACGCAGCAGAGCGGGACGCGCTTGCCAGCCGTTTTGATCAGGCCACCGAAGACCTTGCTGCTGCGCTGGCGATTGATCCTACGAACTCCATCGTTTTGGAACGGTTGCGGCAAATCAAGAGCATGGCGGATGAAACTGGGCCGAAAGCCGCCCCGGAAATTCCCGGGCTGCCCCGGTTGAAGCCGCAGCCGGGAAAGCACCATGTCGATCTGCGGGGCGACACAAAAACGGTCTACGAACAACTCGCGGCCATGTTTGGCGTCCGGGCCACTTTCGATCCTGACCTGGTCGTGAGAAACGTTCGATTGAACGTGAGCGACGTGGACTTCAACAACGCGGTCACCATCCTTGCAGCTCAAACCGGGACCTTCTGGCGCCCGGTGAATGCCACGCTGATGTTTGTCGCAGCAGACAATCCGGAAAAACGCAGGCAATACGATTTGGAAGCCGAGCAGACGTTTCCTCTTTCTTCCGCCATCAGTTCCGAGGAGGCCACGGAAGTTGTACGCATCCTGCGCGATATCACGGCTTCCACGCGCATTGATCTCGACTCGGGTAGCCACGCCATCACCATGCGCGACACTCCGGAGCGGCTGGCTCTCGCCGGCGCTCTTATTCAACAAATCGAAAGGGCGCGCGGAGAATTGATGTTGGAAATCGAGCTGCTCGAAGTTGACCGCAACACCGCAAGGAAGCTGGGCATCGAGCCTCCTACAAGTTATAGGATGATCGCTCTCCCGCCCAATTTGCTGAGCCAAGTGATCAACGCAAGCAACTTGACTGCTCTCGAATCGCTCCTGGCCGGAATCTTTGGAAGTGCCGCAACCGGAGGCGGAACTTCGATCAGTTCCCTCATCCCTCCCCTCGTCGCCGTGGGAGGCGGCAAATCCACGTTCCTCCTGACTCTTCCCTCTGCGGCGGCGGACTTTTCCGATGCGCTCTCGCTGGTGCAGAGCGGCCGCCAGGTTCTCTTGCGCGCGCAGGACGGCAAGCCCGCCACTTTCTTTGTGGGCCAGCGATACCCCGTCTCGCTCTCGTTGCTCTCCGGCAGTCTGGGCACTTCGGGCTTTGCGCCAAGCCTCGGCGCAGCGAACAATCCTTTCCCCAGCACGTCGTACGCTGCCGGGACTGGCCCCATTGCCCTGGTAGCCGCGGATTTTCTGAATAACGGTTCTCTCGACCTCGCCGCTGTGAATGAGATCGATAACTCGGCGACGATTCTGCTGGGTCAAAACTCCACGCAAGGAACATTTGCGCAAGCCACGGGTTCACCCATTTCCTTGGGAACAGCTCGCACGGCACCTCCGTCAACCCATCCTGGAATCGCCTCAGCGACGTTCACCAGCAGCGGATGCCACGACCTGCTCGCCAGTGATCCTCTCGCGAATGCAGTGGATGTGCTCCTCAGCAACTGCGACGGCACGTTCCAGAAACCCGTCGCGATTCCCGTCGGGTTCAACCCCACGGCAATTGCCACCGGAGATTTCAATGGCGACGGGAAACAGGATTTCGCCGTGGTCAATGAGGGGGATGACTCGATTTCTATTTTTCTTGGCAGGGGAGACGGCACCTTTCCGACTACTCCGAGTTTCACATTTTTCCTGTCGAGACAATTGGCCATCGCCACTACTTCACTGCCCGACGGTGTTTTGAATTCCTCCGCTCCTTACAGCGCCCAATTGCAATCGATGGGAGGAACCGCGGCAGTGACCTGGAGTCTAGCAACAGGAACCCTCCCGGCAGGCCTCAGTTTGAATGCCACGACGGGGGCCATTACCGGCACGCCCACGGCGGCGGGAACTTCGGCCTTCATGGTCAATGCCAGGGACTCCGCCAACCCTCCGAATTCCGCCACAACTGCTCTCAGCATCACGATCAGTACCACCGCTCCGACCTTCGCGATTTCCACGGCCGAGCTTCCCAACGGAAGCATCGGAACGCCTTACGACCAGATGCTGACCGCTACCGGAGGAACCGGCACTCTTACTTGGAGCGTTTCTTCCGGCTCGCTTCCCACTGGGCTGAGTTTGAATGCGAAGACCGGAGAAATTACGGGAACTCCGGCGCCTGCGACGCCGGGAATAAGCTTTCCTTTCACAATAACGGTCACGGATTCCAGTGCCGCTCCTTTAACTGCACAAAAGGAGTTTACGTTGACGCCGGTTAGTGCCGCGGAGCAGGGCCCCGTCGCTGTCGTTCAGAATGACTTCAATGGCGACGGGAACCAGGACTTGGCCATCGTCAATCAAACAACCAACAACGTGACCGTTCTCCTAGGCAGAGGGGACGGCACATTCACGGAGGCTTCGGGCTCGCCGGTATCTTCGGGCAAGGGCCCGGTTGCGATTTCCGCCGGCGACCTGAACGGCGACGCCAAACCGGACCTCGCCGTGGTGAACCAAACCGATGCTACCGTCAGCATCCTGCTGAACAACGGGGACGCCACTTTCACCGCTGCCACCGGTTCGCCTTTGGCTGCTGCGTCCTCTCCTACCGGGGTGGCTATCGCCGACTTCAATCAAGATGGCCACGCGGATATAGCGGTGACAAGCGCTGGGGCCAATACGTTTCGAGTGTTCGCGGGCCTTGGCGCAGGGCTGTTCAGCTTGGCCGTCGAGCCTCCGGCAGGGCCTTCCGGCTCGACACCAACCGCAATCGTTGCGGGCACTTTCGCAGCCGGAGGATTTCCCGAGGTGGCGATTGCCAATGATGTGTCTGGGGCAGCCGGAGATGTCACCGTGGTTTCGGCGAATCTGTCTTCCGGCGGCGTGGCTCCGGGCGTCGCGCAGCAGCCATACCCGGCCTCCGAATATGTGGACCTCGGCTTGAAAATCAAAGCCACGCCTACACTTCATTCGAATAACGAAGTTACCCTGCAACTGGAGTTCGAGATCCGCGCGCTTTCCGGCACCAATGTGAACGGCATCCCCATTCTTTCGAATCGCACGTTGTCGCAAACCGTGCGCCTGAAAGAAAACCAGCCAACACTCATTACCGGCATGGCTGACAATGAGGAGACCCGCTCTATTGCCGGATTGCCGGGCTTTGCGGAAATCCCGGGCGTGAGGTATGCCTTCCGTTCAAAAAGCAAATCCCTGCAAGATACCGAACTGCTTATCGTGGTGACTCCGCGGAGGCTGCGGCTTGCCGATCATCTCACGCGGACGATTTACGCCGGCCGCGGCGATATCGGCCACAGCTCCACTCCGGGATTTCGCGGGACTCCTGCGCCTACATTGCCACAGCCACCACCACCTCAGCCTCAGCCCCCGCTTCAGCAACAGCCGCTGCAACAGCAACCGCCACAACCAGAGCCTCAACAACCTCACCCTCAACCACCACCTCAACAGCCATAAGCATGGCTAAGGCAGCGGTTCGAACACGACGAGCGGCTGGTAGGTTCGCGGCACGACCGCTTCGGCAATGGCAATCAACTTGTCTTGCTGGTTGAAGACGCGCAGCCGCGGTGCTTTTGGCGGCCCGCCGTCGAGTTCTGTCGTCGCTCCGGGAGGAGGCTCCATCCTTCCCGCCCGTAATTGAGAAACGGAGATGCTGAACTTCGAGCCGTGCCGCACGCGTTTTTCGATCACCGGCAAAACATTGACGCACGGAAAATTCGGCAGCAGGTTCTCCATTTTGATTAGGAAGTTCGCGAATCGGCCCGCCCGGCTAGCTTCTGCAAGTTCCTCCAGCGTGATCGCCTGCTCGATGGAAAATTCCCCCACCGCCGTGCGCGTGATTTCCGCGAGATGCGCGCCGCAACCCAATTTCTGCCCCATTTCGTCCGCAAGCGAACGGATGTATGTGCCGGAAGAACATTCGATGACAAAACGCGCGATGCTTCCCTCGGTTCCCGTCAGTTTGTATTCGTAGATTTCCACTTGGACGGGCTTCAGCTCGACTTCTTTTTTTTTACGTGCGAACTCATACGCGGGCCGGCCTCCTACTTTCTTCGCGGAAAACGCTGGTGGCATTTGTTCGAAGGGCCCGACACGCTCGGCCGCAAGCTTCTGGAGGATCGCAGCATCAAGCATCGGCGCTGCGTCCGGGCCCTGCGCTTCTCCGTCGGAATCATAAGTGTCGGTGGCAAATCCGAAACGGAAACCGGCCGTATAACGCTTTCTCCTGCCCGAGTAGAACTGCACCAGCCGCGTAGCTCGTCCCAGAAGCAACACGAGAACTCCCGTTCCCAGTGGATCCAGGGTGCCCAAATGCCCGATCTGTCGGAAACCCGCCAGGTGCCGTACTGCATCCACCACATCGTGCGATGTCTTTCCTTGTGGCTTGTTGATGACGAGCGCGCCGTCAAACGGCACCGGTTGTGGCTGGTGTGGCATGCGCTGAGTTCTTGGTCTTAAGTCTCCGGATTTAAGTTGTAGGTAAAACAGTGCGACCGCCCAAACTGCGGAACTGCGTTTGCGAAAAAAGTAGCCTTCTTTGCTTGCTCGACTTAGTACCTATGACTTACAACTGGGAACTGAAAAAGACTACTGAGAGCTATCTATTTCTCCATCCTGGATGGCTTGTCCTTCTTCCTTAACACTTTGCGCACCGGCTCGCCCTTCTTCGCTTCCCTCAGCAGCTGCTCGATGTGCTCGACGCGCTCCTCAGAAAGGTCCAATGCAAAGTGCAATTCAGGGAGCCGCCGAAGTTGCAGGCGCTCCACTAGTTCGTGACGAATGAATCCTGCAGCATGCTCGAGCGCTTTGATCGCCTCGGCTTGCTCCTCGCTTGTGCCTTTCACGCTGATAAACACGCGCGCGTGCTTCATGTCCGGCTGCACGCGAACTTCGCTCGCAATAATGCTGCCTTCCAAGCGCGGGTCTTTCAATTCTCCGGCCAGCATGGCGTTGATTTCGTGGGCAATTTCTTCGCCCACGCGTTCGTGACGATGATTGGTTGAGCTCATGGCGTTTTTGCGACGACTTAGATATTCTGCGCTGCCATTCCTGCCGCGCCTTCTAAATAATCTCCACGGCCTGGTGGATCAGAATCGAGCCGAGAATGCCGTCCGCCTCGTCCAAAACCTTCTGCAGCACCTCGTTCACGTGCTTCTCTTCGTTCGAAATCGTCACCACACCTACCACTGAACGTTGCCAGGTGTCGTGATGGTCCAACTCCGCCACCGCCACATTGAAATCCCGCCTCAGCCGGTCCTTCAAGCTGCGCAACACTTGGCGCTTGTCCTTCAGCGATTGCGCATCGGGGATATGCAGCTCGAGGGTAAGCAAGCCGACGGGCATCTGCGGCTCCGGGGAAACTCTGGCGGTTTATCTTTTAGCGGAAGGCCCACCGGCCTGCCCGGCAGCTTCCGCAGCGCTCATTTTGGTGACGCTGAAGCATTCCAGGACGTCGCCGACCTTGATGTCGTTGAAGTTGGCCACGCCCGCGCCACATTCGAAACCAGTACGCACTTCGTTGACGTCGTCCTTGAACCTTTTCAGCGAGCTGAGTTTCGACGTGTAAATTACGGGGCCATCGCGGACGACACGCACCTGCGCGTCGCGCTTGAGAATTCCGTCAACCACGTAGCAGCCGGCCACCGTCCCCGCGCCCTTCACTCGGAAGGTATTCCGCACTTCGGCGCGACCCAGATACATTTCTGTGATGACGGGCTCGAGCAGGCCTTCCATGGCCTTCTTAATTTCGTCCGAAACTTCGTAAATGATGTTGTGCGTGCGGATGTCCACGTGTTCTTGCTGCGCCAGGTCCGCGGCCTTGCGGTCCGGCCTCACCCCGAAGGCGATGATAATCGCTCCAGAAGCTGACGCCAGCAGCACATCGTTTTCCGTGACCGCGCCCACGCCCGAACCGATAATCTTCAACTTCACCTGCTCGGTGGAAAGTTTCGGCAGCATTTCGCTGAGCACTTCCACGGACCCTTGCACGTCCGCCTTGATGACAATCGGCAGCTCTTTGATCTCGCCGGCCTTGAGTTGCTCGTGGAGCTGGTCCAGCGTGATGCGCCCTCCGCTGCTGCGCGCCATCGCCGCGTCGCGTTGCTTGCTCTGACGGTATTCCACGATGTGGCGCGCCTTGGCTTCGTCGGTCACCTGGAAGTGATCGCCTGCTTCCGGCACACCCTGTAATCCCAAGACTTCGACCGGCGTCGAGGGAGGAGCGCTTTTCACCGCGCGACCGCGATCGTCAAACATCGCGCGCACTTTGCCGAATACCGAGCCGCAGATGAAGAAGTCTCCCGCGTTGAGCGTGCCGTTCTGCACCAGCACTGTGGCCACGGGGCCGCGTCCCTTGTCCACGCGCGATTCCAGCACCGTGCCGCTTGCCGGGGCATCGGGATTCGCTTTGAGATCGCGAAGCTCTGCAAGGACCAGTATCGTTTCCAGCAGTTTGTCGATGCCCGTCTTCTTCTTGGCGGAAACCTCGACAAATTCCGTGTTCCCGCCCCACTCCGCGACCATCAGGCCCAAATCCGACAGCTGCCGCTTCACGCGCTCCGGCTGTGCTTCCGGCTTGTCCATTTTGTTGATCGCCACAACGATCGGCACGTTCGCGGCCTTGGCGTGGTCAATGGCCTCTTTGGTTTGCGGCATGACACCGTCATCGGCGGCTACCACCAGCACGACAATGTCCGTCACTTTCGCGCCGCGCGAACGCATCCGGGTGAACGCTTCGTGGCCCGGTGTATCCACGAAAACGACGCTGCGGTCGTTCACCACGACTTTGTACGCACCGATATGCTGCGTGATTCCGCCGGCTTCGCCACCGGCCACGTCCGCTTCGCGAATCGCGTCGAGCAAGCTCGTTTTTCCGTGGTCTACATGCCCCATTACGGTCACGACGGGGGGCCGCGGCTTCAAACTTTCCTTGGTCTCTTCCTTGGCAACCTCGAGAACCATTTCTTCTTCGAGCGACACCACGCTCACTACGCCGCTGAATGCTTCCGCTAGCGTCGTCGCCGTGGGCACATCAAGTGCCTGGTTGATGCTCGCGAATACGCCCCTGTCCAACAACGTTTTCAATAGATCCTTTGCGCGCACGTCAAGCTTTTCCGCCAGCTCGCGAATCGTGATGCCCTCCGTGATGGTGACTTCGCGCGGCGGGCGTGGCTCCGGCGGAGCGATTACTGCGGCAGCCGTGGCACCCCGGCCAGCCCCCTGACGCAGGCGCGTCGGATGCAGCTTGCGCTCTCCTTCGATCTCGCGCTTATCAATGGCCGGGCGCTGACGCGGTGGAGCCTTGCGTGCGTAAAGCGGTTTACCGGGCTCCGCTTTTGGTGGAAGTTTTTCCGGCAACGGCGGTAACATCCCGGGCCTGCCGGGCGTGCGCGGCCCAGGTCTTGTTCCGGTCGGGAGCGGCCCTCTCCGGTGCTCAAATGGCCGCGCCGGCCCTGCGCCCGGAGCGCCTTGCCGGCCCATTGGCCTGCCCTGCCCGGGCTGGGGACGAATCGGCTGTCCAGGCCGCGGGCCACTTGGACGCTCGCGGGAGATGTCGGGTAACGGCCCGCGGTTTCCTGTCGGCAGGGGACCTCGGTTTCCCGTGGGCCGCGCCGGCGCTGTTGGGCGCAATGGTACACCCGGGCGTGTCGGCGCACCGGGTCGTGACGGCGCAGCGCCGGTGGCAGATGCTGCTGCTGGCCTCGCCCCAGAAGGTAGCGACCCCGCCGGAGCCGCCGCCGTCGGCCTAGCAGGCGCAGTTCCAGGCTGTGCGGGCGTAGCCGCAGGACGAATCGGTGTCGGAGCCGTGGAAGGCGTTGCCGGCTTCGCAACGGTTGGCGCGCCTGCAGGCTCCTTCGGAATGGTTTTCGGAGCCGCAGGCGCGGCGCTTGGAACAGGGGCCGCGTGAGTTGCTGGAGCTGCCGGCTTGATTGCCGAAGAAATTGGCGCACCCGGGACAACAGGTTTCGTCACTGCCGGACCTGTGGCCACACGGGCTTGCGGAGGCGCCACCGGCACGGCAGGTTTCATTCGCGCGGCTTTCGCGGCAGCCTCCTTCGCTTCCTTTTCGGTTTTGGCGGCGGCCTCCGCCTGGGCCTCGGCTTCGGCAACGCCCTGAATCCTGTTTCTTACTTTCTCAGCGACGTCGGCGGGAATCGAGCTCGAGTGTGTTTTTTTTTCGGTGACACCAAAACCGGACAGAAGGTCAATGATCGCTTTGGCTTTGACCTCCAGTTCGCGCGCCAACTCGTTGATTCGGACTTGATTCGCGTCGCTCATACGCTCCGTTCGCTACCCAGACCCGTTACTCCGGCTTTGCTTCTTCGGCCCGTCCTGCCCGGCCTTCATTTTCCGCAGGAGCAGCTTCTTCATGCGTTTCTTCCGCCACTCGTGTTTCTTCCGCGGGAGCGGCCTCCTGTTCCAGGGAAGCTTCCGCCGCCGTCTCTGCGCTTTCCGCTGCCTCCGTGGCGCCTTCCTCCGCGGCTTCTGCCTCTGCGCCTTCCGCGACGGCTTCAGCAGCGGCTTCACCTTGAACCGCCTCTGCGCTCGTTGCGCCTTCGCCAGCAGCCTCCCCCTCCACGCCGCCCTCGTAGAAGCGGTTCACGGATTGATAGATTTTGTCCACCATCTTTTCGCCGATTCCCGGAATCTCCATCAACTGCTCCGGGGTCATCGAGGCAAGCTTCTCCACGGAATTAATTCCCGCGGCCTCCATCTTCTCGATGGTCTTGGCGCCCACGCCCGCCAGAGAAGTCAGCGGAGTGGCGGGAGCTGTGAGCGCCGTCATTTCCGCTTCGATTTCCTGGCGCTTCTCCTCCTCGCTCTTGATGTCGATGTCCCAGCCGATGAGCTTGCTCGCCAGCCGGACGTTCTGCCCCTTCTTGCCGATTGCCAGCGAGAGCTGAGAATCTTCGACGATCACTTCCAGCTTCTTGTTTTCCGGGTCAGTAATCTGTACGCGCGTTACTTTTGCCGGGCTCAAAGCCTTTTGCGCGAACGCCACGGTCTCTTCGCTATAGGGAATGATGTCGATTTTTTCGCCGCGCAACTCGCGGATGATGGACTGCACGCGCATGCCTTTCATCCCCACGCATGCGCCAACGGGGTCAACGTCCTTGTCGCGGCTCATTACTGCCACTTTGGTACGCTCGCCCGCTTCGCGCGCCGCATGCCGGATCTGCACGGTGCCGTCGTAAATTTCCGGCACTTCCATTTCGAACAGCCGCTGCACCAGGCTCGCATCCGCGCGGGACACGATAACCTGCGGCCCCTTCGCCGCGCGATCCACTGCCTTGATGACAACGCGCAGCCGCTCGCCAATATTGTAAGTTTCGAGCTTCGACTGTTCGCGCTTCGGCAGCCGCGCTTCGGTCCGCCCCATATCCACAATCATGTCGGGGCCTTCGGCGCGCTTGACGATTACCGTCACCAGTTCGCCCACGCGTCCGTTGTACTCGTTGAAAATGGTGTCACGCTCAGCTTCTCGCACCTTTTGCAGAATCACTTGCTTGGCCGTTTGTGCCGCAATGCGCCCGAGCACGTCCGTCGGCTTCGGGGTAAGGATTTCCGTGCCGACCTCAGCGGAAGGATTCTTTTTCTTCGCTTCCGTCAGCGTAATTTCTTTTTTCGGGTCGGTCACTTCCTCAACCACCGTGAACACCGAATACACGTCCACCTGCCCCGTTTCCGGGTTGAACTTGCCGCGCAGGTCTTCCTCGGACTTATAAAATTTCCGGGCCGCCACCACCATCGCATCTTCAATCGCCGACACCACCACTTCCGGCTCGATGTGCTTCTCGCGGCTCAGCATCTCGATTTGTTGGTAAAGCAAACTCGCCATATCGCGTCCCTAATCCCCAGAATCCCCGCCCTCAGCCTTAAAACTCTACGACCAAATTCGCCTTGCGAATCGTTTCCAGCGGCAGCTCCACCATACGCGCTTCCTTGCCTTGCAACTCCACGCGAACTTTCCCATTGGCAAACCCCGCCAGCCGCCCCTCGAAAAACTTCGCCTCCCCCACCGGCTCCGTGGTGGTAATCTTCGCCAGCCGTCCCCGGAAGCGTTCGAAGTCCGTGGCTTTCTTCAGCACCCGGTCCATTCCCGGCGAGCTGACCTCCAGGATGTACCCAGGACCCGGGACCAGCTCTTCCACGTCAAGAATCACGCTCAGCTGCTGGCTCACCCGTTCGCAATCGGCGTGGCTAATCTTCGGAAAAGGGTCGTGCACAACTGCCGTCGGTGACAGGGTCCCCGAGGCATCGCTAATCACCGCCGACGGCTGCCCCACCCGGTCGATATACACGCGCAGGAATCTCTGCTTGCCGATTTTCCATTCGACATCAACGACTTCCAGGCCCTCCGAGCGCGCCACTCGCTCGGCGGCCGCGCGGATCTTCTCCAAATCCAACTAGAGACTCCTCGACCCTCGCCGGTCCGCACCACACTCCGCCCGGCCCCAACAAAAAAGTGGGCTCGCGCCCACTTATCCGTTCGACCCGCTTCAGAGCGAAATCAGAGTATATTCTCCCTGCAAGCAAAAAACAAGATACGGGTCTTCCTGAATCCCGTATCAGCGAAAGCCCCTAACTCTTCGTGTATTCCGGTTTGGATTCCGGTGAAAGTCCGGCCCGTCGCTACAGACCAGCAGTTCACGCAAAGGCATGCAGAAGAAGAGGTTACACGGACTGGCAGAGCTCCGTACCCTGTAGAAATGGACGATCGCTTAGCTCACCCGCTCCGTGACCGGGCAATCCAGATGCGCTCTTTCCTGGATCGTCATGGTTGGTATCCGGACGCAACAGCTTCCGAAGCCGCACCCGGGCCTTGTGCAACTGCGATTTTGCGTTCCCCACCGAGCATCCCAACAGGTTGGCAATTTCGCTGTGCGCGTAGCCCTGAATGTCGTAAAGCACAAACATGAGCTTGCATCGCGGTGGCAGCTGCCTGATGGCCTTCTCGATGGCCACGCGATCCACGTAGCCTTCCAGGTTCATGTCCGGAGCTCCCCACTCACGCCGGGGCATCCCGGATTCTTCGTTGCTGCCCTCCGTATTTTCAACCAGAGCCGCTTTTGCCATTTTGGATCCCCGGATTCGCATCAGCACAGTGTTCACTGCCACGCGATGCAGCCAAGTCGAGAATGCCGACGCTCCGCGAAATCCTTGAATCTTTCGATACACGTGAAGAAAAACTTCCTGCGTCGAATCCTCGGCTTCGTCCGGATTCCTTAACATGCGCATGCAAAGGGCATAGACACGCGCGCTATGCAAGCGATAAAGCCGCTCAAAAGCTCCCTCGTCACCCCGTTGGGCCATGCGAATGACTTTGGACTCGGGCAACTCGCAAAATTCCGAACTTCTCTGACAATGCACCACATACCTCCTCATCCTCACGCGCACATCCCCGCGCACATTTTTGAAAGTTAAGCTTGTCGGCAGTTAGCCCCGCCAGCTAACGCCTTCAGCTTGGACGAATCAAAACCTGTTTTTTCGTGGGCAATCGCGCTGCCATTGCGGAATCTTTTTGTAAATGTGTGGGATATGGCGACTTACTTCTGCTTCTTTCGTTATGGGAGACAAATTTTAGAGGTACTAGGCCTTGCAAACCTTCCCCAACTTGCTTCCTTTCTTCTCAGAGTATTCACCTCACCCCTTTGCAACGGTTTTCACCTTACACGCTCGACCTCAATTTTCTTGCTCTTTTTGTTTCCTCTTTTTCGCCGCCTTGCGACCCGCGCTCGAGAAAGCGGGCTTTCTGTGTTTAGGAATGATCGATGAGGCGGTGATGGATTGCGTATAGAGCGAGTTCGAGGCGGTCGGAAACGCCGAGCTTATCGAAGATGTTGTGGAGATGATTCTTTACCGTTTGTTCGGAGATGAAAAGCTTTTCGCCAATTTCTTTGTTGCGGAAACCTTGCGCTACCAGCTGAACGATTTCTTTCTCGCGGTCGCTCAACAAAGGCTTCTCTCGGCGCGGTCCGGCTTCGGAGGACTTCGAGAACGCTTTCATGACTTCGGCGGTCATACGATTGTCCAGCCAGATCTCACCTGCATGCACGCGATGAATGCTCTTGACCAGAAGGTCCGTGGCCGATTGCTTCAGGACGACGCCGCGGGCTCCGAGCCTCATGGCGCGAACGACGTCGCGATCGTCTTCGGCGGCAGTGAGCACGACCACGCGCGTGGGCAGGGTATCGAAATTCACTTCCTCCAGGACCGCCAGTCCGTCCTTGTCCGGCATGCGCAAATCGAGCAGAAGGATGTCGGGCTTCAGCTTAGTCAGCAGCTTGATGCACTCCGCGCCGTTCTGTGCTTCTCCGACAATGGCGATGTCTTCGTCCGACTCGAGGAGCTTGCGCAGGCCATCACGGAAGATGGCGTGGTCATCGGCTAGTAGTACTCGTATTTGCTGTTTCGTTTTTGCCATATCACCCGAGCGGCACTTCGATCGTCAAACGCGCCCCGTGTCCTGGATTGGACTCGACGGTGAGCACCCCACCCACAGTTCGAGAGCGTTCCTTAATGGAAATAGGCCCCAACCGCAGGCGATCCAGCTCATCGGCGGTAAATCTGCCCGCAAAGCTGAAACCCTCGCCGTTATCATCTACTACAAGTACTAGGCGGCTGTCGTCCTGCGACAGTTTTACCACGACATGGGAAGCCTTGGCATGCTTTTTTATGTTATTGAGTGCTTCACGGTAAATCTGGAAAATCTCGCGGCAAACGCGGTCGGGAGCGCGCAATTGTGTCGAGTCAATTAGCAGGTCCAGGGCGATGGTGGACTCGTTGCGGTAGCGCTCGGCAAAGCCGCGCATGAGGTCCACGAGGTCGGCGCTTTGGACGCGCAAGGGGCGCAGGTCGGTGACGGTCTGCCGCAGGTCAGCTGCCTCGTTTCTTACGGTTTGCTGGAGGTTAGCGAGGGCGTTGACTTGGTCGGTTCCTGCGGCGGGGACCTTGCGCCGGAGGACATCCAATTGGATTTCGATGCTGAGTAGCGTCTGCAGAATGCCATCGTGCAGGTCGCGAGCGATGCGGCTGCGCTCGGCTTCAATGGCGCGAGCTCGTAAGTGCCTCAGAAGGAAGATGTTCTCAAGGGCCGGACCAATATGCTGAGCAATGCTTTCGAGCCAGACCAAGTCTTGTTTCTGGAAGGGCTTACGCCCGTTCAGGAGAAAGATTCGGCCGGTTGGCCGGCCACTCTGGTCAAAAGACACGCTCAGCAGGGAGCGAATCCTGAATTCCAGCAAAACGGGACCGGGCAGCCGGGGCAAGTTCTTAATTGGCCGGCCGTGGCGGCGGTCCCATCCAAAACCCGCACCTTGGCCGACAACCGAGTTCCAGCACAAAGTGGCGTACATGTCGTCCAAGAGAAAGCCATCGGTGCGCGAAAGGGGCATGCTTTCAGGAACCAGGCGGTCGTTTTCGCCTGCCTTCATGCGCCATAGGAAAATGCGCTCCAGATCCGCATCTCGATAAAGAAGCAGAGCCTCTTCAACGTCGAACGTGGCGCCGAGTTCCTGAAGGAAAAGGCGCAGCGACTCCGCCAGTCCTTGGTCAACCTGCATGGTGGCGTTGATTCGAGAGAAAAACTCGATTTGTGAAGCGAAGCGTTTGTTGCGATCACCAAGAAACGCGAGGCCGGCACCGCCCGCAAATGTAGCTGCTGTGAGTCCGAGCCAGGCAACCACTCGCATCCAGTGAATCTCCCCTTTTACGGCGGTCAGCAAGACCAGCGTTAATGAAAGAGCGCCCGCCAAGGGCACCGTCAGCTCAAATCCCCAGCGAATGCCCGCGGCATAACAGATAAACATGTACGGAAACCAAACCGGAACCGACGAGGGGCTGATAAACATGAAGTAGCCGAGCGCCAGGAGATCACAGGCCAAAGGGAGATGCCATGAACGGTTCCGGAGCAGACGCTCGACTTGCGTGATGACCAGCGACACGATGAGATAGGCAATCAGAAAAGAAACCGAACGGCGTTCCTGTCGCGAAGCAGGCTGTTCGAAAGCGGCAAGAAGTGCGAGCAGGACAAAAATCGGGCGCGCAAACAGAATCTGCCGCTCGAAGTGGTTGCGGTCGGTTTGATGGGCGCTCATGCGCGAGAACACTGGTCCTGTTCAATTAGTCTAACAAGAGGTGGGGAGATGATGACGCAACGTGTGCAAGGCTGCAACCTGGCGATAACGGGCTGGGAACAGCATGCGCGTTTGGGCGCGCTAAAGGGCGCTTTTCGCGGCCGCGCATTTGGCGTAAGATGGAGTGATTCCATACGGTGGGAGTAGCTCAGCTGGTAGAGCGTCGGACTGTGGCTCCGAATGTCGTGGGTTCAAATCCCATCTCCCACCCCACACCGCAAAACGCCAATAAAAACGCGGAGGCGAGTATGTTCCAGATGTCGCCAGGAACAGACTGGCCAGCAAGACCATCACAAATAGATGCAAACGCTTCATGGCTTTTCTCCCTTCAGCTTACGCTGGCGCGTGTTTGTCTACGCTGGCATTAGGATTATGGCTTCGCCGTCATTGAGGAAGCCTGGCGCGATTTGAGAATCTCCCTGGTTAGCAAATCAAGATTCTCGTCAAGCGAATGCTTTCTTGAGGCACAGGCTTCTTTGAGTTTGTCATTGTCTACGGGGTCAGTGTGCTGCTCGAACCAAATACGCACACAATCGGAGAAATCCGTCACTGTTGAGGACGTTTTATCCCATGCGCTTGACACATCTTGGTTAGCACCATGCTCCATTCTGAGCCGTAGAGTTAGAGTGGTGCGTTGCGCATGCCAGTTCTCGTCTGCATCGTTGTAATGGTTGACGATTTCTTGTTTCTTGTTGCGAATTGTCTTCAGTTCCGATGCGGTCCTGCGCCGCTCGTCAAATGCGGTACTCGTCGCTTGAATCATGTCTTCGCACGCCGCAATTTCACGACCCGTGACATTGAACGCATCCTCTACAACTTTTCGTTCGCGCTCAAGATAATCAGCAGTTTCCGCTCTCACTCTATCCCGCTCTTTTTCTTTGTCCTGGTATCGGGATGTAACGAACGCAACGATAACACCTCCAACGAGGGTGGTAATCAAGGCGGTTACACTGCTGGAATTCAGAATACTGAGCCATAGAGACTTGGTTTCACTCACACCTTCACCACGCTTACCCCTGTCGCTTCGCAACGAGTTTACGGACCACGGTCTTGCCGCCCCCGAGCGAGACTTCGTCGGATGCGGTCTCGCCTCTTTCTGTCTTGACCTCAAGCCTGTATTGTCCAGAAAACAATTCAGAAAATTGGAAGCGACCTGACTTGTCGGTTTGCGTTTCCGTCTTCTCCTCCGTTGACAGGTTTACGAGCGTCACATGCGCCTTCTTCAGGTGTTTGCCATTCGCGGAAATGACTGTTCCTTTGATAACTGCGTCGTGTTTGGTCGAAGTTGCACCGCTGCTTGGCGATTGGGTTCCCGGCGTCTCTCCAACCACGAAGATCGGTATTACAACGGTGAGCAACACTGTGAGGATGCTTCTCCACGTTATCCGCATGGCTACCTCCAAGGACGCGGAAGGCGGTTTGAGAGAGAATTTCCGAGAATCATGCGCAAACGGTTCCTTACTGTCAAGTGCTGAGTAATTTCCGCAACTTTGCATTCCTGGTTTCTTGTGCCGGGTACGTAGATCGCTCGTTCGGCATAACCTCGCACGCGCCGGCATCCAGGCACCTACTAACGGAGCGCATCAGTTTCGCCATGCGGCCAGCCACCAAGATGCTGCGCCACGGCGCCTCGCTGGCTGAAATTGGCGAGGTGTTGACCGGACGCCTTAAACTGCACAAAAAAGAACTCTTAGGAATCTGCCCATCGAACCTGCAGTAAACTCCCTAGCTCAAGTCATTTCCGATCTTGCTACTCCCGGTTACACTGGAGAGATGGATACGATTCATTGCCGCGGTGTGCTCTTTGATCTGGACGGCGTGCTGGTGGACTCGACTCCGGCGGTGGCCCGGGTGTGGGCGTGGTGGGCACGCAAGCATGGATTTGACGCGGACAAAGTAGTGCGGGAGGCACACGGGAAGCCCAGCATCGCGACGATCCGGGAGCTGCTGCCCAATGCCAATCACGAAGTGGAGAACCGCGAAGTGGAGCGCCGCGAAATCGAGGACGTTGGAGACGTAGTGCCCCTGCCGGGGGCGGTGGAACTGCTGAAGGCTCTTCCACTCGACAGCTGGGCGATCGTGACATCCTGCACGCGCAAATTGGCAGAAGTGCGAATTGGCACGGCCGGGCTGTCGAAGCCAAGGCACCTTGTGACCTCGAATGAGGTGACCCGCGGCAAGCCCGATCCCGAGCCGTACCTCAAGGGAGCGCTGAAGTTGGGAATTCCTGCAGCCCAATGCGTGGTCATGGAAGATGCTCCGGCGGGCATTCGCGCGGGCAAAGCCGCGGGTGCGCAGGTAGTCGCGTTGCGAACTACCGCGGATGACGCAGAACTCCGCGATGCCGGCGCCGACTGGATTGTGGATAACTGCGCGGAATTGACCGTGGAGCCGCGCGGCAATGGTGAAGAGTTTCTCTTTTTGCGCCGTAGAATAAAACAGTCGCGGACTTCGTAGAAACGGTTAGAATCCCGGGTTTCACAGAACCAAGGACCAATCTGCTTCGAGGAGAGAGCCCAATGAATCGTAGCCATAGCGTAGGTGTGCTGCTGGTGGCGCTGACGGCATTAAGCCTCAATGCGGTGAAAGCCTGCGCGCAGGAATCCAAGCCCGCCGAAAAGCCTCCCGAAGCGCCGGCCGCGCCACCGAAGGAAGAATCCTCGGTGACTGATCATACGATAAAAATCGCCGGCCAAACGATTCCTTACAAAGCGACTGCCGCGACCATTCTCATCAGGAACGACAAGGACGACCCGACCGCGCTGATCTATTACACGGCGTACACGCGAAGCGACGTTAAGGACATGAGCCAGCGCCCGGTATCGTTTCTCTACAACGGCGGGCCCGGCTCATCTTCCGTTTGGCTGCACATGGGATCGATGGGGCCGCGGCGCGTGGTGACCATCAACGCTGGCGTAACGCCACCCGCACCATACAAGCTCATGGACAACCCGGATTGCCTGCTGGACAAATCCGATCTCGTGTTTATTGATCCCGTCGGAACGGGTTTCAGCCACGCGGTCGGCAAAGCGCAAGACAAGGATTTTTGGGGCGTGGACCCGGATGTGAAATCGCTGGCGCAATTTATCACCACTTACATCAGCCGCAACAACCGGTGGAATTCCCCGAAATTCCTGATTGGCGAGAGCTATGGCACGTTTCGCAACGCGGCACTCGCCAATTACCTGCAGGGCCACGACAACATGTACTTGAACGGAATTGTGATGGTTTCTTCGGTTCTGGACCTGGGCACAATTTCTTTTTATCCGGGGCAGGATCTCCCCTACATCCTTTATCTGCCGAGCTATGCGGCAACAGCGTGGTTCCACAAAACACTCAAAGATCGGCCGGAAAACCTGAATGCATTTCTCGACGAAGCACGAAACTTCGCGCGTGGCGAATACGCAGATGCGCTGATGAAAGGCGATGCGCTCAGCAAGGCAGAAAAAGCCGACATCGTCAAGAAAGTTGCGAGATTCACGGGATTGAGTGAAGACTATCTCGACAAAGCCAACCTGCGCGTGCGTTTGTTCCAGTTCATGCAGGAACTGCAGCGGAATCGCGGATTGACGACCGGCCGGTTGGACGCGCGGTTCGCTGGGCCAACCTACAACCTGATCGGCGAAGCTGCGGATTACGACCCGCAAGATACGGCCATCAGCGGTGCTTTTGTAGGCGCGTTCAATACGTACATCCGCGAGGAACTGAAATTCGGCCAGGACAAGAGCTACAAACCCGCGGCGGATTTTGGCCCTAATCGCTGGGACTGGAAACGCGATGGAAGCGATTTTGGCTTTTTCCCCGGCTCGCCTAGCGTGGTGCTGGACCTGGTGCAAGCCATGATTTCGAACCCTCGGCTCAAGGTGGAAATGGAAGATGGCATCTACGACCTGGCAACGCCGTTTATGGAAGCGGAATACACCGTAGACCACATGGGGCTGCCGGAAAACATCCGCAAAAACATCTGGCATCAGTATTACGAGGCGGGCCACATGATGTATCTGCACGACGAAGACCTGGCCAAACTCAAGAAAAACGTGGCCAACTTCATCGACACTGCTTCCAGACAATAAGGCCCGTTACTCTCAGGCAATCTTTCAAAAAAGCTGCATAGCCGGGGTTTGCTCAGTCTTTAGAATAGGAATCGTCTAGTGGACGAACATTCGAGTCTTTTGACGACGGTTCGGTCTCCTCTAATCGGACCTCGTAGGATCACAGGACAACATGGGAACATCTACAGAGACGATCCCGGCCCGGACTGAGCAAGCCCCAGCACCGCAAAGGAAAATTCATACGGCGCAACTTGTTGCGGCCATGCTGAAGGCCAGCCCGCACGTGAGCGACCTGATTTTCTCACCCGGCCGGGCGCCGCAGGTGGAAGTCAGCGGGCAACTGGTCGAATTGAAATACAAGGGCCTCGAATGTCTCACCTCCCAGGACACGAACTCCATCGCCAACGACATCATGGGCAAAAACGACACGCCCATCCGCAAGCTAGAGCAAGAAGGATCCGCCGACCTGTCTTACGGGCTTACTGGAGTGGCGCGATTTCGCGTAAACATTTTCAAGCAGCGGGGGAGCTGCGCCATCGTGATGCGCGTCATCCCGGACAAAATCCCGGGCTTCGACGAATTGCATCTTCCCGCGGCGCTGGAAGAAATTGTCGACCTGCGAAGTGGGATCGTCCTTGTAACTGGCCCCACCGGATCGGGAAAATCATCCACGCTCGCTGCCATCCTGGACAAGATGAATGCAGAAAAGCCCTGTCACATCCTCACTATCGAGGACCCCATCGAATTCCTGCATCGCCACAAAAAAGCCACGATTCACCAGCGCGAATTGCATTCGGACACGCCGAGTTTTGCGCTGGCATTGCGCGCGGCGTTGCGGCAGGCGCCCAAAGTGATCCTCGTCGGCGAGATGCGCGACCGCGAAACCATCGAAATTGCACTGGAGGCTTGCGAGACAGGCCACCTGGTGATGTCCACGCTGCACACCATTGACGCTTCCAAGACCATTGAGCGCATCGTGGGAGTTTTTCCGCTTGGAGACCAGCAAGCGGTCCGCACGCGCCTGTCGAAAGCATTCCGCTTTATCGTTTCGCAGCGCCTGCTTCCCAAGAAAGGCGGAAGCGGCCGCGTTGCCGCGGTTGAAATTCTGAAATCCACAATGCGTACCCGCGAATACATTGAAAAGGGGGAAGGCGAGGGCAAAACGCTTCTCGATGCCATGCGCGACGGCACGACCGAAGGCATGCAGTATTTCGACGGAGAAATCGAAAAGCTGATTCGCTCAGACATCGTCGAGTTCGAGACCGGAATGTCCTACGCGACCAATGCAGGAAACCTTCGTCTGGAAATGGCCGACTTTCTCGAACAAGCCCAAGCGAACGTCCCCGCAGGGAACCCCAGCGGAACGGAAATCGAGATTGAAAGATAGGTCTTTCGGCAAGAACGCTTCTCCACACAAAAATCGGTTATCCTGTAGCCGCCGCTGCTTCACGCTTGCGGTCTGAGTCGAAGACTCTTTCCCTGAAATGAATTTTTCCAGCAGCGACACGATGCTGCAGTTTCCTGGCGAATTATGGGTGCTCCTTGGTGTCGCGGTCGTCTTTATTTTGCTTGCCGTGCCCGCACCTCCAGGGAGCGGGCGTGCTCTACGCGCGATTGCGCGGCCTTTTGCGGCGCTGGCTCAAAGAAAAACACTTGCCATCTGGCTGCTCTTTTTCTTGGTAATCGGCATCAGGCTCGCCGTACGGCCGCTGCTTCCCGTCCCTGTGCCGGGCATCCATGATGAATACAGCTACTTATTGCTCGGCGACACGCTGGCTCACGGCCGCCTCACGAACCCCACTCACCCGATGTGGATGAGCTTCGAGTCGTTTCATATCAACTGGTTGCCCACGTACTGCTCGAAGTATCCGCCCGGTCAGGGCGCGGTGCTCGCGCTCGGCGAGTTGCTCGGTCTTCCGTGGATTGGCGTGATTTTAAGCGTTGGCGCCATGTGCGCCGCGATTCTGTGGGTGCTCCAGGCCTGGCTGCCCGGGAAATGGGCTCTGCTCGGCGGGGCGTTGGTCGCACTCAAATTCGGCGTTGCTAGCTACTGGATGAACAGCTACTGGGGAGGGGCGGTCGCGGCCACGGGCGGCGCGCTGGTCCTCGGCGCTATGCCCCGTATTGTTCGTCGTGCAGAGACACGTGACGCGCTGCTGCTCGGGTTGGGACTCGCGATTCTCGCCAACACCAGGCCCTACGAAGGTTTGCTTTTCTCCTTTCCCGTGGGCGTCTGGTTTCTTTGGTGGCTTGCAGGAAAGACAAAATCCCCGGTGAACGCGCAAATTCGCGCAACTCGCGTGCTTGTGCCGCTGGCCGCCGTTTTGGCCTTGACCCTCGCGTTCATGGGCTACTACAACTGGCGCCTCACCGGAAACGCTTTTCTCTCTGCCTACGTCTTGAACTCTCGCACCTACCGCACCATGGGCCTCTTCCTTTGGGACCATCCCAAGCCTCCCATGCAATACCGCAACGATCAGTTCGAAGATTTCTACAATGGCTGGGAACGCGAAGAATATCGAAACACGTGGGAAGACCTCTGGTGTGTTTCGAACGAGAAGTTGACGCGCACGGGAACTACTTATTTTTGGTGGGGCGCTCTGCTGCTCTTGCCCGGCCTGCCATTCGCTTTCCGTGACCGCAAGATGCGTCTTCCCGTCTTGCTGTTTGTTTTAGGCGCCGCTGGATTTTTCCTATTGATTTGGTCGATGCCCCATTACATGGCTCCGATAACCTGCGCGATTTTTCTACTTCTTGTTCAAGGGATCCGTCATTTGCGTACGATCCGATTTCTAGGGCGTCCCCTCGGCGTCGCTCTTTCCTGCGCCGCGATATGTTTACTTGTAGGGGAGGCCGGCTTCCGGGTTTCGAAACGCCAATGCGACGGCCTGGAATGGACATGCCAGGGAGATCCGAGCCGCGCCGCCATCCAGGAAAAGCTTTCTCACACTCCCGGCAAACACCTCGTTGTCGTGCGCTACGAAGAGGACCACAACATTCACGACGAATGGGTGTACAACGGCGCGGAAATCGATTCGGCCAAAGTCCTCTGGGCCCGCGAACTCGACGCGGAGCAAAATGCCAAGCTCCTGGCTTATTTCAAAGATCGCCACGTCTGGCTGGTCGAGCCGGACAAAGACAACACGGAATTGATTCCTTACACTCCCCTGCCCTCTCCCGCCGGGCCGTGAGCGACGCCGCTTCTGGCCTTCCTTAGCAGTGCAATAAAATGCAGTCCCCGACCCACAGCAAAACGGAACGGCCAGGGGTAAAGCGGCACGTCGGAATTCCAACTCTCTTCTCGCAAGCCGCACGCAGAAAAATATCCCGCCCATTCTTCGCGGCTCTTGTAGTTATACGTCAGCACTACGCCGTGAGGCCGGTTGCCAACCCAGTCCATAAAACGGAGAGTGAAGTCGTCGAGAATATTTTCATCAACATGATCCTTGAGCAGGACGAAACGGCGCGATACGCGAACGGCTTCGCGAAGCAAAATCGCGGGGTCTTCGGTGTGGTGCAGAACATCCACGAACAGGCACACGTCGAAAGAAGCGTCGGGATAGGGCAGCGTCGAACCGTCAAAGGAACGACACTCGATCTCGCACTGAGGCCGAACCAGGAACTCAACGCCTTGAACAGAGATGTCCGGCCGGAGCTCAGCAATGCGGCTGGCCATGGAGCCGTCACCACATCCAACGTCCAGCACCGACGCGCCTTGTGGGATTTGCGCAGCCAGCAGTTCCGCCAGCACCCGCGTGCGCCTTTGAAAAACAAATGCGCGATGCCACCGGCTGATCCAGCTAAGCGGCCAGGAAGTCTGCGAGGACGCTACCATCTATCTATCTCTGTTCGTAGTCGCCCATGAATGTGCCGCGGCTAATGCCCAGCATGCTCAGAAAAAAGGAGCCAAAGATTGTCTCCAGTCCAAGGAACAGCCACATGGACCAGAAAAGGACTTGTCTCACCTGATGGAGCGGGCCAAAACCTCCAACTGCCCATTTCCACGTAACCCAAGCACATCCAGCAAATCCGGTAAGAAAAAGGGCTCCTCCCAGAAGCAGGCCGGATTCCAGTGTTACACGGCGCAGGATTCGCCGTAGCGATACAGAGCGACGGTCAAAACGTTCCGCGTAGCAGAAAACTTTTGCAAATGCGCCGATGGAAAGGATCTGCGCGCCCAGAAGCGTGAAGATCACGCCGAAAATCATGGTGTGAAGGTCCAGAGTCACACGCGGCGAAATTTGCCTCGGCCCAGGCAACAGCCAAAGCACGAGGAATAGGCCGAACGTGGACAAGGCTGCGCCAGGGAAAAAGAAGAGCCAGTTTGGCGCATACATCAACATGAATCGCAAGCTTCGCCAGCCGTCGCGAAAGCTGCGGAGATGGGGCGGACGCCCCCGCTTGTCGGGCCACAGGATGATGGGAATCTCCGTGATCCGCGCACCAATCTGCGCCGCCTTGATGATCATTTCAAGGGCAAATTCCATACCCGCGCTGCGAACATCGAGCCGGTCGTAAAGGGAGCGCGTGAATCCGCGCATTCCGCAATAGCTGTCCCCGATGCGCGCGCTAAAGAACATATTCAGCAGCGCCGTAAGAACGGGATTGCCGAAGTATTTATGAGAAGGGGGCATGGCTCCCGGCTTGATTTCGCCGCGGAAGCGGTTGCCCATTACCAGGTCATACCCTTCCCGTAACTTTTCCACGAAGCGGGGAACATCGATAAAGTCGTAGCTGTCGTCCGCATCGCCCATGACGATGAGGGGACCGCGGGCAGCGGCAATTCCCGCTTGAAGCGCCGAGCCATAGCCGCGCTCCGGCACGCGCACCACTCGTGCGCCGTGCTCTTCGGCAATTTGGATCGAGCCGTCGGTCGAGCCATTGTCGGCAACTACTACTTCGCCGAAAAGGCCCGCAGCGCGAAAGGCTTGCACGGCTTTATCCACGCAAGATGCCAGGGAATTGGCTTCATTCAGGCAGGGAATGACCACGGAAACTTCCACGGGCACAGTCGCGTCCACTCGTTCGGCCTGTGACCTCTCGGACGTCAGCACAGATCCCATACGAGGCAACATCATACCGCGCTACGCCAGACATTTCACGCCGGCCACAACGCCGACCTGAACGATTCTGACTCAAGCGATCACCTTGAATTGGGCATCTTTTTATGGGAGTCTTCGATGGCTCTCTGTCCCAGAGAAAGTCAGTTGATCAAGAGAATGTCCGAGACCCAGATAAACACGGAACCACCCCAGGCGCTATCTCACGATCCCTGGGAATCCGCTTATTTGCGTTTTGAGACACCGGAAGAGGAAATCGGCAAGTTCATCGGCCGCCTCAACCGCCTAGGCGCCGCTCAGTGGCCCCGCGACACGGAGATTGTCGAGCTTTTTTGCGGGCGCGGAAACGGCTTGATCGCGCTGGAACGGCTGGGGTTCACACGCCTGGAAGGCGTGGACCTTTCTCCCCGGCTGATCGCTGAGTACAGAGGCCCCGCGAAATGTATTGTCGCCGACTGCCGTAAGCTTCCTTTCGAGGCTCGCAGCAAGGACGTACTCATCGTTCAGGGCGGTTTGCACCATCTTCCGAACCTCCCGCCCGATTTGGAGCAAACCTTCGAAGAAATGCAGCGCGTTTTGCGAAAAGATGGGCGCGTGCTGTTCGTCGAGCCCTGGCGCACGCCGTTTCTGGATTTCATTCACTTTGTTTCTGGGATCCCGATGATCCGAAGGCTATCCGACAAGATGGATGCGTTTGCTACCATGGTGGAGAATGAACTCCGCACCTATAAGCGATGGCTCAACCAGCCGGAGCTCATCAGGAAAGTAGCGCACCATCATTTTGTGCCTGTCCGCGAATCCATTGCATGGGGCAAGTGGAATTTCGTTGGAATGCCGCGGTGAATGATACTTTACAGAGCGGCACACTGTTCCTGTCTAACGCAAATGGACAGGAGTTGTGCCCTCGATTGTGGACCTGGCGTTCCGTTCTAATTGGAATTGTCACGCTTGCAAATTCCTCGCTGGGGGTTATCATGACCGCCTTGTTGGTCCCACTTATCCTTATCTCTAGCGGGGACAATTGACGACCACATCGTTGGCGTCTTCCACTCAACCTTACCGCCGCGGCCGGCTGCTGAAAGTGCTTGGCATGTGGTTTGGGATGGCGGCGGCCATTGGAAATACGATCGCTGCGGGCATCGTCTACACGCCCGGGGAGGTCGCAAAGCGATTGCCTACGGCGTGGTTGTTTCTGGCCATTTGGATTCTCGGCGGGCTCTACGCGCTTTGCGGTGCTTCTTCGATGGCCGAACTTGGCGCCGCGATTCCTCGCAGCGGCGGGCAGTACAATTTTTCGCGGCGCGCGCTGGGTGACTATGCCGGCTTTATCGTCGGCTGGAGCGACTGGCTTTCCACCTGTGGCACGGCGGCAGCCGTCGCCATCGTCATCAGCGATTATAGCGGGCATCTTTTTTCAATCCTCGCCGGGCCGCAGAAGCTGAAAATCGTCTCCGTCGCCATCGTTGTGGCCTTTGGCGTTTTGCAGTGGCGCGGTATCCGCTGGGGAAGCGGCGCGCAACTCCTGACGGCCGCGCTCAAGACCGGCGCATTCGTGATCCTTGTCGCGGCAGCTTTTCTTCTGGGCGGCCCGGCGCATAAAGCCGCCATACACCCTGCTTCTGCCATTCTTCCGTTGCCATACGGTTGGTCCCTCGCCATTGCGGTCATGCTGGGAGCTCAGGCCGTCATCTACACTGTGGACGGCTGGGACGGCATCATCTATTTCGGCGAAGAAGTGCGTAACCCCGGCCGCGACATTCCGCGCGCCATTTTCGGCAGCGTCATTTCCATCATGGGAATTTACCTGCTCTTGAATCTCAGCGCTCTGTACATTGTCCCCATGAACGAAATCGCAGGCAATACGTTTGTCCTTGGAACGGTTGCCAATCGTGTGTTCGGAATTCTAGGCGATCCCATCATCCGCTCCATCATGGTCATTTCCATGCTGAGCTGTCTTAATGCCAATCAACTTTTCTGCACGCGGACCCTGTATGCCATGAGCTGTGACGGGCTCTTCTTTCGTACTGCGACGATCGTTAACGCCGGCGGAACACCCACCATCTCGCTGCTTCTCAGCACCATCATAGGCGTGCTCTTCCTTCTCATCTCCTTCATGGGTAGAGACGCTTTCCAACGCATCACAGCCATGCTGTCGTTTTTCTTCGTGGCGAATTACACGCTTTCTTACACTTCGGTTTTTGTCCTGAGAAATCGGGAGCCGGAGATGCCGCGCCCGTATCGGGCTTGGGGTTACCCGTGGCTCACAGGAGTTGCGCTGGTGGCTTCGGTTTTGTTCTTGGTCGGCTCGATCATCACGGACCAGAAGAATGCTCCGCTAGCCCTGGGAATGCTCGTCCTGAGTTATCCCGTATTTCGGCTGATGAAGTTCGCGGCGCCGTGAGTTGACGGTCTAGTTCACTTTTTCCGCAACGGATTTGGCTTGCAGGAACAGCAGCAAATAATCTTTTCCGCCGGTCTTGGAGTCTGTGCCGGACATGTTGAAGCCGCCGAACGGATGTGCGCCGACCAGCGCGCCGGTGCACTTACGGTTCAAGTACAAATTTCCGACGTGGAACGTTTCTTCAGCCTTCCGGATTTTTTCCGGATTCTTAGAATAGACCGCACCGGTCAGACCAAATTCCGTATTGTTGGCGATTTCCAGCGCTTCGGCATAGTTCTTTGCTTTGATGACCGCGAGCACCGGACCAAACACCTCCTCCTGAGCCAGCCGCGCTTTCGGAGGAACATCCGCGATAATCGTCGGCTCGATGAAATAGCCGTCGCCTGGCGCGCGCTTTCCGCCGGTGAGCAAGCGTCCTTCTTTTTTGCCTACTTCGATGTAATCCAAAATCGACTTCATCGCCGACTGGTTGATCACCGGCCCCATGTAATTGTTGGGATCATCGCTGGGACCAACGGTGATTTTCTTGGTGCGCTCAACCAGCTTCTGCAGGAACGTGTCGTAAACTTTCTCGGAGACGATCGCGCGCGAGCATGCGGAACACTTCTGGCCCTGATAGCCAAACGCCGCCTGAACCGTTCCTTCCACGGCCGAATCAACATCCGCTTCCTCGTCCACGACAATGGCATCCTTGCCGCCCATTTCCAGCACCGTGCGCTTGATCCAGATTTGACCTGGCGAGGGCTTCGCTGCCAGTTCGCTAATGCGAAGTCCAACTTCTTTCGAGCCTGTAAATCCGACGTAGCGCGTCTTCGGATGCGTCACCAAAGTGTCGCCAACGGCGCCGCCCGGTCCGGTGATGAAGTTCACTGCTTCCTTCGGAATCCCCGCCTCAAAAAGAATGTCAATGAATTTCGCCGCGATGGTCGGGGAATCGCTCGCCGGCTTCAAAACTACAGTGTTGCCGGTAACGAGAGAGGCCACAACGAGTCCCGCCATGATGGCGCTGGGGAAATTCCACGGCGGAACGACCACGCCGACGCCCAGCGGAATATACACCAGATAGTTGCGCTCTCCGCGCATCGGCGTCAGCTTTTGGGGCTCGGCCAATCGGAGCATTTCGCGGCCATAGAATTCACAGAAATCGATCGTCTCTGCGATGTCCGCGTCCGCTTCCACCCACGTTTTTCCCACTTCGTAGCAAACCAGCGCAGCCAGCTCAAATTTTCGCTCGCGCACGATTTGCGCCGCGCGGAAGAGGCATTTCACGCGCTCCTGAGCCGGCACTTTTTTCCAGGTGTCGAAATATTTATTGGCCGCCTCAACGGCCTGCTTGGCCATGTCCGCCGCGGTGTTTTGGAAGACGCCGATCACTTCCGATGGGCGCGATGGATTCGTGGAATTGCGCTTTTCCGGTGTCGTTACCCTTTGCCCGGCAAGCCACATCGGGTATTCGCGGCCGAATTCGGATTTCACTTTTTTCAGAGCTTCTTCCATGCGCTTGCGGTTCTCTGGTTTGGAGAAATCAATGAACGGCTCGTTGGTGAACTCGGATATGTGCGGTTTCTGTTCGGCGGTGGCCACGGCGACTCTCCTCTATCGAAAAACAAATGAGTGGTCAAAACATTGTACCGCCCTTGCAAACTTGCCCACAAGCACACAGCACCTATTCACCCATTGGTCTTTGAAGTGGCGAAGTAAAAGAAGGAAAGGACTTTCACTCAAAGTGGAACTTGATTTTGACGGTGACGTGGGCTGGCACCGGTCGGCCGTTCTCGAGTGCGGGCTCATACTTGTAATTTTTCAGCGCTTGCAACGCTGGCCAGCGCAAAGAGGGAGGCCCCTGCAACACCCGCATCGATGTGACGTTTCCCGCGTTGTCTATAACCGCGTCGATGAGCACATCTCCGGTTTCAAAGTCCCGCAAATCATTCAGCGAAGCAATGGCTTTCTCCGACCTGATCAACTTCGGCGGAATGTCGAAGGAATTCAAGCCAGAAGTTGGGACTGGATTACTCACTTTCGTCGGCGACGCGTTAACTGGGGCGGCCTTTTTTATCGAAGCGGGCGGTTCGCCCCTTTCTCTTTTCACGGGCTTCTCCACTGCCACAATGTGAGGAGAGGAATTGATGCCCTTCTCGGTATCACTAGCCTCCGCCGAATTTTCGCCCGGCAATCCCGTACCAGGCGATGCCGCTTTGACGGGAATTGACGGGTTGTTCCCGGAACTGGTCTTGGGTGGTGCCGCGCCTAGAGACACGGAACTCGGCAGCGGCGGCGCCGCTACGGGGGTCGTGACCCCGCCCGGCAAGGAAGAAACCGAAATCTTTTTTGGCTGATGTATCCCAGGAAGCCAACCTTTGTACCATGCCGTGCCGACCAAAGCGGCCAGGATGCTGCTGAGAATGGCCAGCCGCAGCATTCCCGCTCGAAAGCCCGGAGTGAATTGCCCTCGTGCGCGGAAAGACCGTTTGCGCGGCGGCAGTGACTTGCGAAAGACGAGGGCTGGTTTCTGCAACGCCACCGGGTCTGGCGTGCTCGTGCGGACCGGCTTTGGCACACTTTCCTCGGGGAATGCATCCGCGGTTATTTCCGCCCAGGCAACTTTTTCCGATTCGTAACGAGGCGGCTCAGCTTGCGGCGGTGCAGGTGCCTCGGCCGGCTCAGCGGGGGGAGCATAGGGAATAGTGTCAGCGGATTCATTCTTCGCGGGTTCCGGCTGTGTTTGAAGCAGATTCAATTGACTGCGTAGCGCCTCGACTTCCCGCTTCAGCGCTTCCACTTCCGCCGCACTGGGGGGCGGGGCGGCTTCCTCAAGCTCGTCTTCCGTTGTTTCCGCAGATGAGATCAACTCCGCGGCTGCGATTACCTTCGCGTCTTTAGGAAGCAAGGCCGTCGCCGCCGAAAATTCCAGGCCCCAAAATCCCGGCACTGGTTCCGTGAATTCCAGTTCAACGTAGCACTCCGTCGGACGGTGCACGCGCTTCCGGATCACTTGAGTGACCACTTCGCGCTTCGACTCTTCATTTGTCAGGAAAAGGAGTTGTCGGGGCGTCACCGCGGCTGTTAGCCGGAGTATCGCGCCTTTCTCCAATACCAGCACGGTCGTAGTTGATTCCGCGAAGAGATCGCGTTCTTCTGAAGCGCCTCCCGCCCGCGCGCCCGTGACTTTCACGGGGATTTCGCGAGCTACGGCGTTCACCTTTGAAAGGGGTTTTGTTTTCAGCGGGGGGGTCGCATCCTCGCCCGGATCCTCAGGCGCTATCTCAGGCGAGTCGTTCGCTCCCAAAACGTTTGAGCTTGGCCCGTCGGCTGAAGGGGCGGAAGATCCAGGCTGATTTCTGTCATCTTGGTGCGCTTCGACGCGAAACTCTTCCGGGGCAGAGTTCGACGCCCCCTGTGAAGGCAAAACTGTCGAAGAGGTTCTGTCCTCTGCAGAAGACAAATCCGTTGTCCTTTGTGCGCTAGGGCGCGAGCGACACGCCGGCGGGGTGAAGTATCAAGGCCGTCGACAACTGCCCAAAATTAGGGCAGCCCCATAAGCATACTATGGTTTCATCCCGCTCAGGCCACTCGCTATAGTACCAACGTACTGTGGTGCGCAAACAACACCTCTAAACAAAAGGAGATTCTCCGCCGAACCATGCCTTCGTGCGGGTGCCTGATTTTTGTCGCCTCAACCCGCGCAGGAACACGCGATTCGAAAACCGTAATCAGCATATTGAAACGCTGGCGGAATGCTCGAGCGCGCCGAGTTGCGGCTCACTTTGATATGGTGCCGCCAGGACCCTCCGCGCGAAGCCTTCCGAACTCCATCGGCAGGCCCTTGCGGATTCCGCTCCGGTGAATCGCTGTAGTAACCCGCGTCATACCAATCCGAGCACCATTCGTGCACATTCTCACCAATGTTGTAAAGCCCATAGGCGTAAGGCGCATACCGGCCCACTGGCTCTGGCCCGTTCCTCCAGCGGTTCGCATAATCGGGAAGCGACCCAGGGGGCGAATCGCCCCAGGGGTAGGTCGAGCTTTCCGCCCCGCCACGCGCGGCGCATTCCCATTCGGCTTCCGTTGGAAGGCGATAACTCCTGCCTGTCGCCTTACTCAGCCAATGGCAGTAAGCCATAGCCTCATTCCAGGAAACGGCTGCCACGGGCATTTTCGCATCATTGAAATTGGGATCTGTCCAAAAAGGAGGCTCCGAAGCGTTCGTTGCCGCGAGAAAGCATTGGTACTCCGCATTCGTCACCTGGTAGGCGGCCAATTCGAACGAGTCAACCCACACGCGATGCACCGGTTTCTCGTCATCGCGGCCTATTTCGCATCCCATCGAAAAGCACTGCCCCGGGATGCGAATCATCACTGGTTCGATGAAACTCTCTCCTGAACCGCGCGCTCCACCCAAGCTTGGCGATGCAGCCGTCATCCGCTTCTCTCTCTACGCAACACCGGAAGTCTGCTTTAGATGCCGACGATTTTTCCCGAATCGTCCGCATCGATCGAGGCGGCGCGAGAAACTTTCGGCAGGCCAGGCATTAGCATCATGTTGCCGGAAATCACGACGACAAAACCAGCGCCGGCCGAAAGCGAAGCATCGGTTACGTTGAGTGTCCAACCGGTGGGCGCGCCCAGCAGCTTAGGATTGTCGGACAGGGAGTATTGCGTCTTCGCCATGCAAACCGGCAATTTCGAATAACCCCAGTCGGAGAATTGCTTCAGTTTGGCAGCCGCCTCGTCGGAGAATTTCAGATCGCTAGCGCCATAAATTTCTTGTGCCACTTTCTTGATCTTATCCGTCAGCGGCTCATCAAAAGAATACCGGGCGTGAACGGCAGGCGAAGGGTTTTTCTCAATGGTCGCGACTACCTTTTCCGCCAGCTCTTTCGCGCCCGGGCCCCCCTTCGCGAAGCCTTCCGAAAGTGCGCTGGCAACTCCGCGCCCCGCGCAATATGCCGCCAGCCGTTTCAGATCGGATTCCGAATCGTCCGGAAAGCGATTGATCGCCGCGACGATTGGCACGCCGAAACCCTTCAAGATTTCTATGTGCTTCCCGAGGTTCGGCAGCCCGCGCTCAAAGTCCCCTTTTCCCTGGTTTTTCATGCTTCGCACCGTCGTGACTAGGACTGCCGTGGACGGCACGATTTCCGATTGCTGCATGACAATATCGAAATATTTCTCCGCGCCAAGATCGGCAGCAAACCCGCATTCGTTCACGACATAATCCGCGAGGCGCAATCCCATTTCCTGCGAGACGACGCTGCTCGTTCCATGCGCGATGTTCCCAAAGGGTCCCGCATGAACAAAAGCGGGCGTGCCATCTGTGGTTTGCGCCAGATTGGGAAGAATCGCTTCGTTCAGCAGCGCCATCATGCCGCCCGTCGCGGCAAGGTCCTTCGCGCAAACCGGCTTGCCGTCCCGCGTAACGCCCACAACGATCGCTTGCAGCCTCTTGCGAAGATCCTTGCGGTCCCGCGCCAACGCGATGATGGCCATGATTTCCGAAGCCGCGGTAATGATGAAGCCGGACTGCCGATTGGCATCTTCCTTTTTGCTATCGAGCGAAAGGCGGATGTGGCGCAGCGCGCGATCGTTCATGTCCATGGCGCGCGGCCAGGTGATTTGCCCGGGATCGAGATGCAGGTCATTGCCGTGAAACAAATGGGCATCCGCTAGCGCGGCAAGCAAGTTGTGCGCCGAAGAGATGGCGTGAAAATCACCATTGAAATGGAGATTGATCTTCGAGCTGGGCTCGATTTGCGAGAGCCCTCCGCCGGCCGCCCCTCCTTTCATGCCGAAAACCGGCCCTAGCGACGGCTCGCGGGACGTAATGACCACTTTCCTGCCGATATGCGCAAGGCCCTGTGTGAGGCTAATCGAGGTAACCGTTTTACCTTCACCCGCTGCAGTAGGAGTTGTCGCCGTGACGATAATGAGTTTGCCGCGCTTCTTGAAGGCCGGATCGGAAAGAAGTTCGAGCCGAACCTTCCCGCTGTCCGAGCCGATTTTCTCGAAATATTTTTCGGGAATTTCGAGTTTGCGCGCTACCGCTTGAATCGGAAGAAGAGTATTTGCCATGAAAGTTGCGGGGCTACGAGCGCCAAAATGAATTCATGCGCGGGAGAAAAGATTAACACAGGTTCGATATATCACTCAAAACTCTGGCCCGGGGAATTCCCTTTCTTCATCCATTTGGTCTGAATAACGCCCAGTTCCGCGCCAGTCAGGAAGGATGTGACGGAACCAATAGATAATTTTGAGCCACCCGGAGGTTTCTAGCTGCTAAGCTAGTGTGTCGTCTCAAGGTTCAGCTTCTGAATGCGCCAGTTCAGAAGTTCCGCGACGAAAAGTTCGTTTTCGCTGGGGCACGCAATCTCGTGGATCCAGCCGAATTGGCCAAGCTGTTTCCCGGACTTCCCCAGGACCCCGAGAACCTTGCCGTCGAGAGTCATTTTGTAAATGCGCCCGGGAAAAGCGTCCGAGGCGTAAAGAACTTGATTTGGCCCGGTCGTAATGCAGATAGCCCAAGGCGCGCCCGGCGCCATCGTGCCCGTGGTCGCGCTGGGTTTATTGCCGATGGCGGGGCGCGCATCAGCAGGAGTTGGTAGGTCAATCGCAAACTGGCGAAGAAATCTTCCTGCAGTATCGAAAACCTGGATGCGGCGGTTGCCGCGGTCCGCGACGTAGATATTATCGTGCGTGTCCACCGCAATGCTGTGCGGCGTGTTGAATTGGCCGGGCCCCGCGCCGGGCTCGCCCCAGGACATCAGCCAATTGCCATCTTTATCCACCTTCGCCACACGCGAATTGATGTAGCCATCGCTGATGTATGTGTTCCCCGCAGAATCCCACGCGACATCCGTCACCTGGCGGAACATGCCGTCCACCGGGGGGAGCGGCGGCTTCACGTGCTTCAGCGGTTCGGTGCCTTCATCAGAAGCTTCTTGCTTGCGGCCGAAGACGAGCGCGACGCGGCCTTCGGGATTGAATTTGATCACCATGTCCGAGCCCTTGTCGGTGACCCAGATGTTGTCCTCCTTGTCGACTTTTACGGTGTGTGCAAACGACCAAGCATAGAGATGATGGCCAATTTCGCGGAGAAACTTTCCGTCAGGGCCGAATTCCAGGAGTTGCGCGGCGGCTGCGCCATAAGCGGGCCCCGTGGTGCTGCCACGCGAGAACACAAAAACATGTCCTTTCGAATTGACCGCCACGCCGGTGACTTCGCCAAGGTAGAGATCAGAGGGAAGCTGCAGAAAGTCCGGCGCGGAGTGGAAACGGATTTCCGGCGGCTGCTGCGCAAACGCCGGCGCGGCAAAGAACAGGGCGAAAAGAAGAAGTGAGCGTTTCATGAAAACCGGCCTCCTGGGGCCGTTCCGCATCATACGCGCGTTTTAGCTATCAGTCGCCAGTCAGTGCTTTGTATTGGGCAGGGGTGAGAGGAACGACCGAGAGACGGCCCTGCCGTACCAAAGGCGAATGGGTAAAGAGCTTATTGGACTTGATTTGAGCCAGGGTCGTGGGTTTCGCGAGAGGCTTTCCCGCCTTGATGGTGACCACGGGATTCTTGAGGTTGGAAGCATCTACGGAGACGACGGTCGCAGTGCCGACGGCAGTTTTTTTGTCACCGGTTTCGTAAATAATGAGCCGAGTGCCCGGGGCCATCTCGCGAAGATTCTTCAGCGCGACAGGATTCGAAACGCCATCCCATTCTGTGACCTTGTCGCGCTGCAAGTCGGCAAAAGAATATTCAGAAGGTTCGGTCTTGAGCAGATATTCCGAGGGCATGAACTCTTTACCTCCACAGATTCAGGCCCACCATTCTACACAGGAACTACGAAACTGCAGGCCTTGCCTCAGTGATCTATCGCAGTTCGCGGATGATTTCGCGCGCCGCGTTCGCGCCGCTAGCGCCCGTCAAGCCGTTGCCAGGATGCGTTCCGGAACCACAGAGGAACAGTCCGCGAACGGGCGTCTTGTAGCGCGCCCAATCGAGCACCGGCCGCATGGTGAAGAGCTGGTCCAGCGCAAGCTCGCCGTGAAAAATGTGGCCCCCGGTGAAGCCGTAACAGGTTTCCAGGTCCTCGGGCGTGATGACCTGCACTCCTTCCACCAAACTGGAGAGATTCGGCGCGTAGGCGCCAAGTGCGTTGATCACCGTCAAGCTGAGGTCCCGTCGCCGCAAGTCCCAATGCCCTTCTCTCAGCTTGTACGGAGCGCACTGCACGTAAACCGAGAGCACATGTTTGCCGTCGGGCGCCAGCGCCGGATCGAGAATCGTGGGCATGGTGGCATCCAGATAAGGCGCTTTGGAAATCTCACCGTACTTCGAATCGTCGAAGGCGCGCTCCAGGTAGTCAATGTCCGGCCCAATGTGAATGCGGCCGGAGAGGGCTCGCAATGCATCCTCGCGGCTCTCGAGCGCGGAAAAACTGGGCAAACCGCCAAGCGCGAGATTCACCTTCGCCACGTTGCCCTTCGCGCGAAAATTCTTGATGCGATTCGCGAAGACAGGATCGAGCTGGGAAGGATCAATGAGATGAAAGAAAGTGCGTTTCGGATCGACGCCGGAAACGACGGCCTCTCCGGCGATTTCTTCGCCATTTTTGAGCACAACACCGGTGACCGCGCCGTCTTTGACGCGAATCTGCGCAACTTCCGCGTCCACACGAATTTCCGCGCCCGCTTCCTTGGCGGACTCGGCGAGCACGCGGGTGAGCGAGCCAAGGCCGCCCCGCGGAAAAGCAGCGGAACCGACGGGATGGGCATCCGCGGCGGCGCGAAGGAGCAGAACTGCCGTTGATCCAGCCGACCAGGGACCCAGCGCATTCCCGAAGATTCCACGCGCTGCGATCACCGCGCGGAGCAATTCTGTTTCAAAGAACTCCGCGACAAAATCCGCAACCGCCATGGGCGACCAGCGGAACAGGTTGAAGATACCCGCTTTTCCGAGTCGGCGCACGCCGCGTCCCGTTTTGAAAAGATTCCAGAAATCCTCGGGACTGGGCTTGTCGATCGCCGGCGGCGTCATCGCAGCAACCTGCGAGAGAACTTCGGAAATGGCTTCGAGCGACTCGGCGAATTCCGGATATTTCCGGGCATCCTTTTCTGAAAACTGGGCGATGCCCGCCGCTGTATTCGCGACGTGGTTGTAGAAAAACAGCGCTCCGCCTTCCGGCGCAGGGGCGAACACGCGCGGATCAGGAGAAAGCATCTCGCAGCTAAAGCGGTAGAGTTGCATGTCGCGCACAATGTCGGCGCGCAGCGGCCCTGTCGTATGCGCCAGCGTGGATGCGCGAAAACCGGGATAAAACTCTTCGGTGATGGCGCCGCCACCCGCCATTTCGCGGCGTTCGAGAACGAGCGGCTTGAATCCGCCCTTGGCCAGATAAAAAGCGGCGATCAGAGCATTGTGGCCGCCGCCGATGAGAACCACGCGCTGTCCGAGCGGCATTTCAGTTCGCCGCCTTCGCGCGAGAGAGGCCGAACTTCGAGTTTTTCAGAATGACTTGGCTCGCCAGACGCCCGTTGGCGCCCATAATGCCGCCGCCCGGATGCGTGGACGATCCGCACATATAGAGGTTGTGGATCGGCGTGCGGTAGTACGCCCATCCAGCGACCGGCCGCAGGAAGAAAAGCTGTTCGAGAGAGAGTTCGCCTTGAAAAATATTTCCTTGTGTAAGGCCAAATTCGCGCTCCAGGTCGAGCGGCGTCAGCACTTGCTTGCCGACGATGATGTCCTTGATGTTCGGCGCGTACTCCGCAATCGTATCCATGACGTTGTTGCCGAAAGCTTCGCGCTGCTCGTCCCATGTGCCCTCAGCCAGTTTATAAGGAGCGTACTGCACGAAACACGAAAGAACGTGTTTTCCCGGAGGCGCCACGCTCGGATCCGTCAGGCTTGGAATCACCATGTCGATGTACGGGCGGCGCGAGTAGTGGCCGTACTTCGCGTCGTCGTAGGCACGCTCCATGTAATCCATGCCGGGAGAAACGGAAATCGCTCCGCGAAGATGCGTGCCGGGACCGGGCAGGCACTTGAAATTGGGAAGCGCGTCGAGCGCAAGATTGACCTTGCCGGAAGAGCCGCGGAACTTGTAGTGCCGCACGCTTTCAAGAAAATCGGAGGGAAGTTCGCTGGGCTCGAGAAACTTCTCGAACGTCAGATGCGGATCTACGCTCGACGAAACCACGTCCGCGGAAATTTCTTCTCCGGACTGGAGCACCACGCCGCAAGCACGCCCGTGCTTGGTCAGAATTTTCGTCACCGGCGCTTTCGTGCGAATTTCCGCTCCCAATTCGCGCGCGGCCGAAGCGATTGCGTTCGAAATGGCTCCGGTGCCCCCACGGCTGAAGCCCCAGGAGCGAAACGCGCCGTCAATTTCGCCCATGTAGTGGTGCAACAAAACGTATGCGGTTCCAGGCGAGCGAATTCCAAGAAACGTGCCGATGATGCCTGACGCCGACATGGTGGCTTTCAGCACATCGGTTTCGAACCACTGGTCGAGAAAATCCGCCGAGCTCATGGTCATGAGCTGCACCAGCGTGTAGCGTTCGTCGGAAGAAAGTTCGCGGAAGCGCTGCAGCAGAAAATGGAGCTGCCTGAGGTCGCGCGGATGGAGCGTCGTCGGATCCGGCGGAATCATCGAGAGGATGGGCTTCACGAACCGGCAGATCGGCACCATCATCTTCGAGAATTCTTCGTACGCTTCAGCGTCCACGCGCGAGTGCCGCCGAATTTCGCGCATCGTTTTGGCATGATCGTTTACCCGCCAGAGGCAATCACCGTTCGGCATCGGAGTAAACGTGCCGTCCAACGGCAAAATTTCCAGTCCGTGCCGGGGCAGATCAAGCTCCCGGATAATTTCCGGCCGCAGCAACGAGACCACGTAAGAACATTCAGAAAAAAGGAAGCCCGGGAAGATCTCCTCGGTCACGGCTGCCCCGCCCAGCACGTGCCGTCGCTCCAGAACGACTACTTTCTTCCCCGCTTTGGCGAGGTACGCCGCGTTGACTAGCCCGTTATGGCCGCCGCCGATGACGATGGCGCCGTAGTGCTGCCCCATGCAGTTTGGCTCCGGTATGACTCAATAAGAAAAATGCGGGAAGCAAAGACTCCACATTCTACTGACACCCCGAATGCGGCACAAGGGCACGCGCAAAAGACCTTTTGTCGACATTGGTGCGTGGCTCGGATTGAGCTTTCTCCAGCAGCACCTGAATACACTCTGAGCCGCGACCTTGCCATTTTTGAATTACCTCACCCGCTGCCGCGCTATCACGGCATCGCTTTCTCGATTCTCTGGAATGTCACAACCGGTGGACAGTCCCGGTAGAGCCGTGGCGAAATAGACGAGCGCCAGCTCTGCACTAGCTGCGAGCGAAGCCGGGATCCTGGTCAATCGCCAGGTTGAAATATTCGAGCTTCTTGATGTCCTCATCTGTAAGCAGAAAAAGGAGCGACGCTCGGTATACGCATTGTGAGCCTCAACGCGTTGTGGGGAAAGGCGCGATGCCAGCTTCGGCTGGGCTCAGCCTAAGTTCTGGTCCAACTCGCCACTTATCGGGATACGACTAACACGTCTGGCGGCTATAGTATATTTCGATAGGGGAGGAAGCGTGCCGGTCGGAACTGCCTTTCACGAGCGCACCTTGGCGCTGTGCGAAAGTCTGAATTACCGCGAGTGGTCGGGCTATTACACCGTCAGCGTCTACGAGATGCATCATGAGCACGAGTACAACGCCATTCGCAACTCCGCCGCGCTCATCGACATTTCTCCGCTCTTCAAATACCGCGTCACCGGCCGCGACGCCACGAAGTTCGTCAACCGCGTCATCTGCCGCGACATCAACAAAGTCGCGGTGGATCAAGTCATCTACTGCTGCTGGTGCGATCAGGAAGGCAAAGTCATTGACGACGGCACCATCACGCGCCTTGGCGAAAATGAATATCGGTGGACCGCCGCCGATCCCAGTCTGCGCTGGTTCCGGCAAAATGCGCTGGCCCTCGACGTATCCATGGAAGACATTTCCGAGCAGACTGCCGCTCTTGCGCTCCAAGGGCCCATGTCTGGTCGGCTCCTGCGCACTGTCACCGACGCCCCCATCGACAACCTGAAATATTTTCGCCTCACTCGTGGAAAAATCGCCGGTGTCCCCGTGGACATTTCCCGCACCGGCTACACGGGCGACCTGGGCTTCGAAATCTGGATGCCCTGGATTGACGCCGTGAAAGTCTGGGACGCGCTCGTCGCCAAGGGCAAAGCGTTCGACATTCATCCCGCCGGCATGATCGCTCTGGACATCGCCCGCATCGAAGCGGGACTCATCCTCATCGAAGTCGACTACATTTCCAGCAAAAAAGCGCTCATCGAATCGCAAAAATATTCGCCCTTTGAGGTTGGTCTCGGGAAATTGGTGGATTTAAGGAAAGAAAATTTCGTCGGCCGCGAGGCGTTGGCCCACGAAGCAAGAAAGGGCTCTCAGCGCGCGCTTGTCGGCCTCGCAATCAATTGGAACGAAGTGGAAGCCCTCTACGACAAGTTGAAGATGGCGCCTCAGGTGCCCAGCATGGCGTCGCGCATCGCCGTGCCCGTGTATCGCGGCGGCCGCCAAGCCGGTAAAGCCACCTCAACCACCTGGTCTCCTACGCTAAAGAAGATGATCGCGCTTGCTTCCGTCAGCCGCGAAAGCTCCAAGCCGGGAACTTCGCTCAGCATGGAAATGACCGTCGAAGCTGCGCGCCACACCGTCTCCGCGAAGGTTGTTCCCCTTCCCTTCTTCAATCCGCCTCGCAAAACCGCCGTGCCCGTGCCTTAACGCCCGCCTGCGCCCTATTTCGAAATCAGCGCATTCCAATTAATGTGATAGCCGAGAAGCCGAAAATTATCACCGCTCTTGCTCCAGAGGAATTCTTCTTGCCCGTCTCCGCCGCTGAATTTCGTCGCGTACGTCAGCCGGATGCTTGTTCCGGAAGTGTTAAAGTTCACAAAGAAGCCCTGCCGCGAAGATCGCTGCACGGTCCCGAGCTTGTTATGGATGGCGGTTATGAGCGCGAAGAAATCATTTTGCTTGCTCGCTCCCCGGAACCGTTCGTCTGCGTTTTTGTAAATGGTGCGGTAATCCTGATGGTCGAGCTGGCCATGAAATTGCGCCACGGCCACGGAAGCGGCTTCAATGTCCTTCTGCGCGCCGCAACCGATGATCCACGCGCTTGAGAAAACGAACAATAGCGGAAGTAGAGGTTTCCGGAACATAGCCAACCTCCGTCGGCCTTGGCATATGCAACCTATTAGCTACAACTCTCGGGTCGCTACGGCGGCAAGTTAGGTATGCGTCGGAATGGCGTAAGGGTTAAGATAGCCGATAGTCTGACCGGATCGGGGGATGCCAGTGAGAGCCCACCTATAATCAGAAGGATCATAAGTCGCTCTTGTAGTCGTGCGCTTTAACTTCGCTCATTGGGCCAGTCGGTTGTATTTCTTCAGCACTTCGCGCAGCTTGTCATGCGGCAGCGCAATCACCTTGTGGTTGTCAATCCCTGTCATCGTCTCCGCCGCGACCATCGCGTTCACGACGGCTTCTTCCGTCGCTTCCACCGTAGCTTCGAAGACCGGATTCATCAGGTCGTTGGGCAACATCGTGAGTTGCGCCAGCGCAGCAGGCTTCGCCGCGCCGGAATTCGCCGTCGAAAACGCAATGAAAATGTCTCCTGACCCATTTCCCGAGGCGCTTCCGAGGCGGCCGAGCCCCAGCGTGACGCGCCGCGCTATGCGCTTCAATTGATGGGCAAGCAAGGGCGCATCGGTCGCCACGACAACGATAATGGAGCCATGATCAGTGTCGCTGAACGACGCTGACGTGTACGGGCGCTCCTCCGGGATTTCCTCCCCAACCGGCACGCCGGTAATGCGCAGATTCGGCCTTCTTCCGTAATTGCATTGCACCAGCACACCCACCGTGTAGCCTCCCTCTCTCGCGCTCAGCTTTCTGGAAGCCGTGCCGATTCCCCCTTTGAATTCGTTGCAAATCATTCCCGTGCCGCCGCCCACGTTGCCTTCTTCCACTGGCCCGGTATGTGCCGAGTCAATCGCGTGCAGTGCATCTTCCGGCTTCACGTGAAATCCGTTGATGTCGTTCAGCCAGCCATCCCAGGTTTCCGCCACCACTGGCAGCGACCACCAGTCGTCGTCCGGGCCTCCTTGCCCATGCGTGACGCGCCATTGGATTGCCGCGTCGCGCACCACTCCCACGCTGTGCGTATTGGTAATCATCACCGGGCCGGTGAGGAATCCCGATTCTTCCACCCACGTCGTACCCGTCATTTCCCCGTTGCCGTTCTGCGAGAACCACCCTGCAAACACGGGATCAAGAATGGAATTTTTCCCGCGCGGTAGAACGGCAGTCACGCCCGTTCGCACCGGCCCTTTGCCGACTTGAAGTTTGCCTTCGCCCGAAATCACCGTCGTATGCCCCACGACGACCCCCGCAACGTCTGTGATTGCGTTCAGCGGCCCTGGGATGCCCTCAAACGGCACGCCGAGGTCGCGCGCCCGTGGCTTTGCATGCGCCGCTTGTTGCGCATAAGCAGGAGCTGACGCAAAAACGAAGCAAGACATCAGCAGCAGACAGCGCAAGAGCTGGAAACGATTCTTCAATTGTTTTTCTCCCAGGGATCCTTTGCTCTGCGCAGCAACTCGATGTTCTTCTGCAGCGCGCGCTCGAGTAGCGCCTCTTGTTCGGACGCCACCTTCGAGTCTCCCTTTTCGACGGCTTCTGTCAGTCCAGGCAATTCGAGGTGCGCATAGGTGTAGCGCGACGCATAAATCAAATGCTGGAACCACGGCCGTCCCGGAATCCCATCAGGATGGAGCCAGTTCGATTCCACTTGCAGAAGCTGCTGGTTGAGTCGCTCCATTTTCTCTGCGGAATTCCCGCCAGCAGCAAGTCCCTTTTCCACGGCCTTGCTCAGCTCATTGCCCGCTTTTTGAAATTCCCCGATGCGTTCGTGGAGCTTTTTCAATCTCACCTTGTGTGTGTCAATCTTGTTCCTGACCTCCGTCTCGGAAAGAAAATGATCCAGCGCCAACGCGTTGAACCCAAAGTCATACGGCAGCACATCCGCGTTCGCCAGCCGCAGCGCCACGAGCCCCCAGATATTTGTCAGCGCGACATGGTATTCGAACGTTGGATCGCCAATATGCTCCATCCAGTAACGGTCGTCGTACATCGAGTGGTACACGCCGTAATCGCCGGTGAATCCCAGGTTGATCACCGGACGGCCCAGATGATTCAGAAACACCGTGTGGTCGGAGCCGCTGCCGATGCGCGTTTCGACCAGCCCGCTGTCGAGCGGCGGCTGGCTGGCATTTGTATCGCGTCTGCTCGTCGCTCGCCATGCTTCATAAAGCGATTTTCCGGAAGGCGCGCGCACGTCCTTCGAAGCTTCCACCAGCATCGGCGCCAGCGACGCCACCGCCGAAGGCGAAAAGCTCAGTCCTTCCGGTCCAGCGGTTGTCGCCGCTCCCGCTACGGACTCGTCCACATTCAAGTACGCCACCAGCTTTTTCTTGAGATCGTCTGCAAACTGTTCACCCCACTCCGTCGAACCGGTCAGCGCGTATTCTTCCCCGTCCCAGCTGCAAACCAGTACCGTGCGCCGCGGCCGGATTCCGCGCTGCTTGAGTTCGCCGAGCGCGCGGGTCAGCTCCAGCATCGAAGCTGTGCCGCTCGAAGGATCGACCCCGCCAAATACCCAGGCGTCGCGATGATTCCCCAGCAATACCCATTCCTCTGGCCACTCGGTCCCGCGAATGCGCCCCTCCACCACCGTGTAAGGCTGCAGGCTCGTGTCCATGTCCACTTTCACGTGCGCCGTCACCCCGCCGGTCATCCGGTACTTGATGGGCAGGGCTCCTTGCCAATCCTTGGGCACTTCGGGCCCATTCATGTTTTCCAGCAGCGGCTTCGCGTCGTGCCAGGAAAGAGGAAGCCCAATAATTTTCGGTAGTGATCGCGCTTCTTCCGGCGGGATGTGCTTCGCGCCGGGAACAGAAGCCCAGCCCGGCGTTGTGGGATCGCCCGGCACAATGTAGTCGTAAGTGATCGCGCCGCGTTGGATGTGGCTCTCCGGCCCCCACGGCCCATCCGGAAATACCTTTTCGCGTGCGTAGCCGTCTTCCGCGGGATCGGAATAAATCAGCAAGGCCGCCGCCCCTTCGCGCTCCGCCGTCAGCGCTTTGAAACCGCGATAGCTGTACGGATTCGAGTAGCGCACCAGCACGATTTTTCCTTTGACGCTGATTCCGTTCCTTCGCAGCAAATCATAATCTTCGGGATTCCCGCTGTGCGCGTAGACCACTTCCGCGGTCACTTCGCCGGAAGCGGAGTATCCAAAATAGGCGCCGGAAACGGCGGGATTTTTGGTATCGGGATCGACTTCGTACGGATCCTCGCGCAGTGTCGCCGTGTAATGCACCGGGGTGGTCATTTCCAGCGAAACGCTGCGTGGCTTCGAATGCAGCACGTCGTACCGCCGCAAGGCCACGTCTTCCAAGCCTTGCTTTCGCCATTCGTCTGCAATGAAATCCGCTAGGTAGTTGTTTCGGTCGGACGCCGCAGGATGGGGTTCCGCCGTTAGTGTCCGATGCCACTCGCGCGCTTTCTCTGGGGACGGAATGGCCTGAAATTCCGCTTCGAGCCGGTGCTCGGCGACCGCATGAGCCGCTACAAAACCCCGAATTGGCGCGGAAGAGGAAGGAGTTTTCTGGTGCTGCGCAGAACGCAGTGAAGTAAATGTGGCTGAGAAAATGAGCACCACGAAGAAACTAACGGGCGCGGCCAAAGAGATTTTTCGCATGGGCGGCTGGGTCTCCACAAGCCGAACAAAATCCATTAACTCAAGACGGAAACACTTTTTTCAGTGCCGATACCAATGCCTGCCCCACGAGCGCGCACTCTTGCTCGGAAATCGTGAACGGCGGCGCAAGCAAAATGTGATCGCCGCGATGGCCATCCACGCAGCCTTGCGTCGGATAGGTCAACACGGCCTCCGCCGTGGCCGCCTGCCGGATTCTTTCGGCCATGTTCTCGGATTTTGGAAAAGGCTCGCGCGTGGCCTTGTCTCTCACGAATTCCACGCCCACCAGCAGCCCCATTCCTCGAATGTCGCCAACGTGCGGATGCCCTTCCACGCGAGCTAGCGTTTCGCGCAATTTCTTTCCCGCCGTCCCGACCCTTTCGAAAAGCTGATGCGTTTCTAGACAATCGAGCACCGCATTCCCCGCCGTCGTGCAGACCGGATGCGCCTGATAGGTAAAACCGTGTGTGAACGTCCCCGATCCTCCCTCAATCGCGTCCACGACCCGCGCCGAAGCAAGCACAGCCCCGAGCGGCGCGTATCCGCTGGCCACTCCCTTCCCCACCAAAATGAGGTCGGGTTCGATGCCCCAATGCTGCACGGCGAAGGGTTTTCCGGTGCGGCCCATTCCGGTCATGATTTCGTCCGCAATTAACAAGATGCCATTTTTGCGGCACGTCTCCGCGATGTGCGCCACGTAGCCATCCGGCGGCACGGCCGCGCCAAGCGTCGCCCCCACTAGCGGTTCGAAAATAAATGCCGCCGCCGTTTCCGTCTGATGTTCCCGCACAAACGTCTCTAGATCCGCCGCGCAGGCCAGTTCGCACTCGGGAAAGGTTTTGTTAAACGGGCAGTGATAGCAAAAACAAGGGGCAATGTGTCCCCACTCGGGAATCAGCGGTGCATACGGCGCGCGCCGCGCTACGTTCCCGCTGACGCTCATCGCCCCGAGCGTGCTTCCGTGATAGCTCTGCCTTCGCGAAATGACGCGGTAGCGCTCCGGCTGCCCGGTCTCCACGTGATATTGGCGAACCAGTTTGATCGCCGTTTCCGTCGCTTCCGAGCCGCCGCACGTAAAATAAACGCGCCCGCCGTTGCGGAAATTTGCTGGAGCCAGCGCGAGCAGCCGTACTGCAAGCTTTTCCGCCGGCTCGTTGTGAAATTGCGAGGTGTGCGCGAACGCAAGCTGCGCGGATTGCTCCGCCATCGCTTGCCCGATTTCCGCAACGCCGTGGCCGATGCTCACCACCGCTGCCTGGCCCGCCGCGTCCAGATACCTGCGGCCGCTTTCGTCGATAATCCAGCAGCCTTCCCCGCGCGCAGCAATGGGGAACGTCTTTTTGAGATTTCGGGAGAAGAGTCCGCTCGTCGGCATGTCCAATCCGCCGCAAGATTGTAGCAGACTCGCCCTCATCAACAGCCCAGTCCTGGTCATCCTGAGGCCGCGTCCGTTGCGGCCAGAGGATTTCTCAACTCATGAGGACGCTAGCTGTATTGACAGAGCGAAATCTTTTGCGTTCGTCGCAGAATCCTATGCTAGCCTTGCGCAGGTTTTGTTCTCGTAACATCTCTTCATCGAGTACAGGCGGAATCTCATTTGACTAAACCCCAAACCGGGCTCGTTCGCACCATCGGCCGCTGGAGCCTCGCGGCGCTCATGGTCAACACCATGATCGGCGCCAGTATTTTTGGCCTGCCCGCGCTGCTGGCCGCGCGGCTCGGCAAATGGAGCCCCTTTGGCTTTCTCGTTGCATTTGCCGGAGTTTCCATCATTGCGGGGTGCTTGGCCGAAGTGGCCTCCCAATTTCGCGAAACCGGGGGTCCGTACCTCTACGCCGACGCTGCCTTCGGACGCTTTCTCGCTATCCAGAATGGCTGGCTGTTGTGGCTCACGCGGATTGCTGCGGCATCGGCGGTCGCAAATCTTTTCATCATTTACCTCGGTGAACTTCTACCCGCCGTAAAAATGCCGCTCCCGCGGGCCGGCGTCCTCACCGTCCTCATCGGATTCCTCGCGGTCGTAAACTATTGCGGCGTGACAGGCGGAAAACACCTAAGCGATTTCTTCACGGCCACCAAGATCGGTTTGCTCGTTTTTTTCGTGGTCGCCGGCCTCGTCGCCCTTGCTCTGCATCCCGCCATACGCGTAACTCCGGGCGCCGCATCTCCCGCCGCTAAGGACTGGTTTGAAGCCATTCTCCTCATGTTGTATTCCTACGGAGGATTCGAAGCCGCGCTCATTGTCTCCGGCGAGACGCGCGAGCCGCGCAAAGATATACCCATCGCGCTGTTTGCCGCCATCTTGGCAACCACGCTTTTGTTCGTCGCCGTGCAATATCTCGTGGTTCACACCGTCGCCAATGTCGCTTCGTCTGCCGCTCCAGCGGTGGATTCTGCTCGGCAGTTTCTTCCGTCCCTCGGAGTCCACATCGTTGCTGCCGGGACCTTGCTCTCCGCCTACGGCTATCTTAGCGCCAACGTCCTGCACACCCCGCGCATCACTTTTGCCATGGGCGAACGCGGCGATTTTCCCGCTTTCTTCGGGAGGATTCATCCGCGCTTTCGCACGCCGCACGTTTCCATCGTGATTTTTGCTGCGCTGCTCTTGATTTTTTCCATCGTAGGTGGCTTTCGCTCGAACGCTCTTCTCTCTAGTGTGGCGCGTCTTTTCGTTTATGGCTCCGTCGCCGCCGCTTTGCCCTTGCTGCGCAAAAAACGTCCGCACGCAAATGCATTCCGCCTGCCCGGCGGAATTTTCTTTTCCGCGCTCGCTCTTCTTTTTGCTGTCGTGCTCGTCACGCGCACGCATCGCGGAGAATTTATCGTCATCGTCATCACCGCTGCGCTCGCCTTCGCCAATTGGCTCTGGGCGCGGCACCGCGCTCTTGGATTCGCGCCGGAAACGTGACATCATCCGCAGTTCTAGAGGGACTCTTCACACTTCCATTTCAAGGGAGAGAGGAATGAAAGGCATTTTCCTGCGAATTGGCGTTGTCTGTGCGCTGGCATTGGCATGTGGATTCGAAATCTCAGCGCAGGAGGTGGCCGGGCATCCCATCACCTTCGACGACATGATCAAAATGCATCGCGTCGCCGAACCGCACATTTCTCCCGACGGAAAATGGGTCGCCTACACCGTTGCGACACCCGACATGGACGCCAACCGCAACGCCTCCAACATCTGGATGGTTCCCACCACCGGTGGAGCCGCGCAGCAACTCACGCAAAGTGGTCGCGATTCTTCGCCCGCATGGTCCCCCGACGGAAAAACGATTGCGTTTCTCTCTTCGCGCAGCGGCGAAGCGCAAGTCTATTTGCTTTCGCTCGAAGGCGGCGAAGCGCAGCGCCTAACGAAATTGTCCACGGGCGCCGACAATGTGAAGTGGTCGCCCGACGGAAAAACCATCGCCTTCACTTCTTTTGTTTACCCCGACTGTAAGGACGACGACTGCAACAGCAAGCGTGACGCCGAAAAAGAAAAGAACAAAGTGAAGGCCCACCTCGCCGAGCATCTTCTCTATCGCCACTGGGACCACTGGAACGATGGCAAGCGCAGCCAGCTGTTTGTCGTCCCCGCCGATGGCAGCGCTGCTCCGCGTAACCTCACTCCCGGCGCCGATTACGACGTTCCTCCCGATCAGCGCGGCGACTCAGGCGATATCAACTTCTCTCCCGATAGCAAAGAAATGTGCTTCACCGCCGTCACCGACAAGATGGAGGCGATTAGCACGAACGGAGATTTGTTTACCGTGCCCGTGGCCGGCGGCGAAATCAAGCCCATTACCACGCAGCCGGGTTTCGACGGCGAGCCGGTGTATTCGCCCGACGGCAAATACATCGCCTATCACGCGCAGCTCACTCCGGGATATGAATCCGACCGCTGGCGCGTAATGCTTTACGACCGCCAGACCGGCAAGATCGAGAATCTCTCCGAAGGCTTCGACCGCAGCGCTTACGAACTCGCCTGGTCCGACGACAGCAAGACGATTTACTTCACCGCAGAAAACGAAACGCAGAAGCCGCTCTACGCGATGGCCGCTCGCGCCGGAGCTGAGCCGAAAAAAATCCTCGCCGATGCCTATAACTCCGCGATTTCCGTCAGCGCCGACGGCAAAACTCTGGCGTTCGAGCGCACCAGCTTAACCATGCCCGCGGAAGTTTTTGCTGCTGCGAGCGGCGGCACAAACGCGCGCCAGCTCACACATCACAACGACGCGATCCTCTCGGCGCTTGAAATGAATCCTCCGGAAACGTTTTGGTTCGACGGCGCCGAAGGCACCAAAGTGCAAGCCATGCTGATTCGCCCGCCGAAATTCGATGCGGCGAAAAAATATCCTTTGCTCGTGTTGCTCCACGGCGGGCCGCAAACCATGTGGTCGAACGCCTGGGGCTACCGCTGGAACGCAGAAGTTTTTTCTGCCTCCGGCTACGTCACGCTGATGATCAATCGCCGCGGTTCGACTGGCTACGGCCAGAAATTCACCGACGAAATTACCAACGACTGGGGCGGCAAAGCCTACGTCGACGTCATGGACGGCGTGGACTTCGCGCTGAAAAAATATCCGTTCATCGACGGCACTCGAATGGCTGCAGCCGGCGGCTCCTACGGCGGTTATATGGCCGACTGGATTGCCACGCACACCGGACGCTTCAAGGCCATCATCAGCCATGCCGGCGTGTACGACAAAGTCGCGATGTATGCGACCGAAGAGCTTTGGTTCGAAGAGCACGACATGCAAGGCACGCCGTGGTGGAATCCCGAAAGCTATCGCAAGTGGGCTCCCGTCACTTACGCAGGCGAACTCGCCAAATTCAAAACGCCGACGCTCGTCATTTGCGGCGAACGCGACTACCGCGTTCCGTACACGCAATCGCTCGAATTTTTCAGCGCGCTCCGACGCCAGGGCGTGCCATCAAAACTCATCGTCTTCCCCGACGAAGGCCACTGGGTGCTCAAGCCGCAAAACGCGCAGTTCTGGTACAAAACTTTTCTCGACTGGCTCGCGCTTTACTTGAAGTAGTAATCGAGCATTCGGTGGACAGCGCGCCTCGCGAAGCGCACCAAGTGATAGGTCAGGAACGCGCTCAGCGTGAGCAGCGCCGCAACAACAATCGCCGTCGCGATGGGATGCACGCTGGCCAGCCACGACAGCCACACTGCCAAAACGTCTTCCCCTAAGCTCAGCGTCCAATTGCTGAACGGTTCGGGGCTCAAATTAACCGCCGCGCGCGTGCTTGCTTTCGCTCCATGAGACGTCAGCGCCACGCCGCCGGCAAGCAACGCCGCACCCCAGCGCCACTCCGGTCCCGAGACTCCGGCTGCGCTGTACGCGAGCACTGCCGCGGCTGGCGGTCGAATGAACGTGTGAATCAGATCCCAGATCGTGTCGACGTATTGAATTTTGTCGGCGACAAATTCGGCGAGGTACAACGCCCCCGCGACGCCAATCACCCAAGGATGCTCCAGCGCTTCGAGCGATGCCGGCAGATGAATCACTCCAAAGCGCTGCAACAGTCCGAGCGTAGCCACCGTTGCGTAGAGGTTCAGCCCGGAAGAAAATCCGGCGCCGAGCGCCAAGCTTAACGTCTGCAGCGGGTTCACGCAAGTCCATCATATCAGTCGTCCACGCAATGGCCGCAACCCAGCACGCCTGTGTCCGCAGGGCCGGCACGTTACTCTGGCAAACGAGGCGCACGACGTTCCGTTTGACCGCCGCAGAAAAGCAAGCGATGCTGTTTGCCCAAAGGTGGCTGCCCATGCACGGCTTGGGTCACTTCTATCTTTCCTGGGGACTTCTGGTGCAGGCCTTCGCGCTGCTCCATTTCCTGCGCCGGCGCCCGGAAAGCTACTGGTTCTTCGTCATCCTGTTCTTCGGATGGCTTGGCGCCGCCGTGTACATCGTCGCCGAAGTCATTCCCGACTTGGGGCTTCTCCGCCACACCATGCAAGGATTCGGCCGGAGCTCGCGCATCCAAAAAGTCGAAACCGATATCCTCGATAATCCTTCCGCCGCCAATTACGAAGAGCTGGGCGAGCTCTATAAAGACCGAGGCCAGTACGCGAAGGGCCGCGAAGCCTTCACCAAAGCCATCGAGGCACGCAGCGATTCCATCTACACGTTTTATTCGCGCGCGCAGTGTTCCCTGGCGCTGAACGATCTTCCCGCCGCGGTTCCCGACCTTGAGCGCGTGGTTGCGGGCGACCGCAAATTCGATTACTACCGCGCCGCGGGACTCCTGGCGGATGCTTACGCGCGCACCGGAGATTTACAGCGCGCCGAGCCGCTCTTCGCCGAAGTGACGCAAGTCTCGACCACCCCCGAAACGCTCTACAACTACGCCAGCTTCCTGAAGACCGCCAACCGCCGCGACGAAGCTCGCGAATGGGCGCAGAAACTCCTGGCCAAGAAGCGCACCCTGCCCCGCTACATGCAGCGCCACCAACGCCCCTGGTTCCGCAAAGGAAAAGCCCTCGTGAAAGAACTCGCCGCCTGATCACCTGGTGGACTCGCCTCTTGCGCCGGCCGGCGTTGCCGTGATTTCTCCTTCGTCGCTAACCGAATCAGAATGCTATCTGATACTATCGACTGCCTACCTGATGCGCTGATCCGCGAAATGATTTGTCTCCATTGTTCGCGCCGAACGAGTCAGCGAGCTTTCCACACGGTTGCCTGTAGCCTGTCGGCTGTTAACTTCCTCTGGTAACGCTTCCGCACTACACTGGATCCCCACGACCAACATGACCAATCAGTGGAATGCCACGGAGTATGACGCGAAGCATGCCTTCGTGTATGAGAAGGCCAAGGGGCTGGTGGAGCTGCTGGCGCCGAAGGCGGGTGAGCGCATCCTGGATTTGGGCTGCGGGACGGGAGCTTTGGCGGCGGAAATTGCCGCGAGAGGCGCGGAAGTGCTGGGACTGGACCGCTCCGAGGAAATGATTGGGCAGGCGAGGAAGAAATTCCCGGCGCTGCGGTTCGAGGTGATGGATGCAAGGGAGCTACAGTCCAAGTTGTATAGGGCGGACAGGGCGGACAAAGCGGTGGTAGCGGACGCCGCGGAAAGGGGGAACGCGGCGGGCGGAAGGATCGGGGCGGGCACTACAGCCAAGGCAGGCAGGATTCCCGAAACGGGCTTTGACGCCGTGTTTTCCAATGCGGTGCTGCACTGGATTCCCGAAGCGGACGAAGTGATCGCGGGAGTGGCGCGGGCGCTGAAGCCCGGCGGACGGTTTGTGGCCGAGTTCGGCGGCAGGGGAAACATCCAAAGGCTCGTGGCGGGATTTCAGCGGGCGTTCAAGGCCCTGGGAATGCGGCAACCTGACGGAATGAGCCCGTGGTTTTACCCGAGTGTCGCGGAGTACGCGGGGTTGCTCGAAAAGCACGGCTTGGAAGTGCGGGACGCGTCGCTCTTCGACCGGCCGACGGTGCTGGAAGAGGGCGAGCGCGGGCTGGAAAACTGGATTCGCGTGTTTCGGCAGACGTTCGTTGAGAAGATGGGCGAAGCGGACGCTCAGCGATGGATTCGCGAAGTGGAGCGGCAGTGCCGGAGCGAGTTGTTTCACGACGGGAATTGGGTGCTGGATTACCGGCGATTGCGCATCGCGGCGTGGAAAGTTTTGTAAGTTTTATGTTGTAAGTTTCAAACCGAAGGACTGGAGAAATGGCGCGCGAAATTCGAAGATCGAAACTCGAAAATCGGCCGATAGAGAAGTGTTCTGGTATGCCCGCTCACCGCGGGCAAGCACGCGACCGGGTTCCCTTCGACTGCGCTCAGGGCAAGCGGGATGTCCGCAGGGAATTGGCGGAGGCTCGGGCTGTGGAAAACAAGGCAGGGTTACGAAGCGACTTGGTGTAAGCTCGATGTCTCAACGAATGCAGTCTCACAGTGGACCGGGACCCACCCTCCGGCCCGGTTGCAACAAAGGAAACAAGGAGTGCGCTTGAGTTGTTTCAAGGGGCGGCACCCTGGAAACATAAAACGGCAAGCTAACTCAACCAGGGAGGGAAAATGCGTAACTTCGTCGTTCTGATGGTGCTCGGCCTGTTCGTCGCAGCCCCGGCGATGGCGCAGGGAACGGTATCCAAAACGGACTTCTTTGTGGGCTACCAGTACTTGCACCTGAATCCCGGGGGAAGGGGCTGCCACGGCTTCGATGTGAATCTCGCTTACAACGTGAAAGACTGGGTTGGCGGCGTAGGCGACTTGGGCTATTGCAAAGAGACCGGCTTGCCGTCGGGCGTGGGCGGTCATGACTTCAACTACATGTTCGGGCCGCGGGTGACCTACCGGAATACCAGCAGACTCGAGCCGTTCGGCCAGTTGCTGATTGGCGGCCAGCATGAAAGCATCGGAGGGGCATCCGCCAACACCTTCGCGTTGACGCTGGGCGGCGGGGTGGACTACAAGTATAACGACCGCTTTTCCGTTCGCGTGATCCAGGCAGAGTATCTGTGGACGCACTTCTTCGGGACGGGCTGGAATAACGCGCGAATCCAGGCCGGCCTCGTTTACAAGTTTTAGCTTGAATCGCTTGGGCGCAAGACCAACAGCGGCAATTTTTTCTGCTGAGGTGGGTCAAGCCTAATCACTCCAGCGACACGAACTAGCATCGATTTAGAAACCAGAGGCCGGGGGGAAAATTCCTCCGGCCTCTGGTTTTAAATCGAAGCGGGGTTGTTTTCTTCGATTTATCCATTTGCGATCTGGGTCGGAATCATGTTCCAGAACCAGATCGCCAGGATACCGTAATGGAGCGCGACCACGCCGACGCTGATCGCGAAGGTGCTGGCCGTTTTTCCGAGGCCGGAGTATTCGCGCTTCCAGTGGCGCGCGCAGAAAACAATCATCAGGACGGAAAGCACAGCGGCGACGGCAGCGATGAAGCTGACTTCGTTGGTCACGCCTTGCCCGCGGGTGAGGCGCAGAACCTGGCGCGTGGCGCCGCCGAGCAAGCCGGTGGCGAACACCATGCTCAGCCAGGCGACTGGAGCCAGCATGCCAATCATGTAGGCCCAGCGATCGTCCATGTAAAACAGCAGGATCAAGATCGCCATATAAATGACGGTTTGGTAGAGATGAAGCAGAAAGAATTGGGGTTCGAAATGGCCGAGAAAGGAGAAACAAAGGACTTGCAGGGCCGCGACGGTAGCGATATCTCGATAAGGTCTCATAGGCATCCCCTCATTTCGAAAGGGTGGAGGGACGGAATCCTTGCGCCCGCGGCGGCACCTGAGAGGAATGGGCAAGTGACGGGCCAGACGGTTAGAACGCTAAGTGTTTGATTCGAAAGCAAATGCGATGTAAGTAGGACGCGGCTGAGAGGTTGCCTGTGCGGAAAACCACGCTGAAAGGGTTTATGCCGCAGATAGAGCAGTGCCGGGGGCCAGAAAGGGAAACGGATTAGGGATTGCATTGAGGGTTCGAATGGATTGAGCGAGGACCTGCTTCTGGCATAGACTCGGCGAATGGACGCGGAATGGTTGCGCAAGGTGTGCCTGTCGTTTCCGGGAACGACCGAGCAGATTCAATGGGGCTGCGATCTGGTGTTCAAAGTGGGCGGGAAAATGTATGCGGTAACGCCACTCGAGCCGGCGCCAGTTTGCCTGTCATTCAAAGCGGCGCCGGAAAAGTTTGCGGAGTTGACGGAGCGGCAGGATATTATTCCGGCGCCGTACCTGGCGCGGGCGCAATGGGTGGCGCTGCAGACGCGGGACGCGATAGGCGGAGAGGAACTTGCTGGGCTGCTGCGCGAGTCGTATGAAATGATTCTGACGAAATTGCCGAAGAAAATGCGCGAGGGGATTAGCAGCGGAAAAGGCGCGGGGCTGGGTACTCGGGGAATGACACGGCAGAAGAGCGGGCAAAACCAAAGAGCGGTGAAGAAGATGACGGGGAGAAGAAAGAGCAAGGCAAGAGGCTGAAGATTCCAAGAAGCGAGAGGGAGGCAGGCCGAAGCGGTTTTTGAATGAGGTTGGGAAGAAAAAACTTAAGGAGTGAGGTGTCTTGTGGTTAGGCAAAAAGTTTTGTTGGTTTTGTTGGTGGCGATACTGGGGATCGGGAGCTTGGTGGCGGTGCGCAACGTGAAAGCGGGGCCGGCGAGCGGCGGGCTGCTGGTGGTGGCCAATCAGAAGGAGCACACCGTGCTTGTGGTGGATCCCGACGAGCGGAAGGAACTGGCGAAAGTGGTGGTCGGAGTGAATGGCCACGAAGTGATGGTTTCGAAAGACGGGCGGTTTGCGTACGTGCCGATTTATGGAAATTCCGGCGTGGGCAGGCCGGGAACCGACGGAAGCACGATTGACGTAGTCGACTTGCAAGAACGGAAGCTCGCGGCCACGATTGATCTCGGCAAGCCGCTGCGGCCGCATCGCGCGGAGTGGGGACCGGACGGAATGCTGTACGTGACTGCAGAACTTGGAAATGCGGTGGACGTGATTGACCCGGGCACGCAGAAAATCGTCGCGGAAATTCCGACGGGGCAGAAAGAATCGCACATGATTGTGATTTCGCCGGACGGGCGGCGAGCCTACACGGCGAACGTAGGCGCGGGGAGCGTGAGCGTGCTGGATCTGGCGAAGCGCAGCCTCGTGACGACGATTCCGGTGGCGAAGATGGTGCAGCGGATTTCGATTTCACCGGATGGCAAGCGCGTGTTCACGCACGATCAGGATGCGGCGCGAATCGCGGTGATTGACCTAGCGACGAACAAAATTGCGGATTGGATCATGGTGCCGAGTCCGGTGTATGCGTCGGAGCCGACGCCGGACGGACGGTGGCTGGTGACGCTGAACCGAAACAGCGATGCGTATGTGATTGACCTGCAGTCGAGGAAAGTGGCCCACACGCTGAAAATCTCGGCAGGCGCGTCGGAGATTTTGATTCGGCCGGGAGGAGAATTCGCGTATTTGAGCGGAACGGGCGCGGGAAAGATTGACGTGCTGGACTTGCACACGTGGGAATTGCAGAAACCGATTGAGTTGACGCCGGGAGTAGATGGAATGTCGTGGGTGCCGGTCGCGGGGAAACAGTGATTTTCTGAACCAGGAAAATACTCAATTTCTTTATTCTTCGCGGAGGGTGCGCGCGGGGTCGATGCTGGCAATGCGGAGGGTGGGGACGGCTACTGCCAGGAGCGTGACGGCAGCGAGCGTCAGCACGGTGAACAACATGGTCGTCGAATCGTAAACACCTACGCCGTAGATGACGCTGCGCATCACACGAAGCGCTCCCGCGCAAAGGGCGAGCCCCAGAACCAAACCAAGTAGTGAAGCGGCGGCTCCGGAACGTCCGAACTGCACCATGACTTGACCAATGCTGGAACCCAAAGCCATACGGATGCCAATCTCGCGCGTTCGCTGCGCAACCATATTGGCCACGAGCGCGAAGATGCCAACCGCGCTGAGGAGCAACGCGAGCGCAGCCATGGCGCCGAGGAGCGCCACTTCGATGCGCTGTGTCCCGAGCGTGCGGGCTAGCAGATCCTTCATGCTGTAAAAGCCGGAGGCGGGCAGGTTGGGATCGGCGGCCGCGAGGGCGCGCTGCATCGCGCTGGTCAAACCCTCCACGGGACCGGCCGTGCGGACAATCCAGTCCGGCTGATGCCAAATATGGAGTAGGGCGAGAAGCGGTCTATCTAGTTGTGCGGCGGGAAAGTACATCGTTTGCTCGGTCTGGAGCGGCGCAACGGGATCCAAACCGGAGGAAATAGGAACGTCGGCCACTTCGCCTACAATTAGCATGTCTTTATCGATGTACCGCCCAACAGGATTCGTTCCGCCATAGAACTTTCGAGCGAAAGATTGGTTCACCACGACAACGTGTTGGGAATTGGGGCCATCCACGTTGGTAAAGACGCGACCGGCAAGCAACGGCATCTGCAACGTTTCGAAATACCCAGGGGTGACGTAGACCCAATCTGCTCCACCCTGTTGGCCTGCCTCCTTGCCATCGTCAAGAGTAACCCAGTCGTTTCCGATGAATTCGTAAGGGAGATCCAATCCGACGGCGGCATTCTGCACTCCCGGAATCTGTCGCATGGCAGCCGTACTCTGCTCCAGGAGCTTTTGGAAGGTTGCGGGATCGTGGTAACGAACATCGTCGAGCGAGGCTTTCGCGACCACCACGCCGTTGGGATTGAATCCTGGTGGCAACGTCTCCAGATGAGTCAGGCTTCGGATAAGCAGGCCGGAGCCCCCTAACAACATGACCGTGATAGCAACTTCGCCAGCAATGAGCGCCTGTCGCAGACGCAAGTTGCCAGATCCGGCCACGGTGCGGCTCGCCATCGACGACCGCAGATCCACTCGCCGCGCGACTAGGGCGGGGAGCATGCCGAAGAGCACGCTGGTCAAAATGGAGACGGCCAACGTGAACACCATTACTCGGGCATCGAGAGGCATGCTCGCGACAGGAAGAAGGTGTTCGGGCAAAAGCAAGAAAAGCTCCTTCAGGGCGAGAAAGCCCACGCCAACGCTAAATGCTCCGCCGACAAGGGCTAGTAGCAGGTTTTCGATCCAGAACTGCCGTTGAATCTGCCAGCCCGAGGCCCCCAGCGCTAGCCGAGTGGCGACTTCAGGCGTGCGGCGCATCATACGCACTAACGTCAGTCCAGCCAGGTTCGCGCAGGCAATCAGCAGGATGAGGCCAGCAGCGAGCATCAATGCCAGCACTTGTGGGCGGAGTGAATCGGTTTGGCCTTTTTGCAGCGGCACGGAGTGATAGCTCACTTTTGCTCCGGGGTTGCCCGCTAACTCGTAGCGCCCCGTGCGGCTTAACCAAGTGCGATTAATCTGCGCATCCGCCTCCTGCCCGGTCGCGCCATCGCGGAGCCGGATGATGCATCTGAAGTTCGTGCCACGTCCTTCGCCCTCGCGGTCCGGTTGCAGAGGCGTGTACACATCCGCGTTCAATGGAGTTGTCGCGCCCTCGGGAAGTACGCCCACCACCGTGTAGGGCTCACTTCTCAGCAGGATGGGTTGGCCAAGAATGCCGGGGTCAGCGCCAAAGACGTTGCGCCACAGGTTGTAACTGAGGATGGCGGCCTTTGGACCATTCGGGCGGTCTTCCTCTTCGGAAAAATTTCGTCCCGAAATGGGCTGAAGAGCCAGCACGTCAAAGTAATGCGCCGAAACGCGGCCGTCTTGCACGTAATCCACATGCGAACCTGCTTTCAGATTCACTCCCGATGCGCGTACCCCTGATACGGCCGAAATTAATGCCGGAACATTGTCGCGAAGCAGTTGCCATTGTTCGCCATTTACGTTGTGCCGCTCATCGGAGGCTGCGGACGAGCCGGCGATCCGGGTATAGATTGTGCCCATGCGCTCGGGATGGGGATAAGGCAGGCTCTTCAGCAGGAGCGCGTTCACTAAAGAGAAGATTGCGGTGTTTGCGCCAACAGAGAGCGCCAAAGTAAGGACCACGGTGAGAGTGAAGCCGGGGTTCTTGTAGAGTTGCCTGGCGCCAAAGCGGCAATCAGCGATGAGGGAATGGAGCCCATGGCCGAGGCGCTTGTCGCGAACCTGCTCTTTGACTTGTTCCGGGCCGCCGAGTTCGATGCGCGCAGCGCGCTCGGCTTCCTTTGGCGGCAAGCCGGCGCGAAGGTTTTCGTCAATCAAGAGTTGGAGGTGCGAGCGGACTTCCAAGTCGAGGTCTCGCTCCACGCGCCGGGTCGAGAAGAGATTTCGCAGGAGACTTCTCGCTTTTACAAGGACGGGCATACCACACCTCTACAACGGTTTACGACGCTTCCAAAGCTTGCGCGATGGCCCAGGAGATACGTCCCCAGCGCCGGGATTCGGCTTCGAGCTGCCTCCGTCCGGCTTTGGTCAAGCGATAGTATTTCGCGCGGCGGTTGTTCTCGGAGTCGCCCCAGAAGGACGACGTCCAACCTTCTTCCTCCATGCGGTGGAGGGCGGGAAAGAGCGAGCCGGGTTTGACCACAAAAGTGCCGCCGGTCATTTGCTGGATTCTGCGAGAGATTCCCAATCCGTGCAGCTCACCGGCGGCCAGCGATTTCAGGATGAGCAGGTCCAGCGTACCTTGCAAGAGAGTGGTTGGTTGAGAGGGCAAGCGCTGTCTCCTATCGAACGACGATAGGAATCGTACGCGCCTATCTATAGAATGTCAATAGGAAGCAGATCGTCGTTCAAGTGAAGAACAGAATCGCAGCGGGCGTGCCAATGGGCGTGTATTGGCCGAGGAAGGAAAGGGCGCCGGTGCGGAGGTTGACCCGGTAAGCGGTGATGGCATCCGCTCGCTGATTGCAAGAATAGAGGTAGTTCCCTGCCGGATCGATATTGAAGCTGCGTGGGTAGTCACCGCGAGTCCATTCCTCTCCCGTGAATGTGAGCAACCCGCCCTCGCCGATGGAAAAACAAGCGATGCTGTCATGCAAACGGTTGGCGGCATAGAGAAACCGTGCATCCGGAGAAATAAGAACTTCCGAGGTAAAATTCGTGCCGTTGAATTGTTTTGGCAAAGTGGAAATGGTTTGCTTCGGCGTCAACCTTCCGGTTGCGGGGGCATAGTCGAACGCGACCAGCGTGGAAGCTTCCTCCTGCAGCGAGTAAAACCAGCGGCCGTTCGGATGAAAGGCGAAATGCCGGGGACCGTCGCCGGGGGGCAACGGGACGCTCGTTTGTGGAGCGGGCAATAGTTTGCCGGTGTCCTCATCAAACTTCCAAATGAGAATCTGATCCAGGCCCAGATCGCTAGCAAAGACGAACTTTCCGGCCGCGTCCGCCTGCACCATGTGGGCATGTGGCTTATCGTGGCCGCTGATGGCAAAGCTGCCGTGAGGCGCGCTCGCGGATCGAGGAGGGCCGATTGTGCCGGCATCGTGTTTGATGTCCGTGGCTGCGCCGAGTTCGCCGTTCGGGTGCACCGGGAGTACGGCCACAGTTCCTCCATGGTAGTTGGCGACAAATACGTATTTGCCGGAAGGATGAACGCTAAGGTGCGCCGGGCCCGCTCCTTCGGAACTGACCGTATTCAATAGGGTCAGACGGCCAGTTGTGCGGTCAATCGAGTACGCGCTCACAGAACCGGAGGCGTCACCCTGGTAATTAGAGATTTCATTCGCGGAGTACAAATGCGTCCGCGAAGGGTCAAATGCAAGCCAGGACGGATTCACGTCACTAGCAAAGGCATCTCGCTGCCGGAGAGCACCGGTGGGCGGATCCATTTCCAACAGGTAAATTCCCTGCCCATGACCAACCGCACCTTCCGGCCCCTGGGGAGAGCTGTAGGTGCCGACGTAGGCTAGAACCGGCCGGCCGCCGCGATTGGCTTTGCCTTCCTGCAAAAGCGGGAATATTGGATGCGCCACGGCGAGGGCGGCTGCGCCCTGCAGGAATTCGCGGCGAGAAGTCTTGTACCCATGCGGCGGGGCACTGCCGTCTTTCGGCGCGTAATCGCGATGGCCATACTTCACTTTTTTCATGCGGCCATGCTACGACAAATCGGACAAAAGCGAGACCGGTTTTCTCAGCGGGCCAGCCGTTGATCAGCGGTTGATGTGCTCCCCTTGACATTCTACTGGAAGTTCTTTATGCTCACCTAGAATGTCTACTAAAGAAGAACGCGAACGCATCGAACTGCTGCAGGGAACGCTGGACCTGCTGATTCTCCGGACGCTGCTGCCGGGGCCGGCGCACGGGCACGCCATCGCGAAGGCCATCGAATTCAACTCCGACGAGGTCTTGCAGGTGGAACAGGGGTCGCTTTATCCGGCGCTGCACCGGCTCATCAAGCGGAGATGGATTGCAGTAGAAGAAGGCACCTCGGAAAACAACCGGCGCGCCAAGTTTTACCGCCTGACGCGCGCGGGGAGGAAGCAACTGAAGGTGGAGACCAGCAAGTGGGACAAACTGGCGGGAGCGATCGCGAGGATCCTCCGGCCTGCGGAGTAGGAGAGCAAGTCATGGGGCGCAGCAAACGCATGTTGGATGAGCTCGACGCGGATATTCGCGAACACATTGAGAGAGAAACGCAGGACAACATCGAGCGCGGGATGACTCCGGAAGAGGCGCACTACGCGGCGGTACGCAAATTCGGGAACGTGACGCGAGTGAAAGAAGAAACTCGAGACGTGTGGCGGGTCGTTTGGCTCGACGAGCTCTGGCAGGACATTCGCTACGGCCTGCGGATGCTGCGCAAGTCGTCCGCTTTTGCGGCCGTCGCCGTGCTTACGCTGGCGCTGGGCATCGGCGCAAACACAGCGATTTTCAGCCTGATCGATGCGGTGATGCTGCGGTCGCTTCCCGTCGAAAAGCCGTCGGAGTTGGTGGTGCTGCGATGGAGCGCGCGCAAGGCGCCGCGAATTAACGGGTACATGTCCTCGGGAGATTGCCCCAGCAATCTGCGCTATGCCGCAGCCAATCCCTCCGGGTGCTCATTTTCCGAACCGATATTTCGCGAGGTGAGGAATACCAACCAGTTTTCGGGAGTGGCGGCGTTTGCCAACGCAGGTCCACTGGCACTGACCGGGAATGGTCCCGCGAGCATGATCAGCGGTCAACTGGTTTCCGGAGATTTCTTTCACACACTTGGATTAAAAGCTGCTGCGGGCCGCGAGCTGGAAATGAGCGACGATTCGCCCACGGCGGCGCCGGTGGCGGTGCTCAATTATGGCTACTGGCAAAGCTCCTTCGGCGGAGCGCAAAATGCGGTTGGGCGCACGATTGAATTGAATGGAGCGGCTTTCACAATCGTAGGAGTCGTCGAGCAGCGATTCACGGGGATAACGCCGGGAAGCGATTACGACGTTTGGCTGCCACTCGCAGCCGGGCCGAGGATTAGCAATCCGCGGATGTGGGACAACCGGGAGGAAAAAGTAACGTATTGGTGGCTGACCATTCTCGGGCGGCTGAAAACCGAGGCGCCGATGTTGCAGGCTCAGGCAGCCATTAGCGGGATGTTCCGCAACGAGGTGCTGCACCGATCCATTCCGCTGTTCGAGGCGGGAGCAGGAATGCCAGGACCTCCAGAGCCGCGAGGCGGAGGAGTTCCTGCTTCGAGACAAGTGGTTATGGGTGGCCCGCCACCGGCCGGAGCGAGGGCCGTGCCGCCGCCACCGGGCGGTCCGCAAGGCTCTACAGTTGTTCAGGGCGCTGCGCCTCCAGCCGCCGGGGGCCAGGGAGCCGCCAGAATTCAGGCTCCGTTCCCGCCGGTCGCACAAGGTCAGGCGCCGCTCGATGCGGCGCCAGATGCACCGAAGGAACCGAGGACGCTCTCGAAGCCCGACGATGAGCCGACAGTAACCCTCGTCAATGCGCAGACGGGATTGACGGGGGCGCGCGGGCGGTTTGCGAATCCGTTGTACGTTCTGATGTTCGCCGTGGGGATTATCTTACTGACTGCATGCTCGAACGTGGCGGGACTGATGCTGGCTCGCGCAGCGGCGCGGCAGAAGGAAATGGCATTGCGGCTGGCGCTCGGGGCCGGACGGATGCGCATCGTGCGACAGCTATTGACGGAAAGCCTGCTTCTCGCCGCCTCGGGCGGCATCCTGGGAATCGTTTTTGCTTTGTGGGGCTCGCACGCGATCATTTCGTTTGTAGCGAACAATCAGCCGCGTCCGCTGACATTTGCGACGGGTCTCGATCTTCGCGTGCTGGGATTCACCGTTGCGATTTCGCTCTTCACAGGAATCCTGTTCGGTCTTGCTCCAGCCTTTCGCAGCGTACGTGTGGATGTAACTCCTAGATTGAAGGAAGGGTTCAGCGCTTCGACGAAAATATCCCGTGGCGTCGGGGGAAGGTTCAGCATCGGCAACGCGCTTGTGGTGACGCAAATGGCGCTGGCGATCGTGGTGCTCGTTGGCGCAGGTCTGCTGGTGCGGACGCTGCAAAATCTGCGTAGCATTGACGTGGGCTTCGATTCTCACAATCTCGTAATTTTCGGAATTAACCCGTCGCTTGCAGGTTACCAGGATGCGCAGATCGACAGCTTTTACCGTGACTTGCAGGGCCGCCTTACGGAAACGCCCGGCGTAAAATCAGCAAGCTATTCCATGGTCCCGCTGCTGAGCGGCGCGTTGATGGCCACGATGTTTAACTGGCCGGGAACTCCTCAGGATCGGGAGTCGGAATCCGATGTGCTGGCGGTTGGCCCGAATTTCTTCAGCACCATGCAGATTCCCTTCAATGCCGGCCGCGGTTTCACCGCCTCCGATTATGAGATTGCTGCAAGCGCGGCTAGCCGGTCGGCGCCACCCGCCGTACCGACGCCCGTGATTGTGGACCAGGCGTTCGTCGCGAAGTTTCTTGGTAAAGAGAATCCTTTAGGAAAACGCTTCGGCCAATCCGCGGCAAGCCAGGATGGGCCGGCGAGTCCGGGCTATGAAATCATCGGCGTGGTTCGCGACACAAAGTACAGCGATCTGCGGCGGGAAACCAGCCCGATGATGTACGTGCCGCAGACCATGCAGGGCGCATCGTTCGAGGTGCGCACGGCGAGTGACCCGCAAGCTTTGGTTCCCGCGATTCGGCGCACGGTGGCGCAGATCAACCCGAACCTGCCGCTCCGAGACCTAACCACGGAATCGCAGCAGATCGACCGGCTGCTGTTTCAGGAAAGGCTTGTGGCGCGACTATCAGGACTTTTTGGTTTGCTGGCACTTGCGCTGGCGTGCATCGGGTTGTATGGACTGCTGGCGTATGAGGTCACGCGCCGGACGCGCGAAATCGGCATTCGCTCAGCGCTTGGCGCGCAAAGGGGCGATGTCTTACGACTAGTCGTGAACCAGGGACTCTGGCTGGCTCTCGCGGGCGCTGCTGCCGGCATCGGCGTGGCGCTGGGCGTGACGCGGTATTTGAAGGCCATGTTGTACGACGTGAGCGCCTACGATCCCTTTACCATTGTGGTAGTCAGCGCGTTGCTGGTTCTGGTTGCGCTGGTCGCTTGCCTGATCCCGGCGCGACGTGCGACAAACGTCGATCCAATGGCCGCTTTGAGATACGAGTAGGGCTCCCGCCACTAATGGGAATCCCGTTTGACGGCAAACTCGCCGCCATCGCAGAAGACCTCACTTCAATGGCTCTTCCGCGGATCCTTTGCCTTCCGCGATCCGGAAAATGCGAATCACTCCAGATAGCGTGACGTTTTTCCTTCGTACCATCGGGCCAGCGGATTCCCACGCTGATGGCCCTAGCCGGGCACGTCTCACGCGCCAAGATGGAACGCTATTCACACATCCGCATGGAAGCAAAGCGTAAGGCCGTGGACACCCTCAGCGGGGCGAATTTTGAGCCGGGTGTGGCACAAAATTGGGCACAGTTTTTTGTGAGCGAGAAGTCAGACGAAGCTAAGTCGTTGAAAACAGATGGTGAACCGGGGAGGACTCGAACCTCCAACCCGCTGATTAAGAGTCAGCTGCTCTACCATTGAGCTACCGGTCCAATGATGGATTTTAGAATTTTACATGGGACACGAGAATTTGTCGATCTGCCCAGGAGCACACCAAATTGCAGATCAAACGCTATTTCCGGCGCAAAATGGTGGCTAGTTCGCTGGCCACTTCGCGTGCATGAGCCAACTTTCCGGGGTCGAACGAAATGGCGGAAACGCGTGGATGGCCCCCGCCGCCGTGCTTTTCAGCGAGAGAAGCAAGGTTTTGTTTGGCCGTCGCCTGGTTCCAAGGATTGGTGCCCAGCGAGACTTTCGCGCGCGCCGGCGACGCGCTCACGCTCACCGAATACACGCATTCCGGATGCAATAAATAGGGAATAAATTTGTTGTAGCCTTCCAGTTCCAAATCGCTGACGTCAAAGAAAATCACTCCGTCGCGTGCTTCGATGCGCTGGCCCAGAATTTCAATGGACCTTCGATGGCGTTCGAGCAGCGGACCAAGATGTTTGGCCACCAGCGGTATTTTCACCATCTCGGCGAGCGGCCGATACGCCAAATCCGGAATAATTTGCGCGGGCAGCCCATTCTCCGGCGCCGCCTCAATCACCAAAGCGAGTTGCGTTGCCGGCTCACCGAGTTCCACGGCGGCTTGTGGCGTCGGATACTGCGCCCCGTCAATGATGTCGCCCCAAAGAATCAAATCCGCAAGCGGTGAGGTATCAAACCCGAATTTTTCTTTCGTCACCGTGGCAATCAGTTTGGTACAAGACTTGTAATCCGGATCATAAAACAGGTGCTCCCGCATTTGCCGGCGAAATTGCTCCGCGTCGGCGGGAGTCAGAAATGCACTCTGGTGATGATCGAACCACCAAGTCACCTTGGGCGAATTCGAATATTTGAAATCCACTATTACGTTTTCGTCGCCGTCGAAGATACCGTCTTCCCACGGTTGCGCGGCGCGATGCGTCATGCCGGTAAATGAAAACTCGGCGCTCTTGTCGAATTTCTCCCGGTAAAAGCGGTAAAAAAGAGCGGCGGAAGCCGTGCCATCGAAACAACGATCGTGGAAACAGAGCCGGACCTTTGTCATTTGGGGTTTGTTGGCTCCACGCTTCTCACCGTCATAAATAGAAGGGGGGCAAAGCCATCCAAGATGTACGCCCGCGCCAAGATTGTCAAGAAGAAACACCGAGGGGCCAAAGCCCGGCGTTCCCACGTGACGGTCAGAAATTTGCTACACTGGAAGCCCATTCGCAGCAACGACTTAGCTAAGGCCTACATGGAATCTGCCGCGTGTGTCGATTTTGCGCTTGTTCATTCGACATATACGCAGAATCGGAAAAAGCTATTCCACGGAGGCAGCGATGGCAAAACAAGAAACAAGCTCCCAAGAAATAAACTCGGCAACGGGAGCCGTCTTGGCACTTTTGGGCCTCGCGACGGTTGGAAGCCTGGATCTGGGCAAATGCGGTCTGATCTATTTGCTCGGCATCCCCGTGAAGGTTGCCATAGAGGCGCTGCCCTCGATTCTTCTGGCTGCTTGGCATCTACTGCAGCCCTGCGCTTTGGTTCACCTCAGGTTCTTGGATGGTCTCCTTCGGATTTCCGTATCTTGGTTGCCGTGCGTTCTGGCTCTTGCTGGAGTGGCCTAGCGGCCGCAGGCTCTAGCGTCCTGGTATTAGGGCTTTTTCAGTCAAACCCTTACTTCCAAAAAATGTCATGTCGATTTGACTGAGCCCCATTCGACGTTAAAGTAGGGGCCGGATTCAGCGGCAGCGATAGCGCCGGAAGCCAGCTCAAAATCAAAACCAAGGGAGTGGTGGCTATGCGATTCATGATGATAGTGAAGGCCAGTAAAGATTCGGAAGCAGGCAAGATGCCGAGTGAAGAACTTTTTTCCGCGATGGGCAAGTACAACGAAGAGTTGATGAAAGCAGGCGTACTGCTCGATCTCTCCGGTCTCCAGCCGAGTTCTAAAGGCGCACGCATTGAGTTCTCTGGGGGCAAGCGAACCGTAGTGGACGGCCCTTTCACCGAAAGCAAAGAACTGATTGCAGGCTATTGGATCATCCAGGTGAAATCGCTCGAAGAAGCCATTGAATGGGCCAAACGCGCGCCCAATCCGCAAGGTGACAGCCAGGAGGGCGAAATTGAGGTCCGCCAGTTTTTCGAGTTGGAGGATTTCAGTCCGAGCGAAGCAGTGGACCGCGCTCGCGAAATGGAAAGGAAACTTGCGCAGAATAGGTGAAGAAGAAAACGGGAGCATAATTGAAGCTTCTCGTAGCATGGGGCAGGCGGGTACGCCAACTGTCAAGACCGGCTACGCTCCGGTGAACGGACTCCGACTCTATTACGAAATCCACGGTACGGGAGAGCCGCTAATCCTGCTGCACGGAGGACTTGGCTCGACGGAAATGTTCGGCCAACTCTTGCCGGCGCTCGCGAAGACCCGCCGAGTGGTTGCTCCGAACTTGCAGGCGCACGGACGCACAGGAGACATCGATCGCCCCATCAGTTACGAGGCACTGGCGGACGATATCGCGGCGTTGATGAAGCATCTTGGGTTTGAAAAGGCCGACGTCATGGGTTATTCGCTTGGTGGTGGGACGGCGCTGCAATTGACTATCCGGCATCCCGCCACCGTCCGGAAGCTGGTGGTGGTCTCAGCGGTTTTCAAGCGAGATGGATGGTATCCCGAGATCCTCGCTGCCATGGCACATCTGGGACCTGCCGTCGCCGAGCAGTTGAAGCAGAGTCCCCTGTATCAGACTTATTCACGAATCGCACCGAAGCCAGGGGATTGGACGGTCCTGGTTACCAAAATGGGGGATTTGCTTCGCAGAGACTTCGATTGGTCGAAAGATATTGCCGCGATCAAGGCACCGACGACACTTGTGTTTGGTGACGCGGACTCCATGCCTCCGGAACATATCGTGGAGTTCTTCAAGTTGCTCGGCGGCGGGAAGAAAGACGGCGGTTGGGATGGTTCGGGAGTCTCGAATGCTCAGCTGGCGATTCTGCCCGGGGTGACGCATTACAACATCGTTGCGTCTCCGTCACTGGCGCCCACAGTCCTACCGTTTCTCGATGCGCCGACGCCCGGACCGAAGTAACAAATGAAAGCGCCTGTCGATTTCGCGGAGTGCCGCTCGTGGTGCTAACAGAGCGGGGATTCAAATCCGTTCAGACGTACTCAGCAGTCGAATGTTGGAATGCAAAAACAAAAAGGAGAACTATACATGAAATTTCTCAGCATCTATAAAACGGCAGAGAGAGGCGTTCCTCCTACTCAGGAAGAGATGGCCACGATGGGCAAGCTCGTCGAGGAGGGCTTTAGGGCCGGGTGGTTGCTCGCTACGGAAGGCTGCTTGCCAAGCAAGTTTGGCGCGCGCGTTCGCTCCTCAAATGGCAAACTGACCGTGACCGACGGTCCTTTCAGCGAAGCCAAGGAGTTGGTTGGCGGCTTCGCGATCCTGAAAGCGAACTCCAAGGAAGAGGCGATTGAATTGGCCAGGCAGTTTCTCCGAGTTGCGGGAGACGGCGAGTGCGAACTTCGCCAGATTTACGAGGCGGATACCTGCGCGCCAGCCGCCGCAGCAGCGAAATCCTAATTTCACGCCACTTGGGCGGGACGACTTCATATCCGTAGTTAGCTTCCGGCAATCCTGTGATGCACGTCCCGCCCTCAATCAAAGTGTCACTAGACAAGAGGAAGCCACGCGTCAGCAACGTAAGGAGAATTGTCGGAGTTGGGATCGTGATTGCTCACGACCCCCTCCTCAGATCCGGACAAGCGGAGCTACCGACTCTTGCCTTAGGTAACGACGCCCATGCGGCGGAGAGGATCAGGATGGCAGATAGTGGGCAAGGGCAGCCAGCGGTTGATGAGGCGCCGCATACGATCCCAGAGGACGCGGCCGTTCTGGCTGCGCCGCGACAGCGTGCGGTGCCAGACCCGACTTGAAACCGAAAGATCCACAGCGCCGGTGTGTTCATGGGCACACTGTAGTACCGGATGTGTCCACGCACCACCGCCAGCAACCAGTTGGGTCGCCAATCCACTTTCGTATGACTTTTGCATTTACTACACCGCGCCGGTTTAGCCGGCGCACAAGGAGAGAGCCATGCCCAAGATCACGCCATTCTTGTGGTTCAATACGCAAGCCGAGCAAGCCGCGAAGCTCTACACATCAATCTTCAAGAATTCCAAAATCGTAAAAACTACTCGGTTTGGAAACGCTGGACCCCACCCCAAGGGCAGCGTAATGACGGTGGTTTTTACTCTCGATGGACAGGAGTTCACGGCCTTGAATGGTGGTCCCCTTTCAAGTTCACGGAGGCCATATCGTTCGTCGTGAACTGCAGGACGCAGGAAGAAGTGGACACCTATTGGGCACGTACGCCTTCTTGAGGGCGGAAAAGAAAGCCAGTGCGGCTGGCTTAAGGACAAATTTGGTCTTTCCTGGCAGATCATTCCCACGGCCTTGGGCGAGTTGCTGAGCGACCCCAATCCGCAGAAGGCCAGGAGGGTCATGGAAGCGATGCTCAAGATGAAGAAAATTGACATAGCCGGCTTGAAAAAAGCCTACGACCAAGGCTAGTTCAGCTCGCGATTTGGCTTCCGTATCGCTCTATGCCCGGCCTCGACTTGCGGCGACGAGTTGAAGATGGTGTGATGAGTAGCTGTGTCATCGGCTGAAACTCATCGCGTCATTGACGCTGTCTGGAGAATCGAGTCCGTCAGACTCATCGCCGGCCTCGCGCGCATCGTTCGCGATGTTGGTCTGGCTGAGGAGCTCGCGCAGGACGCTCTCGTTGTCGCCCTCGAGCGATGGCCCGACACCGGCATTCCGGACAATCCGGGCGCCTGGCTGATGGCCACGGCGAAGCATCGCGCGATCGATCTCTTTCGCCGCAACAAGCTTCTTGAGCGCAAGCACGAGGAGCTTGGCCGCGAGCTAAAGACGCAACAAGACATGGCCATGGCGGACTTCGAGATTCCCGAAGACCACGAGATAAGCGACGACCTGCTCCGCCTCGTCTTCGTTTCCTGTCACCCCGTACTCTCGACCGAAGCGCGCGTCGCGCTCACGCTTCGTTTGCTTGGCGGCCTCACCACGCAGGAAATCGCGCGGGCCTTCCTCATTCCGGAGCCGACCGTTGCCCAGCGCATCGTTCGCGCCAAGCGCACGCTCCGCGAAGCTCGGGTGCCGTTTGAAGTTCCTCGCGGGCCCGATCTTGCTGCGCGCTTGTCATCCGTTCTCGAAGTGATTTACCTCATTTTTAACGAAGGCTACTCCGCAACCGCTGGTGAAGACTGGATGCGCCCTGCGCTCTGCGAAGATGCGCTGCGCCTTGGCCGCATCCTTGCGGAGCTTGCGCCGCAGGAACCCGAAGTTCATGGATTGGTCGCGCTGATGGAGATTCAGGCCTCGCGATTACATGCGCGCTCCGGTCCCGACGGCGAGCCGATTTTGCTCCTCGATCAAGACCGCGCGCGCTGGGACCAGCTCCTCATCCGCCGTGGTCTCGCAGCGCTCGAGCGTGCCGAGAAACTCGGCGCGCCGCGAGGTCCCTACACTGTGCAGGCAGCCATTGCTGCGTGCCATGCCCGCGCGCGCACGGCTGCGGAAACCGATTGGCGCCGCATTGCCGCCCTTTACGACAATTTGGCTCAAATCACGCCTTCGCCGGTCGTGGAGCTGAATCGGGCGGTTGCAGTCGCGATGGCCTTTGGCCCTGCTGCAGGCCTCGAACTCATCGATGAGCTCACCTCTGAGCCGACTCTGAAGGCTTACCATCTCTTGCCCAGTGTTCGCGGCGATTTTCTCTTCAAGCTTGGGCGCCTCTCCGAAGCGCAAGCGGAGTTCGAGCGCGCGGCAACGCTTACGCAAAACGCCCGCGAACGCAAGTTTCTAATCGATCGTGCTGCCACCTGCGAAGCTCGAGGGGGAGGCTAGGCCACACTTTACTCCGCCGCGACTTTGGCTTTCTCGGCGGCCGGCGCAATGGCCTCGATGTTGTTCTTCTTCATCAATTCATTCAAGGCCACGAGTTCTGTGGATTGAATGTCGCGCCAAGTAGTTAGCTGCGTTTCCAATCTTGCATTCAGTTCGTCAAACACCACGTAGGACTGGGCTGTTGACGCGGTATCTGCGCTTTCCACCGTTCCTTGCAGATCAACCAGCTGGTTCGTCACCTGGATCGGATAATTCAAGGTATCTTCCAGGCTCTTCGACTTTGGCTGAACGATTTTTTCTTCCACTGCGTCGATTTTTGTTTTCAGCGTATCCGCTGCATCCAGCACCGCCTTGGCGCTGGTTTCCGCACCCAATCGCTTCTTCAGCCCGTCGAGTTGCTCACGCAGGCTGCGTATCTGATTCACCGCTTCGTTCCCCGCGCTGACGCGGTCGCGAATGCTGGCAGCAAGTTCGTATTGTTTTTCCAAGTCCGCTTGCGACACGTTCACGCGTGGATCTTTTTGAATTTCCGCCGCAGCGGTAAACGACTTGCCGCCCGCGGTCAGCTTGATCTGGTAGGTTCCGGGCACCACCAGCGGCCCAATCTCGCGCCCGCCCCAGTTCACCGCTCCAGGCACGCGCAGGGGAGTTTCGCCTCGCATATCCCAAACAAAGCGATTGAGGCCCTCTTCCGCAGGCAATTTCTCTCCAGTCCGCGCAACACCGAATTCTTCTTCTCCAGGTGAAGCGGCCTCGGCTTCTTTCTTGCTTGAAAATTTCCGGACCATTTTGCCTTTCGCGTCGAGGATTTCCAGCTCCGCCGCGTCCTTCGGGGCACTTTTCAAAAAATAATCAATGATTACCCCCGTCGGCGGATTTGCGCCCACCGGAACGTTCGCGGGTATCGTGAATCTGGGTCCGCGATAGCGGATCGCGGTAGCTGGTTGGTAGAGATGGGCATCTTCATTCGCCGTCGTCGCGTTCATTTGTCGCAGCGGAGAAATATCGTCGAAGATCCAAAACGCACGTCCGTGCGTGGCTACAACCAGGTCATCGTTTTTCACCGTTAGGTCGTGAATCGGCGTCATGGGCAGATTCAGCTTCAAGGATTGCCAGTGGACACCATCATCAAACGAAACGTAGATTCCATTTTCTGTTCCCGCGAAAAGCAATCCTTTTCGCTTGGGATCTTCCTTCACCGCATGCACATAACTGTTGTCGGGCAACCCCGACGTAATCTTGGTCCAGCTCTTTCCGTAGTCGGTGGTCTTGAACGCATACGGCTTGTAGTCATCGAGCTTGTGCCGGTCGATGGCCACGTAGGCAGTGCCCGCAACGTGCGGCGAAGCATCAATGAGGCTCACTTGGCTCCATTCTCCGAACTCCTTCGCCGTCACACTCGCCCAGTGCTGTCCTCCATCCCGTGTAACTTGCACCAGCCCGTCATCTGTCCCAGCCCAAATCACGCCTTTCTCCACGGGGGACTCTGCAATCGTGAACACCGTGTCGTAGTATTCGACGCTCGTGTTGTCCTGTGTCAGCGGCCCGCCGGAAGACTGTTGCTTGGTCTTGTCGTTGCGCGTCAAATCTCCGCTGATTGCCGTCCAGCTCATTCCTCCGTCCGTAGTTTTGAAAACGGCTTCCCCGCCGTGGTACACCGTGTTGGGATCATTCGGCGAAATTAGGATTGGCGCGGTCCATTGGAAGCGATGCTTCAAGTCCGCCGCTCCCGCGCCCATCGGGTTCAGCGGCCAGGAAGAGATATCCTGTTCCTGTCCATTCGATTTGTCGAAGCGCGTGATCAGTCCATCGTACGAACCGGCGTAGACGAGATTCGAATCGCGCGGGTCTGGAACCACATATCCCGATTCTCCTCCGCCAACGGCGTACCAGTCCGGCCGATCAATCGCCGAGCCATCGCTGCGGCTCGCAATGGCGATTGTCGAATTGTCCTGCTGCGCGCCATAAACCTTGTAAGGAACGCCATTGTCTGTGGCAACGTGATAGAACTGCGCCGTCGGCTGGTTGGCTTCGGTCGTCCAGCTCTTTCCTGCATCGTGCGACACGCTCGCTCCGCCGTCATTGGCCACAATCATCCGTTGCGGATGCGTCGGATCGATCCACAAGCCGTGATTGTCGCCGTGCGGGACACGAACGATCTCGAAACTTTTTCCGCCGTCGGTTGAGCGGTAAACGCTGGTGTTGAGGACGTAGACTGCGTCGGCATTTTTGGGGTCTGCAAAAACGTGATGAAAATACCAGGCGCGCTGCGTGAAGCGGTGATCCGGGTTGATGAGTTTCCAGCTTTCGCCTCCATCTTCGCTCCGGTAAAGTCCGCCTTTTTCCGCCTCAATGATGGCGTACACTCGATTCCCATCCGCGCCCGACACGGAAACGCCGATTCGCCCCAGCACTCCGCTTGGCAGCCCATGCCCTTCTAGTCTTTTCCACGTGGCACCATCGTCTCCGGAACGATATAAGCCGCTCCCGGGACCGCCACTCGTCAAGCCCCACGGCGTGCGTTGCGCTTCCCAGAGTGCGGCAAACAAAATGTGCGGATTATTGGGGTCGAACACCAAATCGATCGCGCCGGTCTTGTTATTTTTAAAAAGGACTTTATCCCACTTCTTGCCGCCGTCATTCGAACGGAATACGCCGCGCATTTCGTTCGGCCCATAAGCGTGCCCCAGCGCAGCCACGTACACGATGTCGGGATTCTGCGGATGCACCACAATCTTCGCGATGTGCTGCGTATCGTCGAGGCCGATGTGCGACCACGTCTTCCCACCGTCCACGGACTTGTACATCCCGTCCCCATAAGAAATATTTCCGCGAATGCACGATTCCCCGGTGCCCACGTAAACCACATTCGGATCCGAAGGCGCTACCGCCATCGCGCCAATGGACATGATTCCGGTTTTGTCCGTCATGGGCGTCCACGTCAGCCCACCGTTTTGCGTCTTCCACACGCCGCCAGCCACGGCGCCGAAGTAATACGTCTCCGGATCGCCAGCCACTCCCGTAACAGCAAGCGCGCGCCCGCCACGAAATGGCCCAATCTGCCTCCACTTCATGCCTTTCAGCGCTTTTTCATCTAGAGTCTGCGCCTGAATCGTATTTTGCCATGCTACAAAAAACGGCATTACGAACAGCAATGCAGAACAAACTGCTGACCTTCTCAGACCACTCATTGCTTCTCTCCCCCGAAGAATTGGAACTCGGAAATTCTTAATCAAGGCCCACACTCACCCGTGCCGTCCACATTCGAACTCGCAAAAGATGGACGTTACCGCTTTCCGCCCGGTTTCGCCAAGCCTCTCGAACCAAACGACCCGCTTTGGGCATGACTTCCAGCGGTCTGTTTCTCATTATGCCGAACTTTTTTGCGCAGTTCGCCAATGGACACTCGCTGGTGTATGCGGGAGTGCTCCGGTGTTGAGAAAGCTCCTTGACATCCGTCCCTAAAAGGCCGTACCTAGGATAAAGCCCTGCTCATCAACCCAAATCTTGCCAGGAGGCTACATGCCCGAGGATAAGAACTTCTTTGCGGGTCTCGTTGACTTCTCGTTCCAGCAGCAGATCATGCGCCGCATCGTCAAGGTTCTCTACATCATTGGGATTCTCGCAGGCGGAATTAGCGTGGTGACTTACGCGGTTTTTGGCTTCCAGCAATCTCCCGCAGAGGGACTGATCAATCTTGTCGCGGGAATCGTGTCACTCTTTGTGGGCATTCTCATTTGGCGCGGCATGTTAGAGGTGGCCCTTCTCGTTCAGCGCATTGCTGAGAGTATCGACCGCGCCACGCACTCCTGACAGTCCAACGGCAAGACAAAATGCCTTTCAGCGGCTCTTCATCCCCAGCCCAGGCCTCCGTCCACCCCTCATCGCCATTCGAATGGCTAGTGGGGGCCTCTCCGGCCGAGTGGAAATCCCTGATCGCCGGAGGCCTCGGCTGGATGCTCGACGCCATGGACGTCATGCTGTACTCGTTCGTCCTCGCTTACTTGATCCATGAGTTCGGCATGAGCACTAGCACCGCCGGCCTCCTCAACTCGCTCACTTTAGCGGCATCCGCGATTGGCGGGTTTTTCTTCGGAGTTGTTGCTGATCGCATCGGCCGCACGCGCGCATTGATGGCTTCCATCCTCGTATACTCCTTATCCAGTGCCGCATGCGGCTTGTCTCATTCCATTCCGCAACTTGCTGCTTTTCGATTTCTCCTCGGTCTAGGCATGGGTGGCGAATGGAGCAGTGGCGCAGCGCTCATTGCCGAAACTTGGCGTGCCGAGCATCGCGGCAAGGCTCTCGGCCTGATGCAATCCTCTTATGCCATCGGTGAAGCCGTGGCTGCGGCCGTCGTTTTAATCGTATTCCCTCACTTTGGCTGGCGCGCAGTCTTTTTTGTGGGCGTGCTCCCGGCCCTGCTGGTTCTCTGGATTTACCGCGGCGTGCCCGAACCCGAGTTATGGAAAAATCGTGCAAAAGACAACAAATCGCGTGTGCTGCGCCAGTTGCTGCAAAAAGATGTCCTTCGATACGGCGTTCTCGCCACTACAATGAACGCCTGCGGCATGTTCGGCTACTGGGGGCTGTTCACCTGGATTCCCGGGTACTTGTCCCTGCCCGTTTCGAAGGGCGGCCGGGGGCTCAGCTTGGTGGTTGGCACAACCTTTTATCTCGTGCTTTCGCCGGGAAAATGGCTGGGTTATGCATCTTTCGGCTTTTTCGCCGACGCGTTTGGCCGAAGAAAACCATATTTCACGTATCTACTAATTGCTGCAATCCTCGTCCCGCTTTACGGCATCATTCGAAATCCTGCTTTGCTCATGTTGCTGGGGCCTTTTGTCGCGTTTTTTGGAACCGGATTTTTTTCCGGCTACGCCGCCATCGCCAGCGAAATCTTCCCCGGAGGCATTCGCGCGGCGGCGATGGGTCTCAGCTATAACCTGGGCCGCGGCTTGTCGGCGGCGGCGCCCTTCGCGGTTGGCGCCATTGCCTCTAGGTTCGGATTTCTTCCAGGCTTTTTTCTTCTGGCGGGCGCATTCCTCGCAGCCGCCTTTCTCGCTTTGCTGCTTCCCGAAACGCGAGGCCGCGAATTGACGTAACTCAGATTCCTACACCATGCGCGCGCATATTTGCGCCGTCCCGAACCGTGAACTTCATGGCGAAATAGGGGGCCTGACCTAGCGTTTTCTGAAAATCTCCATCGTCCGAGTACCGGCGCCGGGGAATTCGGCGCGCCAGGATACTGACCTCCAGCGGATCGCGGCGGAACGGATACGGCTCGAGCGTTACGGCATTCTTTTCCTCAGGCTGCAGATTCCAATCCACTTCCCGACCCTCATAGTCGGCAGGAACTGCGTCAATCGTCGCGCCGTCGAGCGGCCCCAGGCAAAAATAGAGCGAGAGCCGGTCCAGCGCTTCCAGACGCAACAAATTCGCCTGAACCCACTTTTCGTCCGTGAAATCTTTCATCCGAGCATCCGCGCGCAGATCCACCTTCAATCGCAATTGCTGCAGGCGAAGCGTTTGCAAAAAATCGTTCACTACCTGTGATTCGTGCGCCTTGATGTATTTCGCCGAGAATCCCGGCATCGTGGCGCGCGTGCGGTCGTACAGACCCAGGCAGTGCATGCTCACCAGCAGGCCGGCATAGTGGTCCACCTTTACAACGCGTTCAATCCCTCGCTGATACAGTTCGATGTGGTCCCGCGTAGGAATCGACATGAAGCTATAGGGCAAAAACATCACCGGGTCGATTTCTGGGAGCAGCTCCCACTCGTTCCATCCGTTATCGTGCTCTGTGGCTGCCAAAACGAAGGCATCGTGCGGTTGCGGGGGGACAAACGCATCACTTCCTAGTTCGCGGGCAAAGTGTCCCGCCAGAACCGCGTGATCCGTCTGTCGAATCAGGACGAGATGGTCGCCCTGCTCTTGAATGATCATTGCGCTGGCCTCATGCGCAGCGACGGTTTAGTCTCGTTCCTTTGTGCAAGGGATACAAACTTAGCTGGGGACGTGCCAAGTTTCTTCTCTGGAACAACGATAGCATGCCTCCGGCACTTTCACGAATCCAGAAATATCGTCAAACGACAAAAGTGCAAGCTCGTTGCCTACATTTTTTCGCTCGACACATGCCACGTAAATCTCGATGGAACCGCGCCGGCCGCGTTGGCGGCTTATGTGCTTCATGAAGTAAAGAACAACGTGGTCGGCTGTGGAGGGCATAGTCTTATCCTTGCACTAGAGCCAAACGGTATAGAGATGGCCTCCTCGGAAAAATTAGCCGGGCTAGAAAACTGGCTGGGCACACAGCGTATGCCTTCCGACGCTTTATTATCCAAGATTCTCAAGTTCGGGCCAATCCTGGAGAGTGCGGTTAGCAGCCCTGAAAAAGAAAAAGCGCAACCCGCTTAAAGCTGCGCCCTTTCCGAACCAAACCCGACCCCGGAAGAGAACCGGAGTAGTTAGTCTAGCCAGTCTAGCTGCTAGGACCATCTTGAATCCGAACTAGCGTGGCTCCTCTGGAAAGTGACCAGGCATCCAACGTGGCGCCAGCTTCGCGGTGAAAACGATGTGAAGGGCCATACGGAGTGTCAGAAGCGATGACGCCTTGTTGCGTCAATTGTGTGACAGTGTCACGACTATATCGTGTGCTGAGGCCAAGTATTTGCGCCACATCTCCGCGAGGCACCTCTCCCCGATAGAGGATGGCATCAAGCAGTAAGCCAGCTTTTTGATTGATTCGCTTAAATCTGACCTGCTCTTCGACCCAGAGTTGAATACGAGGACGCAACTCATTTGGCTGAACGAGTTTCTCCATGAAATCAACCTGGTCAATGCAAATCTTCAGAAAGAAGCGTGTGAATTCGACAAGAGCCTCTTCACTTAGATTACCGCGTCCATCCAAATCATTGCGGCGTGTTCGGTCACAATTCGCGAGGAGTTCTTTGTATCTGTCAACATTTCGTGCCAAACCACGGGCAACAGACCAAATTGCTCCGGTATCTAGGGTTTCTACAAGGTTGCGTGAGACATCAGCCGAGCGACCCGACCATGACCGTCAAGGAACGGATGTATCCACACCAAGCGATGATGTGCTGCCGCTGTTGCCAATATCGACTCGACCTTGCTAAGTCCGGTGTAAACAGCCATGGCGAAGATAATGTCCTCGATGACGACGATGACCATGGTGAGTATTCCGGGGCAGGGCGGTCACAGGTCCGAAGTCATCCCGGTCAGCAGTCCGAAATGATGCCGGTCACGATTCCGGGATGATGCCGGTCACCGATTCGGATTTCAAGTCGGTCACTTTTTGCCGGTGGTCGGAATCCCGACCGGGATCCTCCGAAAAGATTTCCACAGGAGCGAAGAAGGGCGCTGAACAACACTGGGACAATTCGGATTCCTCCGGAGCCGGGAGGAAACGACATTGCCTACCGAAAGGTTTTCCATGCGTCGGAATAGGCACCATGGCGAAGGTCATAGCCACAGAGACGGTGACGACAATGGCAAGAATGATGGTGGCGGGGATGATGACGGCGACGATATGTAACGGTCCTCAGTCTTTTCCCCCATGTTGCCAGATTGATGCCCGTTCGGTTTCTCAGACTCCGTTCCCTCGAACTGGCGGGATAGGATGCCCACGTGCCCACGTACGTAGGCAGGATCGGTATCCCAAGGGTGCGGGCACACATTGAAGTTCCTCGAAGTTCCCGCTTGACACGCGCAATTCTCGGGCTTACGCTTTCGCTCATTCCACGGTGTAGTCTACCCGTCCCCGTAGTCAGGCAGCGAGATCGAAGGAAATATTTTTGCCAGAAATGCTGGCGGTTCTGACGGATTCTCCTGCGGTTATTTGCCGGGAGAGGAAGTGACTCATAGTTGCAGCGGCCAGAGTGTCTCTCACATGGAGTGCGGTGCGGCCTGTCTCGCCCGCGGCGTGCCTCTCGCAATCGCAACCGACGATGGCGTTCTGTATTTTCCCGCCGATGGCAATCAGCGGCTCAAGAGCCTGCTGAATGCCAGCGTCCGCGCCTCTGGCCCTGTCGTGGAGAAGCACGACCCTATGGAGCTGAAAATGCCAGCTGGCGATAAGAATCAAATGGTCGTTCGCGTCGAAGGCGGCTACAAACAGATCACTATCCAAACACTCGAAAGAATTTTGGCAGTTAAGCGCCGGCCTGCGTGATTGCTGGCCTTGAAGACTTCCGGGTATATTCTAATGGGGCGCTGCTTCGCCGTCTTCGCAGCCAGCGCAAGTTGTTGTAAAGGGGCGCGATGGGTCGGCTTTGGCGCTCCAATTGTCCGGGGATGGGTTGAAGCCGACGGAATGGTCCCATAAATGTATTATTCCTTTTTCCACCTTAAGGACGAACCTTTTCGCCTCACAAACGACCCACGATTTTTGCATCTCGCCGAGCCGCACCAAGCCGCACTCAAGGTTGTGCTTGAGGGGATTCTGTATCGCAAGGGACTGGTGATGGTCACCGGGCCGATTGGAACCGGCAAGACGACGGTGATACACACCGCGATGCGCTTCATTTCCGCCAAGAAGACAAGGATCAGCAGCGCGCTGCTGTTCAACCCCGTGCTCACGCGCGACGAGTTCCTGGAGATGATTCTCGAGGATTTCGAGGTAAATTGCCCGTCAGCGAGTAAGTCCCGGCGCTTGATCGCTTTCCATCAGATGCTGCTTGAGACGCAACGCGGCGGAGGCACGGCAGTGCTGTTCATAGACGAAGCGCATCTTTTAAGCACGGAGTTGCTGGAGGAGATTCGGCTTTTGGGAAACGCCGATACCTGCCAGGAGAAGTTACTGCAGGTTATCTTGTGCGGGCAACCAGAGCTGCTGGCGATGATGAAGCGCCGCGAACTCAACGCTTTGCAACAACGGATTGCTGCCCGGGCGCATCTTCGACCACTGAGCGTGGCGGAAACTGGCGATTATGTGGCCGCGAGGCTGCGGGCCGCGGGATTCCAAGGGTCTTCGCCCTTCCCTGCGCATACCTTGGAAGTTGTTTTTCGTTATTCGGGAGGCGCGCCGCGTCTCATCAACCTGATTTGCGAAGGATGTTTAACCTTAGGGTTCCGTACCCAGCGGAGAACAATCCAACCGGAAATCGCGGAGGAAGCAGCTGTGTCTTTGGGGCTTGCCCAACAGACATTGCCCGCGGAAAAGAAGGCCGCTCTAGCGGCCTCGCCAAGTGCGTCCGCGTCGGCGGAAGTGACCGCGACTACCTCAGCGGGCGAAGAGCAAAAGACCGTTCTGGATATGCTGATTGAAGCGATGAAGCAGAACCGCATGGCTGCGCAGCAAGTCCACCGGAGTTAGGGATTCTGCCGATGAGACTCTCAAAGCGCTTGAAGTCCGGAATGCCGCGCCGAGTGCTGAGGCTCGGCCCGTGCTCGGGAACGTGCTTTGGGGCGAATCGAACACTATTATAGGAAATCCAATTCAGCTTCTTCCTCATGATTCACGCCCGGGACGGAACCCTTAGGAGAACCCCAGAAGGTCCCCTTCGAAAATCTGATTGAGGACCGTCACAACTGCCTGTTGCTCACCCGTATTGCCTTCCGAGTAAAAGGTGGAGCGGCCCGCGACGGCACACTGCAACACCTCCTGCACGGTGCTGGACATGGGTTGAGCGCTTGTTTTTGGACACCGACCGCACGTCGACAATTGTGGGCGCGTTGCTGTTTTGCAACAGGCAGGTCCGCGCAATTCGACCCGGTGTCACGATGGCAGCATGCTTGAGGTCCGCGCGCCGAAGCCGCGCAAGGAGTGCTTCCGGTTGCTCCTCAACCTTCTTGACGTTCTAGTCTAGTCTAGTCTGTACACGCGAACCAAAGGCTACGTCGACGATAGGTGAACGCGGCGTCGGAGCCTGGCCGGCTGTTGCTGCGTCTCCGCTGAACTCTGGAGCACTGGAACGTGCCAGAGCATGAGTGCGAGACGCCTCTTTTTGTCCGATAACGTAAAGGGCCAGTTCCAGCCGATTCGAAACGCCCAGTTTGTTAAAAACCCGAAACAGATAGTTACGAACGGTATGCACGCTCAGATTCAGTTGACGGGAAATGTCCGCGTTCGTGAGGCCTTCGGCCACACAATAGGCCAACTCTTCTTCCCTCTTTGTCAACAACTTTGCGCCAGTAGCACTTTTGATCTGTTCCTCATGCTTGCCTAATATCTCGATTACAAAGCGCAGCTGCTTGCTGTTCGCCCAGACTTGCCCCTCGTGCACCGCATGGATACACTTACATAGCATCTCAAACGGTCCGTTGCGCGTGAATATGCCATCCGCCCTCGCCCGAAATGCTTCGACGACCGAAGACCGCTCATCGGAATCAACCAACAGGATGATACGGACAAGCGGGTGCGAAGTGCGCACCTCCCGCACCACCTTAAAGCCCGTGTTGCATCCGTCACCGAGATTCGCACTGATAAGGGCTACGTCGGCCGAATTCTCACTAAGCCCCTTGCGAACCCCAGCCGAGTCCGTAGCCAAGCCAACTACAGTGATCCGCTGCTGGCCGTCCCTTAGCGCCTTCGCCATCAACTCGCACACCAAATGACTGGCGTCCGCGATAAACACATTGACACTGACCGAAGGGCCTCCGCGGCGCTTCATGGGCTGAACCTCCGTGCTCGAACATACCGGGAGATTTTCGGCACCGACAACAAGGTTACCAACAGCTTTATGGGCAAACGACAATGGGGTCTACATCTCCAAACCTAGAGACGATGTCCGAGTTTTAGTTGATTCGTAACGATGCCTCGATATGAAACGGATTATAAACCACGCCACTGCTCCATTCAATAGGGTAGAAATACCCTAGCAGTTCTGATCCTTTTGGCGAGGTCCAAGACTTACGCCCTGTGGATTCTCGTACTGTGGAATCATTTATCTCTAACGATGTTTGTGATGTTGAGCGAGGTACCAGAACGCTTGAGCGCGTTGGGAAGCGCAGGGTGCTCTCCTTTGTCCCTAGTGTTGGTAACTTTCGTACCGACCTAACCCGTGACGTATTTGTGAACGACTTGTAACAATCCTATAGGACACCTGACCCCGACTCGTGAGACATTGCGCCTCTTGCCGGGGCACAGAGGTTCGCATAACATTCCGTCATTATCGCCTAGCGTTGCGTTTCCCAATCGCAGTGCCCTCGGTCTTGAGCTTTCCGGAAACCGCTGACAGGAACGACGCTTCCCTGTAAGTCAAAGGGCGGAGCTACACGCGGGGTTTGCCTACTGCTCGCCCAACGGCGACGGTCGCGACTGTTTCTCTACTCGCGAACACGGGTGCGATGCAGGCATCCACAGCTTCGACTCCAACCGGGCAAACCTTCGAATTTCATGAGCTCTGGCGGCTTTAAAGTTTGGTTAGGTGAAATCGATTAAACCTAGGCGACCGGCGGCCCCAGCCAGAAAGGCTGCCAGGTGCTCAGATACGATTCCGGAGGTCACCTTACGTGGCTACCTGCGAACCACCTGTAGACGGTACGCGAGATCAGAGCGTCAACCAAAGCTGGTATGCACTGCGCATACGGCACCAACACGAAAAAACCGCGGCCCGAATCCTTGAGAATCAGGGCTACGAGATTTTCCTCCCTCTTTATACGGCGCGCCATAAGTGGCAGGACCGGATCAAGCAGGTCGCTCTTCCGCTTTTCCCCGGCTACATGTTTGTCGGGGAAGGGCGCGAGAGATGGCTTCAAATCCTCAAGACGCCCGGGGTATGTAGTTTTGTCGCGTGCGCGGGCCGTCCTGCGGTCATTCCGTTTTCGGAAATCGAACGTGTTCGCCGTATCGTGGAGAGCACTGTGTCTGTAGAACCGCATCCTTTCCTGAGACGAGGTGATTGCGTAAGAATCAAGTTTGGCCCTCTCGCCGGATTGGAGGGTATCCTGGTTCGGAAGGATAAGCGAACTAGCTTGATCATTTCGGTGGAAATGTTGGGACGATCTGCTGCCGCCGAAGTCGACGCGGCCAGTGTTGAGCGCATAGTTGGCGGCAACCTTTGGACGCGTTCTGAACTCGAAGGCAGGTCCGTCTCCTGCCGAGCAAGCCGGCCGGCCTCGCTGTCAGCAGCGTAAGTCGGTTAGCCTCCAAAATCTGTCAACTGTTTCAGGTACATGACTCCTTGATTTGCGTTTGAAAAGGCAGAGGGATTCGAGGGAGAAATGCCGGTCAAGAGTTCGCGGCTACCCGCTCTATTTGACGTCTGATGGAGTCCGCTCTGCGGCGAATGGTTCAGAACCTAGGAGAAAAAGCAGATGAACAAGATTCGCATACGTCGCGCTGTTTTGTTTGTCCTCGCTACGATCTGGTTCAGTTATGCTGACGAACCAAACGCAGCCGGCAAGACGCAAAGCGCGGCGCAGGCGAGCCCACCCAGTGCCACCGATGCAGAGGATTCGCAGCGTCCCGCGTTGCAACACCGCAATCCGAGGTATCGGCTCTGCAAAAGCGATGTCCTGGAACTGAATTTCGCAGTGACGCCGGAATTCAACCAGACCGTGATGGTCCAGCCAGATGGGTACGCCACGCTGTTAGCCGCCGGCGACATTCACGTAGAGGGTAAAACGCTGCCAGAGGTAACTGAGGCGATCCGGTCGGCTTACGCAAAAACCTTGCATGATCCGATCATTACTGTTCATCTGAAAGACTTTAATAAGCCATACTTCGTAGTCGGTGGGGAAGTAGGACACCCTGGAAAATACGACTTGCGCGGCGACACAACGGTGCTGCAGGCCGTTGCCATCGGAGGCGGCTTTACCGAGGGAGCGAAACACTCACAAGTTTGGTTGTTCCGCCAAATTTCCGACGAGTGGGTGCAAACCCGAAAGCTCGACTTGAAGAAGATGCTCAGCTCGGGAAATCTGAGCGAGGACCTGCACCTGCGACCTGGAGACATGCTGTATGTGCCGAAGAGCAATCTAGCGAAGATGAAACCTTTCATCCCGCTTGGCACGGTGGGGACCTATGTCCCGATGCACTAATCGTCAGCCAGGGGAGAGAAAAGAGTTGCAGGGAGGGTGAGTTATGGAACGTGGAACGGCGTGGATAGCCCGCGCGTACCTTCCTCATTCCTCGATTTAGTCGAAGTGGCGTTTCGGCCGCGCAAACCAAAAACAGAATGTCCAAAATCCGGGAGTTCCTCTCCAGCACAGTCTTCGGGTTACCGATACCCTAAAATTCGCCACGACCACCACAGAGAGGTAAATTCGATGAGAGAGACGTTCTACGCCAGAATTGATACGCCGTCGGCGATTACGGCACAGCGGGACTGGCTCGTCATCGGGTTCCGGCATCGACATGTGATGGCGCTAACTTTTCTGGGCATTTTTGCGGGTGCAGCGCTTACAGCCTTCCTGATGCCGCCGCGCTATCAGTCAAACACCAAGATTCTGGTCAAACGCGAACGGCAGGATCCCCTAGTGACTCCCGACGCGTCTAACGCGGTGGCACAGATTCCCTTGAGTCCCACCGAGACCGAGTTGGGCTCGGAAATGGTATTGCTAAAAAGCCGAGACTTGCTGGAAGCGGTAGTTAGGAAGTGCGGGCTGCAGAATACGCCAAGGCATTTCTGGTTCCCGCCTTACGGGAAACAGGGCGCGCCCGCGAAGGCGCTCGCAACTGCTGTGCCCGATCTGGAACGCGCCCTGAAGGTTGAACTCCTGCCAAAGACCAACCTAATATCTGTCACCTATGAGGATTCGAATCCCCAGCGGGTCGCTCAGGTGCTCCACACCCTTGTTGATGTCTATGTGGAAAAACACCTCGCGGTGCACCGCCCCCCGGGGACTTTTGAGTTCTTCCAGCAGCAGACCCAGCAGCACAATCAATTGTTGGAAGAAGCGGAGTCCCGCCTGGTCAACTTTAGTCACAAAGAGGGCGTAGTTTCGCCGGGACAACAGAAGGCCGCCACGTTGGAGAAGCTCTCCGAATTTCAGTCGGATTTGGAGCGAGCACGGGTCGCGATCGCGGAAACCCAGAAGCGAATCCGTATCCTAGAAGGGCAGGCTCAAGCCATACCGCTTCGCATGACCACGCAGGTCCGAACGGCAGATAATCCTCAGCTCATCGAGCAATTGAAAACCACGCTTCTAAATCTGCAATTGAAGCGCACAGAACTGCTGCAGAAGTTTGAGCCATCCTACTGGTCGGTACAAGAGGTAGACGCGCAAATTGCACAAACGCAGGCTGCGATTGGTGGTACGGATAAGCTGCGAGATGAAACGACCGACCGGAATCCCATCTCTGAATGGGTCAATTCAGAGCTGACGAAGGCGTGGGCCCAACTGGCGGCAGAGCAGACGCGGGGCGAGGAACTGTCGCGCACGGTGCGCTCCTATCAGGAGCGAGCCAGTATGCTGGACGGGAAGGAAGTCATTCAAGAGCGTCTAGTGAGAGACCAAAAGGCTAACGAAGCCAACTACCTCCTCTACTTGCGAAAGCAGGAAGAGGCGCGAATTTCCGATGCATTGGACCGCAGACGGATCGTTAACGTGGCTGTGGCCGAAGCCGCGGAGGTGCCCGCTCTGCCGTCGCGATCTCGACCGATGGCCCTCTCGGTGGGTTTTCTGGCGGCAATAGCTGGTAGCTTGGCGGCTGCGGCAGCGGCTGAACGCTTGAGTCCGTCGCTGAGAACTTTGGATGAAGTTCAGGAGCTCCTGAGCGTGTCGGTGTTAGCGTCGATCTCCACCTGCGGTGGGTTGGACGCTACAGATGAGTCCGCCCTCTCAGGAAGTACGCGCCACGGGAGCCCTGCTTCGGGCGAAGATGAAGAAACTAGCAACGGGGGAGGAGACGCGAACGGCAATCGAACCACCGCTCGCGGCATCTTCGCTGATCAGAAATCCTACCGAGGTTTTCGAGGTAAATAGCGGACTGAAGTTGGATTCCTACCTGCATTGAGCGTTTGCCATGAGCCGAATCTTTAGAACGATGTATCAGGTTCCAGACTTGGGTACTGGGGTGGAAGAGAGGGAAAGGCCTTGGCGGCTGACTCTTGAAGCGCTACGCCATCCCGAGCGAGAAGAAGAGCCTCTACAACAGGCAATTCCGCCGGCCAAGCAGACAAGCACCAACTCCTTTCAAACCCCCTCTCAGGCCCGAAGAAGCCAGCAAGCTTTGGCGGGCGCTGCCGGCCCGGCGCCTGTGTTGGTAACGCCGCGGCATTTCGCATTCCTCCGCGACGAGTCCTTCCAGCTCGTGCGGCGACTTTTCCTGGCGGCCGGCGACAAGGCTCCGCGAGTTGTCGTGTTCTGCGCCGTGGAGGGGGGCAACGCTCCTAGCTTGATTAGTGCGCGAGTGGCAGAACTGCTCGCGCACCACGCACGCAGATCCGTTTGCCTGGTAGACGCAAACCTGGCCAACCCTTCGCTGCATACCTACTTCGGCGTGGAGAACAGAGAAGGATTGGCCGAGGGAATCCTCGAGCGGGGTTCTATCCAGGAACTCGCACAATCGGTCGGCGCGAATGGCGTGCGTCTGATTTCGGCAGGCGCACGATCAGCCGAAGTGGACCCCCACGCCCTGGTTACTTCGGGGCGTCTAGCTGCGCGGATATCCGAACTGGCTGCAGGCTTCGGCTATGTACTCCTGGATGCCCCGCCATCGCTCGGCAACCGTGTCACTTCCTGTTTGGCTGCATTAGCCGATGGGGTCATCTTGCTGGTCCAACCGAGCTTCACGCCACGGCAAGCAGCGCGGCAAGCGAAAGAGAACATTGAGGCAGCTGGCGGCCGTTTGCTCGGTGTTGTTCTGTGGCGGCGTCCGCTGCTGTCCTCGAACCAAACGGCTTCGTCTCAGAGAGGGCCGAAAACCAGCAAGAAGTCCTGAATGCCCGCCATAGGATCCGAATTTCCAATGCAAACGCGTAGGGAGGAGTTAGCGTGGGTCTGACACGTCGCTACGTCCTCTTGAGTCTTTTCAAGTTTTCCGACATTGCGCTGCTGGTAGGCTCATTCATGGCCGCCGCCGTGGTAAGCCTGCATAGCGTCGGCGCCACCTCGCTCGCGCAATTCCTGTCCTTGGTCTCAGTGCGGAACTTCTTTCTGTTCGCAAGTCTGCTCTTGATTTGGCATTCTCTGTTCTCCTTTGTGGGTCTGTACGAATCCAAGCGCCTCTCGCGCAAACGCACGGAAGCTCTCCACGTTTTGGAGGCGACTTCGCTTGCAACGGTAGTTCTGTTCTTGGTGGGTAGTCTCTTTAGCCTGAGTGTGAACCACCCTTTGTTCCTCTCTTTGTTCTGGCTGGTGAGCACGACCACGGTGGTCCTTAGCCGCCGCTTGCTGCGGTTCCTGCTCGAACAGATCAGGCTGCGGGGCCGCAACCTCCGAGAGGTCTTGATCGTGGGAACGAATCCGCGCGCCATAACGCTTGCAGACACGCTAAGAGCCCATCCCGCTCTGGGCTATCGCATTCTGGGGTTTGTCGACCAGGATTGGCCAGGAATGAAGGAGTTCCACAAAACAGATTATGCGTATCTTTGCGACCTCCATGGCTTTCCATCCTTTCTCCGTGAGAGCGTTGTGGATGAAGTAGTGATTGCACTGCCGATCAAGTCCTCCTATTCCGAGTCCTCACGAATTGCGGCCCTTTGTTGGGAGCAAGGGATTGCAACTCGTTTCCTCTCTGACCTGTTTGATCTTAAAATGACGCACGCGAGGGCTAGGTCTTTAGATTACGATTCCCTGATTACCATTCACGCGGGAGCGCCGCAGGAACAGCCGATGTCCCTGAAGCGGCTCCTGGACGTGCTCATTTCGCTGTCCTGCATCATTTGCTTCGCGCCAATCCTTTTGATCACCGCCATACTGATCAAGCTTAATTCGTCGGGGCCGGTGTTTTTTGCTCAAAGGAGACTGGGGTTCAACAAAAGAGTCTTCTCCGTCTATAAGTTCCGCACTATGGTCGAGGGTGCGGAGGAAAAGCAGGCTGAGTTGGAACGCTTGAACGAGGTGACTGGACCGGTGTTCAAGATCAGGAATGATCCGCGGATTACAGCCATTGGGAGGTTTCTCCGAAAGACGAGTATCGATGAGCTTCCTCAGCTCTTTAATGTATTGAAAGGGGACATGAGTTTGGTCGGCCCTCGACCGTTGCCGCTGCGGGATTGTCGAGGTTTCGAAAAGGATTGGCACCGTCGCCGCTTCAGCGTCCGCCCCGGGATCACCTGCCTGTGGCAAATTGGCGGGCGATCGTCGGTTCACTTTGAAAGATGGATGGAACTAGACATGGAGTACATCGATCGCTGGTCGATTTGGCTGGATTTCAAAATCCTGTTCCGGACCATCCCCGCGGTCTTAAAAGGCTCTGGCGCGGCCTGACGTTTCGCGCGAGGCTTTACACTCAGCAACACACCGGCAGTGCACCGCCGAGTGTTCTGGAGTCCGCAGCGCCGGCAAGCTGAAATGTCAATTCCAATCTCCGACAGAACCTATGACACACGTTTATGGGTAAGGGCCTTGTTTGGCTTCGCTCTGGCGACCGCACTGGGCGTACTGGTAGCGAGTTACCCGTTTGCCGTTTTCGGCGCGGCAGGCGTGTGCCTGGCTTTATATGGAATTTTCAGCTGGTGTCACGAGCGCCTAGAATTTTGGCAGGTGCTTGTCTTATTCGCATTGACACCCTACTTGATCCTGAACTACGGGTTCGACAATCTTGCTGTTGGAGCGGGTGGCGTCCAGTTCCCGGTGGGCGAGTTACTCATGTTCGCGGCGCTAGCCCTGCTTCTGGGGAGGCAGTCGTGGATTGTCCGCAGCATTATGGCAGAGTCCTCGGTGGTCTGCCTGGCTGCTTTGCTGCTCTTGTCTTGTGCTCACTTGATCGTGGATGTACCACGCTATGGCCTCTATGCCGTGCGGGACAGCTCCATGTTCTTCGAAGTGGTCTTTCTGCCCCTAGGGGTGGCATGGGGGATAAATCCCCGTGCCACGCAGGTCCTGCTGCGCTGGATGTTCTTTGTTTTCGTGCTGAACCTCCTCTACAGCTGGACGTTTTCCTGGGGTGAACAAATCCGAGCCTGGTCACCCTCCTCGGGAGTGTTTCATCCGGTCCCGTTGTTTGGAAACTACTGGCAAAATGCTCCTTTCTTGCTCGTCGGAGCGCTGTTCTGTATCTGGCTTGCACCATCGATTGAGCGCTGGCCGAGCTGGATTCTTGTTGGGTTGGCTGCAGCACAACTGGGCAGCCTAGCCATCCTACAAGCTCGATCCATGTATGTGGGAATTCTTCTAGTTCTTATGATCCTGCTTCTGTTGGGCGAGTCCAAGAAACTGGTCGGCTTTGTATCCACACTCGCCTGGGGAACCGGTGTGCTGGCTGTTCTGCTGTTGGCGGTTTCTGTGCTGGGCATAGAATTTCAGGGGCGCATGGGGCCTGTCCAGTTCTCCTTCATCGTCGACCAAGCCAAGACAGTGCTAAACGTGGGGGACGCGAATACCCGGTTTTCGCACGAGGTGGACCGAAGCAGATGGTACGCAGAGGTTTGGGATCGGGTTCGATCGAGCCCGTCGAACCTAATCGTGGGTGAGGGTTTTGGCCAAGCGCTAATAACCTTCGAGAACGAAGAGGGTATACCGGTCCGCCAACCGCACAATTCCTCGCTCACGGTGCTGGGGCGCTTAGGCCTCGCGGGGTTATCAATGTGGGTGCTCTTCATTATTTTGACGGCGTTACGCTATATCCGGGCCCTGCGTAGGGGTCACACGTTAGGAGAGTGGTTCCCCCTCATCCTGTGGCTGTTTTTATACTTTGTTCTGGCTTTGTTGTTCACCAGCGTGCAGCCCGCACTTGAGTTCTCTCACGGCGCCATTCCCTTTTACTTCTTTCTGGGACTGTCCATCGGGGTCTTGCGCAACCTGGAAAACAATCCTGGCCTTCCGCTCTTTGATGCCGTGGCACAGCCGGTCCGCCGGTAGCAATCGATCACAGGCGAGCAAATCTTGGACAAAATCGCGATCGTAACCACAAGTTGGGATGACGGACATCCCTGCGACCTTCGCTTAGCAGACGAGCTCGCAGAGAGGAACCTGCCTGCAACTTTTTACGTTCCCCTGACTGGCGAAGGAAGCAAGCCGGTTCTCCCGGCCGAAGCGCTTCGGGCCTTCCGCAAGAGGGGATTTGAGATCGGCGCACACACTGTTTCGCACCGGATTCTCTCTGGATTAGAGCAAAAGGAATTGTCCAGAGAAGTGCGGGACTCGAAGCGGATGCTGGAGGAACTGCTCGGCTCGGAAGTGCACATGTTTTGTTATCCGAGAGGACGTTACGACGCTGAAGTTATCGCCTGCGTTCAGCAGTCAGGTTTCGAGGGTGCGCGGACAACGCGGATGCTCGCTGACACGCTCGACTTCGGCCGGTTTGAAATGCCGACGAGTGTGCAGGCTTACCCGCATCCGCCGTTGAATTATTTGAAGAACCTCGCCAACCACCGGGATTGGTCCGGAATCGTTCGCTACGTACAGAAATACTTGATGTGCCAAACGTGGATTGGTGTGGGTAAGAAGCTCTTTGATGAAGTGCTGCTAGAGGGGGGCGTTTGGCACTTGTACGGCCATTCCTGGGAAATCCAAGAGCTGGGACTTTGGCACCAGTTGGGCGATTTGCTCGATTATGTTGCTCACCAGCCGAGCGTGATCTACGCCTCCAACGGAGACGTGATCAAGCTTATGCGCAGGAAAACGTCCCGTGTTGCGGAAGCTGCATGAAGATCGTCTTGGTACACAACACCTACCAGCAGCCAGGCGGCGAGGATGCCGCATTCCGTAACGAATACAATCTACTCACGAAGGCCGGTCACGAAGTTGTCGCGCACGTCCGCAGTAATCATGATGTTTCGCATTACGTGTCCGTTCGACAGCTTGCTTTGGCCAAGCGAACGATTTGGGCCAGCGACACTCGGGTGGAATTCCGCCAATTGCTCTTGCGGGAGAAACCCGAGATTGTGCACGTCCACAACACCTTTTTGATGGTTTCGCCTTCAGTTTACTGGGCGTGCCGCGACGCGAACGTGCCGGTGATCCAGACGCTACACAACTACCGCCTGATCTGTCCCGGTGGAACACTATTCCGCGATGGGAGGGTCTGTGAAGAATGCGTGAAAAAAGGCGTGTGGCAGAGCGTGCGCTACGGTTGCTACCGCAACTCCCGGCCCTACAGTGCCCTCGTGGCTGCAATGCTCACAACGCACCGGCTTTTGGGCACGTGGTCCCGGATGATCGACTATTATTTGGCTCTAACCGCCTTCGCACGTCGCAAGTTCATCGAAGGGGGAATACCGGCTGATAAGATCCTGGTTAAGCCAAACTTCGTCTATCCCGATCCTGGTGATGGCAACGGAGAACGTTCTTATGCGCTGTTTGTGGGACGGCTTTCCCCCGAGAAAGGCTTACCAACCCTCCTTGCAGCCTGGGCACGCCTGGGCATTTCCATGCCGCTCCACATTATCGGCGACGGTCCTGTCCAGGCCCAACTAGAGGAATACGTCCGGCAATTGCATATTCCGAATGTGCGCTTTCTGGGAAGCCTAAAGTGGGAGCTGGTCGTCGCAGCGATGAAGGGAGCGCTCTGCTTGTTGTTCCCGAGCGAGTGCTATGAAGGCCTCCCCATGACGGTAATTGAAGCGTTTGCCTGTGGCACGCCTGTCATTGCCTCGCGGATGGATTCCCGACAGGAGCTGATTTCGGAGGGCTCGACAGGACTTCACTTCACCCCCGGTGATGCCGATGATCTGGCGAGCAAGGCTCGGTGGGCATGGAAGCACCCCGGCGATCTGGCTGAGATGGGGAAGCGCGCGCGACGTGAATACGAAGCAAAGTACACGTCGGCACGCAACTATAAAATGCTATTGGAAATCTACGATCGAGCCATACAAAACCACGATGCGAGGCCCAAGGGTTTCGAAGCCGACCTCGCGACGTCAGCGTCCAGTTTCGGCGCTGGCCAGGAACCGTCCTGCTGACATAGGTCAAAATGAGCGAGCTACACCCTCCTTCACAGGTTGACGTTCGTCCATCTCCACAGATTCTTGCGGAGCACAGGGAACAAACACAGCGGTTGGATCATTTCTCACAAACCCTGTTCCGCCACCTCGACGGATTTGGCGTGCGGTATTGTGTGCTCGACGCACTCCAGGAGACAGAAGACACGCCGTCGATTGTGCAGGAACTCGCGGTGCATCCTGAGGACCGTGGCAAACTGCTCGCCACGCTTCGCGCGTTGGAGGATAAAGATTATTTCGTAGTGCAAGAGCGGATCACTGTCATTCCAGGAGCTCGCCGGTATTGTTTGGCCTGTCTGCTTTCCCGGCTACCTACATTTCATGAACTGACAATACTGTTTGGTCCCTCCGGGAGCCGGTTTCTGCCCACCAGCAAAGAAATCGTTGAACGGCGAGAGAAACGCGAGACCACCTGGGCAGCTGCCCCCGCGGATGAATTCCGTTATCGGCTGTTCAAAAACTGCCTCGAGGGAACCAAGTCGGGAACAGACGAGCGACGCTTGCGGCAACTGATCGGCGAACTCGGTCCGGAAGAAGCCAAGAGGGTCGCTCAAGACCTGTTCGGAAATCACTGGCAGAGTGCAGTGGAGGCAGCGCGCACCGCTACGGCTGGGGCCCGATTGCCGAACGAACTTAGAAGGCGGCTCTGGTGGAGGCACGTTTCGAGCGACCCGCGAGTATTGCTGAAGTACGCCGGAAAGGCATTCGGAGAAGTTCCGAGTCGCTGGTTCCGCCCAAACGGGTTGTTGGTGGCCATCTTGGGACCGGATGGAGTGGGAAAGAGCAGTTTTTCAACGGAGCTGCTCGAAATGTTTCGCCCCGTGTTTGCGAGCGGGCGCGTGCTGCAATGGCGGCCACAGGTAATCAAGCCGCGGCCAGAGAAAAACCCGTTGGTCTTCGACCCGCCGCACAGCAAGCCGGCACACGGAAGAGTGGAGTCGATGCTGCGGCTGCTTGCTGTGCTCGTGGACTACTGGGTTGGTGAGGTGGTGCTGATTAGGCCGTTGCTCGCGCAGTCCGGCTTGTTGGTGTATGACCGCAACTTTCACGACATCCTCGTGGACACCAAGCGCTACCGGTATGGTGGTCCGCTGTGGCTGCTGCACCTAGTGGAAAGAACGGTGCCCCACAACGAGCTTGTCTTTCTAACACTTGAAGCAGATCCCGAAACCATATTGCAGCGCAAACAGGAAGTCAGCCCGGAGGAGGTGGGTCGGCAGTGCACTGAGTACCGTAGGCTGGCCCAGAAACTTCCAAACTCGCACGTGATTCGTACCGACCGTGACCTCGAACAAAGCGTCGCCGAAGGGTCACGAATACTAGTGAGCTATCTGAACCAACGGTTCAAAAAGCGAAATGGGCAGTCGTTTCCATCTCTGGAGCCCCCCAGAAAGAAAAAGAAGCAAGCGTCGAGCTGCGCGGGGCAGATGCCTGCGTGAAAGCGCGGCTGCTTCCGGAAAGAAAAAAACATATGTCCGATGTTCCATTCGTCTCAGCATTGCAGAATCTGAAGAACGAGGTTGCGTCCCGGTCCTACGGTTGGGGCAAATGGCTGATCAAAGGCATGTTTGCAGTTCTAGATCAAGGATTGATTTCTGGCTCGAACTTCTTACTGGGAATTCTGCTGGCGCGATGGATCGGCGCCGAGCAATACGGCGCCTACGCGCTGGCGTTCGCGATATTCATCCTAGTGTCGATTGTGTACCAATCGCTCGTGCTCGAGCCTATGACTGTGTTTGGACCATCGGTGTATCACAGCGCACCAAAGCAGTATCTCGGCATCCTAGTTCGGCTGCAGATGGTGTTGGGAGCTGTGGTGTTCGGGGCAGGTGCGCTCGGGGGGGGCTATTTCTACGCGCGCGTGTCGGCGCAACTGGGGCCGGCGCTAATAGGAGCAACCATTGCCGCTCCCTGTGTGCTCTTGTTCTGGTTTGCGCGTCGCGCCTGTTACGTCGAGCTCAGTCCGCGCCGGGCCCTGGGCGGGGCGATGCTGTATATGCCCCTCCTGCTAGGCAGCATCGGGATCCTTCTCAGACTGAAGCTGCTTTCGCCGTTTTTCGCTTTTGCCGCCATGGGAGTTTCCGCTCTACTGGCGAGTGCCCAATTATTATGGCGGTTGAACCTCAAGCTGGGACGAGACACGCGGGGCTCGTGCCTGCGCGAGGTGAGCAGACGACACTGGAATTACGGCCGATGGGCACTGGCCGGTGCCGTGTTCCTTTGGGCTCCATGGAACATCTGTTATCCACTGGTGACCAAGTTTTGGGGTCTTTCTGAGACCGGTAGCCTTCGGGCCTTGCTGAACTTGGCCTTGCCGATTGCGCAGGCGCATTCGGCGCTAACGCTGCTTTTCCTGCCGTACACCGCGCGGCTGGGTCAGCAGGAAGGTTGGCAAGCAATGAAAAGGCAGGCCATACGGATCGGAGGCGTGTACGCCGCAGGCGCCGGTGTGTACTGGCTGTTTGTCTGTATGTTCAGCGGGCAACTGGTCCAGTTTCTTTACGCAGGCCGATACACACAGATCATTCCGCTGCTGCCATGGGTTGCGGTGTCGTCAATCATTGGCGGCGCGTTGCTGGGACCGACGATTGTGATTCGTGCGATGCAGTCGCCCGCACCGGTTTGTTGGATTTATCTATGTTCGAGCGCAGTGGCAGCAGGCGTCGGCACTCCAGCAATCTGGGCATGGGGAATGCGCGGCGCGGTTGTTGCGTTGGTTCTTTCGAGCCTCGCCGCGCTCGTGAGCGGATACCTGATTCTTCGGGGACGTGTCCGGACTCAGCAGTCTCGGGGGACGTTTAAGGAGCCAGTCATTGCGGAACCTGCCTCATTGAGCAGCTCGTCCTAAAACAAGCGCCTTATATCCCCGTTCTCAAGAACGGAGCCTTACGGCGCATTTGGCAAGACTCCCGGTAGAGCGGCGAGCTAAGGCCAATCATTTCCGATCGAAAGGGAAACATCATGGAAAGAAATCTCGAGGTCAAAGCACATCTACATAACCTATCGCTTCTGGTGATGAGTCCGGTCCGGGCCGCCGAGGCGTGCGCCTACGTCGCTGGACTCAGCTTGGAGGCGCGCACTCATTTTCTGAAGCTGGCTGATGCGCATCACGTGGTAATACGCGCCCTGGAGCCCCTAGAGCAGGCCGCTGTTGCTGCAAGAGCTGGAGAGGTGGCCCAGTTTGCGCACGCAGCTCTCGGCCGGGAGCATGCGCGAATCGCCAACGGTCTGAAGTTCCTCAGCGAAATCTGCCGAGAACTAGAAGCGGACGGCTGCCCCATTGCAGTGATGAAGACACTCGATCACTGGCCTGACTTTGGGAACGACCTCGACCTGATCACCATGGCGGACGAGCGCCTTGTGCAGAATATTTTTCTACACAAGTTCCACGGCCGACCGCTGACACGCACAATTGGCGACTATCTCGCCCATAAGCGGAGTTTCGCGCTGGAGGGCCTTCAACAAGAAGTTGAAATTCACGTCGGGAGGCTTGGGCAAGCAGGGGAGCACATCGAGCTTGCGCGCCGGTTCCTCGACAGGCGCATGCCAGTGGAGTTCAACGGCTACACCTTTCTTTCCCCCGCGCCCGAGGAGCGCATTGTCGTCGGCACGCTTCAGCGCATGTACCGTCACCTTTACTTTCGCATATGCGACATTGCGGACATGGCGAGGATGATCGAATCCGGATGCGTGGATTACAAAGAGCTGCGGGCTGCGGCGGACCTTGGCGGCATTTGGGACGGCGTAGCGGCGTATCTGCGGATCATCTCCGAGTATCTCCGCGACTACCGCGGCACGGGGCTGGACCTGCCACAGGAGGTGCTCACTTCCGCGAGCTTTGGGGCGGAGAAACTGTCTGCGCGCGGCAGGTTCCTCCACTTACGAGTTCTGCCGCACGGCTTCGCCCTCTATGCAAACCAGCTTGCACACCTTGCGCGAAACGGAAACGTCCCTGGGACTGCGCGGTTGAGCCTTTTGCCTCCTTTGGCTGGCGTGGCAGCTCTGGCTTACGCAGTTGCTGGCAGCAGCGACAGGATCTGGTGACCGCGCTTTGGGGGCTCTTTTTATGGAACAAACAGGAACTCAACTACTTTTGAAGCGATTCTCGGAGACAAACGCTATGCGATCCGTCCTGGCTCGGAAATGGAGAATGGCCCGCCGGGTACTGCGGAGTGAGGGATTCTGGGTACTCGTTTGGGAGATATTCTGTCAGGGGCTCAAGCCACTGCTGAAGGTTTATGAATCTTTGGCGTGGCGGTGGAGTTGTGCCAGTGGCTACCTCTGTTTTAAGGTGCACGGCAGTGTGCTCACTGTGTTGGCTGGGGATCATGGGATCTCGCGGGAGTTGGCAGCCTACCGGACGCATGAACCGCTGGCCTCTAAGCTCCTCCAACAGTTCCTTAAGCCGGGAATGAACGTAGTGGACATTGGCGGCAACCTAGGCTACTACGCTTTACTGGAAGCCCGGACAGTCGGCAATGCCGGGCGCGTGATTGCCATCGAGCCTTTCGCAGCCAACTTTGCACAATTATCGAAGAATGTTTACGCCAATGGCTATGGCAACATCCTCTTGCACAATGTGGCCGTCGGGGCGATGAACGGCGCCGCGACGATGTACATTGGCAAGAAGTCTAACTGGCACGCTCTTTATCCCGTGCCCTGGAAGACGCGAGAGATTACCGTGGCCGTCTCGACTTTAGACGCCCTGCTGGCCCAGCACAATCTCCGTTCGGTGGACCTGATTCGCATGGACCTCGAAGGCTACGAAGTCGAAGTTATTCACGGTATGGGGAAAACGATTGAAAACTACAGCCCGCGGCTATTGGTCGAACTTCACCCCCATGTGGCCGGTGCGAATGCCATCCTCGGGCTTCTGAGACATTTGAGGGCTCTTGGATATGACATAGATTGGTTGCTCGACAGCGAGCGGGATCATCCAATACGCTCGTGGTTTTTGCGGCCAGAAGACGTCCGCCTAGAAGAACTCTTCAAGGACCGACGGATCATCACTGGCACGAGAGCACTCCATGTGCTCTTTGCGCGCAGGCTTGCGAAACGAATTCCATTGGAACGGAGTTCCAGCCGGGCCCTAGTACAAACGGCTCTCGGCGTTCGAAGGTCCGTTTCAGGGGGTTGAATCTGAAGCGGGGTTCGAATCGGGCGGTTTTCAACAGCCTGCTTCCATTTCCGGGGCGCCCTGTTCCCGTTTCCGCTACGAACCAGTTGGAAGCCCGAGCTGCAAATACGCCTTGTTATAAAGGAGGAGTCTACAATGAGCATTGAGAAGCGCATCCTTGTTACCGGGGCCGGCGGATTCATCGGCCACCACCTCGTCCGCCGGCTGAAGTCCGATGGATACTGGGTCCGGGGTGTGGACATTAAGCATCCCGAATATGAGGATTCAGTTGCCGACGAGTTCGAGCTGCTGGATCTCCGGAAGTTCGATAACTGCCTAGTAGCGACGCGAAACGTAGATCAGGTGTACAACCTGGCGGCGGACATGGGCGGCATCGGATACATCACCGCTTATCTAGCCAGTATCTCCTGCAACAACACTCTTATTAACGCCCACATGTTGGAAGCCAGCCGCCTGAGTGGCGTTGCGAGGTTTCTGTTCTCCTCATCCGCCTGCGTCTATGCACAGTCCAAGCAACGGAGTGCGGACGTGACCCCCCTAAGGGAAGAGGACGCCTACCCGGCTGATCCGGAACCAGGTTACGGATGGGAGAAACTTTGGGCCGAGGAGCTCTGCCGTTACTTCCGCAAGGACTACAAGCTCGAAACCAGAATCGTTCGTTTCCACAACGTGTACGGTCCATTGGGCACTTACGACGGGGGCAAGGAGAAGGCTCCCGCGGCGATCTCGCGCAAGGTGGCGTTGTCCCGTGACGGAGATGAAATCGAGGTCTGGGGCGATGGGGAGCAGACGCGTTCCTTCATGTACATCGATGACTGTGTCGCCGGGCTGATCCGTCTAATGCACTCCAACCACCACGAACCCCTCAATCTCGGAACCGATCAGTTGGTGACCATTAATGAGTTGGTGGATATGGTGTGCGCCGTTGCCGGAAAACGCCTGCGCAAGCGCCACGACCTGACCAAACCTCAGGGTGTCCGCGGTAGAAACAGCGACAACTCCCGGCTCCGAGAGGTCCTTGGCTGGGAACCCGGTATTCCTCTCGAGCACGGACTCGCGATCACCTATAAGTGGATCGAAAGTGAAATCACTAAGGGAAAAGAGGCTCTGGCCGCCACGGCAACCTAGAGTATAGCGATGCCTGAAAACTCCCGTCTTCGAGGACTCCCACGCGTCAACGTGTTGGGTGTCGGCGTACATGCAATCGACATGGGTCGGGCGCTGGAAGTCTTTCAGCGCACAGTGGAACAACGCCGCAAAGGCTATGTTTGCGTCACGGGGGTGCACGGCATCATGGAGGCGCAGAAGGATCCCGAGTTCCGGACCATCCTGAATCGTTCTCTGCTAACCACTCCCGATGGCGTGCCCACCGTCTGGGTGGGCAGGTGGCAGGGTTACTCACAGATGAAGCGTGTCTTCGGTCCCGACTTGATGCTCGAAGTCTGCGCCTTGTCTCTCGCCAAGGGCTACACGCACTTTCTCTATGGGGGCGCGGGAGGCGTGGCCGAACAGCTAAAGGCTTCCCTTCTGCGCAAATTCCCGGGGCTGCGGATTGTAGGTACCTACACCCCACCCTTTCGTCCGTTGAATGAAGCCGAGAAAAAGAACCTCTGCGCACAAGTGTCAGCAGTGAAACCAGATATCTTCTGGGTCGGTCTTAGTACTCCGAAGCAAGAGCGGTTCATGGCCGAGTACCTGTCGCTGCTGGAAACCCGGGTGATGGTCGGAGTTGGTGCCGCTTTCGACGTGCACACGGGCCGCATCCAAGACGCTCCTGACTGGATGAAAAACGCGGGGCTTCAGTGGCTTCATCGCCTGGGTCAGGAGCCACGGCGTCTGTGGAAGCGGTATCTCTATAACAATCCTTTGTTTGTTTTCAAGATGACATCGCAAATCCTAGGCCTATCGAAATACGCCCCCGTTTAACCGGTTGTACGAGGCAATCGCAAGCGAACGGGATTGGCTCCCGGAAATCTAGGAGAAGACGTGAGTAACGTTCGGTCTTCAGGTCGCCAGCCTTCACCTGAACCGGGTTTGCTCGTTCAAGGACTCCCGTCACGAGTTTGATGCATCGAGCGAGAGAAGTGACAGGCTGCGCGCTGTGTTTCAAAACTCTTAACCCTCCTGAACCGAAGGGTTCGGTCGCGTTCCATCCGGTAGGTCTCGCCGAGTCCAGGGAAGCGGCAGCTTCATGGCATGCATAACCCTCTCCAACACACTTGATTTCATAAGTAAGAAGGTCCGATGAAGTTTCCGAAACCGAGGGCGCAGGATCTCGCGCGTCTCCTGGCGGGTTTCTTGATGGTGGCTGCGGTGGTGGGGTCCGGTCGGAAGTTCGGCCTTGGAACATCGTGGGCCAAAAACCGGTCGGCCAACAGGCGCGAAGTTTCCGCGGCGAAATACGCCGCACGGGCCTCTCGCGGAGCATCGAGCAAGGTTGCGCTGGCCGCGGCGCGCCCGGCGTCCCCGCCACCGGCTTCGTCGTCAACGCCGCTTATTCCGCCCAGCTTGAACTCCCCCGCGAACGGAGCAACGAACGTTGGGACCTCGCCCACGCTGAGCGTGACGGCCACGGATCCGAACGGGGGGAATGTCACAGTGACTTTTTACGGACGACAGCATGTCGCCTCGCCCAACCTTGGGCCGAGCTTCACCATCATCCCGGTTTCGGATACGCAGTACTACGTCTCCAGTTTGCGTGGTGGCTTCCCAGCCATGTTGGACACCCAAATGCAATGGATTGTCAACAATCGCGTGCCGCTGAACATTGCCTTCGTGTTGGGCCTGGGCGACATCGTGCAGGATGGCGATAACAACGGAAATCCTATCGAGTGGCAGAACGCCAACCATTCCTACAGTATGCTGGAAGATCCTGTGGCTACCGGGCTGCCGCAGGGCATTCCCTATGGCTTAGACGTGGGGAACCACGACCAAGGGTCCACGGGTAACGGTGGTGTGGACTCCAGCACTAGTTTTTACAATCAGTATTTCGGCATCTCGCGCTTCAGTGGGCGGTCGTACTATGGCGGGTACTACGGTAGCGACAACAACAATCACTACGAGCTGTTCAGCGCAAGCGGTATGGATTTTCTGGTTGTCAACCTCGAGTGGGACGAAAACGTAGCCCACCCCGAATTCATAACGTGGGCCAACTCCATCCTGCAGTCCTTCCCGAACCGGCGCGCCATCGTAGTCACGCACTACGTATGCGATGACGGTTTCAATGCTGCCTTTAGTACACAGGGGCAGGCCATTTACAACGGGCTGAAGGGGAATCCAAATTTTTTCCTGATGCTGGGAGGGCACTACACCCCGCCTGAAGGCTGGAGGCAAGACACCTCCAACGGCAACCGCGTTGTCTCGATACATTCCGACTATCAGGAGCTGCCAAATGGCGGAAATGGCTGGTTGCGGATTATGACGTTTTCGCCGGCCAACAACTCCGTCCACGTACAGACGTTTTCGCCGACGCTGAACCAATTTGAGAACACCTCGGCGGGTGATTTCACCTTCACCTACCCGATGCAGGGTCCCGGCAACGGTTTCCCCGTGCTCGGGAGGGTGTCAGTTCCTTCGGGCGCGACGGCTAACGTTGTTTGGGGTAACCTCTCGGCCGACACCTCCTACGATTGGTATGCAACGATCGATGGACCCGGTGGCGAGACCACCAGCCCTGTCTGGTCATTCACAACGATGGGCTCGCCCTCGGCCGTTAGCCTCTCGCCAACGAGTCTCACGTTCGCGAGCCAGCCGATCAACACGACGAGCTCAGCGCAAAGCGTGACCCTAAGCAACACAGGGACGGGAACGCTGAACATTAACAGCATTACTCCTAGTGCAGATTATGCGGAGACGACGACGTGCGGAGCGACCCTGGCGCCGGCAGCGAACTGCACGATCAGTGTGACGTTCACCCCGGCGGCGGCGGGAACATTCACGGGGACAATCACGATTACGGACACGGCTTCAGGCAGCCCGCACACGATTAGCCTGACGGGCACAGGCACGGGACCTATGGTGAGCCTGTCGCCCACGAGTCTGACGTTTGGATACCAGCAGATCAGCACGACCAGCGCAACGCAGAGCGTGACACTAAGGAATACGGGCAATGCGACACTGGGCATTACGAGCATCGCGCCGAGCGGCGATTTCGGGCAGACAAACACCTGCGGCACTTCCGTGGGGGCAGGCGCGAACTGCACGATCAGCGTGACGTTTACGCCCACTGCGACTGGGACGAGGACGGGAGCAATCACGATTACGGACAGTGCCTCGGGCAGTCCGCAGACGGTCAGTCTGACAGGCTCGGGCGCGACTGTTACCGCTCCGGCAGTAGCTTTGAATCCTTCAAGTGTTGGTTTTGGGAATCAGGCGGTAAATACCGCGAGCGTAACCCAAAACGTAACGCTGACCAACTCAGGGACCGGAACACTAAACGTCACGAGCATTGTGCCAAGCGGGGATTATGCGGACATGACGACGTGCGGTGCAATGCTGGCGCGCGGAGCCACCTGCACAATCAGTGTGACGTTCACGCCCACAGCGCCGGGGACACGGACCGGAGCGATCACGATTACAGACGACGCCACGGGCAGTCCGCAGACGGTTAGCTTGACTGGTACCGGTATCGCCGCTCCGGTCTACTCGATCTCAGGTACGATCAATCCAACGTCGGTTGGCAACGGAGCGATGGTAACGCTGAACCCCACTGCTCCCGTTCCCGTCCTCGTGCAAAGCGCTCATGGCTCGAGCTCCACCGGCAATAGCTCGGGCACCGTCTCCTTCCGCGCCCCCAGCGCCGCTGGGGACACGATCGTGCTTTTCGTTCGTTTCGGCGGCACCACGATCTCTAGCGTCACTGACAACCAACCGAGTGGGAGCAACAGCTATGGCTCGGTGCTGGGGCCGACGCAGTGGGGTGTCGCGCCGAACGTGACCGACCGGTGGGCGCAGGTCTTCGTCGCAAAGGACATCACTGGTGGCAGCACGCTGACCATAACGGTTAGCTTTTCGGGGGGTTCGGGGAGCACGACACACAACACTTACATGGTCGCGGTTGAATACTCGGGCGTGGACCCTGCCAATCCGGTCAGCGCGACGGCCGTTGGAACCGGAACGGTCAACGTGAACGGCGCCCCGACAACTGGCAACCTTACGACCACCCTGACCAACACGAAGCTGGTCGCTACGAGTTGGGACTCGAACGAGTCCTACACCTCGACTGGAAATGGGAGCGGGTACACGACCAACACAGCGGCCGGGGCCCCCAGCATCGGCGGGGGCACAGGATGGGCCAACCTGACCGAGGACCGCACCGCAACAACCGCTGGAACCTGGAACGCCACGGCCAGTTCATTGCCAGCGGTCGCCGATTGGGCCATCCAGTTGATCGCGCTCGCGCCGGTCCCCTCCCAGACAGTGACGGGGGATGCGAATGGCAACTATTCCTTCACGGGGCTGCCCAACGGCAGCTATTTGGTCACACCGACCAAGACAAGCTTCACGTTTAGTCCGGCGAGTCGGACGGTGACGGTGAGCGGAGCCAACGCGACCGGCATCAATTTCGTGACTCCGCCGAGCATAACGTCGTTCACTCCCGCGAGCGGGCCGGTGGCGACGAGCGTGACGCTGACGGGCACGGGATTCACGGGGGCCACGGGGGTGAGCTTCAACGGCACCGCGGCGACGACGTTCACGGTGAACTCGGACACGCAGATCAGCGCCACGGTGCCGACGGGGGCCACGAGCGGGAAGATCACGGTGACGAACGCGGCCGGGACCGGGACGAGCGCGACAAGCTTCACGGTGACGGTGGTGCCCAGCATCACCTCGTTCACTCCAGTGAGTGGGCCGGCAGGGACGAGCGTGACCCTGACAGGCACGGGCTTTACGGGGGCCACGGGGGTGAGCTTCAACGGCACGGCGGCGACGACATTCACCGTGAATTCCGACACGCAGATCAGTGCCACGGTGCCGACGGGGGCCACGAGCGGGAAGATCACGGTGACCAGCTCAGCCGGGACAGGGACGAGCACGACGAGCTTCACGATGACGGTGGTGCCCAGCATCACCTCGTTCACTCCAGTGAGTGGGCCGGCAGGGGCGAGCGTGACGCTGACAGGCACAGGCTTTACGGGGGCCACGGGGGTGAGCTTCAACAGCACGGCGGCGACGACATTCACGGTGAACTCGGACACGCAGATCAGTGCCACGGTGCCGACGGGGGCCACCACCGGGAGGATCGCGGTGACCAACTCAGCCGGGACAGGGACGAGCGCGACGAGCTTCACGGTGACGGTGGTGCCCAGCATCACCTCGTTCACTCCAGTGAGTGGGCCGGCAGGGACGAGCGTGACGCTGACAGGCACGGGCTTTACGGGGGCCACGGGGGTGAGCTTCAACAGCACGGCGGCGACGACATTGACCGTGAATTCCGACACGCAGATCAGTGCCACGGTGCCGACGGGGGCCACCACCGGGAGGATCGCGGTGACCAACTCAGCAGGGACCGGGACGAGCGCGACAAACTTCACGGTGACGGTGGTGCCCAGCATCACCTCGTTCACTCCAGTGAGTGGGCCGACAGGGACGAGCGTGACGCTGACGGGCACGGGATTCACGGGGGCCACGGGGGTGAGCTTCAACAGCACGGCGGCGACGACATTCACCGTGAATTCCGACACGCAGATCAGTGCCACGGTGCCGACAGGGGCCACCACTGGGAAGATCGCGGTGACCAGCTCAGCAGGGACTGGGACGAGTGCGACAAACTTCACGGTGACGGTGGTGCCCAGCATCACCTCGTTCACTCCAGTGAGTGGGCCGACAGGGACGAGCGTGACGCTGACGGGCACAGGCTTTACAGGGGCCACGGGGGTGAGCTTCAACAGCACGGCGGCGACGACATTCACCGTGAATTCCGACACGCAGATCAGTGCCACGGTGCCGACAGGGGCCACCACTGGGAAGATCACGGTGACGAACGCGGCCGGGACAGGGACGAGCGCGACGAGCTTTCTGGTGAATTCGGCACCGCTGATCTCCTCGTTTGCGCCCACAAGCGGGCCGACAGGGACGAGCGCGACGCTGACGGGCACGGGCTTTACAGGGGCCACGGGGGTGAGCTTCAACAGCACGGCGGCGACGACATTCACCGTGAATTCCGACACGCAGATCAGTGCCACGGTGCCGACAGGGGCCACCACTGGGAAGATTACGGTGACGAACGCGGCCGGGACAGGGACGAGCGCGACAAGCTTCACGGTGACGGTGGTGCCCAGCATCACCTCGTTCACTCCAGTGAGTGGGCCGACAGGGACGAGCGTGACGCTGACAGGCACAGGCTTTACGGGGACCACGGGGGTGAGCTTCAACAGCACGGCGGCGACGACATTCACCGTGAACTCGGACACGCAGATCAGTGCCACGGTGCCGACGGGGGCCACGAGCGGGAAGATCACGGTGACGAACGCGGCCGGGACCGGCACGAGCGCGACAAGCTTCACGGTGACGGTGGTGCCCAGCATCACCTCGTTCACTCCAGTGAGTGGGCCGACAGGGACGAGCGTGACGCTGACGGGCACAGGCTTTACAGGGGCCACGGGGGTGAGCTTCAACAGCACGGCGGCAACGACATTCACGGTGAATTCCGACACGCAGATCAGTGCCACGGAGCCGACAGGGGCCACCACTGGGAAGATCACGGTGACGAACGCGGCCGGGACAGGGACGAGCGCGACGAGCTTTATGGTGAATTCGGCACCGCTGATCTCCTCGTTTGCGCCCACAAGCGGGCCGGTAGGGGCGAGCGTGACGCTGACAGGCACAGGCTTTACGGGGGCCACGGGGGTGAGCTTCAATGGAACGGCGGCGACGACATTCACCGTGAATTCCGATACGCAGATCAGTGCCACGGTGCCGACGGGGGCCACCACCGGAAGGATCGCGGTGACCAACTCAGCAGGGACAGGGACGAGCGCGGCAAGCTTCACGGTGACGGTCATGGTGGTACCCAGCATCACCTCGTTCACTCCAGTGAGTGGGCCGGCAGGGGCGAGCGTGACGCTGACAGGCACAGGCTTTACGGGGGCCACGGGGGTGAGCTTCAACGGCACGGCGGCGACGACATTCACCGTGAACTCGGACACGCAGATCAGTGCCACGGTGCCGACGGGAGCCACCACCGGGAAGGTCACGGTGACGAACTCGGTGGGCGCGGGAACCAGCGCGACGAACTTTACAGTGACCTATTCGATCTCCGGTACTATCACTCCAGCGGCTAGCGGCACTGGATCGACAGTGACGCTAAGCGGTGTCCCCCCCGTGCTAGTGCGCAGCGCTCGTGGCTCGAACTTCACCGGCAATAGCTCCGCGAAAGCCACCTTCGGTGCGGCTAGTGCTGCAAAGGACACCATCGTGCTTTTCGTGCGCTTCGGCGGCGCCACTATCTCAAGGGTCACTGACGACCAAGCGGGCGGGAGCAACACCTACACCTCTGTGTTGGGCCCAACGCAATGGGGTGCGGCACCGGAAGCGACCGACCGCTGGGCGCAGGTCTTCGTCGCCAGCAACATCACCGGCGGGAGCAGACTGACTATAACGGTCACTCTTTCGGGCAGTTCGACGCACGACATTTACCTGGCTGCGGTTGAGTACTCGGGTGTCGACCCTATCCACCCCGTCAATGCGACTGCCTACGGAACGGGCACGGTCAGTATCGGCTCCCCGGTGACCGGGAACCTGACTACTATGGTGGCAAACACGACGCTGGTGGCCACGAGTTGGGATTCAAACGAATCCTACACCTCGACCGGGAACGGGACAGGTTATACGACCGACAGCGCAGCCGACAACCCGAGCCTCTCTGGCGGCAGCGGATGGGCCAACCTGACCGAGACGCGCAGCGCGACGAGCGCCGGGACCTGGAACGCCACGGCCAGTTCATCGCCAGCGGTCGGTCAATGGGCCATCCAGTTAATCGCCCTTGCCCCAGCCCCTCTCCAGACGGTGACTGCGCAACCGGATGGCACCTACACTTTCACCAATGTGACGAATGGGAGCCGTGCGGTCACACCGGCCAAGGCAGGTTTCACATTCAGTCCGGCCAGCCGGGCAGTGAACGTGAACGGAGCTAGCGTGACCGGAATCAATTTCACCATTCAGTGATAGCAACGAATATCGTCGAGCGAACTATATCAAAGAACAGGCAAGGATCATCCCCGCAACGCGATTGATTTACTTCAATTTCCTTCAAGAAATTTCCTTATTTCACCCGAAGCATCAAGGCCCACCGGCGTCCGCTGCCGCCGCAAGCGAAGAAAGCTGCTTGCGTCGTGATTGGTGGCTGAACGGAGAAACAGAGCAAAAACTTTGGCAACGCTGAGTTCGGCTCTCTCACCTTTCACCTGTTCCTGTTGCTCGCCACTGCGCACTGGGTGGGCTGGCTTTTCGGCAGGACGTGCCAGCCCCGCGTCGTTGGAGAGATTTTGGCGGGTGTTCTTTTCGGCCCTACAGTCCTGGGGCATCTCGCACCAGCTGTTTCGAAGACCGTCCTCGCAGGCAGATTCCCCAGGGGTGGCTGATCGAGTCATAACCTCGGCATCCATCTTGCTACCTTTTGTAGTTTTTGCTTTCTTGCCTGCCTCTCAGGCGCAGTCTACAGGCAACAACCGAGCACCGAAACAGGGATTTTCGGTGAACACCGCACTCGCCAAGGGCACCCAGGGCGGTGCTGCAGTTCCTTCCACGGGCGGGACTCCTCTTACGCTGTTTTCAATGCATGTCCAGTCGGAGCTTTTCTCCGGGATGCCCTGGCCCACGATTTCCTTCGGCAGCATGAGATTGTGGGACACCTACACCACTTGGAACGATCTTAATCCCTCTCCAGGGATTTTCAATTGGCCAGCACTCGACCGATGGCTCGACGCTGCCCAACAACACGATGTGGACGTAATTTACACTTTTGGCGCTACGCCGACTTGGGCGTCCTCTCATCCGACTGCAAAGTGTGATTACAATCGTGGAGCGTGTTATCCACCGAGAGATATACAAGATTGGGATAACTTTGTCCTGGCGATTGCCACTCACGCTGGTGGCAAGATCAAATACTGGGAGATGTGGAATGAAGCGAACCAGCATGAATATTGGAGTGGGGGCATCCCCGCACTGGCGACGATGACACAACACGCTTCAGAGATCATCAAGTCGATTTCCCCAAGCGCCATGATTTTTGCGCCTTCAGCGGTGGGTGGCGGCATGAACATCTCCACCTTCCTCGACGAGTTCTTTGCCACAGGTGCAGGCTCATTTGTGGACGGCGTGGCTTTCCACGGCTACGTGAATTCGATTCCCGCGCGCCCTGAAAGCGTCAATGGCATCGTGGACGCCGTGCAAAGCGTCATGGCTGCGCACGGCCAGCGTGGCAAGCCCTTGTGGGATACGGAGGGAAGTTGGGGACCGTCGAACCACCTCACCGGGGACGATGCGCGGATGGCCTTTGTGGCACGGCACTATATTCTACAGTGGTCGAAAGGCGTACAACGCTTCTACTGGTATGCCTGGAACGATAAGTCCTACGGCACGCTTTTCAACTACGGCACGGCGACGGTCGAGAAAGCAGGCAGGGCATATGCTCAGGTGGAGAGTTGGCTGGTGGGGGCCGTCCTGACCGCGCCTTGCTCCGCGAGCAGAGAGTCGACTTGGACGTGCAATTTGACACTCGCCGGAGGAACACCTGGCCAAATCCTTTGGAACGCCGCGGTCAAACTTCCTGAGACGATATCGTTTAGTCCTGCGCCGAATTTTATGCACTGCACCGACCTGGATGGCAACATCACACAGCTTTCCGGAGGCACGATTCGTATTGGAGGCAAACCCGTGCTCCTAACCGCCGGTCCAGTACCCCGTCCGCCCGCCAGGAAATCTGCGCCCAGGAAGTGAAGGAGGAACCGACTAAATTTCAGATATAACGTCCTCCTTTTTTCATGGTTCTCACCAAGCCATGGGGGAGGATGTTATGCCGGAACGGTCAAACCTCTCCGTTCTCACCGCTCGAACCAGTGGCTTACCGAAAATCTGAGTCAATTAACGGTTAGATTTACAGTGACGGAGTGGGCTAGCGCGCTCGAGCCTGTTCCTGACGTCCCCGTCAGTGTCAAGGTGTAGGTGCCTACCGGGGTTCCGGCGCCAGAGGTGGTTGTGCTCTTGACAACTCCGGTGCATCCAGCCCCCAGCACAACCATCAGCATCGCAAGTCCCAGCGTCAGACGCACTTGCCGCCGTCTGCCCACAACGATGGTCGCGAGCAGAGCAAGCGCTGCAATCAGCCACAGTATCTTTGTGAGTTCCATCTGGTCGCCCAGGGGAGGAGAAATCCACCGCGGCCACTGTCCTGGCACGACCATTCCGCGGGCTGTCGTGGTCAGTGAGATGGTTGCCGTCGAAGCACTAGATCCGTTCGGGGTCACCGCACCCGGCGAGATCGCGCACGTCCCCGCTTGGGGAGCCCCGCCGCAACTCAGGCTTACCGTTTGATTGAAGCCGCCCGACGGCGTCACGCTCAAAGTAAACGTGGCCGACTGACCTGCGGTAATGGTTCCTGAAGTTGGGGAGACGGAGAGGGAGAAATCCGCCGCAGTGCTTGAGCCGGTACCCGTCAGGCTCACCGTCTGCGGGCTCCCGGTGGCATTGTCCGTAACACTCAAGCTCCCGGTCCGCGTCCCCGACGCCGTCGGCGTGAGCGTGACGCTGATGCTGCAATTCCCCCCTGCTGCCAGCGAACCCCCGCACGTGTTGCTCGCAGCAAAATCGCCGCTGGCCACAATGCTGGTGATCGTCAGCGCCGCGCTGCCCGTGTTCGACACCGTCACCGTTTGTGCGGCACTGCTGGTCCCCACCGTCTGATTTCCAAAGGTTAGCGACGTGGGGGAAACGCTCGCCCCCGGCGTCCCCGCCGAAGCCCCCGTGCCCCTCAGGCTCACCGTCTGCGGGCTCCCCGTGACATTGTCCGTAACACTCAAGCTCCCCGTCCACGTCCCCGATGCCGTCGGCGTGAACGTGACGCTGATGCTGCAATTCCCCCCTGCTGCCAGCGAACCCCCGCACGTGTTAGTCGCAGCAAAATCGCCGCTGGCCACAATGCTGGTGATCGTCAGCGCCGCGCTGCCCGTGTTCGACAGCGTCACCGTTTGTGCGGCACTGGTGGTCCCCACCGTCTGACTTCCAAAGGTCAGCGACGTGGGCGAGACGCTCGCCCCCGGGTTTGAAGAAGAGGTCCCAAAGAACTCTGTCATATCAGGAGCGCTTGCAGCGCCACCCAATCCACTAAAGTTGGCTCCCAGCATCTCGGCTATTACTCGCAAAGTGCTTTCATGGGAGTAAAATCCAGGAGATGGGCCAGGCCCGGTGGACTGGTAGTTCTGCTTGACGTTCTTGCCCATCATAAACCAATAGACTAGGCCACCTCCGTTCGTGTTGTCGGCATTGGACTCATCAAAGGTGACGATGAGGACGGTGTCACCGGTCGTTGGGTCTAGGTGTCCGCCGTTAAGCAGGGACTGAATCACATTATTTTGGAGCCATTGATCCGGGATAAGACTCCCAGGTATGGTGCAGTCGTGAGCGTCGTCGCATAGGTTGGGAGTAATGAACGCATACTTTGGCAACGTGTTAGCCGCGAGATCGTGAGCAAACCCCAAATTGGGGTCTTCGAAGGCAACGTAGCCGTTCATACAGTTGCTCTGCACGTCAGAGATGTAGGGAATCGGGCTATGCCGCACAGCGTACTGGCCGCTGTCTCCCCCAAAATAGCAGGTGCTCGGCAGGCTTTCCGCATAACCCTTCCACGTTTTGCCGGCTGCGTTTAACTCCCGAACAATATTATCTCCAGTGTAGGGAAATCCACAGGAGCTAGGATCACAGCCATCGTCGTTCGTCGTGATCACGCCCCAACCCAGGTCAACGTAGTTGCCAATGGACGGGTGTGTTGGCGCGTAGTAGTTGGCCGAAAAACTGCCCAGGCTCTTCAGGCCACACAAAAACGGCATGCTGATATTGTTCGGCCCGCAGACATCGGCATAATCGGTGTTCTCTTCCACCACGATCAAGACATGCGGGACTTGGGGAACCTGCGCAAGAGAAGTTCTCGTTACGATGAGGAATAGCAAGGCGAGTCCAAAGTTAATTTTGAACTTCGCGCTTCGTTTGGACATTACTGCCTCCCCCAACACGCCGTAGAGAACTTGACGCCAATCTAAATCTAGTCAAACCGAGCGAAGCTAGTGGTCAGTGGTTCCTAAATGAGCCAGAATATTAGTTGTATCCAAGTACAGGGCAAGTACAGGGGTTGTGACTCGACCCACGTTCAATGCACCGTGACCGTTAGCAGCGTTGGCGGCGATGGTGCCCCGCTTGATCCGCCACAAGAGGGCAGGCTCGTGTTATTCGTATATGGCGAAACAACGAGGCAAGCAAACGGCTGCGGCGGAATCGGTGGTGGCGGCAAATTTGTGGAGACTGGCTGGAGCAGGGTCGCCGCGGCCACGTCAAAGACGTTGTTCGTAACCGTCACAGGATCACACCCACCACCGTCGAAATAACTATTTGGGTTGCCGCTTGTGTCCACGGCGCTCGCGATGTTATTTGATACCTGCACAGGACCACACGGCGAACTGTACTGCTTCCATACGGATATTGCTGTGTTGCCTCCGCCAGCGACAGGCGTCGCGTCAAGAATCTTGTTCCCATCGACCACCTGATTCGTGCCGTCCGCGATGCTGATTCCGCACTGCCCGGTATTCACGAGGACGTTTGACCTAAACTGTGCGTTATTCGCTGAATCGTCAGCAATGATTCCACAGCCCGAGTTGCTGTGGCCGCCGGTGACATAGTTTCCACTGGCGATGATGCCTGTGGTGACGCCGAAGTTTATAGAGTCTTCTTGGTTCTCGGGGAACAGGTATTTCGTTGTGTCCATGCTGGACAAAGCATAGTTGTTCTGCACGGTCACATTCGAACTTCCATAGTAGACTTGAAAATTCTGACCGCGGTTCTGGTTGAAAGCAGGTTGTGACGGATCGGAGTTGATCGGGTTCAATAGAAGATTTCCGATTACGCTGACGTTGTTCACGTTGTTGGCTTCTATGTTGGTCTCGCCATAAGCGATCACGTTGCCTTGGATCGTGAGGCCAGATGTTCCCGTGACGAGAATTCCATCGTGAGTATCGCAGCAGCTCGTTGAGAGCGGCGTTTCGGGATGGATATAACTGTCATAGATGTTGATCGTGCCCCCGCCCGAAATGTTGATCCCGTTTCCTCCACAGGGTCCTATCTCCGAACGGCGCACGGTGATGTTCGTCGAGTTTGTGATTGTCAGGCAGTCGCCATTTGGATTGGTGATGTGGAGATCATCTATGACCGTGCCGTTCTGTCCGCTGATATTCACCGGACCTGACGGGGTTTGGGCAGCAGATTCGCGTGCCATCGAAAACATCACGAACAAGAGGCTGAGTACGATTTTAAATGCACGTTCATGGGCACGATCGGCAGGTCTTGTCACCGGGGGACTGCCGAAAAGTATTCCAGCATGGCGCGTATCGCCATAATTCTTCGCCGTCGCAAGCTGCGCGCCAAGCGTATCCAACGGCTTGGAAACGTTCACAGATCCCTCCAGGGATTTCTCAGATGCATCTAGTCCGAACCCCGACCTCGGGGAGGCCCTCCTTCAATCCTCTAGGGTGTCGGAATCGTTGCCGAAAGTTCATTCGAGTAGCTACTCTCCACATTGCTCGAGTTCACCAAAGTCGCAACATAGTAGTAAACGTGCCCTGCCAGCACGGTTGTATCCGAGTAAGTGAGCACGGTGATGAGACTCGAATTCATCCTCGTATAGGGCCCACCCGACACCGAACTTCTATAGATGTTGTATCCGACAACGGTGGATGTGCCGGCGGCCCAGCTCAACGTTACCGAGTGAGCGACCTGCGCCGTGGCCGTGAAATTCACGCCCGTGACGTTGCTCCCGCTGAGCGTCACACTCTGACTGCCCGGGCTAAAGGTGTATCCCGTGTTGCTCGGGGTCACCGTGTACGTCCCATTTGCCAAGCCCGTGAACGTGTAACTGCCAGAGCTGTTCGTGGTGGTGCTCGCACTGCTCGCGCCGCTGAGCGTGACCGTCGTTGCTCCCGCTGAGCGTCACACTCTGACTGCCCGGGCTAAAGGTGTATCCCGTGTTGCTCGGGGTCACCGTGTACGTCCCATTTGCCAAGCCCGTGAACGTGTAACTGCCAGAGCTGTTCGTGGTGGTGCTCGCACTGTTCGCGCCGCTGAGCGTGGCCGTCGCCCCACTCCCGCCCGCCGTTGGACTGATCGTCCCGGAAATGCTGTAGGCGCTATTCGGAGGCGGTGCAGATTGAAGATTTTGTCCGCTAACTGAGCCGGTGCATCCCCAGATTCCAATCGACGTTAAGATCGTTACGACCAATAAGAGCACTTGGCTCAGGCATGAGGCGCTTCCCTTTCCCTGGACTCGGGTCCGCGTTCGCGACTCCATAGATTGAACACACATTCTCAGATGCACATGCTCCTTGGGCCGAGCCTACGCGTCGGAGTATGGCCGGGGATACTGGTGAGAGGTCCAGATTTCGTACAGGTGTAAAGTGCAAATCAGGGTCCGCCGGACATCCACGGAAATTTAACATCTCAATGTTCGTCTTCAACACGCTGAGAGCTTCGAGGCTGTCCGACAAGCTACCTCGGTAGTCTTGGGTTTCATGCCCGCAAGCATACTGTGATGACCCTCGGCGTCAAAGATCGGTTGGCTGTCCGTAAGTGACAGAGTATCAACTACTTGCACCAAGTGTCGTCTTACGTAAAGTCGTAATTGTTCAGTTTTCTTTCTCCCTGCAAACACCGTTGTTTTGAAGCGGAGCGTGGAGTGAAAAACTGCGCTTTAGCCAGAGAGGTTGGAGAAAGGCTGTAAATTCGGGCCTTTTGAGCAGCTTTTGACTTTGCGCCCACCCGTAACACTGCTGTTTCACGATCTGCGCCGGAGCGCCGTCCGCAACATGGTCCGCGCGGGGATCCCTGAAACGGTGTGCATGCGGGTTTCGGGCCACAAGACGCGCAACGTGTTCGACAGGTACAACATTACTTCCGAGCGTGACTTGCAGGATGCGGCCCGTAAAATCGAGTTAAGCTATAGACAAGCTAAAAACTCCGAAACGCAGCAAGGGAAGAGACACAAAATGGCGAACCTGTTACAATTCAGTGAGTTAGCCTTCGGTGCGGGAGTGGCGGAACTGGCAGACGCGCAAGACTTAGGAGCAAGAACACACTACCAGGCAAGCCCTTTGCCATCAACACAAACCCTTGAAAACACAACATTTGTTCTTGGTGCTCGTTGGTCGTCATTGGAACAAATTGAGCGAAATTGGTCACAGATTGGTCACAGAAATTAGTGCCGAATTCCGTTTCACACCGAGGCAATCGAGGAAACCATGGAAACCAACTCTTCGGGCAAAGCAAAGTGTGGATGCCGCGCCCAACGTCCCCGTAGTGCATTGATGCTAGGTTGAATCGGAGGGCAATGAAAAAGAAAATCACACCATCCGAGTTGGAAGAAGAGACACAACGCTTGATTCGTGAAGGAAAGTTGCCGTCCCTCGAACGATTGCTCACCGTCATGGCTCAGGTCGTGAAGAATATCGACCGCTCATCATTGCGGCACGAAAGCTGAATGAAGATGTCGAAAACTGAACCAAACCAGCGGACAACAGCCGAAGGAAGAAACCTTCGGCTGTTCTTTTTGGGCCACTTAGCGTAGGGTGTCGCCGGGAGGGTCCGAATGAAACTACTAGCAGCATTGCAAAAGGAAGCACGAAAACTCACAAAGGCGAAAGCCAGCCTGGAACGGCAGTTGAATGCAATCAGTGCGGCTGTGAAAGCTTTTGGTAGTACTCTAGCTGCTGATTCTGCTAATGGCCGAAAAAAGAGAAAGCGGCATATGTCTGCTTCCGCAAAAGCACGTATCGCGAAGGCTCAACGCCGAAGATGGGCGAAAATTCATGCGGCGAAGAAAACCGGGTAGGTGTCGCAATGAGATGGACAACCGACCCTGGAGCAATCCCTGGCGAGCCTTATGATTATCTGGACATGCCTGTAGGGAAAGTGGGCCCTATCTGAACGAGTTATTTATCGTAGCCAAAACGTTAACAGTCGCAGTAGGGTGGCCCTACCGTTGCGCGTATAATCTGCATTGAAACCATGCCAGACAGCCCCGAAGCTCGTGCGCGGAGAAACATAGACCAGCTCTCGAAATTTTCGCACAGACTAACGTACCGGGAGGCGCGTGCGGCAACATTTCTGGCTCTTTACATATGCTGCCTTTTTTCTCCATTCATTCCTTCAACTTGCGCCCAGGATGACCAAAGAAGCTCTGTATGGAAGCCCCCCGAACTAGAAGCTGCTGACCCTGAAATTCGGAGCCTCCTGGATACAACTGCCGCTGCCTGTGACCAGTTCAACATAAATGATGTGATCGAAAGGGCGCAGAAGGCATTAAGCATTGCTGACAGTCGCGGTTTAGTAGGCGACAGAGCGCTTGCCGAGGCTACGTTGGCATCTGCCTACATAGGGCAAGCGGAGATTGACCTCGCCTTCACGACGTTCCAAAAAGCTTTGCAAGACGCCATCGACTCAAAGAACGGAGTTTTGGAAGCTGACATCCTGATATCGCTTGCCTCGGAGGCACAGCTGAAGGGTAACACGTTAGAATCGACAAATCTCATTTCGAGGGCGCTAAGCATTTCGGAGAAAAACGCGAGCCTGTACGAGAAGTCCCGAGCGCTTGGCGAGTTGGGAAGAATGAAGCTCTTGCTTGGCAAGAGCGGTGAAGCGGCGCAGTCAATCAATGAGGCATTAGAAATCGACAAGCTAAATGGCTATAGATTTGAAGGCCTCCATCTTTTATACCGCGGCTACTACCTGGGGGTGACACAAAAGCCAGATCAAGCTATCGATACCCTGGCCCAAGCGAAGACTAAAGCCCTGGCTGTTAGAGACACGTACACCTTCATCATGGCTGAGAATTCCTATGCATTCGGCTTGATCCAAAAAGGAAGAGCGGATGAGGCTATTGCAGAGGTGCTCCTCATTAAACAAGGTGACTTTCAGAAGTTCATTCAGGATTCCAAGGCACAAGGCTGCCTGACGTCAGCTCTCAAGCTCCCGGTGCTCCACCTTATATTGCTCGAAGGTCTGACAAATGTATTTGAAGCTGCGAATCAAAAAGAGAAGGAACTAGAGATTTGGCAGGAAGCCTATTCGTTCAGTCATGACCATGGCATCTTCTTTGGGGAGGCTGAAGCAGCACAAAAAGCAGGCAATTTGGATGAACAGCTCAAGAAAAATGACGAGGCCCTGAAGTACTACACAATCGCAGCTGACCTGTACAGGAAACTCCAAAATGAACCTTTGCTCTCTCAGGTCCAAGTTTCCCAGTCATTGCTACTCATACGAATTGGCCGTGGAACGGAAGCGCTCCCACTCGAAGAGGAGGTTGCTTCCTACGCGAAGCGACACGGCCTTCGCGGGGCTGAGGTTGTCGCGCATGGCGTGCTTGCGGAAATCTATCAGCCGAGTGGCGATCTGACGCGAGCCCGAGATGCATTGGAAAAAGCCCTTTCTCTCGTTCGGCCAGGCCCGTTTGATGAAGAAATCGACAATCATCTTGTGCTGGAGGATTACTTCAGACTTGCCGACGTTTACAGAGCGCTCAAGATTCCCACCCGCGAACTGGTTGCGATTGATAAGGCTTTTTTCGTCGCTGTCCATCTCAAGGATGAAAAAGTCCAAGGGAATATAGTTGCCTATCTAGATCAAAGACTGAAAGATTTGAAAATAAGAGAGTTGGTCAGCCAACGGCAGAAAGAGGGGCAACTCGCTGAATCATTGCTCTATGCCTGCATCTTGTACATACATGACGGTGTGCCCAAAGCAGGGGAGGACGATTCCAACTGGAACAGACTTCTTACTCTCCCTTTCCAGATCGCGCAGACGCCTGAGGGGGCTAAAGCCCTCGCTGAACTCCTGGAACAAGTGGATTCGTTTCTCGGCTTTCCGAAGACCGCAATGCTAGATGCCCTCGCCCGGTATTACATAACAACAGTTAATGACCCCTCCTTGGCAGAGAAATACGCCCTTCGGTCGGAGGAAGTTGTAAGCAGTTCAACCGCCAACGTGACTGCTCTAAGAGTAGAAAGTGCCTGCCTTCTAGCAATTGCATATTCGCGCGAATTCAAAAACTCTCTTGCAAAATCTAAATTGAATGAATGCTCGAAGCTTGCGAAGGAAGCAAATGACGAACAAAGTTTGAACTTCGCGGCTATGGCGAGTGCTTTTGTGCAGACCAGCATCGGAGACCCTGGGCCTGCCAGAGAATCGCTAGAGCACCTCCTCGCGAGACTGCCTAACAACTCAGAGTTACAAGTAGAGCTAGCGGTGTCCCTGGCGAACAGCAGACGTTACGAAACAGCAGTTTCCACACTTGACCTCGCAGTCTCGAAATTTATGTCCAAAGGGGATAGTAAGACCGCTGCGGGAGCCTATGTGCGAGTGGCCAACGCGCTAAATTCTGACAGCTCGCCGAAGGCACAAGAGCTACAATTGCAATACCTGAAGTTCGGTCAGCGCATCTATCACGAGCTTAACGCTGAGGCTGAGGAAGCTGGAACTCTGAATGCCCTCGGGGAGTACTACGTAAAACTCTCGAAGGTCAAGACGGCCATTGACCAATTCGAAAAAGCATACAGTCTAGCCCAGAAGGTTGGACGCAAGGACATCCTGGGAAATACATTATCTGACTTGGGGAATGCGTACTTCGGCGAAAAAGAGTTCGCCAAGGCCAGCGACCTTCACAAGAGAGCGGCTGCAACTTACCACGAATTAAAAAATCCCGGCCTCGAAGCGTTCTGCCTTGAGAATCTCGGAAGAGATTATGCGGCAATGCACAAGTTTGACGAGAGTCTGTCATCGTTTATAGAGGCAAAAAAGGTGGCGGAACTAGGACCAGCTCTCAGCCAGTATTTTGCAAATCTTCACCTGGGCGGATTTTACAGGGAACAGGGCCAATTCGAGAAATCCTTAGCGATATTCCGGGAGACAGTAGAAATCACAAAGCGAGCAGGCGACGTAGAACATTGTGCTTACTCTCATCTCTCGGTAGCCGAATTAGACAGCCTCATCGGACAATGGGAATATGCAGTCCAGGAATCAGAAACGGCACTCAAGCTCTTTCAGGACATCGGCGATAAAAACGGTCAAGCTGCCAGTTGGGCTGCTTTGACGGGTATTTACAGCGACAGGAGCTCTTCTCTGAAGGATTTTGACAAGGCTCAACAGTGTTACAGGAAAGCGGAGGAACTGGGCTACGGTGAAAGTCTTCAGCTCGATCTGATGGAAATACATCTTCAGACCGGGAGATACTCTGACGCCGCCCAGATTGCGAATGCCAACATTCAGCGTTGCATAAAAGCTGGAGACTTTGAATGTCAAGCACATGGCCTCTTAAGCCTTTCTGAAGCTCAAAGGCTGAATGGCGAGATAAAGGCAGCAAGATCGGCACTGAACCAGGCGCGAACGCTGGTATCGAAGTCTGAAGATTTCTACTTAAAAGGACGTCTCTTATATGGCGAAGCCCGACAACTCAAGTCCGAGGGCAAATTTAGTGAGGCCCTGGCATCGTACAAGCAAGTGATCTCGCTTATCGAGACGGTAAAAGGCACACTAGATGCAAACGAGCAAAAGGCACTCGCTGAGACCTACGGATTTATCTATGACGAGCTCGTGTCCCTGCTTTACTCCATGAGTAAGCAGGGTGGTCGCGATCAACTGAGATTCGCTTCCGAAGCTTTGGAATATGCCGAGATAAACAAAGCGAGGCAATTTGCGACGTCCTGGGGGCGTACGTTTGTGGATCAAATGCGGCGGTCACTCCCAGCCAGCACGCAAGAGGTCGAGCGATCCCTATTCTCGAAGCGTGAGCAAATTCTGGCTCAACTGAATGGATCATCCAACACTGCTGGTGAGCCTCCGGCGAAGATCAAGAAGGAACAGATGGAAGCAGAGCTTGCAAGCGTCCAGACGGAAATTGCTGGTTTTCTCCAAGAGTTAAGAGGTACAGCACCTCAATATGCCGCAGTGGCATACCCTGAGGTAATTCAGGTTGCCGACCTTCCTCTGAGGGAAGGCGAGAGCCTTGTCGAGTTCAAATTGGCCGATGACGCGGCCTTCGCATGGGTTTTGCAAGATCGAAAGGGCGGCGGCAATCAATTGGTCTCATTCTATAAAATACCGTTTTCCCGTAAATGGTTCCTAGATCGCGTTTCTCCTCTCAGGAAGGCACTCAATTCGGGACACCCAGAGACAATTGACTGGGAGATTTCTGAAGAAATCTTCCATGCGCTGTTTCCCCAAGATGCATCTGCGATTCTCACTAAATCTGAAAGCCTCATATTCATTCCTGATGACGTCTTGTTTGCGCTTCCGTTCGAGTTATTTTCCCCAACAGCCTCGAAGGGCGACTTTATTTTCTTGAGGAAAGCATCAACGTACTATCCGTCGGCGCTCTCTTTTCGACTCGCAAGAACCGCCACGCATGCCTCAAACTGGCAGGAAGCATTTCTTGGATTGGCCGATCCGATAACCTCCCCTGAAGACGATAGATTTGAAGCTGCAAAGGCAATCGCTACCGGGGTCATACAGTCTACAGAAGGCAATGCAGAAAGCCACGACGTTCCGTCCACCGACCCCGGTAGTCTTAAGGCCAGAGGGTTTACATTTGAGCGCCTCCCAGGTACTGCAATTGAGGTCCGTAGTATCGCCGCATTATTGCAGAAGGCGAACGAAACAATCGAGGTTCGCATCGGTGCCGACGCGACGAAAAATGAATTGCTTGATACAGACCTGTCTAAATTTCGGTTCGTGCATTTTGCTACGCATGGCGTATTGCCGGTCGATACAAGCATTAAAGAGCCCGCACTCGTTCTTTCGTACGATGGCGTAGCACCTACTCATATGTTTCTGTCGATGTCGGAAATTTTGGGATTGAGGCTTCGTTCTGAGTCCGTCGTGCTGTCGGCGTGCAACACAGGCAGCGGCAGCATAAGCAGAGCGGAAGGAGTAATGAGCCTTGGCCGCGCATTTCTTGCCGCAGGCTCTTCTAGCGTCACGGTGAGTTTGTGGCAGGTTTCAGACGAATCTACCGCCGTCTTGATGGAGGAATACTACCGAACCCTCATAAGCGGCAAGAAAAAGAGTGTCGCACTCGCCGAGGCTCGACACGCTGTTTTTGCAAAAGGCTTCAAGAACCCATACTTCTGGGCACCATTTATTTTGATCGGCGAGTAAGGGAATCTCAATTTGCAGCACCTGCTGTTATCAACTCGGGGGCTGTTCCTTCCGATTTAACAGCGAAGGTCTTGCCATTCGGCAGCTTGTACAACCATTCTGCAAAACCACCGAAGGCATTAGGCTTGATGCCCGTCAGAACTGCTCCATCTGCAGTTTCGGCGATCAATTCTATCAGCAATCCCTTGGCGTCGCGGACTGTGTAGGCGACGAACTCCGGGTAGACCGTCTTTGTTATGGACAATCCGCCAGCAGCGCCACCGAAATATTGCTTGCCCTTCGGACTGTGAATATTGGCCTCAGACCCTCTCGACGGGGACGCCGTCATTGACCGATTGACAAAGCCCCTGATTACGTCGATTGCTACTGCATAGTTGAGGTTCTGACCTTCTTCGCTCATAGCTACCAGGCCAAGCATACTTGCGTTGTTGTCGAGGACTGGCCCGCCCGAATTTCCGGGATTGATGGCTGTTTGCATTTGGAGGACCTTTGCAAGATGTTCGGAGCCGTCCTCGTATTTCCAGTCGTAGTTGTCACGGATTTGGCTTACAACCCCAGTGCTGTATGACCACAACTGACCGTGCGGGTGACCGATGATGTGTATATCCTCGGCGACCTGAACTGAGGATATATCACCAAGCTTTACTGGGACCAATCCAGTTGGGGGTCTCTCGATCTTCAGCAGTGCCAAATCAGCCTGCTTATTCAGGGCAATCAATCTCATCCCGAAGGCGCTGTTTTTGGGAGGCTCGGTCCCAAAAGTTGGCTTGAGAAAGATGACACCCGATTCATATCCGGCGACAACGTGCCAGTTGGTTAGAACATAACCAGAAGCGTCTAAGATGACCCCCGTACCCAGGCCCATGTCAGATACTTTGTCATCCTTAAATTTTGCCATCATCACCAGAACAACACTCGGAGAGACCTTCCTGAAAACGGCAATGCCCGTCTCACCCCTCGTTAATATAGGCTCGTGAAATTCCGGCAGGACGCTAAGACCCTTCGAGTAGGCGCGGCAGCTGTTGATGAGAGCGAGAAGTTCGGAGTAGCTGACCACTTCGTTCTGCCCTTCGTCGCTCTGTTTTGCGTATTCAATGGCTTTCAGGGACTCCAAAGACGGTGGTGTGGATGACGTCGATTGACAGTTAGACTCCACGCCAAATACAAGAAGTGCGAATAACCCCAGTCCAAGAGTTCCCACTGGGTTTCGAAATTTCAATAACATAGGCCTCCTACGTCCGAACGATTCGGCACAGCATGGATTCCGGCTCCAAAGCCCGAGTTTTACCGAGATGATACTTCCCTGAACGGAGGGCTCGAACTTTCTTGCACGGCACCAGCCAAAAAACTTGATCGGCGGCTTTCGGAGTTGGGCAAGCCAAATTCTACTGGCAGACCTTCCCATACGCCGGACGGTATCCTCCCTCTCGGGCCTTTTTTTGTGTCATGTATTCGCCCTGCTTTGTGCTTCCGTACCACCGAGTCCCCGGACAGTGGTACACGCCGGAGTTTGTGTTGACCCAGACTTTTGCGTCTGGATTCCCCGCTTGCTGCGCGGGCGCCGTTTTCTCCTCGGCTGAAGGTGAGGAAGCAGGAGCCGTCGTTTGCCCTGACTGGCAGTCCGAACCACACGCCTTCCCGTATGCAGGCCGATTCCCATCCTGGATCGCCGCACATTCACCTACGTATTTCCCGTGCTTCGTACTCCCGTACCAGCGAGTGCCGGGGCAGTGGTAGACGCGGCTGCTGGTGTTGACCCATACTTTTACTTCTTTCCTTTCGGATTGTGACTGGGCCACGCACGCCGATGAAGGAGGCAGGTACGTTCCCGAAGTCGACAGGAACAGGCCCACCAGCGAGACCATCACAAACAAATGCAGACGCTTCATGGTTTTTCTCCTTCAGGTTACTGGGAGCGTGTCCCTACAGGGGATAACCATCGCCAGGTCCTGATCTCTCTCCGTGCTATTCCCACGGAGTAGAAGTAATCCATTTGGACATTAGGGCAATCGCACGCTTGGCAGATATTTCCGGGACGACCTCCGCATGAAGAATCTCGTCGGTTCCGCGTGATGTTAGAGTAAGCGTGTAAATGCCCTTTTTTACGTTTTCGCTGAGCACAACATCAGCATCGTCTTGTCTTGATACGTCACGAAGAAAGACGTGACACTCATTTGGTTTGCTTCTATTTGCTTCTATGATGGCTTGCAAAAGGGAGTCCGATGACGAATAGATCGAGACGATGACTTCAGCTTCTTTTAAAGCCTTTGAATCTCGTTCCGCTGTGTTTCTCTTCTTTTCTTGTTCTACCTGGGCGGTCACTTCCGCAGCTATCGCATCCCTCTCCACCTTAACCCGTGCGAGAAAATGTGCAACCAATCGATTGACGTCATTCTCTTCGTCGACGAGTTTTCGTTCCTCTGAATAAAGGACACTATTATCATCAGCATCAAAAACGGAAAGAGAAATCTTCTCATCACCGATTAAGAAAACGTCTTTATGGAATTTTATGATGATATCGGGATTGACGGTGACTTGACGGAAACTCTTCAGTAATCCTGATAGATAAATATAGGAGAAAGGGACTGCATCGGAGTCGAATCTGCGGTGCTTATTGAAGACGACGTCAGACTGCACGAGGACAGACCGAGCCGAGGCGAGCAACCGATTGTTTTGAGCAATTGCAGGACAGGGGCCTAAGATCGCCAGGATCATCGTGGCACGGATCGCATTCCTCCCTCGGAACATCCAACTCGCTCGCGCTGGAGCCGCCGTCTTTTTCATAGGCTGGCCCTCCGATTAAAAGGTTCTATCACCCTGTTTTTCAAGCGTGGCGTTTACTGTCACGGTTGCTCCTGCACTCACCGTCATCGTTCTTTCCCAAGTCTTGAAGCCTGACTTCTCCAGCTTGATCTTGTGCTCGCCTGCTGCAAGTCTCAATGATGAAGGCGTGCTGCCCATGAACTTCTCGTCTACTGTGATCTCTGCCCCATCGGGCGTTGATTTGAGATCAACTGTCGAGAGTGCGGGGTCCGCCGCACTTCCATTTTGCGCGGCTGTTGCGCTGGCTGTCGGCTGACCGGGTGCTGCACCTGCTTCAGGAGTGGCTGTCATTTGGGAAACAAATCTCTTCGGGTCGAGTGGAATATCCCCGTTGATGTAAGCAGTAATTTCAGTGCCCTTTGGAATCGTGATGTCCTTACCATGCATGAAAAGAAAGAGAGGAGCGGCAGGGAAAAATACTATGGCGGTTCCCACAATCGCACCCGTCATTGCTCCAGTATGTCCACCACCCTTTGCCTCTTTGACTGCTCGCAAGGGCGCTTTTTCTCCGTCTGCAAGACGCACATCGTCAATGTTTACGTTCAATTTGCCGCCGCGAGCCATTCGACGTTTGTGCTCTGCTTCTGTTATTGTCGCCAGAGCAAGTCCACCACGCGGAACCACTATCACGTCCTTTACTTTGACATCTTCGAGCACTTCGAAATCCACTCGGTCACCCGTGGTCGCATCCGCAGAAGACAGATTTCTAGTGAGTCGAAGTTTAATTGGAGTGCCGTCCTCTAAGCCGAACGCAAGCGGCTGCTTGAGTGGCGGAGCCTCTGGCTTTTGAACAGGCTGCTGATCCTTAGCGTCCTGTTTTGATTGCGCAGCAGACTGCAAAATGTTCGAAAAGAGCAGTAATGCGGAAAGAACGAATGAGCAAGCCACTCTCATGGGCTGGGCCTCCGTTCGTAGTCTGTTGCGAGGATTAACTGCAACCACAATCTACCCAAAGTAGAAGGGTGTCAAGGACTAACGTACCGCGAGGTTCTACTGGCAAACCTTCCCATATGCTGGACGGTATCCTCCGTCTCGGGCCTTCTTTTGCGTCATGTATTCACCCTGCTTTGTGCTTCCGTACCAACGAGTGCCGGGGCAGTGGTAGGGGCCCCGCTGGCCGTGTTCACCCACACCTTGACTTCTTTCTTTTGGGTCTTCGCTTGTGCTGCCTGCGCTACCGGACTATTCAAGTGTCTTGCTGGCACCGCACACGCAAGTATTCCAAGGAGAACGATAACTGCGAGCGTTGCACGCCGCATATTCCACACCTCCGGGTCAGACTTTCTACGCGATTACCTGCCGAATCCCACGCGAGACTTGGACGCGGGCAACAGGAAGCAATCATAGTCGAATCGGTAACTGCCACAAAGTAAGGTCATCGGCTGATCTGCAGCAAAACGTTTTTACGGTGATAGTCGAGGAATTGACGCTGACCTTCGGTGAAATTCCCGACGTTAAGTGAGCCGTTCGTCTCGACACCCATCTTCTGCAACGAAGGCCTGTGAGCAACGGGCGAGATGATGAGATCGCCCGAATCCTCAAACCCAATGAATCCCCGGTCGAATAAATGGTCAATGCTGGGAGTCAACAGCAAGCCATTTTCTCCGTTCAATCGTTCTTCATTGGTGGAATCCCGCCACGGTTTGCAATGGCTGGCCAGCAGATGACTCAGACTTTCAACTCCCGTGATTCGACAGTGCGTTTCGATCTCCATCACGCGTTGCTTGAAAAGACCTTGACCCCGCCGTGCTCGGACGATTGCTTCTCGATCTGTTTCATTTACCGATTCATCCCTCTCGACTTGTTCTTCGAGCCTTCGTTCCCAAACGTCGAGATCATCGCCCGTCACAATCCTATTATTTTTAACAACAGCATCAGCCGCAGTGCCCGTAAGCAAAAGTTGGGCCTCTTCTCCGATCAAGCCGCTCAGGACCTCAGCGAAATTCTGAGAAAGTTCCGTCAGATAGATTGACTGGATACCATTTCCGTTAGCTTGCAGAGGTGAGTAGCGTTGAGGCAAAACTGTTCTCAAAACTCCCATGTGATCTTTTGGACGGATTTTGTTGAGGAGAGGAACAAACGACACGGTCACGCGCCATCCGATGTTCTCCCAGTTTCGCCCTGCAGAGCCAAATTCCGTCGGCTTCGGGCACTCCCAACAGTTGGACTTGGCAATGCCGATAGCCGCGATTCTGGTGTCGACAAATGAAAAGATCAAATCGCCGGGAGCAACTTCTCGCATCGACTCGTAGAACGGATTACGTCCACCGTTGGTGTTGTGTTTGGGAGACCAAAGATAGCCACCTGCAAGCTCTTGGCGGAATGTTTGATTTTGGTTGACCCACCAATATCGCATTCCGACTCCAGCGTCCGAGATCACCCTGGGAACTCAGTCTTTGGTTCCTGGACCGACCAATAGGTTCGTCACAATGGGCCAAACCCTGGAATGACATTTCCACTCACTCGGGTATCCAAGCGAAGTTCTCCCACTCGCTCCGTGGTTCGCTGAATTCTCCTTTCTCGCAGTCGAACTTGGTTCCTTTCCGCCGAACCATGAGACGGCCTTCAATGCGCGTAGGAGTTATGCTGGTGATTTCGATGGAGGTCTCGTCGGTCACACGATTTGTGAAAGTCCGGGCATAACGCGTGTATTCACAAACGCAACTGTTCCGCGTAGTGCCACTGAAAATGTCGCCCTTCTTTTGTAGGTCGGACAGGATGAAACACCCCGCATTTTTCTTCGCCTCTGACATCACCGTTTCGACATATATCCTGTCGCCGTCACGTCGCAGAACTTTGGTTGTGCCTGACAGTAGGGACTTCCAACGGGGAGGGAAAGAATCAGACTTGAATACGTCGGAACCGCCGCTGCTCAATTTCACACGCAATTCATCCAAAGACATAGCGGCACCGGGAGAATCAACTAGTCCGCGCAGATAGTTGATGGGGACCGCAAAATTCAGGTTCTCGCCGCCTCGGATTTTGAACGTCACAATGCCGATCACTTCAGCTTGGCGATTGACCAGCGGACCACCACTGTTGCCGGGATTGACTGCCGCGTCTGTCTGCAATACCTTGAATCCGCCACCTGTAGGGTCGTCGCGCAACGAACTGACGACACCAGTTGTGACCGTACCTTGCAATCCGAGCGGACTGCCGACAGCCAGGACAGGCTCTCCAACCTGCACGTTGTTTGAATTGCCCAACGCCATCGTCGGCAGGTCAAACCCAGGAATCTTTATGATTGCGATGTCTTTCCGTGTGTCGAAAGCCAAAACTGAGAACGAATCAAATTTCTCCCCGGAGGCGAGTTGAACGCCGCCGTTCTTAAGACTCTCAACAACATGCAAGTTCGTTGCGATCTTTCCATCGCTCGAAATGATGAATCCGGTTCCGAGAATCTCGCCAGAACCCGCCGTTCCTTTAATCAGCACTACCGCGGGTGAGATTTTCTTGGTGATTTGAGCCGAATCAAACGGCTGCGAGGCTGCTTGCGGACGCGCTTGCACTTGAGTTGTCGCCGTGAGTAGGACCGTTGTTAGTAGCAACCGTACGAGGCGATGCATAGCACCTCCTGTCCATTCCGATTGTCGTTACATTAGCACGTACTAACGACAAGAAAGTCGCCTCCTTGGCCTATTTGTTTTAATGATTACTATATTATGCCCTCTCAAACTTTTTGCGTGCAGCTTTCTTGGATGGCCGCAATCGCAGAGCATTTCATCGGGCACATCCGGGATTTCATACAAGCCCGTTCCCGATCCCTTAGAGAAGAACCGGAACGGAAGGCTCACGGATTACACCAGAGCGCTACGCCCATCCCCGTGTGCAACCCGGCGAAACGGCAACTGTTTGCGGAAACGTGGTCAGCACGCCGCATGCAGCCTCAACAAAAGGGCAGCCGACGTTCCTCAACTCGGATAAGCCGTACCCGAATCAAGTGTTCACGATTCGTGTTCCGGGGAAGCAACCGGAGCAAGTTTGTCAGGCCGGAGGTCGATTACAAAGAAAAGCAAGTCTGCGTCAGCGGGAAGATCGCAGAGTATCGGGGAGTACCTGAGATTGTTGCGGATGATCCGAAGCAAATAACAATCGGTCAGTGAAATAGATGGTCGGCGCTGATTTTCTTTGTGTTAAGACCCCTCACACTATCACTACTTGATGCGCCTCACGAGGACAGTTTCGGTCTCATCTTCAACCTTCATCCGGCAGCCCGCACTTGTCTGATAGATTGTGACGTCGGGTCGATACGCATAAAAGTACGTGTAGTCATACCCGGCCTGCTGCCAGATTTGACCATTATCTAGTTTGAAGATCGTGTCTCCGTCCCACCCCTCGATCTCGCCCGAAATCGTGCTCTCTATTACTGGCGAACAGGAGGACCGCACAAGCGGAGTTTCCGAAAGTGTCTCTTCTTTCTGGATAGCTGCTCGCAGTATCTTAAGTGTATAACGCTTTAGCCAATTATTAAGGGCTTGCCTCTGGGCTAAAGTAAGAGTTGTTATGCCGGAGTCTCGGATCTCCTGAGAAGTCATGACCTGTTCAATTTTGATTTGTTGTGCTGGACCATTCGCTGAGACACGGATGGCAAGCAAGACCATACAAGCAAATAACATCAGTTTTCTCATGAAAGGTTCACCTCCGTCGTTACTTCTTTTGTGGTCGATCATGCCCCATGCCTAGGCCGTTGGTCGATGGAGGTATGATAGGACATGTATAAGTCTCACAGCATAAAAGATTTAGGCACTGTTACTGTAGGTGTAACCGCAGTGAGCTGTTAAAGCCCCTGAGTCGCCTTTTTGTTCAAGTCCTCCTCCTACTGTGTGCCGAGTAATTTCCGCAACTTTGCTTTCCTGGTTTCTTGCGCAGGATACGTCGATTTCTCTTCAATCCACTTCAACAGCTTCGGCACATCGACTATGTGTCGGGTAGGCTCCTGGTGAATTTCAACCTCGACTCGCTTTATTGTCTCGTTCGTATCGGATTCCCACCCCACATCTTGCAAGCGGTTCAATCCGCGAAGGACGGCCTCGTACAACGATTCTGCGTAAACTTCGACGCTGTGTTCGGTATGTGGCTGTCCTTCAACCGGACAATGCACCTGCTGATGGACATGATGAACTCGAAAGTTGAGATTAGGTAGGAGAATCGGGAGAAACCAGCTTACTTTTTCTTGTCCCACAAGTCCATGAACAGTTTGACTGTTGCCGGGGCCACGATTTGGGACTTGTGTCCAACAAGCAGTATTGTAAATGTGTGAGCGAACGCGACAACAAGCAGCTTTCGGGACGCGAAGCAAATGTCAGATTTCAGATTCTGGATGTCGCAAAGCAACTGGTTGCGGGGCAACTTGGCGTAATAGCAGCAGCGCGGCAATTGAGTCCATTACGTCATGAGGCAGAGCCGCAAGTTGCGGAGGTGCTTTTAACGTTCGCTGGAATCGACTCTGAAACCGATGCGCTTCCAATCGGTAAAGTGCGGGAGGCTTGGAATCCAGAAGCTGCTAACGTTTATCAAGCACGACGGTGAAGCCCCAGCGTATTTGGCAAACTTGGCTTCATTTTACGGCTGTTCAGATTATTTTTTTCGGGCTACGATACCACGTATGAAATTGCTACTTTCTGGCGCACTATTGCTTTTGTTGCTTCCTGTTTCTGGCCAAGAAACCTCATCCCCAGGACAAGGCGCTCCAAAGGTGTTTCCGGGACCGGATTTCGTACTCCGCGACAAAGACCTAAAACCACAAAAAAGTGGGATGGTATTAGGTCCCCCGCAAAGTGATGGCAAGGGAGGAACAAAAGGCTCGTTTGCCATATATGGAGGAGGATTGCAGATTGAGGTAAGCAGTTTGTCTTTTAGTGGTGACGCCAAGTTGCTGGCCGTCGGAAGCACGCCGGGGAGTGTTGATTTGTGGGACGTGGAAAATCACAAGAAGTTCCGGACTTTTGAGGGCGGTTCCTCGGTCAGTTTAACCATGGACGGACGACTACTCGCGAAAGATGGCAATGGCATCGAAATCTATGACCTGGCCTCGGGGCAAGTGATCCGGAAGATAGAAAGGCCCACGAAGAAGACGGATAACACAATCCAGAGGCTTGAAGTTGATCCAACCGCGACCTTCCTTGATGTGACTGCGAATGGCGAAGACGATCTGGTCTATGACGTATCTTCGGGGAAGCAGTTGGCTACTCTCACGGATACTAAGCACGCAAGTTTTTCAAGGGACGGGGCATTGTTGATCGGAGGCAATTCCAAGCACTTGATTGTCTGGCGCACCAAGGATTGGAGCAAGGTTAGCGACTTTCCGAACAGCCACGGTTATGTAACAGCAATAGCAACGTTTCCTGAGAAGGATTTGGTCGTGGTCGGAAGTTCGGAGATGGCTCGACTCTTAAGACTCATTTCCGGAGAGGAACTCGCAAGAGTAGGGACTGGGTTCACCCATTTCGCGGCTTTCAATGAGAGCGGGACACTCATCTTTACCTATACCAGCGAAGGTTTTAGCGTATGGGATTCCTCTGGAAAGCGATACTGCTCCAAGCCGCACATAGGAAACGGCACCACGGCGATTAGCCCGGATGGCCGCTGGCTGGCGGGAGGAATAGTACACGGAGCGAACTCGATAAACGTTTGGAATCTGCAAACTGCTTTGGCAGCTTGCGGTGTTGCGCCCGATAAGAAGAGCCAGTGATTCAACGGTTTCGCGAGCTTTCGTTGCTGTTTCTTTCTCATCTGGTCGTTATCCTGCATCGCGCTTTGCGGCTAAGGCCCGTCGCCTAACGTGCGGCGATAAAGATTCTAGCCGGTAGAGTAACCAGCAGCGGTAAACGGATTGACAGGAAGATGTCTGCCGCCGCAAGGGCGAAGATTGGGAAGGCAACAAAAGAGCGGTGGGCAAAGCTTAGAGCAGCGAAGAGGGGTAAGCAGTGAGGAGCAGTGAGAGCAGTGAGACTCTTCTTGGATTTGCGGAGGGAGAAGAAGTAAAATATCACGCCACTGAGGGCCTCCGCCCACCATTTTGACCGCTTGGAGGTTCCTTAGAATCGCGCCGTCATGGATACCGCGAAAGATTGGCTACTCACGAGGCGTTATCGGTGCCCAAGCTGCGGCAAGCGCTATGCCGTCGCGGAATGGAAGCAGAATCCAAAATGCAGGCAGTGTGGAGTCGCGCTTCGCGCCGATGATGATGAAAATGCCTCACCGGGATCGTCCCCAGCAGCCCGAACCCAGAATAACCGACAAAGCTAACCGAGCCAGCGTGAGCGCGTAAAGCAGTTCAGGAAATCGAAATAAGGGCGCGGCGAGCGCCGTTCGTTCATGCAAATATTCCCCATGGCGTTTCATGCGATTCCTGTGTGCCTGATAGACTGCCAAGCATGGCCGAGCAGCGGAAAACAGTTTTCATCTCTTGCGGACAGTACACCGAGGAAGAACGAGAGTTGGGGAAACGTATATCCGATCTCGTTACGAGTAGTACCGCTTTCGAGGGGTATTTCGCCCAAGATCAAACAACTCTAGAAACCCTTTCCGAAAATATCCTTCGCCGCTTATACGAATCTGTCGGCCTCATCGTGATAATGCACCATCGGGGAAAGATTGAGGGCCGCAACGTAATTCGTGCATCCGTCTGGATCGAGCAGGAAATCGCAATGGCGACGCTGATGCAACAAATACTCGGTCGGCCCTTGCACGTTGCGCTTTTCATTCAGCACGGAATCGCCATCGAAGGTATTCGTCAACAAATCCAATTGAATTCCATCGAGTTTACGAACAACGACGAAGTTATCGCTCGGCTTCGGGAGATTCTGCCTAAGTGGAAGGAGCCGCTATACATTGGAGATGAGGAGCGCCAGAAGATTGCCGCCTCCGTCATGCTCTCAATCAAAACAGACAACGGACACCACCGTAACTACACGGTTCAAATAGAGAATCATTCAAAGTTCGATGTCGAAGTCAAGTGCATCACCTTGTGGAATGAAAAACAGAAAGTTAGCAAGCCTTCATTTCCGCCTGAAAATGTTCGCTGGTCCGTTCCGGCGCACAGAACTGTCCCCATTCAATTTGACGCTCAAGAAGATGTGGCACAGCGATTGTGGCAACTCGCCGGATACCCAGAAGATATTGAACGCTGGACGGCAAAGAAAGTTGGCTTTGCCCGACAGTTCGAGATTGAAGTCCGTGTTGAGCTTCGATGCGAGATATTGGGCATAGAAAGAGACTTCGAGGAAACACGAACAGTTCAGGTGGACTTCAGAAATCGACAAATCACCGGCGTGTAGGTCTCTGAGGTGTTCTTTCACACCAACGTCTCTTGGATTCTTGTCGTCTCGCAGCCCTGGCAAACTTCGAATGCCGTTGCCGATCCGCCTCTGTCCAATCCAAAAACTCAACCTGAGCAACAGCCTCGGGGCGCAGCCAAACGCATTCCTTCATTTTCTCAGCGGTCAATTCCGTCGCCCCAACGAGATTTGTGCGTGTCCGGCAGATTGACGAAGGGCGTCGCGGGCGAGACCAGATGACGAATTTTCTCGAAGACCTGCCGGGCGCGACGCCGGGACAAAGCCATTGCGCGCACGAGCCACGTAGACCAAATCTACCGGGGTTGAAATTGTGGACTTTCATGTTTTCATGAAAATGTGAAAACTGTACTTGACAACAGCCCGGCCCCACCTATAATCTGTTCATGGCTCTTGAAGTGGGATTCAAAGATGAGTCCCTCGCAAAACTGGAGCAAAAAGCTGAATACAGTGCCGGTTATCCAGAGGGCATCGTTAAGGCTTTCCGGAAGCGAATGCAGCAGATTCGTGCGGCCAGTGACGAGCGAGACTTCTTCGCACTTAGGTCCTTGAACTTTGAAAAACTCAAAGGAGGCCGAAGCCATCAATACTCGATGCGACTAAACGATCAGTGGAGACTGATTCTGGAGATTCAAGAAACAGGAAAAACCAAGAAAGTCATTGTGGTTGCAATCGAAGATTACCACTGAAGGAGGGACACAGAATGGATACGAACACCGTTGCTGAAGTTTTCCCTCCCGGAGAATTCATCAAAGAAGAACTTGAGGCTCGGGGCTGGACACAAGATGACCTCGCTGACATTCTTGGGCGTCATCGCGCTACGATCAGCGCGATTGTAAACGGCAAACGAGAAATCTCTGCTGACATCGCTCGTGATTTGGGCGCAGCATTTGGAACCAGTGCTCAGTACTGGATGAATCTGGAGACTGGCTACCGATTGTTTTCGGAGACTCATTCGAATGAATCTGTTGCTCGCAAAGCGAATTTGTTTAGAAAGGCTCCAATCAAGGAAATGATTCGCCGCAACTGGATTAATGGATCGACTGACTTGACCGTTCTTGAAGAGAGCGTACTTAGTTTCTTCGAGATCAAATCCTTGGATGATAAGCCCAAGATAATGCCGCACGCGGCAAAGAAATCGACTTCATACGAAAGTATGACTCCGGCACAGATTGCTTGGTTATATCGCGCAAAGAAGATCGCCAGGGGAGTCCAGGCGGAGAAGTTCTCAACCAAGTCCTTGGGTGAAATACAGAGAAAGTTGAAACAGTTGCTTGCCAATCCAGAGGATGTGCGACACGTTCCTAAAACCCTCGCAGAGGGCGGCATCAGGCTCCTGCTTATTGAACCACTTCCCCAAACAAAGATTGATGGTATCTGTTTTTGGCTTGATGACACTTCACCGGTGATAGCCCTGGCATTGCGATACGACCGACTCGATCACTTCTGGTACTTGCTCGGGCACGAATGCGGACACGTGAGTCGCAAGGACGGACTGGGCAGCAATCCCTACTTAGATATCAACCTCGTCGGAGATGATGCTGTTTCACGCGATGATAAACCGCAAGCCGAAATAGAGGCAGATGAGTTTGCCGGGAACTTCTTAGTTGATCAAACTGAACTAGAGAAGTTCATTGCCCGAACTGCGCCGCTCTATTCGAAACAGAAAATCAGGAATTTCGCAATGCGCATCGGTGTACATCCAGCAATCGTCTTGGGGCAGTTACAACATCGTGGTGAAGTGGAATGGTCCCACAGTCGAGAGATGTTGGTCAAAGTTCGAGAACTCGCCATTTCAACCGCGGTGACTGATGGTTGGGGGCATTTTTTACCTGCTGTTGCATGAGAGGAACCATGTCGTATACAGAACAACTGCAGCGAATCATTACAAAGTATCGAGAGTCGGGCGAACCGTGGCCGGTGACCGCGATAGAGATCGCTCGATGGGCCATCAGCAAGAAACTGTGGGAAATCCATCCGGGAAAAATTGTTCGTCAGTGCGCAGATCAACTCGCGCAAGCGATGCGAGATGAATACATCGATGATCCTCAGGGGAGAAGAATTCGCGCGAAGCACGTCGCTCCGTACGCTACCAAAGACGGCAAATCAGAGCTTCTGTGGGATGACATTCGAACGGCTTCTAGGAAACACATGGAACTAGCCTTTGCGAACCGACGACAGCAGATCGTGATGGATTGTCGCCAACTGAAGCTGGACCTAGACAGCTACAACCAGAATTTCAACGCTGGAAAACCGATCCAGGGGGTTTTCGACTTCACTGATGATTTACACGAACTGGAACTCGGAGCCAACACAAGTCGGCTGCCTGATTCAAAACTTGACATGCCGAACTAAAAGAAAATGGAAGCGCAGCAAACCCCACGCCCAAGGATGCCCCGTATCATAGTGATCGAGTCCACTGCCTTATTTGAACTTGGGTCTCGTTTCGAGCGCGTTGACTTCGCAGAACTTCTCGACCTGAAGAAGCTTTTGAAATTCGATATCGTGGTATCCCATGTCAGTTGGTTAGAATTCCTCAGAAAAAGAAAAACCCAAGTGTCTGAGTGCATCAAGACCAAACTAAGCAGGGTAAGAATTTTCATTTCGCTTTTTCGGCCACAATATCCTGACAGGCTATGCATCGGACTCTTCGCCTTGACCGACTGCACGCATAGCATGAACGAGCAACTGTGATACCTTGAACCCGGACCCCGATGCCCGGAGCAAATGGCAGCAGCAAATTTTCATTCGGAGGGCGGCGAGGTTCAAAGCGATGTACGGAAACTAAATTGAACCCTCAAGGACTAGGCAAGAATGCTGCTCAGTGACATTCTGTTGGCATGGTGATTATCCTGAAGCGCCAAGTAGAACTCTGGAAACAAATCTGGAGTTGGCCTGTCGTTGGCGTTGTTTTTTCTCTGCTAATCGGCGGAGGTTTTGCGTTTATGACCTCCAACCACCCCTGGCTTGCCGATGTTTTCTATTCGGCTGGCGTAATTCTGGCCGCTGCGAAGTTTTTGACATGGGAAGAGACCAAACAACTGGACAGATCGAAAAGAAACAAGTCCTATGGGCTTGCTGTCGGATTGGCTTTGGTCCTCGTCTGCGCATTGATTTGGGGAGACCACAGGTTAAGTGCTTCCCGCCAAACTGCATCCGGAGTTGTCCAATCACCCTCATTAGAACATCCTGCTGAAAAGAAACCAGAGGACATTCCGAAAGCCGAGGCACAACAGAAGCGACCAGCGCAAGTGGCAGAGCCTTCCATTCCATCTTCAAAGTCGAATCCAAAATCAAAAGGCCAAGCCAAGCAACAGCCTGCCGAGACGGTGACTGGTCCGATTGATATGCGCCAGCAATCATCCGGCGCAAACAGCCCGAACATCGCACAAGTCGGAAACAACAATCAGGTTATTGTCAACCCGGAGCCACCGGAGAAGAATTGGGTCATCACTGAAGATATTTGAAGGAAGCTACTTACCCCAATCAGAAGCACAGGTTCAATTCAGCTTTCAGTTGGCGCGTTTATTTCTGACCCTGACGGAGCCAACGTTGTGAGTCAGTTACGTAGATGTCTTCCATTGGTCCCAGGGTGGACTGTTACAGGAGCAGTTCTACCGCCCGTTCCAGAAGCGGTGACAGTGACCACATCGGCTGAAAATGAATCCATTGCTAGGACTTTGCGAGATGGTCTGCAATCCATTGGGTTTGATGCTTCCCTAAAGGTCATTCCTAATGCCACAGACATAGAAGTGTGGATTGGAAGACATGCTTTTAAGCGGCAGCCGTAGTTTTTGTGAATTCTGATCTCACGACTCTTTCGCAGAAAACGAATTCACAAAGGCCGTCGAGCACTTGACAGGTCTCAAAAGAGGCATGGTACGCTTCTCCCAGGGAGTTTTGAAATGGCAACCGAAATCGTCACTTATGGTTTTGCTCCGGGTCCGATCACCAAGAAAGATTTGGAGCCTGCGCCGGAACCTATACCAGCGCCAACAACTACAGTCCAGATAGTTCAGCAACATCCCAACTCAGAAAAGATCATTTTCATGCTCGGCGCGGTCATCATAATGCTTGTAGTCGTAATTATGTTGCAAAATATGGGACGGTTTCAAAACTCTGGACGAACCTGCGGAACCACGTAACGAAAACCACAGATGGATTGACTTCCACAACACCTGAGCGATAGCGTTGGTGAGCGGGACGCACCGTGCGTTAACACGATGCGCCCCTAACCCTCAGGCTCGCGTTAACGAGGCTTACCCGCCGCTTCCGCCTTGCCCGGACTGCCAGCCTCCAGGTCCAATAGAATCCTTCCTCGGACCATTGCTGGCGTTCTGGCTGTTCTTTTTCCTAATCATGTGGCTTCTCCCGTCAAAGTGGAGCGATGCGATTTGGAAGATCGCGTTTCCTTTCGCGCCTAGGAAGGACAAACCGTGAACCAGGGTAGTGGGCTAATTGTGTGTTGATGGGTGGTGGCGGACGGATGTGGATGGCAAGCCATGTGATTAAGCGGCGCATTCGAGAAGCTCTTGAACGGTCCAGATGTGGTCTGCGATTCCCGCTTCCATCCCAGGCCTCAACTGTTTTGCTGAATCCGAGACTCAAGCGAGTGAAGCGTCGCAGATGCGTCCGCACGCTCAGATTGGCGCGTTCGACGTGCGACGTGCTGATGCGCGATTCGTCCGGGTCTCCGCTGATTACGACGGGAATGGTTGCCGTGACTTTCGACGGCTGATACCAGTCTGGCCCTTCTCCGTCACTCGTTCCGTACAACTTCACGAGTTGAGCGAAATCAACATCGGGTCCGAAATATTCTTCGACGGCGGGAACATAACTACGGAGACCGTCCGTCGTAAGCTGAAATCTCCCGGTGATTCGTTTGCTCAGGTCTCGGATGAACGCATAGGCGCTGGTGCCCTCGCGTTTCGCAATGAGGTAGGACAAAACCATTTTTGTTTCGCTGTCAATCGCCATCCAAATGTACTGGTCGCCCCACTCCGTAGGAGTATCGCCGTACAGATGCGCCTCTTTTGTGTGAACGAATGTCCAGAGTTCATCGGCCTGCACGAATCGCGGACGGATGCCGCGCACTCGCTTGTCGAAGAGGTTTCGGCAGTTGTCGCCAATTGTGAGGAGCAGCGAGAGAATCGTTCCCTTGTGAACGCCAGTCACTCGGGAAATGGCGCGAACGCTCATTCCTTCCAGCGAGAGGTTGACGATTCGCGCCGCTGTCGCGGGATCGGTGTAGTGGCGTCCAAGAGGCCGCTGGCGCGGCTCAGAGAACGTCGAATTGCAGGCAGGGCAGCGATACCGCTGGATTCTCTTGCGTCCGTAGGTTCCAAACCGCTTTGCTTCGGCGTGCTTACATCTCAGGCAGGTCATGTGGCTTCTCCTCTTGTCTTTCTGAGGGAGAAGCCCGACAATCAAAGTCTCGGGTTCGAGTGCGGGCTTCGTCCGCTCTTGAATTCAGCCTCGCCGTTAGCTGAAACTAGCGGCGGGGCACTTTCATTTCTTACCCATATTGGTCCACTGCTCGACAAATTTCGCAAGATTCCCCATTTCGGCCAGCGTTCCCATTCTCGCCGGTTCTCCATAAAACGCCGAGCCCTTAGACGATTCTGTGCCGAGAATCTTTCCAATCCAACGATATGCCGCGACACCGTCAATCTCGGCTGTTTCAACGTCCTCGGCTTTGAATCGCTTCAGGGTTGTCGAAATGGAAGCAAGCGGACTCGATTTGTAGCTGCTAAAGTCAAAACCCGCAGATTCCAATCTATCTCTGACTTGCGTGACTGTAAGCCACCGTTTGTAGTTTTTCTTAAGCACACTTCTAATCGCCTCTGTGAGGCCAGCTTCCGCTATCATTTTGCCCGCCTCAATTGTGCCCATAAGTTGAAGCACAATGTCACGCTGGCGGTCATTCAGCATATTTGCTGTTGCCGCTATGAATTGTTTTGCCTTTGCGATTTCAACGTCGAGGTCATCGCGCCGTTGGCGAAGTTTCTCAAGCTTGGCAAACTCCTTTTGCACCAGCTTGAAGTAATCGGTACTTTTCTTCTTTGTGTCCATAACAAGATTATAGACAATGCCTATTACAAATGTCAAGACGAAAGAAAGCAAAACCAGTCTGGTTGGGATACCGCAATCGCAGATGCCAAGGAGCGGATTAGGCGCTTGCGCTCTACCATCCGCGTGTTTCGGACGCGGAAAAAGGCGGGAGACACCTGGCCGGGGGCAGCAACACACAATTAGCCCACTACCTGAACCAGCGTCCATTGAAGTCTTTGGAAGAACTAATGATACAATCGCTGAACGTGAGAAGCATACCCGGCCTCCCTCATCCGTTGTTCAAATTCGCCGCGAACGGCACAGTCAACGACGGCCCTTAACGCGGATGCTATTCTGGCTTTCATACATGACCTTACCTTGAGAGAGCCGGAATCAGCGCAGCATAAGACGGCGTCGTGGTTCCTGCTCGAAAGCGACAAAGCATTTTCTATGCGTGTTCTGATGCGAGCGTTGACGCGGGGAAGCTGAGAAGTCATCTGGTGAAATGTCAGGCTGCGTTAGGAATCCGGCTGCGTTAGGAATCCGGCTGCGTTAGGAATCCGGCTGTGGCGGAACTGCCAGACGCGCACGGCTTAGGCCCGTGTCCCGAAAGGCGTAGAGGTTGAGTCAAGAAGCGGCCAGAATGGAATCAAAATAAGAGTTCATTGCTGCGGAGTCCCATTGCTGCGGACCAATAACCTTTCGCACAATGCGTCCTTCACGGTCGATGATATAGGTTTCGGGAATCTGGCCATCATCCAAAGGGCCGGAGTAGAGGTAGTGCAACGGAACTTTGTTCGTCGGCTCGCAGGCAGTCGAAAATCGTACAGGATAATTCTTCAGGAAGTCTTCGTAGTTACCACAGTTCTCATCCACACTAACGGCTAGGACAATACCACCACGTGAGCGGATCCGCGCTTGAAGACGGTCCAAGTCTGGCATCTCTTCCACGCAGGAACCGCACCAAGATGCCCAAAAGTTGAGAACAACGACTTTTCCTCTAAACGCGGAGAGTCGAGTCTGCTTTCCTGCAACGGTGAGGGGAAAGTCTTCGGCCTTCTTCCCAGCAATAGACGGTTCGCCCTGTCGATACCACGGCGTGATGAAGACGTATAACACAGCCGCAACAAATGCCACGACCGCCCATCTTGCAAGTCTTCGCGGGATGTTCTTTGCGGACATAAATGAACTCCGTTGATGCAGCTCGAACACGTTAAATCTTAAGCTTTTCTGCAGGTCAGGAGCAAGCGAGAGGAAAACAGAGGAAGACCGATTTCTACTGCTTGGACTCTGCGTTCTGGGATCTCTGCACTCGGCGGTGGGAATAGCTGCATCGGGCGCAGCCGCAACGGGCGCAAGAAGCACGCGCTGAAAGGTCGGCATATCTCGGCTGCGCACAAGGCTACGATCAAAGCGGCGTGGGCCAAGAGAAGGAAGCTGCACGCGGCGTAAACACAGCCCCCACAAATTGAGCCTGACTTCCAAAACACCCAAATTGCACCCTTGGTCCACCCAACTTTTCTCTTGGTTGTACCCAGGTAAGATCGGGATCGGAGGCAGGGCCGCTGCGTTAGGGGCCGGGTTTCGAGCGCAAATACGAGTAGGGCTTCAGAAATCATTCGACATGCCTGCGCAGCCGGAGCCGGACTTGTGGGTGAACTGAGGAGACCGCAGAGGAGAGCGATGCGACATCAAAAAGCATACTGAGGACGCTCGGAACGTTCGGCACAACTTCGGGACAATTGGGGAGCGGGAATTTTGTCGGTTTTCCGTGTAAGCGACACCAGCGAAAGCATTTAGTGTTTTTCCCAACCTGCTTTGCAAGCAGGGGCGGGGGTCCGAATCCCTTCACGTCCATCAAAATCTCTACCTGCGCCTCGCTTTGATGGGCATTGGGCACTTCCCCGATTCGGATTGGGAAAACTTTACGTGACCTTCACGCGGCTACCTCGTTGACGTGACTGTGGCTGTCGGGCTGTCTTGGTGTTGCCGCAAATAGCGCGCTGCTGCCTCAAGTCGCTGCGGGTCCTCCCCAAATAGGCCGATACCACGATTACAACCCGCACAGAGCAAACTGCGTGGTTTTCCTGTCTTATGGTCGTGGTCCACGGACAAGCGCAAGACTTTCCCGTTTCGCTTTGCAGTCTCTGGTTTGCCGCAAATAGCGCAAACCCCGTGCTGCTCCGCAAGCTTCTCGTCGTACCAGTAAGAGTCAACTCCAAATCGCTTTAGCCTGTCCGTCTCGTACTGCTCTAGCTGCTTCTCCGGGTTCTTCTCTCGCCATTCTCGCGTTCGGCAAGCAGCGCACTTCGTTCTGCCTGGTTCTACCCGGTTGTAGGAACAGGTCGAGCACCATTCTGTCATCACTCCTCTCTTCGTCCGTTGTTACCGGACGATTTATCCAAATTTTTCGCATCAGGTCGTTTGCGACGAACGGAAGCCAGGGGCCGGGGGCGACCGCCACTGCCGGACTCCCACCTCCTCGAAAGGGGACCCTAAAGCTTTCTCGGAAATTTTTTCGATAAGACTTCATCCGAACGGCCCGGATGCTCCACGGTCTTCGGTAAACGATCAATGTTCGCCCGACCAAACCTCGATAGATTGGGTTGCGGATTTTCTTAGAAATGTTGCGGATTTCTGTTGACAGCTTGCCGACTATTTGTTATACATAAAATATGGCAAAGATGGGCAGGCCGAAGAAAATGGCGAAAGAACGGTCCAGCCATCTGGTCGCTCTCCGGCTTACACCTGCCGAGCACAAATTGCTCGAACAAGCGGCAGAGAAAGCCCGGTTATCTGTTAGCGACTACATCAGGCTCAAGGTTGGCCTTCGAGGTGAACAATGAAAATCGCTCTCTATGCCCGTGTATCCACCAAGGATAAGGGCCAGGAAACAGAAAACCAGCTTGTCCAACTGCGAGATTTTGCCGCGAAACAAGGCTGGCAAATCACACGCGAATACATTGACCGCGAGACTGGCGGAACCGCTGACCGTGCTCAATTCCAAGCAATGTTTGCCGACGCGAGCCGCCGAAAGTTCGACCTAGTCTTGTTCTGGTCTCTCGACCGCCTATCGCGTGAAGGCGTCCTGGAAACCCTACAGCATCTCAACAGGCTCACATCCTACGGTGTGGGCTATAAAAGCTTCACGGAGCAATACCTGGATTCGTGCGGCATCTTTAAAGACGCGGTAATCGGGATCCTGGCCGTTATTGCGAAACAAGAGCGTGTCCGGCTGTCGGAGCGTACCAAGGCTGGACTCGCCATTGCTCGGTCCAAGGGCCGTCAAATCGGTCGACCACGGCTCCAGGTCCAACCTGCGGAGATTGCTCGCCTGAAAGCCCAGGGACACTCCCTGCGAGCGATTGGCCGTCAACTCGGCATCGGTGACGGTTCCGTGCGTCGCCTGCTGGCGTCTCCTGCTTAACAAGTGCGCCAAAAACGTCCTTCCGAAACCGCCCGCTAAGTCCTTTGGATTCGGCGGGGTTTTTGTTTAACAATAAGTGCGCCAAAAACGGACGGTTTTGACGCGGTTCTTGCGGGATGTTGTGTCAGGTTGAATTCTTTCGAGTCCGTTGCCTTCTCCGAAGCTGAAACTGCCTGACGAGGACTATTGCGCCTATCGCAACGGGGATGGCAAAGATTCCGCAAACTAGCCAAATGATTAGTGGCCCTTAAAGGACAACGCATAGCCACCAACGAACACGAAACCCCCTCCCATCATTACGAGGACAGGATTATATTCATCCCAATTCTTCGGAACCAGTCTCATGCCCACACTAAAATAGTTCCCAAAGGGTATTATGCCGCGCTACGTCGGCCATTGTCTTCTGTCTGGGCCGACTGGTCTTGATTCTTTGGGGTTGGCCGAACCACGGGAACTCTCCACGCCACCCGTTGCCGGAAGTGGATGCGGCCCACCGCCACGACCGCCGCCCCTAAAGTTGTTGAACAGGTCGGCAATCTTCCTGCTGCCGAAAACAGCAAGAATGATTAGCCAATGGAATATGGCGAATATGTGCTCCATCCCCGCCAGCCTACCACCACGGGCCTTAGGAAGCTGCATATTCCGGGGCATGGCGATCACGAGTCCGAAGCCATCCCGATCAGCAGTCCGAAGTGATGCCGATCACGGTTCCGGACTGATGCCGATCAGGAACTCGATCTGAAGCCGATCACTTTTGGCGAGTGGCCGGAACGCTGATCGGGATCAGCTCGGAATAGGTGATCGCCTTCGCCGGAATACGCAAGGAAGCCCCTGAAATCGGTCCTACGCCTGTTCCTCGCAACATTCCCGCGTTACCCCGCGTAAATGCTATTGAAGGAATCTTGCGATGCGTACCGCGCCCCTGACGTACTTCGAAGAGTCGCCCAAACCCCTTCTCGACTCGGTGGCGGAATGGGCCTTGCTCGAATTGCTCGAATTGCTCGAATTCTTCATCGAATGCCTCATCGAGTTGTTATTTGGAATCCTATAAACCTGGCCGGAACCGACCGCAAGGTTTGTCCTCGACCATCGGTCTGCGAACCGCTCATGGTCGCTTTCGCGGGGCGGCTACGTCCCAACGGGGTTGTCGGAAACTTGGGCATTGGGATGGCATATACTGGCGTCAGGACGCTACCCGTAATGGTGAACTCTCTCCAACGCAGACGTGCATCGGCAGTCCTCTTCTCCCTTATAACGGCGTGTCTGTTGGGATTCGGTGGGCTTCTTGTCGGCATGTCCCTCTGGAGGCGTTTTGGACCCCCAGCAAGAGACCCAGACGACACTGATGCTTACCTTTTCGGGCTGCTAGTGTAGTGCGTCATAAATAGAGACGTTTATTATCGGGCCGCGTCCAATACAATATGGAGGCGGCTTATGCGAATTGCACCCCCCGTTCAGCTAAGCGAGGAAGACCGCAGTCAACTTCAGGCGCTGGCGCGAGCCAGGAGTTTGTCGGCAAGGGCCGTCGAGCGTG
>QHYK01000070.1 GCA_003224085.1 Acidobacteriota bacterium | reverse complement strand
CGAATCTGCGCAGGATCGTATTTGGCAAACCGTGTTTTGAAAGCTTCAAAGTTCTTGTGGGCTTTCGTGGAAAAACACCAGGTGCCCGGCCTGAAAATCCGTGAAAGGGCCTCGCCCCCATTCCAGAAGGAAAAGGCGTACCGGTGGCGCTGAAGCTTCAAGCCTAATTCGGCACAAAGCCTCCGGATGGCCTTGTGACGTACGCCAATCCACTCCCCTCCCAGTTCACAGACCAATTTCGGAGCTTGTTTGAATCGGTATGAAAAGACCCTGCCTCCCACCTTCTGCAGGGCTTCCAGCACGGTCACGTTCCATCCACGCGTTCTCAGCCGATAGGCAGCCGACAGTCCAGCCAAACCGGCACCGATAACAATGCACGACCGCGGCTTAGAAGGCATCCTTGATTCTCCTCCAACGGCAGATACAGCATCGGCGACTTGCTTCACTCTCGGTCTCAGCAAGCTTGGTTGTCATGAACTAAATAGCCAACTGAGAATGTCCTGGTCTGCGCTGGAAAGACCGGTTCCGGCAGTGAAGCCGACATGCGCCGTATTCCCCGTGATGGACGGAATATCGATCGGAAACGAGTGCGTGATCTGCGTTTTCAAGGTGCGGTCCTTCAAGACCATCTGCAGGGTCGCGCCATCGTAGGTCAGTGTTACAAGAAACTGATGCCCCGAATGCAAATCCATGCCGAGGGGGACAAGCTGGATTTCACCTCCGATGGCATTCGCGGCAGTCGGAGAGTCGCCGTTCTTGTATAAACCGAGGAAGCTGCCCGCTTGAATGGTTTCATTATCGAAGAGGTCGAACTTGAGAGCGACACTCTGAATGATTTTGAAGCCCGGATCATTGGGGTTGTTCGAATCAGGCCCGTATCCCAAGCCGCCTCCCGGGCCGCCCAGTGCATGTGGACCTTCGCTCTGAATGCAGAAGGTCATCCCGTCGGCGGTTGCATTCCCGGCTGTGGTCCGAAACCGGAAAGAAGCATTGAAGGTTTTGACGTTCACTGGCTTCGCGCAAAACACGCTTCCCGCCTGCAAGTCGTGCTTTCCCGTAAGCCGCAGCGGCCCACCGGCGCTTCGAGCGCTTCCGTTGAGGGTCAGCCCGTTGTGCCCTCCAAATCCTACGTTATACCCGCCGTCGGACGCAGAGCGCGGGCCATAAATTCGTAACTTGTTGCTGAAGGTCGCCAAGAACACCTTGCCGTCCGCGACAGTCGGACAGCAAAACTTGGCAAAGTTGCCGGGATCATCGGCGGGGTTTTGATGGCTGTGCCACAGCTGCACAAGACGGCCCTGCGTGTCGAAGTGCGTCGCATCATAGGCGGTCAGGATGCCATCCACGCTGCCATGGTTGGCATTGAGGAAAGGTGGAAGCGAAGCCCAGAGAATCGCCGTGCCGGGGTTCTTGCCGTTCGCACTGAGCGACAGCATGGCTCCCGGCATTCCGTCTCGATCGCGCTCATCGTTCGATGCATACATAGTCCCGATCGCCCTGCTCTGTCCGGGCACGTTTCTCGCGTTAGGTTGGCCGGAAAAGCCGTGAGAGATCGGGTCATATTGAAAGGTTCGGAGCACTTCGTTTTCGCCCCACACGTAAACCAGCACGCCCTGATTGGGCGAGTCGTAGACAACCGGCGACCCATGAATGTGATGAGTGCTCAAAGGTTTCTCGGTACGGCTTCCGCGTCCCCGGGTCGCAAGGAAGGCCTGCACAAGTGAGGCGGCAGCATTCGTTTTCGTCATCTGGGCCGGATCGAGCAGGTAAAAGTTGCCATCCTTGCCGCCACCGACCAAAAAACCGTCTGGAAGAATGGTGGGAGACGCGGCCCCCAGATCCTCGTCAGGAACTCCAGGATCTTGAACGATTTTCCTGTATGCGTCCAAGTCGAGCGATGTTGCACTGGCGCGCAAGCGAACGAAACTCTGACCAAGGTTCGGGCCTCCCACAGCCGTGGGGTCGGAGTCGCCGTTCCCGCTCCCAAAATATACGTTGCCCTTGCCGTCACCCACCGGCCCCTCACCGGCCTGCCAAATTCCTCCCTCCGCACCTCCCGGTGTAGTGCAGAAGACACCTTTCTGTTTCAGAGAAGAGGCTTCGTAGGCAAAAACCCAGCCGTGGTAAGGATCAAAGTCGCCGTGAGAGCCGAACGCGATGTACAGCAATCCATCTTGTAGCAACAGTCCCGGCCGTTGCATGTGCTGCATGGGACTGAAGAAGACTTTGCCGCCATTGGCATCGACAACGGTCATCGCCTTGCCGTCGATGGTGACGTCCACGCTCGCGCCCTGCGCCGTCTTGTGCACGGTAACGCCGGCGCCTACTTCCTTACCGTCGCGGTACCCGACCCCAGCAATCGATCCACCGATCGGCACCGGATTCGACGACCCGGCGACGGCTGGTCGAAGGTTACCCGTGGAAAGGTCAAGCGCAAACAAAAGTTGCTTGAAAGCATTTGGCGCCGCTGCAACGGGTCCTGCCAGAATCGCGGGGTCGAATGTGGCAGCAACCAAATAGATCACATTCGCCGTCAGATCGACAACCGGCGTACTGAGAATGCCGATAGGGTCATTGGTGTTGTTACTGATGTCGTGGTAGCTCAGGCGGTAGAAGCCGGACGGGACAGGATGAGGATCGACTTGCCGTTTCCAAAGAGGCCCGGCGCCGAGACTCAAATCGTCTGCGTCAAACGCATACACCCAGTTGTGCATCGTCACGACGTAGACCACGTTTCGCGCCTTGCCGGCTATCTCGATTCCTGGCACATACAGCGGCTGCGCGTAGATTTGACCCTCGACGTCGCGGGACGCCAGCAAGCCAAAATCATTCACGTTCACATTCGTAGTATTGAGCTTGGTCTCCTGCAGATTGGCACCCGAACGAATGTTGTCGTTGTGTTGCGTCAGAACGCTGACCGGCATGGGGACCTCTCCTGAAATTGGACTCGAGCTGCGAAAAATTCCTGGTGGGGACGCCTAGCACCGTATTTGAACCGAACCTCCCGCGTGGCGGAACTTGATGAACGCGAACCGGGTCGGCGCATCGAATCGCCATCCATCATCCGATGCCTCGAACTCCGCAAGTTTCGCTCGTTTTGGCAAACTCGATCCGTTGCGAGTGACGTTGGGCGGCTCGTCTCCGAAGACTTGCAACGTCACCGCGCGGGGAATCGAATTGAGGATAACCATTCGAGCGCTACCGGAGCGCTGGCACTCAATCTGGGTCTGGTCGTAGACCGAAAATTGAGATGTCCCACTGCCCGGATAGATCAGAAACGTCAGGTCCTGACTTGCCGCGGCAATTGCACTGTTGTTGACATAGGCGGCGTCACACAGGGTTTGCACGTTTTTCGGAAGCAACGGCACGATCGCGCCTTCCCGCACGAACAGCGGAAATTGCATGCGGTCTGGGCTGCTCCACGGGATGGTCTGGCCGCCCGCGTGAACAGCGCCAGTCCAAAAATCTACCCAGTTTCCCGCTGGCAAATACACTTGCCGCGAATTCGCGTTTAAGGCGACGATGGGGGCCACCAGGAACTCATTGCCGAAATGATAGGCATGCTCCACACCGAGGGCTTGGGGGTCGCTTTGATTGATCAAAATCAGCGGCCGCAAAATCGCCAAGCCCGTTGCGGCCGATTCCTTGGCATAGGTATAGATGTACGGAAATAAGCGCGTGTGCAATCTCGCGAAGAATTGATAGTTCGCGAGAGCCTCCGCTCCGTAGCCCCACGGATACTGCCGAAGCTCCTCCGTCTTGCCCAATGTGAAGTCCTGGTTTTTCTGCCTATGGACCTGCCTGTGCATCTGCATGATCGGAGAGAAGCAGGCAAACTGGCTCCAACGCATGAACAGATCGGCGCGTTCCGAGGCGGTTGCCGCGAAGTTCGAGTCCTGGTATCCGCCGACGTCCGGGCCCCAAATCGCGTAACCTGACATTGCGGACGATAGACCGGCGGTGATTACACCGGGCAAACCATTCGGCCCAAAGTTCGGTTCGTTGTCGCCGGGCCAGTGTCCAGGAAAGGCCTGGCAACCCACGAAACCGCTCCGCGCGAAGAGCACCCCGTTGCCTCCCAAAACGCCGGAAACACAGCGCTGATATTCGAAGCAATACGCATTGCGCATCTCCGTCCCCGTGCGGCCGTCGGCGTAGGTTGCCGTAAGCGGTATATACACGTTGGGCGGTTGCGCGGTGTTTTGCGTCTCACCGTCGTCCGTTTTGAATCCGCCTATTGCGGGCTCCTTGCCGCTCGCTGTAACGACCTCGCTTTGCTTCAACAGTCTCAGAAGCTGATCGTTAAACCACTTGCGGGCTGCCGGATTCGTGAAATCGATCGGGCTGCCGCGTCCCTTCCACCAAGGCACGACCAGCGGAGGTCCGCCAGCAGCCTTGCGAACGAAAAAACCTTTGCTCTCGCCTTCGTCATAGTTCGACGCCTTGCCGATATTCTGACCCGGCACCCTTTGCAACGCACCGTTGGGTTGAAAACGGTTGGGCAGCGTTTCTGCCTCCGACTGCAGGTTGACAAACGGCGCCATCCAGCAGATGACCTTCAAACCGTTTTTTTGCAGAAACGCCGTCATTTCCGGCAGGGTAGCGAATCCGTCGTAGTGGTCGCCCTCAAAGTCTTCTCCCTTACCGAATTGCGTCATGTTGAACTGCAAATCGTTGTAGGCCGTCTCCCAAGGCGAATCAAAAACGATTGCAGACGCAGGGATCCCCCTTCCCTTCAGATTGCCGGCGAAATTCTGTACCGCATAGCGGATCTCGCCACCACTTCGCCAAATATCCGACGAGATCCATGGCCCGAAAACCCAGGGCGGGGGCAAAAAGGGTCGGCCAGAGTATGCCGTGAACCGGGTCAGCGCGTCGGATAGATCAGGTCCGTAAACCACTTTGAATTTCAGCGTGGAAAACAAATTCGTAATCACGTAGCGGTCCGGCTGGCTGGCACGCATGTCGAAGTGGCTTTCCGCGGACGAATCGAGATGGAAACCGTAACCCCGCGTACTGAGAAACCACGGCGCGGTTTTGTACGAGTGACCGCCCTTTGTGCCGGGGTCATCGATCGTCAAGGTGCGGACCCTCTTGCCGGCCTGATCCAGGCTGTCGAACTTCTCGCCAAAACCGAAGAAGTGCTCGCCTCCATCAGAAGTCGCTGTCACCATGGTTTGCTCGGCGACGATGCCGTTCCATCGCACGATCTCGTACTGCATGACGTTGTCGCTTGGAAATGTCAGTTGGGCGGTGAGTGTTGTCCCTCCAAGATCGCAGGTAAGCTCCAAGCCGTTGGCCAGTTTCTTCGTATCTCGTATCGGTTGCAGGGGGAAGGATTTGCCGGCCACGCGCACCGTCGGCGCAAAGAAGGTGATGACGTTCGCGTGCGCCGCTCCGTGAAGGTCCGGGCCCGTCAACGTAAATTGCCCGGAGTCCAGGGTCACACGCGCCTGAAGTGCTCCGGAATCGAAAGATACGAAGTTTTCCGAAGCCTCCACCGTGAACGAGAATGGGTTTCCCTGGGCAGCCGTTTCCGTTGCCGTCGCTGAGGACTGGTTGTCGCTTCCGTGAACGAAAGTGGTTGGGTGATCGCTGTAAGGGATTCGCAAGTAGTATTCAATGACGTCGCCGGTCGCGAAGGTATTCGTGGGCAGTCTGGCCACGTAGTATTTGTTGTTGGCTTGCGCGCTGTCGAACTTCATGGGCACGGACGACCATGAGGTTTCGCCGCGCCGTCTGAAGAACACTGCGCTGCCGGCTTCCAGTTGGTTCCCGGGTTCTCCCGGCCCCTGATACTGGTTGCCGCAGAAAATAGACACGCTGGTCGCCGCGGAAATGCCTGTCACCGGATCGCGCATCGTGCTGCGAGGCTCGGAGGAGGTCGGGATGTGCCACGAGTTGCCGATGGAATTCACGACGACCCTTTTCGTCACCCGCTACGGATTCCAAAAAATTGTCAGATTCGCTCGGATTAGAAGGAGCGATTCAACTCAGAACGAAATGAATGAGATCTCCCATGCTGCGAATGGTATCCGGTTTCCAGTTTGGTGCCTGGCGCAAGTACGAGTGGCCATCTCCCCAGATCAGTCCGATGATGGTCTCTGCGACAATACGTCCGCCCACCGTTCCCAGACGAATTGGTTCCTCATTGCCTTTGCTGCCCTTTGCCGTGGCTCGTTTGGCCCATTCGACTTGCGCTTCCGCCAGGACGTAGTACCAGAGCGGTGCGTTCCCTTTGAAGCTGTTGTTTTCTTTATCAAAAGAAGTCAGCAACGGATTGTTCGGGAGGTCGCCCGTGACAGCCTTTCCCACGCGCAATTCGCTGTCCTCGATCGGGTCGACGCCCAGAGCTAGGGCGACACTCTGACCGCTCGGCAGCCCCATCGCCAAGCCGCGAAGCAAGTTCCGTTGTGCAAGGTTCGACGGATCGCCATCAGGATCCACAGCTATCGATTGCAGCTGACGGACACTAAATGGGGGAACCAGCGGCTGCGGCGGCTTCGAAAATTCCGGCAGAAATCCCATGGGGTTCACGAGTGAAGTATCGATCTTATAGGCTGGCTGTACTCGTTTCTTGCCTACGTTATTGATCGAGCCACCGATATCGAAGAACAAGCTCCAATCGATCGCCCACTGCTGGGGAAATTCGTCGAATCCGTTCAGGCCGCGCTTTTGCACGCCCGCAAAAATAAAAAAGCGCCCGGCCAAGCCTCGCTTTTGTTCTTCGGGTGTGGCCATGTCGGGGTTATCGCCCCCGTTGAGTTCAGTGTTCAGGCGGTAGATGGGTCGCACCATCGAATGACCGAAGCGATATGCAGCTGCCGAAAATTCGATGGGCATGAACGGATCGTTGCGCCATTTGAAGATCGACAAATTGGGCTTCAGTTTCCAAATCGGCTTGTTTTTTCCAAAATCAGGGAGGATGTTCTCGACAACCTCTTCCCCGCAAATGGTCTTGAGGAAATCGTTCACGACGATCCATTGATAGTGCCATCGCACTCGCTGTTGCACGCGCTCGAAGGCGTCGTCGGGATGCTTATCGACCAGTTTGTTATGAAACTGCAGCATGGCCGAATGGAGTTGTGCCACGATCACGTTCTCGTCATTACGCTTGTCGCCGATAAGCGCCCGTTTGGCTCCTTTGTTGATGGGATCATCGAATCGGGGCAGGTCCCGTGCCTTGCTGGCTTTTTTGTTTTCGAACAAAGGGCGCCCAAGTCGAAACTTCTTCCCAAGATACATCCATGGCTGGTCTCCGGGCCCGCGGCCGTACAACGAATCCAGGTCCAGCCGCGGAGTGCGGAAATCGATCAGCGCATCAGGATCGTTCTGCTGCTGCAGGCTCGACGCGGGGTCGAACGTGATGTCGTGATCAATGAACTGACCGAGGTACGTATAGCCGGCGGCGATAGCCACGTTCTCTTCGTCATCCTGAATGCGCTTGTCGTCTGCCTCGAATGCGGCGGTGGGCGCATTCTTGTCTGTGTCCAAGTGCTCCGGGTCCGCAGTCATGGCCAGCCCCAGATCGAGAAGCGCTTTCTTGGGCCACTCGGCGGATGGCAAAGACCGAAACATCCGTCCGAAGCGTCCTTCGAACTGCGACGATCGCGGAACGGAGTTGTCGCCGCGGACGCCACCTCCGTGAGCAGCGGGCTGACGTTTTTTTGCACTGATAGCAGGGTTGATCATCAATTTCTCCTCAACGAGCCGACACGGCGACGGCCGACGTTCATCGATAGGTGTTTTGGCCTGAGTGTGAAGCCATCTCAGAACCTGGAGACCAAATCAGGAGATAGCCGGACGTTATCTATCGTTTGTTGAATACTGCTCTGAGGACGTACCTCACGCGTTATGGCGCGATTATAGTCCTCGAATTGTCGGTGTCAAATGAATTCGTGGTTGCCTGGGTCGATTGGCCCTGCACTGGCTATTGCATGTAGCTTTGTGCAGCCAATCAAGCATCCAGTTCGTGAGCTGTTCGACCAACCTTCCACAAGCGATGACAAATTGCTTGCGAGCATCCATCTCCCGAATTTCAGAAATTTCCGCCCTACGCAGGGATGAGACTGGCAATTCGTTCGGCTAACGCGCCGATGGTGCGCGAAGGATTCACGCCGAGCGGCCGCGGCACGATCGCGCCGTCGGCAACGTACAGGTTGTCGTAGCCGAACACTTTCCCGGCATGGTCAACGACCCCCATGGCTGGAGACGGGCCGATGTTGCAGCCACCCAACGGGTGCGGCGTAATTAGCTCTTGAGAGAGCGACCAAGTAGGCAGGGGAAATGGATGTCCACCGGTGACTTTGGCCAGTTCGTTCTGCTTGTCCAGTATCGTCGTGAACAGTTCACGCGATTGAGCGATGTCCCACTTCAAATCGAGGGTGCCATTGCTCAAGCGCAACTCGCCGTCACCGGCGTCCACCCCTTGCGCGAACCAGGGCATGATGTGCTTGAACAGGTCAATGTTGGCGGAAAGCAGGGTGAGGTGCAGAGACTGCATGCTAAATTGATGCAGAAGGTGCTCGTCTTCTGGAGCTTTACGCAGGCGGTCCATGACCGCTTCGAAGTACTTGGTCATAACACCGGGAATGACGCCATCCTGAATCCAAAAGGTTTTACCGTTGATGCTGTCATCCAGGTAATCGATGACCGATCCGATAGCGACGCCGCGGTCGGGCCAAACTTCTCGGTGTAAGTAAAAGGCGGGTGTCAGGAAGTCGCCATTGCTGCTCCAGTTCCTTCCCAGAAAGCGGCTGATCTGCGGAAGTGTTCCGGTTACGTCGCGACATCGCAGTAGGAGTTCCGTGGATCCCAAGGAGCCTGCCGCGACAACCACGATCGCAGCGGTCGTTGTCGCGGAGATGCGGCCGCCGTCGCGCAGTTCATCATGGTGGACGCGATATCCCCCGGGAATAGGCTCGATATTCGCCACCAGATGGAGCGGCCGGACCTAGGCGCCCTTCTTCTGTGCGAGAAACAGATAATTCTTGTCCAGAGTATTTTTTGCGCCGGCCCGACACCCGACGTCGCATTCTCCCAACTGTGCGCAATAGCCCTGTTCGGCGCCGTGCTTGTTGGTGAAGGTCCGGCTTTTTTTATGTCCGGCTCGTCATTGAAGTCGTAAGCGAGTTGCTGGTCAAAGGACACGGCGACCGGGGCGGGGCGAAACCTGCCCCAATTTGGCTGCACCCTCCTGCATCAATTGCACGCGTGGGCTGCGCTGCTTTGCCGGAACCTCTTGCAGATCGAGAACATCCCCGACGGTGCTGTAGTAAGGTTGCATCTCGTCGTAGGTAATTTCGGGTGGCCAGCCTGCCTGAAAAACGGATTTGGGTGGAATGGCGGATACATTCGCGTAAATCAAAGAACCGCTGCCAACACCAGCGCCGGTGATGACAGCCATTCCTTTGAAGGTTCTGAGATCGGTCCACCCGTGATATTTCTCCGGCGAGGTGTTGCTCCAAATCCATTCGTCCTCTATGTTTCGAGGGTAGGTGTCTTTGGTCCACTCTTTCCCGCGTTCGAGGATCAAAACCTTCTTATTTTTTTGGGCTAGCCGACAGCCGGTGATGGCGCCGCCAAAACCACTTCCGATAACGATCACGTCAAAATCCATCGTTCACCTCTCGCTGTTTCTACTGCAGCCGAGACCGGATCAGGAGAAGTAAGTGGCTCGCATTGACCACACCATTAATCATCAAGGCGACCGGCTTGTCCGTGGTGCAGAAAAAGCAGGAAACGGTCTTTCGCGACCGTAAGCTGGTCTAAAGGACTACCCAGGCTCTTCAGTGATCGGTAGCCGACAGCCGCCAGTTCCTCGACATGGGACATCTTCTGTTCGAGAAAGTGAGCGAACGTGATGAGCGCGTTTTGATGTTCGTTGGTGGCCTTGGGAAGTGCCGGTTCGAGACTTGCGAAGACATCAATATCGAAGGGACCAGGCGTGCCGGGCCGGGGGACCTGCCTCCGTTGAAGTAGGGAAACAAAGGTATCAGCGGCGGCGACCCGCGCGCCAAGCGTGTCTGGCCGTAAATTCCATTTCATAATCAGATATTTCAGCAGCGATGTATGGTCGTAAATACCCGAATCGAAGCCCTTGTCGACCCAGGGTGAAATCAAAATGGCCGGAACTCGGACGCCGTATTGGTCAAATGCAAACTCCATCGTGTCGCGGTCCGGTGGGATGGCCTTCGGGGGACAGACGTGGTCATAGAATCCCCCGTGTTCGTCATAAAGAAGCACAAAGAGCGTGGAGTTCCAGAGTGCCTCGTTCCGTCTTAAAGCGTTGTATATCTGGGCGATTAGATATTCGCCCTTCCGCATGTCCGTCGGTGGGTGCTGGTCATTCTCGTCGGTTCCGCCGTAGGAAGGCTCAATAAAGACATACTGCGGAAATTCTTCTTCTGGACGAGTCGCGTCTTTGAAAAAGTTGTCCATACGGTGGAACTGACCGGGTCTGTCCCATAGACGTGCGAGCAGCAAGGTGTGTGGCATTCCGTGGTGGTAAATGCCCCAGGTGATGTGCTTGTTGTCGAGCTCGTCATAAATCGTATTCTGATCGTAAAAATACTCGTTCTTTATGTACATGCCCGAAGGCATTTTGACGTGGCCTTTGGAGGTGCCGGTATGTACGAAGAAGCGGTTGGGCCAGGTGGGTCCCGGGAGCGATGAAAACCAATGGTCGCAAACCGTAAAATTTTGGGCCAATTGATGAAGTACAGGCAACGAGCCGAGTTGATAGTAAGACATCACCTGCTGGCGGGTCTCTCCGCATTGGCTGTAGCACTGGACAAAATCAGAAACGAATCCGCTGCAGTTATCCGCAATTTGACGCAGCACATTTACGTGTTCGTGAACCGGATCGAGGGAAATGGAGGTCAGCTTCGTCGCTGCCTGCTGTACAACGTTGTTTGCATTCGGATAATCAGGATTGGAACGCAACTTCTTCTCGTCGATGCCCTCGAGTTCAGCGTAAACCTGCTGCATGCATCCCAGCAGTTGGTCAAACGAGTGATTCTCCATCATAAGGACGACTACGTGCTTAATCGGGTCAGAGGCTCCCATGGGTGACTCCTTCGATTTGAGTGTCTTGTTCGGGTTACGGCAAATTGTCGAAATCCATCCACTCCCCGTTGCTGAACACCCCGATTCTTGTTGTGGGTGGAATTTCCCAAGGCATACCTTGTTAGTTGCGTTCGGTGTACCGGGTCGAGCAGGAAGCCGAGACGCGATTTGAAAGACAAACGGGATAGGTGAAAAAGGAGAGAGAGAAAGGCGACCCCATCCGGACCTCCTTCGTGCCTAGAGGAAAGCCCACACCGGAGTGAATGCGCAGGAGTGTACTACAAAAATTCGCGAAAGCTAGTTACGTACAGCATTTAGTAACCGTCTGCATGACAACTAGTTTTTGCATATCCGGGTGTGGTGTACGAGGTGGCCGTCGTAGAAAACTTCACGGCGGAATTCAAAGCGGCAGACTCGGTATATGACGTGGCTGTGAACGAAGAACGTGAAAAAGCACGAAGCCTAGAGTGGTCGCCGGACCGGATCAACGTGGATATCGCGCGGCTTCGTCCGAGCTACACGGTGGACATACAGATTTGGTACAACTACCTTCCTCCTGAGCGCCGGGTGTTCGTTGACGCAGCGGATATCGAGGGGGCCAAGACGCAAGGCGTAATGATCGGCAAGATGGGAATCAGCAACGCTCAACTGCGCCGGTCGCCGAGCCTGCTGACGGATTTGAACGCCTATCATCGTTTCCCAATCGATCCCGTCAAGGGTTCCCCGACATTCGGCAAACCCGTCGCGCTCGCTGGCGCTCGGAGCGTTTTGCACGCGGCGCCCGCGAATGCACTGTCGCCCGATGCACTGTCGCCGGATGCACTCAAGAAAGGTCCCGCGGATCAGGCAACTGCGGCGACGAAAACTCCCTCGTCCGCCGGCTCGCAAGCAATCGTGATCGCAATGCAAAGTCTTGTGGATTTCCAGCAAAAGAACGACGCCTTGGAAGCGCAGCTCCGCCTGAAGAAGGCGATGGATGATTTCTGCAGCGCGCTCAGCGATGCAACTTCCAAGTCGCACGGATATTGGATCTTTCAGAATGCGACACCCATTTCGATACGCTACAGCAATTTCACGGGCAAGTATGGCGTCGAAGGGGGACAACTGGCGATAGTGCGGACGGATGGCGGAGTCGACGTGACAAAGCTTGCGGGGTGGCAGGAGATGCAGCGAGCACGGACTGCTAAAGCCGACTACATTCCCTGGGACAAGTCGCGCTATGAGGTTGTGCTTCATTTCTTTAGTGATCCGCGTGACTCGAAAGGTGACAGCAAACGCCTGCTGACAAAGGCGTTGCGCCTGGACCAGATCTTCGATCTTGACCAGGCGAAAGCGGGGAAGCGCAATGCCATGTCGGCATCCTTCGCTGATTTGTTGCGCTTTTCCCGTGCGCGACTTGCGGCCCACTATCATGCTCCTTTCACACTCAACAACGTCACCGACCAACAAAAACCCTTCTATATCGTTGTCCGTGGAGAACAGGTGAGTGAGAACTTTTACCTGCCGGCCGAATGGATGCCCGTGGCAGAAAAGCCAGCGATGCGTTCGACAAAAGACTCGGACCTTGGTGGCGAACTCTCGCGTCTTTACGATTACGGGGACGGATCGCGGGAACTCTCACAGGCGGAATTTCAATCCATCTTTGGGCCTGGATAGCAGACCCCTAGTGCGAACGCGGCGCGGAAGTAGAGCCTCTCAAACCAGGAATCCTATGGATATGTCCGGTACGATGGAATCGCCTTCGACGTTATAGGCTTGACCCTTCCACGAATAGAAGTAGATGTAACCGACAGCGTCACCGTCGGAGGATCGCACGATGACGAAATTTCCCGTGCAGCAGAAAGGACCCACCTTCGCGTTCTTCATTTCAACACCGTCATCTGGGAGTGAGAAACTGGTTTTCGCCAACGAGATCCCCTGAGTTCGTGGTGGCTCCGCGGGGGGGCGATGGGCTGGGAGAGGTTCGGGATGAATCATTGCGATGCGGTGCGGGCACTGGCGAGGCCGAAGATTCGCTTTTCCTCCACAGAGCGAAGCTCAGGACCAGCAAGACTGTGCCGATATGCCCAGCATAATTTGACGACGCATGGAACTCAGAAGCGGGATTTCAATCGTGAATGCTCTGAGACCACCACAGACCAATGCGGCAATAATGCAGGCAATCCCGGCAATGAGAAGGTTGTTTTGCATACCTGCTATCTCAGCAAATAGGTGGAATTTCTGGCAACGTGCCGGTCAATATAGCACGTGGAAGAGAGGCGCGTGCGCTCCTAAGTCATCTTTCTGATCCCGCCTGCCAATCCCAAGTCGTCTATGGCCTCACGTTCTGTCCAGATCACCACGTCATTTCGCCGTTCCACTTCGCGACAGGATGGCCCGAAGGAGTTTACTTGACGAGGAATCAAGCGGTCCTATGCGGGCGGGCCACCGCAGCATGCGCAGCATGAAACATTCTTGCTTTCCATAACTTTCTAATCCATAGTTCGATACAAACGATGCTTCCAACTATCGAACATCTAATCGTGCTTATGATGGAGAACCGTTCGTTCGACCACATGCTGGGCTTTTTGAAGGCACCCGGTTACGACATCGAGGGTTTGGACGGCAGCGAGTCGAACGACGATCTCACGAATGAGCCAGTCCTCGTTTCTCGAGATGCCGCTCCGACGGGGGATTTGACGCCGGATCCGAGCCACGACTTCCGTTCAGTCAATGTGCAGATCTTTGGAAGTGAAGCGGGTGCGGCGGCGGGACCGCCTCAGATGTCGGGCTTCCTGCAGAACTACCAAACCGTTTGTGGCGGGGACCGGGACCGTGCAGCCAACATTATGAAGTGCTGGACGCCCGCCCGCCTTCCCGTGCTGACGACACTTGCCAAGCAGTACGCCGTCTGCGATCACTGGTATTCCTCGGTTCCAGGACCAACGCTTCCCAATCGAACGTTTGCGCATGCCGGTACGTCGCGGGGCCGCCTGGACATGTCGCCCGATTTCAGTTTTGACGGTTTCGTCACCATCTATCAATTTCTTCAGGCACGCAACGTCAGCGCCAAGATCTACTTCCACGACTTCTCTTCCGCGCTGACCTTTGAACGTCTCCTTTTCAGCAATCAGGCCCGCTTCTTTGAGGACTATTCCGATTTTGCAGGCGACTGCAAAGACGATAATGTTCCTGCCTACTGCTTCATCGAGCCACGTTACAATCGGGAAACCGCTCCCCACGGCCAGTCGTTTTCCCCGAATGATCAGCATCCGGACCACGACGTCTACGACGGCGAAGCGTTAATCGCGGATGTCTACAGGGCGCTGACCAAGAACCGGGACGTCTGGCAAAAGAGCCTTTTGGTGATTGTCTACGATGAGCATGGCGGATTGTTCGATCACGTTCGTCCTCCGGCGGCCGCTCCTCCCGACAACAAAATCGACAATCCCGAGAATTTTGGTTTCGACCGGCTGGGTGTGCGTGTTCCGGCCGTCCTAGTCTCTCCCTATATTGAACCTGGCACCATCGTCAGCCAGATCTTCGATCACACGTCTTTTCTTGGGGCGGCGCGCCGGCTCTTCACAAAAGACGCACAGACCAGTTTCCTCAGTGACCGCGACCGGCAAGCTTCGACCGATCCGGCCTGGGGAAAGCTCGAAAGGGTTCCGACACGCGACGCACCAACGGCCGTAATCGCCAATTTCCCGAATCCTCCTCCTGCGGCTGTCCCCCCGGCCGTCGCCGCGAATAGCGCGAGTTCGCTTTCGTCCTTGCAAAGGGAACTTTTGAGCCATGCGAGCTTCGTCGGCCAAAAGCTGAACCACCCCGCGGTCGCGCCGGACCCCGAGCAGGCGAGTGAGCACGACGCTTCCGCCTTTGCCACGCAGATCAAAGCCGCAGCGCTTGCCAGGCAACCGGCCAAGGACTGAGCATGAAAAAAGTTCTCCAGCTGCTGCGGCTTGTCTTCCCCCTGGTCATCATGCTCTGTGCTGCTCTTGTTCACGCACAAACCTGGAGTGATTTGAAGCAGACCTGCGGCGATGCCGTGGAACACCCCAACCGGTTCCGGATTGAAGACTGCGGCCGGGTCTATTTGGCAATGCCGGTCCGTCCGGTTATCAAGACGATCGCCCCAGGCGGAGGTTTTGGCGGCGGTCTGCGTGCCATTCACGACTTCACCCCGAAAGCGCGGTGGAATAAGGAGATTTCGGGCACGGCGGCGGTCTCGACAAACCGGTTTTTGTTTCTCGAAGGCGACATCCTGTTCGAACGGCCGGCGTTTGCGTGTACGGGAAAATCGGAATGTCCGGTCAAGGATAATTTTCAGATTGAGCTTTATACGCGCCGCGTGGAGCTTCCCGGGCTTGCTTACTACGGGCACGGAAATGCAACCACGCAACAGACGCACGTGCAATTTGGCGAGCGCTGGTTCGAGGGAGGCGTGAAGGTTCTCGACCCGGTCTTGTCCTGGCTAGACATCGGGGGAGAGGTGGGCTATGTTGTGCCGCATATCGGACCGATCCCGAATTCCTCGATTCCATCAATCGAGAGTCTATTCAACGATACCCAGGCACCGGGGCTCACCGAGCAGCCCGGCTTCATGCACTACAAGATCCTGGCTTTGCCGCACTATCCTGCGATCCTCCCCTTCAAGCTCGACTACCAAATCGGCTATGAGTATTACCAGGATCTGGACGTCCACCGATTTTCGTTTCACAAATTCGAAGCCGATCTCATCAACATGCGTCCGCTGCGCTGGCGACGGAAAGCTGTTCCGGCCAGCCCCAATGCGGCCCGTGACTGGTTTTGCACCCCTCAAGGCGCCGGCAAGGTTTGCACGTTAGGGTACATCGCGATCAATGGCTTACTGACCCTGGAGACCGCCGCGCAACAGCAGATCCCGTTCTATTTCCAGCCAACCATTGGCGGCGCCGACCTCGCGGACCGCGACACGCTTCGGGGCTTTCTGGATTTGCGCTTCCGCGCTCCCGATCGCATGGTGTTGCAAGGCGAATACGGACACAATATTTGGGGGCCGCTCGGTATCTTGGTGTTCTATGAGACTGGCCGGGTTGGAAATCGTGCTTCCGATCTTGGGTTCAGCGGATTGCACCACGACGTCGGAGTGGGCGTTACGCTCTCGGTGCAAAATCGCATCCTCATGCGCGCTTACATAGGGTTCGGCACGGGCGAAGGATCGCGAATGAATTGGAAAGCCGGGCCGTTGCTTTAGTTGCGGACAGTTGTCACCCGCGATGTGTTTCCTTCGAACGACCTGATCTGGAGTGTATATGGCTTCCGCGTTCTTACCCCTCTTGCGGCCTATACGGGCAGGGAATTGGTTCAGGGTCAACCCCTCGCAACATCTCAAAGCAAGCTGCCACGCGATCGTAGATGCCGACAGTATGAGGGAGGGTCTAAATGAAAAAGAAGCCTGTCCTCGTCGATTTGGAGAAATTGCGGTCGCTCATCGCCGGACTCGATCTGGGCGACACACGGTGGAATGAGTACATCGAGGCTCGCTGGCTGAACTACGTCGAATGGTGGGACTCGCGTGCTAGCGACGCTAAACGGAAATATCATGCGTTGCGCAGCGCAGTGGTGATCGCCGGAGCATTGATCCCGGCCCTGGTCGGCCTTCGCGAGTTGCAAGTGTGGGGCGAACACGCCTGGATTTTTGCGGTCGCATCGATTCTGGCAAGCCTGGTTGTGGCCATATGTGCGGGAGTCGAAAGCCTCTTCAGTTTCGGCGACATCTGGCGTGAAAAACGTGCCGCGGCGGAACTCATCAAGAGTGAAGGTTTCAACTTTCTCCAGATGACCGGTGACTACAAGGACTACACAGCCCACAAAGACGCGCTGAAGCGGTTTGCAGCCAACGTAGAACAATTGATTCGGAACGAGATCAAAGACTACATCGTCGCAGTCGCTCCCAAGAAACCGGACCACCCGCCGGACAATCCAGGCGCTCAACCGCGGATTACTTGATGCAAATGTCTGGGAACGTTCAAAAAAGGCGAGGAGCGACGCGCTGTCGAATCGCAAGAATTCTTCACCGGTGTGATCGACTAAACACCGTCACCAGATTCGCCTGTGCACAGGGCCTGGCCCTGTGGGAATCGCCCAGAGCAGCGACAAATTACGCTTCAATTGCAGGGCACTATTGCGTGACCTTGCCGTTAGGACGGACCGGTGCGACTTCGTCACCGGCAGCCTGAAGGTTCGTAAGTTCCAGCTGCAGCGTCGTCCTCCGTGCTTTCAGTGCCACCAATTCGTCATTGAGCCTCGCAATCTCATCCACCGACGTCGCTGTCCTTTTTCTGGCCTCTGTTTCCGCAATGGATCTTTCTATGTCGGCAAGCTCCGCCTGTATAGCGGCGATTCTTTCTTCCCTTGTCATGCCCTTTTACTCCTTCCTAGTTGGATGTGGGGCAGCCTTTTGACTTCTGGTTGTCTGTGAGTGCGCCCAGCGCCGTTTGCGCCTTCTTCTTGTCGGCATCGGTGCCAGCGGTCGCAACCTGCGTTTCCTTGTCCTTGATCTGTGCAGCCAAACCGTCGCAAACGGCTTTGTCGAAGCCGTCTTTGGATTCCTTCGCAAAATCGGCGAGGTCCTTCAGCTGGTCGGCCAGGGCCGGCTTTTCAGACAGCAAGTCGAACGCTTTACTCAGCGCGACAATCTTCTGTTTGTCGACGGCGAGAGCCTGGATTTTCTCGAGGAACTGAAACTGGCTGTTCATGTCCGCCAGCAAGATATCCCGCTGAATGGCATAGTCGGCTTTTGCATATTCTCGAATTTGTTCGCGCCACCTGCTGACGTCCTGTTTGCCCTCGATGAGGTCCAGAGCCAAGGAGCGGGAGCGCTCAATGCGTTCCTGTTCGAGATTCGAGTACATTTGCTCGCGCCCGGCCTCCGCCTCGATTTGCGACTGCTGCGTGTAGGCTTTTTCCTCTGAAGCGAGCTTGTGCTCCAATTCCTGTTCGTACGCACTTAGGACATTGTGGGCCTCTTTTGCCATGCGCAGAGCATTCTCGTCGCATCCGGCGAGCCCGAGTGCGATGACTGAACCGATTGCAAGTCTGGATTTCATGGATTGGCCCTCATTGTTTGGCCGCAAGAATCGGCAAAGACGCCGCAGTGGAGACATGATAGAGCAGTTCCGCCAAGTCTTTGGGCTTTAGCCCAGATTGCCAGTAGAGAGTGAGACGATTCGCCGCCGCACGCGCCGTCTGCTCATACGTGGTGGCATTCACCGCGCTTCGTTGGATCGAGTATCGGCGCTCTTCGAGACTCTTCCGCAGGGACGCCAAATCCGCACTCGTCTCCTGCTGCGCGGCGACGGCGGCCGCGTAATGCAAGGCATAGAGCGCAAATTCAAGGTGGTCGCGTCCACCGGCCGTCTTAAGACGCGTCAACGTAGTCTCAATGGGCTCATCGGCCGAAAAATGACTTACATAGGTCCTGGCATCGTCGACTATTTTCTTGATCTGGCCCACTTCGAGCGCCTGCCGAGCACGGAGCAGACCCAAAGTCTTTAAGTGCTCTTGTTCGACGCGCAGGAGTTCTAACTCTGTCTGCAAGGGGTTGGGACGCAACGACGCAACCGGCACACTAACGGCCGCGGCCCCGGCGAGGATGTTTTTCACCGAGGCGTAGAGGTTTTGAACTTGCTCAAGAGTCGCGACAATCTCGTTGAGCGCCTTAACCTTTGCCGGGTTATCTTCGTAGAACGCGCGGTCCGCGAAATCGACAACCTGCTGAGCGTCGCTTGCGTGAGAAAGGATGTCGCCGACAATGTCCGTGTGGGAATCCTTGTGTTGAAGGTCCTGCAGGATTTTTGGGATCTGGGCGACGCGAGTCTTGATTTCCCAGATGAAGCTGCAGATGAAGCGCGAAGCTCTGGAAAAGCTCAACCGTCGAGCCAACGAGATGGCACCGCCGGCAGCCGCTGACGCTTTGATGGTGGGTCCAATGTGCACAGTCGCGGTGCAATAGTCCCATTCGTGCACAGTTCGTGCACAGTCGGGACCAAAAGTGAGAGATTGGAGTAGAGATGAATCCCGTAAGTGCTTTGCAATCAGAGAAAAAGTTGGTGGACGTGAGGGGATTTGAACCCCTGACCCCCTGCTTGCAAAGCAGGTGCTCTCCCAGCTGAGCTACACGCCCACTTCTATGGCACTACTAACATTCTACGGCACTTACGCTGCAACTTCTGCTCCATTTTTTTGCTGTGATTTCGGGACAATCGGTACAACAGAGACATCTTTGGACGCCGGAAGAACGAATCCGTAACCGACCCGCTCAGCTTCATCGAGCCGTAACTGCAATTCTTCGTGAAGATGCGAGTACAGTTCTGACATGGTTTGCGGACGGTGAGCCATCCAGAAGTTATTGATGTCCTCCAGACAGCGTTGTCCACGCAACCATGTTTTGCGGAATCGCTTGAATGCATGCCAGCCCATGCCTTTCTGCTCCAGCCCCATTTTTATGAGTCTGGGAGTGAGCCAGCGGCCTTCCAGTTTGTTGTGAAGATAGGGCGTCCCATTTGCTGTGTGAAAACAGCAACCCCGTCCTTCCGGTTATGTATTTTCGCAAGTACTCTGCGATGTCGGGATGTAGGTCGATTTCTCGCTTCGCGGCATTCGTCTTGAGGTGAAGAACAATGCGCGGGGTGTCCTTTTCGACCTGTTGTTCGACCATGATAGTGCGTCCGTTGTTTATGAAGTGTTTTGTCTCAAGCGCGAGAGCTTCCGATATTCTCATTCCGGTGGCTGCGAGCAGAACGTAAAGTGCTTGTTCTTGGCAGCTGCTCCCTCGAATGAGTTCCGAAATCGGGTCTGCCTTAAGCGATGGACGCTTCTGCTTCGAATGCTCCACAACGGGAAGGTCCATCGTTTCGGCATCCCAGACTCTCTTGTGAACAGGCTCGCCGTTGACGCCCTTCAACGACGCCACGGTCTGCTGGACGAACTCAACATATTTGCTGATGGTTCGAGCCGACAGACCTGCTGCTGACATCTTGTCGATGAGGGGCTTGACGGTGAGATTGTCCACGCTCCCGAGAGGGACGTCACCGATAACAGGGAGAATCCACTTGTCGAGTGCTCCCTGAATCGTTACCGCATAACTGTTCCCAATCGGGTTGCGCTTGCGATTCTGGCTGTTTTGCAGCCAGACTTCGGCTTGGTCGCGAAATAAGACGCCTGTCGGGTTGGGTTTTACCACGGTGGTGAAATGCTCGGCTGTGTCCACTCCGCTCGATTGAATAATTTCCTTAGCTTTTCTCTTTCGTTCGCTTCTGGAGAGACTACCCGGCCCGGAAATCGGACAGATGCGCTCGCGCACATGCTGTCGCTTTTCCTGACCAGCGATGTCCTTCCAGTAGCGCACTACGTACCACCTTCCTGACTTCTCGATATGACCATCTTGACCAGTTCGGCGTGACAACGATTTTCCTCGTTTCCGCTTCGCTGGTGTCGCTGAGTCGACCATAATATCGCTCGCAGATAAATGCAATGGGTGTTGCATTGGTCCGCTCACGGAGGCTGGAAAATCCTGAATCCGCTTGTTTTCATTCAGCGCCAAGGTGCTGTTCTCCTGACGTGAAATGGGAGTGGAAAGGAAAATGGGAATGGAAATCACGAATGGCTAACGGGAAATGGGTAAGGGGCGGAAGGGATAAGGGAATGGATTCCGCCCTGTGGTTAACGAAAGGGAATGGCGCTGATGGCTCTCGTTTTCGTTTGCGCTGCGCCTATTTTTGTGTTCGCTTGGGTTCTTCGCGCCCCGTGCCTTCTGGGTGCGCTGCCATCGGAACCAAAGGCGCCTGCTGACGCGGTAGCCGCCTAATTCATCCGCGTGGGCGTACACCCCTCCTGCTGGCTTCAATGTTTTGTGCAACCTCCTTCGCGGTTAATATCTCTTCGCGTGTGTCAACTGTGGCTGCGGAGTCTGGCTCGACGTGCTGGATAGCGTCTTTCATGTTGAAAACCTCCTAATCGTTTCCTGCTTGCTCATAACGGCCTGCGGCAGCGATTGCGTTCCCTTGCTCTAGTTGGTGCGTGCCGGATCATCCTTCCTGTAGAAAGAGCCGGAAGAGTGGGTGATAAAGTTTGTAGCGACCGCGACCGACGCGAAGAAGCAGAGCTTTTTCGGTCAGGCGGCTGAAGTATTTTCGTTCGTATCGATTGCTGCAAACGGGATTCCCATCTGTCACTTCTGTCACTTCGGGTCTCCAGTGCGCGGGTGAGCGTGTCGAGCAGGCATTCCGCGAAACACTTGTCTGTCCCAATCCGCCGAAATGGAGCGAAGTTAGTTCGCGGTTTTGGGGATGAGAGCGTGGTTCTCAACGAAGGCACGGTCGATTACGGCTTCCGGCCTGTCAATTCCGAGCTTGATGAATGCAAGGGAGATCCAATCGTTGCCTTTCTCGATAACGCAGGCCTTGCTGAGAACGACTTCCTTCGATACGAGGTAATGCGTGAAGCCGTTTCCTTCACTTGCCATGGGGCACCTCCAGTTTTTGGGTTTTGTGGGTTTGTGTGATTGAGCTGGCAGGAATTAAGTTATGGTTGTGGCCTGGTCAGCGTGGCCGCTCGCTTGCTACGTCTGATTCGGCAGGTCGTCGAATAGCAGGAATCCCTGCGGATCGGATTTTGCCGCGGCCTCGATAAGCGCGGCTGGTATTCCCAACTCGCGCAGTTTCTCGGGCCGGAAGATCAGTCGCGGCTTGGCGCTACGGGCGTTCGGATCGAACATCCGCAGATCAACCAAAGTTGCGCCTGGTTTCCAGTACGCAGGCCAGTGCGTGTTGTTGATGGTTACTACGTGGTCGTACATGGTTTCACCTCCCGATGCCGTAGCCGCATTCCCGTCCGCCGAAGCTGTTGTAGGAGCCATCCGGCAGATCGAAGTACACGGCGTAGCCTCGCGGATCGCTGTTGAAGTGGTTGAGGACCAAGCCCGCGCGTTCCAGCACGGCCTTGATCCGGGTTTGTAGGTTTTGCTTCCGTCGCTCTTGCCGCTCCGTCAGGCCGCTATTGCAGGCGATCTCGTTCAAGCGATTGAGCGAGTTCGCAAGTCTGCAAAGTTCGGCGGCGTTCTGAGCAGCTTCGCGCGGCGTGCATTTTCCGATTGACGCGATGTAGGCAGACAAAACTGCCTCCTGCGTGTTCGTTCGCATGGGTGTTGCTCCGGAGTTGTGGGTTAAGGCTGAGATCGTGAGAGGAGAGAGAGTGGGAGCGTGTCTGCTACCGGAACCGGCTAATGACAGTTCCAGTTGTCAGCGGTTGTGAGTCGAAAGGGATTGTGGGATTAAAACGTTGGGTGAATTATTCGTATCTCAAAGCGACCATCGGATCGACACGCATCGCCCGCCGGGCCGGGATGTAACAAGCCGCAAGAGCCACAGCGAAGAGCAAGATCACTACACCGGCAAAAGTCCATGGATCGATTGGCTTGACCCCGTAGAGGAAACTCTCCACATAACGAGTCACACCGAGGGCTGTGGCCATCCCGGCAACCGAGCCAGCGGCGACGAGACCCGCCCCTTTGGCGACGACGAGGCGCAGAACGTCGCGATGATGGGCCCCCAGAGCCACGCGGACACCGATTTCATGCGTGCGGCGCGTAACTTCGTAAGACAGCAATCCATAGAGTCCAATGCACGCGAGCGTGAGAGTGAGAACCGCAAACAGACTCGAAAGACTGGCAAGCAGCCGTTCCTGAAAAAGGCTTTCATCGATCTGCTCGACTTGCGTCTTCGCGTTGAGTAGAAAGAGATTCTTGTCGGTTTTGTTCAAGACTTCGCGGGCCGCTGGAATCAGCACCTTAGGGTTCATCGCCGTACGGATTTCGAACGATCCTCCTGCATATCCGATCGGAAGGTATGCCGTGGGAGCAACATCCCTGCGCAGGCTGTCGTATTTCGCGTCGCCGACGACGCCTACAATCTTGTATTGCGGGGTTTCCCCATGATGGTCAGGCTCCGAGACTGCCCGGCCAAGTGGGTTTCCATTTCCAAAGAACCGGCGAGTAAAGGTTTGATTGACGACGATGGGTTGAGGCTGGGCGGATGATTCGAACTCCGCGGGAGTAAACGCCCGGCCAGTGAGAAACGGAATACGCATAGTCTCGAAGAAATCAGGTCCCACTGGAAGCTCGTCTACGTTAACTGCGGATTTGTCAGCTGCATCCGGAATCTGCAAACCCGTGCTGCTCCGAGCACCACTAAGCAGCGGCGTCATGGAATAACTAGCGGAAGTAACGCCCGGAAGAGCGGCAAACTGCCTTTGGAGATCCCGATAGAGGCGTTGTAGCTTCGGCCCCTTGTAATCGCTTAGGGTAGCGTCCATGTCAAAGAGCAGAACATTACGTGCATCGAACCCGCCTTTCATGGTTTCGAGATTTACGAGAGTTCGTACCAGTAATCCCGCGGCAGAGAGCAAAAGAATGGAAAGCGCAACCTGCGCGACAACAAGTCCACTGCCAACACTGAGCCGCCGCCCACTTGTTGCGGCTGAGCAAGAAACGCCAGTATCACTTTCCTTGAGTGCCGGTATCAGGTCGAATCGCGTCCCTCGAAGCGCGGGCGCAAGGCCCGACAAAAGTCCGACCAGGCAAGAAATTGCCAGCGCGAAGGCAAGGATGCGCAGGTCGGGGCTGATGTTAATCGCGAAGGCTCCGTAGCCGTTAGCGGAAAAAAACCCCGACAAAGAACTCGCTCCCCAATAGGCGAATAAGATTCCCAGTGCACCGCCGGCTGCGGCCAGCATCAGGCTTTCCGTCAAGAACTGGCGAACAATTCGCCAGCGCTCCGCACCTAGAGCGACGCGCACCGAGATCTCTTTTTGGCGCGCCACGGATCGGGCCAGCATAAGTCCTGCCACGTTTGTGCAAGCAATCAACAGAATCATGCACACAGCGCTCATCAGCACGAAAAGCGGCTTTGAGAAGTTCTGACGCAACGTGGGGAGGCCGCGCGTTGCGCTGGGCAATTCGATGTGTGGTTCGTCCTCTAGCTTAAAGAGCGCCGCGGGACCGCTGGTCACGCTTCGGAGGAATATTGTGTTAAGCGCTGCTTCCGCCTCGCTGATGCTGGCACCGGGCTTCAGGCGGGCCCCCATTTGGACCCACAGCGAACCGCCGTCCGTTTCCTTTTCTTTGGGAAAGCGCTGGTCGAACTGGTACCGCGAGGAAAGTGGGACCCAGAATTGGCGGGGCACGCCTATGTCCAGCCCCGCGAAGCCCGGTGCCGCCACGCCTGCGACCGTAAACGGGAGGCCATTCAGGAGAATTGTTTTCCCCACAATCGCGCTGTCACTGCCAAATCGGCTTTGCCAATACGCATAGCTGAAGACGACGACAGGCGCGGCGCCCGTGACATCATCAAGCGGAACCAGCGTTCGCCCGGCTGCGGCCCCCACGCCGAGCGTGGAAAAGATATTTCCGGAGACCAAATCTCCCCGCGCCTGGGCCGTCTGACCATTCACTGTTATGTCAGACAAGCCCGAGGCAGGTACAAAGGCAAAAGCATCGGAAAACACATTCTTATTTTCGCGGATTTGTTCATACACCGGATACGAAAACGAACAACTACCTGCACCCGTGCTCGAAAATACCGTATCTCCTGGACAACCAGCCCACGAGTAATAGAGGTGCGTGTGAGGGCTTCGACGCGCACTCCATTTCAGAAAAACGAGCTGCTCAGGAGCGTGAACAGGCAGGGAGCGGAGCATGATGGCGTTAATCAGGCTGAAGATAGCCGTGTTGGCGCCGATACCGAGAGCCAGTATGAGGACGGCGACGCATGTGAACCCCGGGGACTTGCGCAACATGCGCAGACCAAAGCGCAAATCCTGTGCGAGGTCCTGAATCCAATTTACGTGGCGCGCGTCGCGGCATTTCTCTTTGGTCTGCTCGATACCGCCCAGGTCGATTCGCGCCCGCCGCCGCGCCTCCTCTTGCTTCATCCCTTGCGCCACGTATTCTTCGATTTTTCTTTCAAGGTGGTCGCGCAGCTCGTCGTCCAATTCCTGGTCCGCCTGCCCCCAGCGAAACAACGACCGTAACCGCAACGGAATCGTGTACAGCCAATGCTCCGGTTGCATTTCCGGCCCTCCTTCACTCGTACCTGAGAGCGACCATCGGATCGACGCGCATGGCGCGGCGCGCGGGCAAATAGCACGCGGCAAACCCCGTAAGGACAACTACTACCGGTGCGAAGATCAGCACCCATATGCTGTGGAAATGGAAATTCTCAAATTCCGCCGCAGCGAGCTTTGGCAACCCGAGAGAAACGAGAATTCCGATCCCCGTGCCAACACCAACGAGCGCCATGCCTTTGCGAATCATCAGGCGCAGCACTCCGGCCGGCTCCGCACCCAAGGCCAAGCGAATCCCCATTTCCTGCGTGCGTTGTTCAACCAAATAAGACACCACGCCGAAGATTCCGACTGCCGCCATCAGCAGCCCGAGAAGGGCAAAGACCCCCATGGTCTGCGCCATCGCGTCATCTCCTGCGCCGGAATCCCTGATTACGCGGTCCATTGTTCGTATCTCGGTCACGGCCTGGTCGGGGTCAACCGCCCAGACGGCGTGCCGTAGGGAATCCGATAGGCTTAGGGGATCGGTTCTCGTTCGCACTATGAACCTCATCAACTGGCTGGGATGCGCGGCGAACGGAACAAAGATTTGCGGCCGCGGTTGAACTTGCCCAAGGAACTCCATCACATTCCCCACCACACCGACGACTTCGCTCCATCGGTTCTGGTTCCTGTCTCCAAGATCCAATCGGATGTGGCGTCCAACTGGGTTTTCCCCGCCAAAGAAGCGCCTCGCGAATGCCTCGTTGACGATCACCACGGGAGACGCATCAGCTGTATCCGAAGATAAAAACTCGCGCCCTTGCAACAGCGGGACTTGCAACGTTGCAAAATGACCGGGGCTGACGGTGAACCAGCCACTTTTTGGCTGGTCGTCGGGTTTCGTCACCGGATGCCCTTCGACAGTGAAGGGCACATAGCCCGGGAAATTGTAGGGAAGATCAGTGGCTCCGGCCGCCGACTGCACTCCGGGGAGATTTGCGAGACGTTGCAGAACATTTTCAAAGAATTGCCTCTGGCGCTGCGGTTGGAGGTATTGGAGGTCGCGGAGCCAGACGGTTCCTGTGAGCAAGTTATGCGAATTAAAACCCACGCTCGCTTGGATCTCTTCGAGGAAACCTTCGACAAACAACCCCGCGCCAACTAAGAGAAACAGCGACAAAGCCAACTGGCCGATGACGAGCAGGCGTTGGACACGGAGCCGCCGGGGAGCTGCCGTACCCCCGTGGCCGCCCTCCTGCAAGCCATAGCTGGCGTCCTGCCGCGCAATCTGAATCGCCGGCGCTAGCCCAAACAAAATACCAGCGCCAAGCGAGATGGCGAGCGTGAAAATCAGCACTCGACTATCGACAGAAATCTCTTTTGCCATCTCCAGCGCGCCTTCATTCCAATTGAGTTGCGAGCGAAGTAAGCGGACTCCCCAAAATGCGCCAAGGATTCCCAGGACTCCCCCGGCTATGGAAAGGAGCAAACATTCCGTGAAAAGCTGGCGAGCGAGCCGAAAACGCCCCGCCCCGAGCGCGGACCGGATGATAAATTCGCGCTGCCTTATGGAATTGCGCGCGAGCATCAGGTTCGCCAAATTCGTGCAAGCAATCAGCAGCACGAACCCCACTGCGGCCATGAGAAATGCCGTGGCCGTTTCCGAGTTCGAGTCCGCAATGCTGTACCGCTGGAGAGACATCACGCTTGCGCCCCATCCTTTGTTCGTATCTTTATGCGCCTCGGCGATTCGTTGCGTGATGGTCTGCATTTCCGCTGTGGCCTTGCGTTCGTCCGTGCCGGGTTTCAATCGCGCGAAAACTCGAAGGAGCCTCGTAGACCGCGACGGAGGACGCAGATCGTCTGGCGAAAACGTAAGCGGAATCCAAAGTCGAGCCTCAAAGTCCCAGAGGCGAAAGGGGCGGGGCATGACCCCGGCAACAGTGTGGTTCTGACCGTTGATCTTAACGAGGTGGCCGAGCACGCGCGGGTCGCCGCCAAACCGTCCCTTCCACAGCTCGTCGCTCAAGATGACCGAGTGATCGCGTCCCCACTGGTTCTCTTCGGGCAAGAAGGTTCGCCCCATCGCAGGACCAACGCCCAAAACCTCGAAAAAGTTACTCGAGACCCTGGCGCCTGCCACGCGCTCTGGCGCCGTGCCGCCGCTTATTGTGAAATCTTCGAAATCCGCCGCGGCCACGCCGTCGAAGGACTTGTCCTGAGCTCGCCAGTCAAGATAATCGGGCGCTGACACGGGAATTCGATCCGGCGCATAGGTATTCTTTTCGGGACTGACGCTGCTAACGATCACAACGCGATCAGGATCGCGAATGGGCGGCTTCCGCAAAAAGAAGGCGTTCACCGTGCTGAAGATGGTCGTGTTGGCCGAGATTCCAAGCGCCAGCGTGACTACTGCAACCGCTGTAAAGCCCGGCCTCTTCCGCAGCATGCGCAGACCGTATCGCAAATCCTGAATTAAGTCTTGAATCCAATTTACGCGGCGTGTGTCCCGACATTTCTCTTTCGTTTGCTCGATACCACCCAGGTCGATTCGCGCGCGGCGGCGCGCCTGTTCTTGCGTCATCCCTTGTGCGACGTATTCCTCGGTTTTTCGTTCGAGGTGATCACGCAGCTCGTCGTGCAATTCCTGGTCCGCCTGCGCCCAGCGAAACAACGTCCGTAGCCGTAGCGGAATCGTGTATAGCCAATGCTCCGGTCGCATTTTCCGGCCCTCCCTCACTCGTATCTCAGGGCAACCATGGGATCGACCTTAGTGGCCCGCCGCGAAGGAAGGTACGCTGCAAGCGCCGCCACCACAATGAGAAACGCAGACGCGCTTGAAAATGCCAACGGATCCAGCGGGCCAATGCCGAGCAGAAGAAACGATAAGAGGTGGGATAGCACCACGCTGCCGACGAGCCCTAGAATGATGCCCAGCAGCACCGGCCACATTCCTTGCTTGAGCACGAGCGCCAGGGCATCCGCTCTGTCGGAGCCCAAGGCCATGCGCACACCAATCTCGTGTGTTCTTTGGCTTACAACGTAGGCCATGACGCCGTAGATGCCGACTGCTGCCAATACAAGAGCCAACACGCCAAGTATGCCAGCCATAGCAGCGCCAATTAACGCGGGCAGTCTCTGGAGCCACAGCAGGTCACTGATAGTATGCGTCGTGGCCAGAAGCAATCCCTTGTCCAGGGCCCCCAGTGTTTCCCGAATAGAGTCGAGGGCGTTTTCTGGATTACTGCGAGTGCGCAGCCAAAGGCCAAGATATTGGTCAGTTGGAGCGATGGGAAAGTAAAGATGGGCGAAATCGACCTGAGAGGGCCTGACACTTCGAACGTCCCTGACCACACCAATGACTTCTGCATAAGACGACGCGCGATCCTTTGCCATCAGCCGTTTGCCTATCGGATCTTCGCCGGGCCATAACAGCCGCGCAGTAGCCTCGCTGACGATAACCACTGGTGCGCCGGTTTGGGTAGTTTCACCGAAGTCTCTACCCCGAACAATCTGGATGCCTAGCGTCCGAAAGTAATCCGGCGAGATGACCGTGTAAGGGACAAACGGAAGGTTGCGCGCAGATTCTAGAGAGACGGCAGTCCATTCTTCCGAGGCGAAACAGGCTGACTTGACTTGAGGTAGGGCATCTAGCCGTTCAACTATTGAGCGGCGAAGGGAAAACGCCATTGAGCTGTCGTACCCAAGTGCTGGGAAGTCCATATCCACGGCCAGCAAGTTCTTGGTCTCGAACCCGGGGTCAATCGTCTGAGATCGCTGCAGACTCCTGGCGAGCAATCCCACGGCGATGAGAAGCACTAGGGATAGGCTTACCTGCGCCAGTACCAGTGCGTCCCGCAGATTGAGTTTCAGCAAACCTCGGCTCGACCTAGGAGCACTAATACCAACACCCTGCTTCAAAGCGAACATTAGGTCGGTTTTCGAAGCCTGAAGTGCGGGTGTTAGTCCGAAGACAAATGTGGTCGTCAATGACAACAAGAACGTGTAACCAAGGATCCGAACGTCAGGGCTCAGACGCAGCAACAAGTCAGGCGGGTAGAACTTCTGAAGAGACTGCTGAACAGTGGCCCACAAAACATGGCAGGCCCATGCTGACAAAAGGAGGCCCGCCATCCCACCTAAAAGCGCAATGACCGCGCTCTCGGTCAGCAACTGACGAACTATCCGGCTGCGGCCTGCGCCCAGCACTAGACGGGCGGCAACTTCCTTCCGTCGAATTATCGCGCGTGCAAGCAATAAATTGGCGACATTAGCGCAGGCGATGAGCAGTACCATGCCGGCAGCAGCGAGCGCGAGCGTCACCGAGACCGCGAAGTCGGCGCCCGTTCCGCCAAAGTCAAGGAAGGATGCTCGCTTGGCTGTAAGGTGTGTCGTGCTGGCGGTCAGATCCTTGGCAGTAGATGTGTGGGCAAGCTGCTGAGCAAGGACCGTCAGTTCCACCTGCGTTTTCGTGAGCGCCACGCCTGGCTTTAAGTGGCCTACGATACGAACGTTGTATGCATTCGCGTTCATCCAGTTACTTCCTGGCACGACGTACCGCTGCATCGCCAACAGAACCCATACATCGGGGGCCGCCGGTGGGTCTCCAGTGCCGATGAAATCGCGCGGCGCGATGCCCACCACAGTGAATGGCATGGCATTCAAGGTCAACGACTTCCCCAGGATGTGCGGGTCGGAGTCGAGTCGCTGTCGCCAGAATTGATAACCGAGTACGGCCACGGGATTTGATTTCTCCGACTGGCCCTCGTCCGGCAGAAAGGTACGACCGAGTACCGCATTGATTCCGAGCACTTCGAAGTAGTTTTCCGAAACAATGCGCGCGCTCAGTAAGACTGATTTGGGCATTGTCGCTGCACTTGTGGCGGGCTGCCCACCATAGACGACGTTGTAACAACAACTGTCGGCCGCCAAGCCTGAGAACACGTCATTGTGGTCTCTGTAATAGACATACTCTCGAAAGGAAAACAGGGTGCCGCCATAGCCCTGTCGAATCCAGCGGACGACGCGCACGATATGATTCGGATCCCTGACGGGTAAAGGTCGGAACGCCGTCGCATCGAGAGCGGTGAAGATGGTGGTGTTCACCGCAATGCCCAAACCGAGAACGACGACAGCGACCCCACTGAAGCCAGGGTTCTTCAAGAGCATCCGCAAGCCGTAGCGCAAATCCTGAACGAAGTCCTGAAGCCAATTTACGCGTCGTGCGTCGCGGCATTGCTCTTTGGTCTGCTCGATACCGCCCAGGTCGATTCGCGCGCGGCGATACGCTTCCTCTTGCGTCATCCCTTGTGCCACGTATTCCTCGGTTTTTCGTTCGAGGTGGTCGCGCAGCTCGTCGTCCAGGTCCTGGTCCGCCTGCGCCCAGCGAAACAACGACCGCAGCTGCAGTGGAATGGTGTACAGCCAATGCTCCGGTCGCATCTCATCGTCTCCTATTCATATCTCAGCGCGACCATTGGGTCGACACGCATCGCTCGCCGCGCAGGCATATAGCACGCAAGCAGTCCAATGAGAATCAGAAGGATCGCCGCGCCACCGAACGTTAGAGGATCCGTTGCGCTGACTCCGAAAAGCAAACTCGACAACAAGCGGGTCAGGCCAAAGGCTCCTGCCAAGCCAATAGCGATTCCAATGATCGTCATCTTTATCCCGTGGCTCAAGATTAGCCAAAGCACGTCTCCGCGGAACGCGCCGAGAGCAACACGAACACCAATTTCATGCGTACGCTGCGCTACCAGGTAGGAAATCAATCCATAGATACCCATACAGGAGAGCAGCAACGCCAGGGCGGCAAATGCCGAGAGCAGCATCATCGAAAAGTGCTGCGTCCATATGGAACTGGAGACGATTGCTTCCATAGTATCGAAAGCGTAGACGACTTGTTGACTATCAAATTGTCGGGACGCTTCGCGGATAGCGCCAATAAAGGACTCTGGAGGACCAGCGGTGCGCACGACAAAGTCCACACCCAAAGAAACCTCAGGCATCCACTTCTCAGGGATTTGGGTGAACGGGATATAAAACTGAGCTGGAATTCTCTCGCGACCACCTGAGCCGAGCCCCTCGTGCTTTACGTGCCCCACAATTCCCACGATCTCGGGCGCTGTGCCGATAAGTCCTATGTGAAGCCTCTTGCCGATAGGATCTTCCCCTGGGAAAAACTTGCGCGCGAGGTTTTCATCAATCACGACCACCGGACGAGAGTTCTCGTCATCGTTCTCTTCGAGATAGCGGCCGCGAAGAAGGGGAATGCGCAGGATCTTCCAGTAGGCCGCTGTTACGCCGTAGATCATGGCGAAGTTCATCTGGGCATCGGCAGTGCTCATCGGTGGAGCTTGGCCGTCTAACCAGACCGGCACCTCAGAGTCACCCTGCATCGGAAGTGATCCGAAAAGCGGCGAGGCGGTTTCGATGCCTGGCACGGCCTCGAAGCGTTTCGGCAGTTCGCGGAAGGCGTCACGGATTTGTGAAGGCCTCGAAGCGAGTCGAGCTGGCGAAGGCGCTACGTTGAAGAACAGAACGTGGTGTGGATCAAAGCCTGGATTGACGTTCCAGAGTCCAGCGAGGCTGCGAAGCATCAGTCCGGCGCCGGCAAGAAGAACCAGGGCGATAGCCATCTCAATCGCCACGAAAGTGCCGTGGGCTCGGTGCCGCGACGCGCTTAGCCCACGACCGCCCTCTTTGAAGGTTTCGTGCAAATCGGTCCGAGAAGTTTTGAGCGCCGGAATCAAACCGAAGAGAAACGCTGTAAGAGCGGAAGCGACTAACGTGAAAACTAGCACGTGCGTATCCAATTGGATCTCGTCCCCTCGTGGCAAAGCCTGAGGGAGTGTGTTCAAAATCGCCTTCGTGGACCCAGCTGCAAGCAAAAGACCCAATCCCCCGCCCAACGTGGCGACCAGGAAACTTTCGGTAAGAAGCTGACGGATGACGCGCGTCCGATTCGCGCCCAACGCGGCGCGAACAGCGAATTCCCGCGTTCTGGCCGTAGACCGGGCGAGCAACAAACCTCCTATATTTGCGGACGCGATCAGCAACACGAAACCCACAGCACCAAGCAGCAACAGCAGGATCGGGCGGATATCGCCAACGATGGTTTCTTTCAACGGAATAAGCGCGATGCCTACGCCTTTATCGGCTTCGGGATATGCCGCTTCCAGATTCCGTGCAATTGCGTCCATATCGGCTTGCGCCTGCCGCAACTCCACACTCGGCTTAAGCCGGCCGATTACACTCATGCCCATACTCATGCGGCGGTCATGAAACCCGGGGTCATCCCACGTTCCGATAGGAACAAAGACGTCCGAAGGTTTGTAAAACGGGGCTCGTCCCGGCACTACACCGACGATCGTGTACGCTTTGCCGTACATGGTTAGGCTCTGCCCCAAAATATGAGGCGACGCGGCAAACCCGCGCTTCCATAGTCCGTCGGCTAGCAACACAACGGGACTTGCGCCAAGTTGATCTTCCTCTGGTCGAAACGTGCGACCAAGCAAAGGCTTCACGCCTAACATGGAGAAAAAGCCTGCGGAAACCATTTGGCCACGCAGCTTCTCGGGTTCTCCCACACCTGTCAAATTGAAATCATGCTCGCTGTACGCTGCAAGGGCATCGAAGGACCGATTCTCTTTTTCCCAGTCCAGGAAATTCGGGTAGGTATCCCCAGCTGTTTGGAACTGGGCGGTCCTTTGATAAATCGAGACAAGTCGGCTCGGCTGCGGATAAGGCAGTGGATTGAGCACGACACTATTCACGATCGTGAAAAGCGCTGTGTTTATGCCGATGCCGAGCGCGAGCGTTAGGATGGCGATCGCCGCGAAGCCGGGAGATTTGCGCAACATGCGCAGACCAAAGTGCAAATCCTGAAAGAAGTCTTGAATCCGGTTCACTCTGCGTGCGTCGCGGCATTTCTCTTTGGTCTGCTCGATACCGCCCAGGTCGAGTCGCGCGCGGCGGTGCGCCTCTTCTTGCGTCATCCCTTGCGCGACGTATTCTTCGGTCTTTCGCTCGAGGTGGTCGCGCAGCTCGTCGTCCAATTCCTGGTCCGCCTGCACCCAGCGGAATAGCGATCTCAAGCGCAACGGAATCGTGAACAGCCAATGCTCCGGTCGCATCTCGAACCTCCTCTACTCGTACCTCAGAGCGACCATGGGATCGACACGCATCGCCCGCCGCGCAGGCAGATAACTCGCGACAAACGACACAAACAGCAGTACGAAAGAAACGGCCGCGAAGGTCGCTAGATCGTAGGGTTTCACCTGATAGAGCAGGCTGGCTAAGAAACGAGTCAAACCGAAAGCGCCGCCCAGCCCCAAAGCGACACCGAACACGGCGAACCGCAGACCTTGGCCCACTACCAGTCTCAGTATGTTGCCCTTTGTGGCGCCCAGCGCGATGCGCACGCCGATCTCGCGCGTGCGCTGCTTGGTGTTGTATGCGAGGACCGCATAGGTGCCCAGCGCAGCGAGCAGAAGTGCTACGGAAGCGAACGTGCTAATCAAGATAAGGTCGAAGCGCTGGCCGGACAGCGATTCAGAAATCACATTGTCCATGGTCATGACGCTATACACTGGCTGATCTTGGTCCACCTGCAAGATAGCCTCGCGAACTGCGCTCGTTATGGCCGAGGGCTCAACTCGAGTACGCACCACGAGGCTCATCTCCCGCGTCAGATCGGGCCACGTCGGCGGCCATTGCGAGTAGGGAACATCAATTTCCCTCAGCGCCGCCATGGCGAGCCCTGCTTGATGCACATCTTTCACCACACCAACGATCGTGTACCACGGCGACCCGGCGATCCGAATGTGCCGGCCAATGGGATCTTCATGTGAGAAATAACTCCTAACAACAGCTTCATTGATGATGGTCACGCGCGGCGAGGCCTTGCTGTCCTCTGCAGTGAAATAGCGGCCACTTACCAGAGAGATGCCCAGAGCACGGTAGAAATTGGCGCTTACCCCTCGGAGTTCCGCGAAACCGTTTTCGGTAGGCCGGTCTTCAATCTGGAAGCTTCCGTTTGTCCAAGCCTGCTGGATGGGTAGAAGTGTCGCCAAGCCGGCTGCTTCGACGCCGGGGAGCGCTTCCACTTTTTCCAGCATAGGCTCGTAGAAACTGGACACTGGGTGTGCGGGAGCGTATTTGCTTTGGGGAAGCGAAAGCCGCAAGGTCAGGGCATGATCCGGTTTGAAGCCGGGGTCCACTTGCCTAAGGAGCCAGAAACTTTTCATCAGCAAGCCCGCTCCGGCTACAAGCGTCAGCGCGATGGCCACTTCGGCTACAACCAGCGCTCCGTGTGTCCGGCTGACGCGCAAGCTTCCCGCCGAGGTGCCGACGCCTTCTTTCAAGGACTCCTGCACATCGGACCGAAATGCTTTCAAAGCTCCTGCCGCGGCAATGATCAGGGCCGACACAAGTACAGCCAACAGCACAAAGAACAGAACGTGAACGTCCGGGCGAATTTCCGGCCGGCGCGGCAGTGGCTCGGGATTCAAAGCGAGCAACCCTTGCACGATCCAGATCGCAAGCATCCAGCCGACGGCTCCTCCAAGGCCGGAGATGAGGAAGCCCTCCGCCAGGAATTGGCGGACCAGTCCCCAGCGCCTCGCGCCCAGCGCTCTGCGCAGAGCGAATTCGCGCTGACGAACTGCCGCGCGCGTCAGAAACAGGTTCGCAATGTTCACAGCAGCTACCAGGAACAGGAAGCCGACGGCCGACAAAAGAACCACCAGCTCTGCGCGGACGTCCCCAACCATGGATTCCTGCAACGGTGTCAGCCTGACCCCTTGGTCTCCGTCCGGGTCGGGATAAAGCTTTGCCAGGCGGATTGCGATGCTGTCCATCTGAGCGCGGGCTTGGTCAACAGTGACGCTGGGCTTCAAACGTCCGACGACCTGAAGGGTATTGTTGCCTCGGTTCCATGCGCCCCACGAATCGTCGGGAACGAGCGGTACCCAAATCTGCGTGTTGATGTCGGGAAAGTGAAAATTTGCGGGAACGATACCGACGACCGCGTAGGCTTCTTCATTCAGACTGATGGTCTTATGGATGAGCTCCGGATCCCTGTCGAACAGGCTGTTCCACAGGCCTTCTCCGATCAACGCGACGCGATTGTTGCCGGGCTTGTCCTCGCCTGCCAGGAACGCGCGGCCAAGAAGTGGCTTCATGCCCATTACGTCGAGATAATTCACGGAAACAAACGCGCCAGGTATGCGCTCGGGGCCACCCTTTCTTGTGAGGTTGAAGCTGCCGCCGAGGTAAGCGGCCATGCCGGAGAATAGCGTGCCTTGCGCTTGCCAGTCTTCAAAATTCAGATAGGAGACGGAACCTATTCCTCCTCCCTGGCTGGTGTGCCACATCCTGACGATGCGATCCGGTTCCAGCAGTGGCAGCGGACGGAGAATTACCGCGTTAAAGACCGTGAAGATGGCCGTGTTAGCGCCGATGCCGAGCGCGAGGGTCAGGACTGCAACGATTGTGAACCCAGGGGATTTGCGGAGCGTACGCGTCCCATAGCGCAAATCCTGTACGAAGTCCTGAATCCAGTTCACTCTGCGCGCGTCGCGGTACTTGTCTTTGGTCTGCTCGATACCGCCCAGGTCCAGCCGCGCACGGCGGTGCGCGTCTTCTTGCGTCATCCCTTGCGCGACGTATTCCTGGGTTTTTCGATCGAGGTGGTCGCGCAGCTCGTCACTCAGGTCCTTCTCAACTTGCTCGCGACCAAAAAGTGAGCGGAGCCTTAGCGGAATGGTGTAGAGCCATTTTCCCAATCTCATAAGTCCCCCCTCGATCCTCACATGCACCTCGAAACTTGCCTCTCAACTCACCGAGCCTCTCCCGCCGCGTCACAAGCAACGTCTTCGCGGCCCACCTTCATGTCGTTCACTCGTCCTTCATTCATAACGCAGCGCAATCATCGGATCGACTCGCGTGGCACGGCGGGCCGGCAAGATGGCCGCCAGAGCGGACACCGCCAGAATGACGATACAGACCGAGGCGAGAGTGGCTGGGTCTGTCGGCGTAATCTCGAAGAGCAACGTTTGCAGGACGCGAGTCAAGGCCAGAGAACCGGCGAGGCCAACAGCCAGAGCGATGGCCGCAAGCGCGAGCGCTTCGCGAAGAACCAGGCGAACCACGTCCGCGGAAGCCGCCCCCAGCGCGAAGCGGATGCCAATTTCGTTGGTGCGCTGGCTCACAGAATAGGAAACGACTCCGTAGACGCCAATCACTGCGAGCGCGAGAGCAAGACCCGCGAACACCAGCAGCAAAGTCGCCTGAAAACGCCGACTAGCAACAGAATCAGAAAATACTGTGTCCATCGTTCTGATGTCGGAGACCGCCTGGTCAGGGTCTACGCGGTGAACAGCGGCTTCGACGGAACGCGCGACCTGGCGCGGGTCGCCCGCCGAGCGGACGACGAGTGTCGCGAAATACATGGGCGCCTGAGAGTTGGACAGGAAGATGGTGGGATCAGGAGCGTCCTGCAATTGCGCCTGCCGCGCGTCGGCGACGATGCCAACGATTTCGACGGGCTTTTCAATCGTCCAGCACACGCGGAGCTTTTTTCCGAGAATGTTCTGCCTAGAGGAAAAACGTTCAACAAAGGCGTGGTTGACGATAGCAACGGGTGGGGCATTGAAACCGTCGCGACCTTCGAAGTCACGTCCGGTCAGAATTGGCGTACCCATCGTGAGGAAGTAGCCTGGGCTGACGATGAGGAATTGTGCGGACAGAGCTTCCGCGGGCGGCGGGGCAGGCTGGTCGGCGGGAGAGAAGCAAGAGCCGGAGGTACTGTTCGTCAGGGGGAGGAAGTGAGTCGAGCCCGCGGCCTGAACTCCGGGAGTGTTGCGGATCTCCGCGAGAATCCGGTTGAAATACTGCGAGCGTTGGAGATCGTCGTGATAACGCGCAGGTGAGGTCCAAATGTGCATGGTGAGGAGATGTTCGGGGCGGAAACCAGCGTCAACGGACACGAGGCGGGAGAAGCTGCGAAGCATCAGGCCGGCACTGACGGACAGCAACAGAGCGAGGGAGACTTCGGCGACGACAAAACAGCGCCGCAGAGTCTGATGTCCGCCAACACCGCCGCGGAGGCTACCTTGCTTCAGCGCGTTCTGGAGGTCCACACGAGAAAGACGCAATGCGGGAACAAGACCGAAAAGGACCCCCGTAACGAGAGAACCCAGGAAAGTGAAGAGCAACACAGGTTGGTCGATGGAGATGGGCTCACTGCGAGGCAGCGGAGCGCCCTCGGGAATCAAAGCAACCAGGCTACGCAGGCCTGCGTGAGCCAAAAGCAAGGCTACGATCATGGCCGCGAGCGAAAGGAGCAGGCTTTCCACAAACAATTGCTGAACGACGCGCGAACGCGCAGCGCCAAGCGCGGAACGCACGGCGATTTCGCGCACGCGACCGGTGCCACGCATCAAGAGAAGGTTGGCGACGTTGGCGCAGGCGATCAGGAGAAGAAAGCCAACGGCGGCAAGTAATACCCAGAGAGGGCGCCGAACTCCTTCTGTCGCGTCTTCGAGCATGGGGAAAACGCTGGCGCTCCAATCTCTGTTGCCAGGTCGCGCCTGCGCCGTGAAGTGAGCGACACGCAGCATGTCCTGGCGGGCTTGTTCGAGCCTGACGTCGGCTTTGAGACGCGCAGCCACGGTCAGGAAGCGCCCTCCTTCTCTCCATTCCGGCGAGGTTAGGGCCAGCGGGGTCCATACTTCCGACTTGATTCCAGGAAAGGAAAAGCCTTTGGGCATCACGCCTATGATTTCGCCAGGCCCACCGTTAACGTCTATCTTTTGGCCGACGATCGTGGGGTCCGCAGCGAACTGGCGCTGCCAAAGTTCGTAGCTGAGAATGACGCTGTGGTCTTGTCCGGGAATTCCATCCGCGGTGTTGAACGTGCGGCCCAGAAACGGTCCAACGCGCAAAACCGAGAAGAACTCCGGTGTGACCTGCATCCCCGGAACGGCGAAAGGCTGACCGTGGTGGCTGAGATTGGTGGGCAAAGTCGAAATAGCAGCCATGGACTCAAAGGATTCTGCGTGGTCCTGCCAGTCCAGAAAGTTGAGAGGATTCACGGAGTTGCGCGGAACGTCGCGCTTCGTGGACGACTCCCAGATGCGTACAAGCCGATGAGGCTCCGGGTAAGGCAGGGGGCGGAGAAGAATAGCGTCAACGACACTGAAGACGGCGGTGTTGGCGCCGATGCCGAGGGCTAGGGTGAGGACGGCCACAGCGGTGAAGCCGGGGGATTTATGCAATATTCGTAAACCAAAGCGCAAATCCTGAACGAAATCCTCAATCCAGTTTACGCGGCGTGCGTCGCGGCATTTCTCTTTGGTCTGCTCGATACCGCCCAGGTCGAGTCGCGCGCGACGGTGCGCCTCTTCTGGCGTCATCCCTTGCGCCATGTATTCCTCGGTTTTTCGTTCAAGGTGGCCGCGCAGCTCGTCGTCCAATTGCTGGTCCGCCTGCGCCCGGCGAAACAACGACCGCAACCGTAGGGGAATCGTGTACAGCCAATGCTCCGGTCGCATTCTCCGACTCTCCTTTACTCGTACCTCAGCGCCTCCATCGGATCGACGCGCATGGCCCGCCGCGCCGGGATGTACACGGCAAGCATCGCGGTAGCTGTGAGAATTGCAGCAACGGCCAAGAGCGTCGCCCCATCGTTCGCCGAAACTCCGTACACGAGGCTGCTCATGAGGCGAGTCGCCCCCAAGGATGATAGTAAGCCCACCATCAAGCCAATCCCCACAACCGGAATGCCCTCGCTGGCGACAAGTCGTAGCACGTCACGCCGCCCTGCTCCCAGCGCCATGCGAATCCCAATTTCGTGTGTGCGCTGCGTCACCGAATAAGACACGATCGCGTACAGGCCGACACACGCCGTCAACAAAGCAACACCGCCAAACGCGCCCAGAATCACCAGGCAAAGTCGTGTCGGTCCCAAAACGTTTTCGGCCAATCCCTCCAGAGTCTCGACGCTGTATACGGGTCTTTCAGAGTCGATGCCAAGGACTTCCCTTCGCACCGCGTCCGTCAGCGTGCCTGGATCGACGGCAGCCCTAATCAGAAGTCCCAACTCTCGAGCAGCTTCGGGGTGCTGCCAGAGGGGAACGTAAATCTCTGGCGTAATCGGCTTATAAAGATCGCTCACCTCTTGCCAATGCGCGATTTGCCGCGCGTCTTTCACAACGCCAACGATTTGCAGCAAGCTATTTGAAGCCGATTGTGATGTGGTGGTTCCGGTCCGATTTTCAAGACGGATCTGCTTGCCAACCGCGTCATCGCCTGGAAAGTACGTTCGCGCGAAACTCTCGTTTACCACGGCGATGTCGGCTTTCCCTGGTCCATCCTGCTCGACAAAGAAACGCCCCTCCCTCAGGGAGGTCCCAACGACCGCGAAATACGCAGGAGTGACCGTCCGATACGCTGCTGTGGCGATGCCATCGGCAGTGTTCAAAGAACGACCCGGGATCGAGAAATCGTGGAAAGCTAAACCTGATCCTGCCGGCCGATTTGATGATGCACAGACTTCTATGACTCCGGGCAGTGAGTGCACTCGCCTCAACAATTCGTGGGAAAAGTTTGCTAAGTCTAAGCCTCCCGGATATTTGGACGCCGGCAATGTCATCATCATCGTCAGCACACGATCCGGTCGGAAACCGAGGTCCGTCGAAGTCACCCGCTGGTAGGTGCGCGCCATTAGCCCCGCTCCCATGACCACGATGAAAGCGAGAGCTATTTCCACAAGAACCAGAGCTGTCCGCGTCCGTCTACTGCCTCGGTCAGTGGCAGACCTCGTTCGGCTTAGTTGCAGATTCATCGTCACGCCCCGACCGGAAATGAAAATCGCCGGCGCTAAGCCGACCAGTGCGCTCAAAAGCAAAGCAATGGAAATACTGATGATAAGAGCTGCTGGGCTCGTGTGAACTTCTGCTTCGTCTCCAATGTAGCGTGCCGGAACCACCGCGAGGATTGGCTTCAGTACGGACGCACCTGCTGCAAGCCCAACTGCACCCGCTAGCACGGCAAGCAAAGCACTCTCGGTCAAAAACTGACGCGCTAAGCGGGCTGGCATCGCTCCCAAGGCCAACCGCGTACCGATTTCGCCAGCGCGAGCTAGGGTCCGAGCCACCGACAAGCTGGCAATATTGGCCGCCGTGATCAACGCAAGCAGACCAACTGCGCCCATCAGGATGTAGAGCGCAATTCTCAGGTCTCCCACAACTCCCTTGCGAACGTCAACGGGCTCATAGATGAGTCCTTTGTATTCCGGGTGCGCCGCGCCGTATTCCGCTTCTTCGCGATGCGCCAGGTACGCGAGTCTGCTCTGCGGAAAAGCCCTCCTTGGCCACACCAGCTATTGAAAGGTCGCGCTCCGAGCGGTTGTTTGAGGACGCATCCAATTTCAGCGGGACATAAACATCTGCTCCCCAGTGTCTGGATCGCCGAGGCATGACTCCTATCGCCGTATACGGGACATCATCCAAGTAGATGGTCTTGCCAATCACATTCGGGTTCCGGCCAAAGCGGGCATTCCACAACCAATACGTCAGGACTGCAACGTTCGGTCCCCCCGACCGGTCCTCGTCCGTTGTAAACGTGCGCCCAAGGATTGCCGATATTCCGTACAAGGGAAACATATTGGCCGTCACATGAACTGCTCGAACGCGCTCAGGGTTTTCCTCTCGTGCCAAATTTTCGGAGAGAGTCGCGCTTAAGCCGTGCACTGCAAAGAAGCCATCAAACGATTTATAATGATGCGGACCAGCAATATCGAAGTATTCGGGAGCCGAAAAATCGAAACTAGGCGATCTATCTTTCGAGTGCTGGCTCAGAAGGACCACGCGATTGACCTGCGCGGTTTCTCCGAAGCGGATATAGGCGCCGTCGAAAATACTGAATAGCGCTGCAGTAGCCGCGATACCAAGCGCCAACGTGAAAACCGCAACTACCGTAAAGCTGCGGTTCTTCAGCAGCAGCCGAAATCCGTATCGCAAATCCTGAACGAAGTCCTGAATCAAATTCACCTGGCGGGCGTCGCGACATTTCTCTTTGGTCTGTTCGATACCACCCAGGTCCAGCCGCGCGCGGCGGTGCGCCTCCTTTTGCGTCATCCCTTGCGCCACAAATTCCCCGGTTTTTCGTTCGAGGTGGTCGCGCAGCTCGTCATCCAATTCCTGGTCGGCCTGCGCCCAGCGAAACAGCGACCGCAGCCGCAGTGGAATCGTGTGTAACCAATGCTCCGGTCGCATACTCCAACCCTCCTCTACTCGTCCCTCAGAGCGACCATCGGATCGCAAGCCACTGCGCGCCGCGCGGGAATGTAGCCCGCAAATAGCGCGGCGCAACCCAAAACGAGTATCGAGAAAGTAATCGACAGCGGGTCGCCCGGTGGGACGCCATATAGCTCGCTACGCACGAAACGTTTCAGAACCAAAATAAGGGGCAACGCAAGGGCAATGCCGGTTGCCACCAACAAAACGACTTCTCGCATCACAAGCCAAATGACGCGCCCGGCCATTGCCCCCAGTGCGACTCGAATCGCCATCTCGCGCGCCCGCTGCGTAACCACGTACGCCATCACCCCATAAAGCCCAATGGCTGCAAGAGCAGTTGCAATCAAGCTGAACCCGGAAGTGAGCGAAGCGACCATGCGCTCGGTTGCCAGCGAGTCGTCCACTTGTTGCTCCACTGTCTTCATGGCTTGAATTGGCACCTGCGGCTCCATCTCATGCAGTAACTTTCGTATGCTGGCAAACGCGCTGTTGGAGTCCTGTGTGGTTCGCACGTACACAAGAGAGCCCGGAAAATGCTGTGCCGCGCACAAGTAGATCTGGCGCGGTGCTGCTTCGCGTAAGTTCTCGTAATCGGTGTCATTCACTATGCCTATGATCTCGGTGTCCGCCGGTGCACTCGGGTCATTTCCTTTTCCGACGAAATGGCCGATAGCAGGCTCATTGCCGAAAAAGCGTTTCACAAAACTTTCGTTCACTACTGCCACAGGCAGTGATTGACGCGTATCGCTCTCACGAAAGACACGTCCGGCGAGTAAATGAATTCCTAGTGTTTTAAAGTAACCGGGGCTTACGGCGTTCACGTGTGCAGTCATGTCTTCCCCCGGCTTGGGACGATAGCCCGCAATGACAATCATCGGAGCAACCCAACGGCTGCCCGACAGGACGGGCACCTGAGCACTGCCAGCGGACTCGGCACCGGGAATTTCTTCCAGCCGTTCCTCCAAGTTGCGAAGGAATGTATGAGCATGATTCAGGTCGTAGCCGGACGATTCCAAATCCAATTCGAACTGCAATACATTGTGTGTTTGGAAACCTGGATTTAGCGACCGCAGATTCTCCAAAGTCCGAATGAATAAAGTAGCGCCCGTCAAAAGAAGAAGTGAAAGTGCCACCTGCAGCGCAACCAAAGCCTTCCGAAAACGATATTGACCTCCGGTAACGCTTGCCGATTGCTCTTTCAGCGATTTCGCAACATCAGGCCGCGTCCCCTGTACCGCCGGCACAGAGCCAAACGCGAGGCCGGTCGCCAGCGCCAAAAGCATGCTAAACCCCAGCATGCCTAGATCTGGCGAGCTTGAGATGTCGTACCCGCTTAATTCAGAAGGAAGAAATGCGAGCAGGCCTCTTATGATCGCAACTGCTACTGCAGTTCCCGCTGCCGCCCCTACAGTCGCTAGCAGGATGCTTTCGGTGATCAATTGCTGAGCGATTCGCAAACGGCTGGAACCGATCGCTAACCGTACCGCGATCTCTTTCTGCCGCGCCGCCGCCCGCGCGAGCAGGAGGGCTGCAATATTGGCGCACGCAATCACCAAAACCAGCCCCGCCACACACATCAAGACCCAAAGCGGCTTCTGATACAGCCGCCGAAGCATGGCATTCCCTTGGCCGCCCGGAATCACATCCAAACGCATTTTCAGAAACTGTTCTTTGTCGTATGGGGTGGCATGCCGGAAGTCAGGTTGGCGAACCTCCATCTCCAGGATCTGTTGAAATAGTGCCTGCAATCCTGTTTTTACCTGCGCGATCGTTACGCCGGGTTTCAGCCGCCCGTATACATTCGCCCAACGCAGGCGCCGGTCAAAAAAGCGGCGGCCGAAATCATAGTCTGGAAGGATGACAGGCGCCATCGTAATCGGGACGAAGATGCTTGTCGGCAAACTAGGCTCCAAACCACCGAAGCCCGGCCGAACTACGCCCACGATCGTCAGCGGGTATTTGTTGACCCGAATCCTGCGTCCGATTACCTGGCGATCGCCGCCGAAGCGATTCATCCAGTACGAATAACTAAGGACCACAACAGGATCAGTGCCCGCGTAAAGCGTATCCTTTCCCTCAAGCAACCGTCCCAGTGCCGGTTGAATGCCCAGAAGCGGAAAGTAATTTCCGGAAACCAGCTCGCCCCTGACGGCCTCGCCTTCCGAAGAGATGCTGACTGTGAAATCTTGCTGTCTCTGGCACATCACTTGGACGAAGACCTGGTTGCGATCGCGAATGTCCTGGTACATCGGATAAGACATCGGGCTGGTCGCTCCCTGGTACTGGCTATCCCCATAAAAATTGCCTACTCCAGACAACACGACCACTCTCTGCGGATCTTGAACTGGCAGCAGCCGCAACACCAGCTGATCCACCAAACTGAAGATCGCGGTATTCGCACCGATGCCAAGGCCTAGAGTGAGCACAGCAATCGCGGTAAAGCCGAGATTCTTGCGCAGCATTCGCAATCCAAAGCGCAAATCCTGAACGAAGTCCTGAATCCAGTTCACGCGGCGCGCGTCCCGGCATTTCTCCTTGGTCTGCTCGATACCACCCAGGTCGAGTCGCGCGCGGCGGTGCGCCTCTTCTTGCGTCATCCCCTTTGCGACGTATTCCTCGGTTTTTCGTTCGAGGTGGTCGCGCAGTTCGTCGTCCAGTTCCTGATCCGCCCGCGTCCAGCGAAACAACGACCGCAGCCGCAGTGGAATCGTGAACAGCCAATGCTTAGGTCGCATACTCCGACTCCCCCCTTTACTCGCATCTCAAGGCCACCATGGGATCTACACGCATAGCGCGGCGCGCGGAAAGGGAACACGCGAGCAGCGCCACTCCGATCCACAGGCCAGCCGACACCGCGAAGGTCAACGGATCGATGGGACTGAGGCCAGAGAGGAAGCGCGCCAATAAAGGCGCAAGGCCCGCTGAAACTGCGATCCCGATGAGGACCCCGGCCAAGGTGATCGTCATGCCTCTGAACAGGATAAGCCGGTGGATTTCCCCGGGCGTTGCGCCGAGAGCCATTCGCAATCCGATTTCCTGTATACGCTGCGCGGCATGAAACGCCACCACGCCGTATAGACCGACCGCCGCGAGCACTAAAGCAAGCAAGCCCAAGATGAGCAATACCGTCGTTTCCAGGCGAATAATCCAATAGGAGCGCTCGATCTGGGTTGCGACCGGCTGAAGATCGTAGATGCGCACTCCCGAACTCTCGCCGCGAATCAAGGAACTCACGGTGCGCGCGACCGAGGCAGGATCAACCGAAGTTTCCACCACCACGGTCGCGAGGCCCGTATACCTCTGGGCAAAAGGCCGATAGAAGTGCGCTTGCGGTGGCTCACCGAGCGAATCCACCTTCGTGTCGCGAACCACGCCGACGACTTCGGCTGTCGTCGGGTCACTGCACCCCAATTGCACGTGCTGGCCGACGGCATCGGCCTTCCCCCATAAGTGCTGCGCCAAAGCTTGGCTAACGAGAACGACTGGAGGGGACGAAGGTCCATCGTCCACAGTGAAGTCACGCCCTTCGAGCAGGGGAATCTGCATCGTTGTCAGGAAACTCGGGGAGATCACGCCGAACGTCGCGTTAAAAGGCGAGGTTGTACCCGTCGAGATGCAGTCCGTCTCCGCTCCCGTGATCATCAATGGCAGGAAACGCGTCACCGCGGCGTTACGAATCCCCGGCAGCGCGCGAAGGCGTTCAACCGTCTGCTCATAGAAGTTGAGGCCGCTGGCGCGTGTAAATTCGGGCGCGGAGATATATGTGAGTGCATAAAGACGGTGCTGCACTGCGAATCCAGACTCCGCGGCACGCATGCGGTAGATCGAGCGAAGGAACAGCCCTGCGCACAGCAACAGAATCAGCGAAAGTCCTACCTGCGCGACCAAAGAAACCTGCCGCAGCCGCACGCGGTCACCCGACGTTCCGCCGCCCTTGAGAATTGAATAGACATCGCGACGCACCGCACGCCGCGCCGGGAGCACGCCGCACAACAAAGTGGAGAGAAAGCACAAACCCAGCGCGAACAGAAACACGCGAGAATTGAGAGACAGAGAAGCGTGAATGGCGACGCGGGCCTCGACCGGGAGTGCGTCAACCGCGGCGTTCAATATGTGATTCGACCACTGGTTCAGAACAAGCCCACCGGCTACACCAAGCAGCGAGAGCAGGAATGTCTCCACCAGTAGCTGACGCAGCAGCCGCCCCCGACCGGCGCCTAATACGGCGCGTACGGAGAGTTCCCGCTGTCGTGCCGTGCCACGAGCGAGCAGCAAATTTCCAACATTCACGCAAGCAATCAGAAGAACGACGCTGCCAACCACAACGAAAAGAATGTCCAGCGGAGCCGCGCCGCCGCGCGAAAACGGGCTGGGCGCCCCATGGATGATTTCCACCGTCAGAGGCGCTGCCGCCGCTTCCGAGGTCGCCGGCATCTCTCGCCGAAGTTCCGCATCAACGGCATTGACGTTTGCCGCGGCTTCCGAAGGGGTGACGTGTTCTTCGAGACGTCCGAGCACCATCACGCGTAGCGACGGGTCCGCGCGGTCGCGGAGATGCTCGGCCCGCTGGGGATACTGTTTGGCCCACATGTGCAAGGGCACCCAGATCGCCGTCTGGATCGGAGCGTTGATGCCGGTGAAGGCGGGCGAGGCAACTCCAATCACCGTGTACCACTGCGTTTCTGACCGCACGCTTTTGCCAAGAATGCTCAGGTCGCCATTGAAAAAGTTTCGCCACGCCGAGTAACTCAGCACCGCCACCGGTTCGCTCTCGTCCGTGAACCACCGGCCGATGAACGGAGCGATGCCCATCGTCTCGAAATAATTGGCGGAAACGGCTTCGGCACTGATCAAATGACTCTGCTCGTTGGCGTCGAGGCTGGATTCCGTCGGAAAACTGGCGGCGAGCGCGGCGAAAGTCTGGCCGCGGTCGCGATAGGCCAAATAATCAGGATAGGAAAAGCGGTCATCGCTGGCCCTGCTCAACAACGTCATGCGATTGGGCTCTGGCACCGGAAGCGGGCGCAGCATCGTGAAGTCGAGAAGCGCAAAAACAGAAGTGTTCACCCCGGTCCCAAGCGCCAAGCATAGCGCGGCAAGAACCGTAAAGCCTGGCGATTTCCGCAGCATGCGGAAACCAAAGCGCAAATCCTGAACGAAATCCTCAATCCAGTTTACGCGGCGTGCGTCGCGGCATTTCTCTTTGGTCTGCTCGATACCGCCCAGGTCCAGTCGCGCGCGGCGGCGCGCTTCCTGGTGCGTCATCCCTTGCGCGACGTATTCCTCGGTTTTTCGGTCGAGGTGGTCGAGCAGCTCTTCGTCCAATTCCTGGTCCGCCTGTGCCCAGCGAAACAACGACCGCAGCCGCAGGGGAATCGTGAACAGCCAATGCTCCGGTCGCATTCCCCGATCCTCCTTACTCGTGCCTCAAAGCGACCATCGGGTCGACTCTTGTCGCCCGCCGAGCAGGGATGAAGCCCGCAACGCAGGCCACGCCCGACAGCAAGGCGATCGCAGCGGCTAGCGTCAAAGGGTCATGTGCTCCAAGCCCAAAAAGCAAGGTCGCGAGCACTCGAGTGACACTAAGCGAAATGAGGACGCCCGCAGTAACACCGGCAGCAACAATGAAAGCCACGTCCCCTATGACAAGCGTAAATATGGAGGCCCGCCGCGCGCCCAACGCCATGCGGACTCCGAATTCCGCCTGTCGACGTGTCACCAGATAGCTGAGCGCACCGTAAAGTCCGACCATCGCCAGGAGCAGCGCCAAACTGCCAAAGAATCCGGAGAGCACGGCGAGAAGTCGTTCCTGGACCAACGAATCGCTAACTTGATCTGCCAGGGTGTGAAAATCGAGCGTAATTTCTTTATTGACGGCCGCCACCGCCGTCTGAATCGGCCCGACTAGGGTCGAAGAGGGAGTCGAAGTTCGCAATTCAAGGGTTTCTGTCTCGAAAAACATCGGAACCTGAGTCGCAGGAAAGAAAGCGGTGGGATCGGCGTTCTCGCGTACTGACCTATATTTTGAATCCTGGACGATTCCAACAACTTCGATGGGAGCACCGGGCTTGCCTCCTATATCATCAATCCGAAAGGTCTTGCCGATAGGATTCACGTTCGGAAAGAACCGGCGAGCGAGCGCTTGGTTGACTATTGCCACCAAATGTGAAGTTTTGGTATCGCCACTGTTGAAGTCGCGGCCAGCGAGCAACGTCATGTGCAGCGTCTGAAAATATCCCGGCGAGATGCAATTGAACCAACTGAGCGCGTCATGACCGGTCAGGCTCTTCGACCAGTCTGTGCGAATCCACTGATTCCAGCCACCCCCGCTGATGGGCGTAATCCCTGAGAAGCTGATGGAAAGTACCCCAGGAAGTGCGCCAAGTCTCCTCTCAACCTCTTCAATCGTAGCGAACTGCTGCTCGGAGGGTAATTTGGCTGGTCTGAAGTCGGTCCCCACGAGCAGAACGTTGTCCCTATCGAACCCGATATCAAGAGATGCGAGCTTGGCGAAGCTTCGAAGGAACAGCCCGGCACCCACCAACAAGACAAGAGATAGCGCCATTTGGGAGGCCACGATCCACTTGTGAGCGCGAGTACGCCTGGGCCGATCCCCTTCGAAGGCCTGGCCGCCCTTCATGGCAAAAGTCAGTGATGCGCGGCTCGATCGGAGCGCTGGTAGAAGGCCAAACAAGATACATGTGAGAGCGGCAACGGCGGCCGTGAAACCGAGGACACGGGAATCGAGAGAAAGATCCAGAAAAACTTGGTTCTTCGTGGTCGAGATAAAGCGGACAAGAAGCGCGGCACCCCACCGTGCGAACAGGATTCCCGAGAGTGCGCCGGCAAAAGCAAGGAGGACGCACTCCGTCAGCAGTTGCCGAACTAGGCGTAGGCGGCTTGCGCCCAGCGCCTGCCGCACTGAGATCTCCCTTTGGCGCGCCGTGGCGCGCGCGAGCATCAACCCCGCAATGTTCGCGCACGCGATGAGCAAGACGAGTCCGACGACGCCCATGAGAACCTCCAGGGGCCGCTCGAATTGCCGGTGCAAATCAGAAAGGCCACTCGCTGCGGGAGCTGCTACCACCGTATGCTTCATGAAGTCCCGCTTCCCATCCGCAGACCAATCTTGCGGCAAGGCCGCGGCGAAGATCGTAGGCGAGAGTACCCTTAGTCGCGCGCTCGCTTGGGCCTGACTGATTCCCGGCCTAAGGCGTCCTGCCAACTTCAGCCACCACCAGGACCGGCCGTCCAGTCGGCTGTTTTTCCCGTCAAACATCGCCGCAGCGCAGATCGGGACTGCCACGTTAAATTTCTCGCCGACATCCAATCCAAAGAAACCGGACGGAGCAACACCGACGATTTCGAAGAGGTGGTTGTTTAGCGAAATGGTGCTACCAATAGCGCTCGCTGTCCCCGCATAGTGGTCCTGCCAAAACCCATAGCTCAAGACGGCTACACCCGAACAGCCACGTTGATCGTCGGCGGCTGAGATCAGCCGCCCTGCGGCAGGACGAAGCCTAAGAGTGTTGAAGTAGCCTCCACTCACCCAAATTCCGTTGGCCAGGTGGACGGCGCCGCCCCGTGATAGATTGAACTTGTCGGTGCCCCAGGCAAACACACCCGAGAAGACGTCTTGTCTGTTGCGAACTTGTTCCCACAAAGGATTGGTGAAGCTTCCTCCCTCGCCACTCCAGTCCGACTCTGCGTATTGCACCTGCATCAGCTCCTCGGGCCTTTCGACAGGCAGCATTCTCAGCATCACGGCATCAATCAGACTGAAGATCGCCGTGTTCGCTCCGATGCCCAGCGCCAGAGTGATGACGGCCACGCCGGTGTAGGCGGGAGACTTGCGCAGCATGCGGAGACCAAAGCGCAAATCCTGTACGAAGTCTTGAATCCAGTTCACGCGGCGCGCGTCGCGGCATTTCTCTTTGGTCTGCTCGACACCGCCCAAGTCGAGGCGCGCACGGCGGTGCGCCTCGACTTGCGTCATCCCTTGCGCGACGTATTCCTCGGTTTTTCGTTCGAGGTGATCGCGCAGCTCGTCGTCGAGCTCCTGGTCCGCCTGCGACCAGCGAAACAACGATCGCAGCCGCAGCGGAATCGTGTACAGCCAATGATGCTTCGGTCGCATCTTCGACTCTCCTTTACTCGTACCTCAGAGCGACCATCGGATCGACGCGCATTGCCCGACGCGCAGGAATGTAACCAGCGAGTGCGCCGACACCGAGGAGCGCGACCGCAGCAGCGGCGAGCGTCGCTGGGTCATAAGGCGTCACAGCAAAAAGCGTGTGCGCTACGAGATGGGTCGCCGCGAGCGCGCAGGGCAGTCCAGCAGCGATGCCAATCAGAACCACCATAAACGTCTCGGCCAGAATCATTCTCAGCACAGCAATGCGTTGTGCGCCACAGGCAAAACGGATGCCGAGTTCGCGAGTGCGTCGTGTGATGGTATAGGCCATCAAACCGAACAGCCCAATCCCGGCGATGAGGAGCGCCAGTAGAGCGAAGAACCCGGAAAGCGTCGCAATAATGCCCTCGGGCAAAATGGAGTCATTGATCGTCTTCCTGAGAGTACCAACTGAGACCACGTATTGGTGGCCGAGGGAATCGAAAGCTTGCCGGAGGGGAGCGAGTATGGCGGCGGGTGAAAGCTCGGTATGGACAAGCAAAGTGTCGAATCCTGCCGGCATGCCGTACTGCAAGGTGTCCAAGTAAACGGTCGGTTCCGGCGGTCGGCGAATGTCGTAAAGACTCGCATTGCTAACAACTCCGATGATTTCGAGATCCTGCCACCTTGGATCCGTGACTACGTCGATGTGCTGTCCAATTGCGTTCCCACGAGGAAACAGCATTTGGGCGAGATTTTCGCTGATGACGACTGTGTGTGAAGAGTGCAGGTCATCGTGCCAATCAAATGTGCGTCCCCGAAGCAGTGAAATACCCACCGTACGGAAGAATCCCGGCATAACCCGGTCGCAGTTGGAAGAAAACAGATTTCCGTTCGCGCCGTGAATACGGACCTTCTGTATCCAGTCGAAGCCCCCTCCAACCTCTACATGGCTGAAGCCAGCAGAAACCACACCGGGGATGCGCGAGATCCGATCCGTCAGTTCGTGAAAGTACGTCGCTGGATCGGCATTCTTGAATGAACCCGGCTTGGGGAATAGCCCAACTTCAAGTACCCCGGCAAATCGAAAGCCGGGTTGAACCGCGCGCAATCTCTCCAGCGTGCGAATGAAAAGGCCCCCGCCTGCAAGCAGGACCAGAGAAAGAGCGACCTGCGTAACAATCAGGCCCTTGCCAAGGGTCCTTGTTCCGAGTCCGAGGGTTCGCGGATTATTCTGAAGAGTTGAGTTCGGATCTTCTCGACTAGCATGCCATGCGGGTGCCAGGCCGAAGAGTATCCCGGTTAGGATAGCAATGCCGGCAGTGAAGGCGAGGACTCGCAGGTCCGGGGAAACATCAAGTGCTTTCGCTCCCACATAACCAAACAAACCTGTCTGCCGAAAGAGAAAAGCGATCAGAGCGCGGCTACTCCAGTTCGCAAGCAAGAGGCCCGCGACGGTTCCAGCAAGCGAAAGCGTTACGCTTTCCACAAGCAGTTGTTGGGCAAGGCGCGAACGGGTTGCACCGAGCGTAGCGCGCACTCCGAATTCGTGGCTTCGCGCCGCCGAGCGCGACAGCATGAGGCTGGCCAGATTGGCGCACGCCAGAAGCAGTACGATTGCAGAGATGGCCAGAAGGACATAAACAGGCGTAACGAACCGACCGCGCAGAAAGGAGGAGCCTGTCCCGTAAGGCTCGACTGTGAATTGGAGCGAATGGAAAATAGTGCGCTCTAGGTCCCGTGGGCTGCCCGCCGCAGGCGTTTGTTCTGCAGGCGTCACGGCTTCGCGAATCGCAGGCCAGAGGGAGTCGAGTTCGGCGCGAGCTTGCTCAACTGTGATATCCGGCTTGAGCCGACCGACGGCGTCGAGCCAAAGTATGTTGCGGCGCTGGAGACTTTCTTGCACGTCGGCGCCCCGAATCAGCGGCTCCGTTGTGACTGGAACCACGATGTCGTCCTCCCAATCGACGCTGATCCCGGCAAATCCCTTGCGCGTGACGCCAATGATCGTGAACGGAAGGTTCTCAATTCGAAGAGTCTTGCCGATCACATCTCTTACGCCACCGTACTGGCGCTGCCAGAAGGTGTATCCAAGGACTGCGACTTGCGCCGGCCGGCTAGAATTCAAGTTGACATCGGAGGGCTCGATCAGGCGTCCGATTGCCGGGACCGCACCCAGTTCTGAGTAAAAGCCCCCCGTGACCGGGTCAACAGTGGCGCGAGAGAGTTCGCCGTTCACCTCAACATTCATGAGCGAGCCGCCTCCCCGAGCAAATGCCCCGGAGAGCACTTTCTGGTCGCGCATGATTTCCTCGAACATCGGAAACGATACAGACGCGTAGCTGTCGCCGGGCGTGTGTGCGCCAAAGCGGACAAGCTGTTCCGGGTGAGGCACAGGCAAGTCGCGAAGGACGAGGGCGTCGAGCACGCTAAAGATAGCGGTGTTGGCACCGATGCCGAGGGCGAGCGTTAGGACAGCAACCGTGGTGAATCCAGGCGACTTGCGGAGCGTGCGAAGGGCGTAGCGGGTGTCTTGGGCCAAGGTTTCGAGGAAGCGGAGGCCACGGGCGTCGCGGCATTTCTCTTTGGTCTGCTCGATACCGTCCAGATCGATTCGCGCGCGGCGGTGCGCCTCTTCTTGCGTCATCCCTTGAGCGACGTATTCCTCGGTTTTTCGCTCGAGGTGGTCGCGCAGCTCGTCGTCCAATTCTTGGTCCGCCTGCGCCCAGCGAAATAACGACCGTAACCGTAGCGGAATCGTGTACAGCCAATGCTCCGGTCGCATTCTCCGGCCCTCCTTCACTCGTATCTCAAGGCGACCATCGGATCGACGCGCGAAGCTCGGCGCGACGGGATGAAGCAGGCGAGCAGCGCAACGATTGTCACGAGGAAAGCGACCGTGCCCATCGTCATAGGATCTGCCGCCTTAACGCTGAAGAGTAAACTTTCCATCAGCCGGCCGATAACCAAAGAACCGCTGAGACCCGTTAGAAGCCCCGCCGCGGCAGGTGTCATGCCCTGGCGCAAAATCATTCGGTGCAAATCGGAGACCTGCGCGCCTAAGGCCGAACGTATGCCTAGTTCGCGACGCCGCTGCTCAACGGAATACGCAATGACGCCGTAAATTCCAAGCGATGCCAGAAACAGCGCCAAGCCAGCGAACAAGAGCGACAGAAGCATTTGGAATCGGCGCGGCGCCACCGACTCAGACACCATTTCGGACATGGACCGCATGGCAATAATCGGCACCTCAGAATCCGACGCATGGATGGCCTCACGAATTGATGGCTCCACGCCGTGCTCATCGCCGGAGGTGCGTACAACGATCCCAGCCGATTGAGGCACCCGCAAATTCTTTCCCCCAGACCAGTCCGGTACATAAACCATCATGACCGGTGCGGCGTCCAGTTTCACCGTGCGAACATCGCCGACGACCCCGATGACCTCGTCCTCTTCCTTACCTCCCCAGAAAGTCAGGCAGGTGCGGCCAATCGGGTTCTGGCCCGGCCAGAAGCGTTGCGCAACGCTTTCGGAAACCACAATGACCTTCCGGCCTCGATCGCTTTCGCTGAATATGCGGCCGTGCAGGAGTCGAATGCCCACGGCCGCGAAATAGTCTGGGCTCGCAGCTCGAAAATTCGCAGGAAAGTGAAATGGGCCTCCCGGCGGAACATCAAGTCCCGAGACACTTGTTTCGCCTTCCAGGGGCAGCCGGCTGACCCAGCCGGACGCATGGACGCCGGGCAGCCCGCGAAGCCGGTCGAGCAACGCGTTGTAAAAGTGCAGCCGCGCGGCGGGCTCGGAATAGCGCTGCGGAGGCAAGTCAACGTCCACAGTCAACACCTTTTCGGTGGCGAAGCCCAGGTCCACTCGGAGGAGGTGAAACAGGCTCGATGTCAGGAGGCCCGCGACAATGAGAAGCGCTGTGCTCATACCGACCTCAATGCCAACGAGCGCCTCACGCAATCGTCGTGAGCCCTGACTTTCACCGGCAGCTGCGCCGCCCGATTTCAGCGCTTCTTGCACATCGCCTTTCGACGCTCGCCATGCGGGGAGGACTCCAGAGAGTACGCTGGCAAATAGGGAAAGCAGAACGGCGAACCACAGCACTCGGGAATCCGTATGAACTTCATCCAGTCGCGGCAGTCCCGGCGGTGCGGCCCGGACGAGCCACGTCACCCCTAGGCTCCCAAGCCACACGCCGAGCGCGCCTCCCGAGATTCCAAGCAGTAGACTTTCCGTTAGCATTCGGCGGAAGAGCTGCCAACGCGTCGCTCCGAGTGCGGTCCGAATGGCCGCTTCTCGCATTCGCCCCGGAATCCGCGAGAGCATCATATTCGCCAAATTGACGCAAACGATCAGCAGCACCGCGCCGACCGCGGTGAGCAAAAGAGTCAATCCGCGACGTGCTGCGCCGACGACTTCAAACTCGAGCGGAATGATCGCGGCGCTCAGGTCCACACCGGTGTCCGTTTTCGCGACTTCGCGGCTAATCTGCGATTGAATGACGTTCAATTCGGCCAAAGCCTGCTGGGGGCTAATACCGGTTCTCAGCCGCCCGATAGCGGCAAAGTCGAATTCGCCAACAAGGCCCCGTTCGTGGTCTTTCGGCCCATTGAGCGGCTCGAAAAAGTCAATCTCCCGCCTAAAGCTGGTGAGCTGGCCCAACTGAGCCGGAAAATGAAAAGATGCAGGAAGAACGCCCACAACCGTAAACGGGAGGCCGTCTAGAGTAATAGTCCTTCCGATGACGGCCGGGTCTGAGTGGAAATAGCCACGCCAAAACCGATTCGTTAGGATTACAACGCGACCCCGGCCAGTTTCGTCCTCCATGGGAAGGAAATCGCGGCCGAACGCTGGGCTAACGCCCAACAAAGCGAATAAATTTGCTGATCCCCGCACACCGTGGATTTCCTTGGGCTCTCCGGGGCCTGTGAGGTCCGCGCTTGTGCCTTCCGCAATGGCAATGTCCTCAAAGGAATGACATTGCTTTCGCCAAATCTGATATCCAGGGAGATTGGCTGGGATCAGAGGATAGAACTTGGACATCTGGGACCAAACAACTTGTATGAGGTAGAGCTGGTTCGGCTCCTGGTAGGCCAGCGGGCGAAGCAAAACGCCATTCACCACGGAAAAGACCGCCGTGTTCGCACCGATGCCCAGAGCCAGCGTGAGGGTGGCAATTGCGGTGAAGCCGGGAGACTTACGCAATATGCGCAGACCAAAGCGCAAATCCTGAACGAAGTCTTGAATCCAATTTACACGTCGCGCGTCCCGGCATTTCTCTTTGGTCTGCTCGATACCGCCCAGGTCGAGTCGAGCGCGGCGGTGCGCCTCTTCTTGCGTCATCCCTTTTGCGACGTATTCCTCCGTTTTTAAGTCGAGGTGGTCGCGCAGCTCGTCGTCCAATTCCTGGTCCGCCTGCGCCCGGCGAAACAACGACCGCAGCCGCAGCGGAATCATGAACAGCCAATGCTCCGGGCGCATATTCCGATCCCCCTCTACTCGTATCTCAACGCGACCATCGGATCGACGTGCGTGGCTCTACGCGCAGGCAGATAGCAGGCCATAAGCACAACAATTCCCAGCACTCCTGCGACACTGAGAAATATTGTCGGATCGTATGGTCCAACCTCAAATAACATGCTGCGCATGAATCGCACGAGTATGAATGCGGCCACAAGTCCCGTGCCGCCGCCAACCGCTGCCCATTTAATTCCGTAGCCCAGGAATGACTTCAGGATGCGTTGACGCGGTGCCCCAAGAGCCATCCGTACACCAATTTCGTGCCTGCTCTGCGCGACTGTGTACGCCAATACGCCATAAACTCCTACCGCAGCTAGGAGAAGCGCGATTCCGGCAAACACAGACAGGAGCACGGCGGGCAGTCGAGTCTGGGAGGTAGACGCAGAAACGATTTCTCCTAACGTCTGAACTTTGTAAATCGGAAGGTCAGCGTCGAGACTGTTGAGCTCCCCACGGATTGCATTCACGAGTTGCTGAGGTTCAGAACTCGTGCGAACGACCAAAGTCATCGAACGGAGGTCGGCCCACAACCCGAACGACTGCTCCGTGTAGAGGAAGTACAGTTCAGGCTTTGTCGGTTTACTCGAAGCTTCGTTCTTAATGTCGCCCACAATTCCAACAACTGTAAGCCAAGGAGCGTCTGATTTGAGCCTCAGCCGCTTGCCGATCGCGTCTTCGTCCGGCCAAATTTTGCGGGCAAGGGTTTCGTTCACAACGACAGTTGAAGGCATCGGATTAAGGTCGCGCTCATCCAAAGCTCGGCCACGGATCAACGGAATTCGCATCACACTGAAGTAGCCGGGGCTGATCACTTGTGTGTTAGCGATGTTCGTGCCTGTTTCCAGTTGTCGTCCTTCGACTTCAAAGGAGGAATTCGCCAAGACTTCGCTCATGGGCAGCTGATTGACGATTGCAACTGCTTGTACGTTCGGTATGCTACGGACCTTCTCTTGGAAGTCCTTATAGAAGGTTGCGAATCTGCTGTTGGGATACTGCAATTCTGGCAGAGACAATCGCATCGTGACGACGTTTGCCGAATCGAATCCGAGTTGAACTCCGAGCAGTCGCATCAAGCTCGCGATCATGAGTCCTGCTCCTGCAAGTAGGACTACAGAGAACGCAATTTCAGACATGACCAATAAACTGCGAGTGCGCGCATGGTGGCGGCTTCCCATCGCATCCCGTCCACTCTCTTTCAGCATTTCGTTCAGGTGAGGGTGGGACGTTTTAAGAGCTGGCATCAGACCGAAAAGCAAACCAGTCGACACGCAGGTGATCACTGCGAATGATAAAACACGAAAATCGAGTGAGGGCGTTCCTGCGTGCTGGAGCGGGAGAGACTGCTCCACTGTCACAAGTTTCAAGCCCAAGTATGTTACCGCCAACCCTGCAGCTCCACCCGCGAGAAATAGGACCAGATTTTCCGCTAATAGCTGCCGAATGATACGCGTTCGACCAGCACCGATGGCTATTCTTGTGGCAATTTCTTTCTTTCGGACTTCTCCGCGTGCCAAAAGCAGACCGGCGATATTCGTACAGGCAATTAAAAGCATAAAGCCCACGCCGACCATCAAGACCAATACTGTTGGCCGTACATTGCCAACCATCTGCTCGCGAAGAGGGACAAGGTTCACGCCAAGACCGACAGCTCCGTTGTAATAGACGGGATATTTTTGCTCAACACGGGCGAGTATTGTTTTCATCTCGGCGTTGGATTGTTGAAGACTGACTTCCGGTTTGAGGTCTCCGACAAGATTCAAATAATGATTGCCGAGGTTCGAACTATTCGCTGCAATGGGCAACTGCTGCCACAAATCTACGTCGCCGCTCGGAAACGTAAAACTCGGGAGCATAACTCCTATAACGATTGAGCTCTTGCCATTCAGGATTACAGATTGACCGATGATCGCGGGATTCGATCCAAAGCGGTCTCGCCATAAATGGTGACTGAGAATTACAACTTGATCGTGCCCTGGCTCCTGTTCTTCGGGTGAGAATGACCTGCCAAGTACGGGCTGTGTTCCGAGAACAGCAAGGAAATCCGATGTCCCCCAACTGACGGAAAGTCGCGTCGGGTCTCCACGTCCGGTTAAGGTAGTTGAACCGAGAGCAAATCCAGCGACGTGGGCCAAAGTTTGGCTCTGACGATATTCAAGGAATTCCGGCTCCGAGGCCGTGAGTTCGGTCATTCCCCTGGGTGAGAACGTGTTCCAAATCCTGACGACCCGATGGGAATTTCGATAAGGAAGTGGTCGCAGCAAGAGAGAATCGACAACACTGAATATTGCGGTCGTTGCGCCAATGCCAAGCGCGAGGGTGAAAATCGCAACGCCAGTGAATCCTGGGGATTTGCGCAGCATGCGCAGGCTGAGGCGCAAATCCTGAACGAAATCCTGAATCCAATTTACGCGGCGGGCGTCGCGGCATTTCTCTTTGGTTTGCTCGATACCGCCCAGTTCTAGCCGCGCACGGCGGTGTGCCTCTTCTTGCGCCATCCCTTTTGCGACGTATTCCTCGGTTTTCTGTTCAAGGTGGTCGCGCAGCTCTTCGTCCAATTCCTGGTCCGCCTGCGCCCGGCGAAACAACGACCGCAGACGCAGGGGAATCGTGAACAGCCAATGCTCCGGTCGCATTCTCCGGCCTCCTCTACTCGTACCTCAGCGCGACCATGGGATCGACACGCATAGCGCGGCGGGCCGGAATCCAGACAGCAGCGGCTGCGACGGCGAGAATAACGAAAACTGCGAGCGCAAACGTCAACGGATCAGTTGCGGTTACGCCATACACAATTCCGCGCATCAGCCGCGTAAGCGCCAGAGCGCCAGCAATCCCCATGAGGCTCCCAGCGATTGCCAGCTTTAGCCCATTACGCAAGACCAGCGCCAGCAGGTCTCCAGGTTTCGCCCCCAGCGCCAAACGCAACCCAAATTCGCCCGTGCACTGCGCCACTGAGTAGGCGATCACGCCATAAATCCCAATCGCAGCCAATGCCAGAGCTATAGAAGCGAACACCCCCAATAATGTCATCGAAAAACGGCGAGAACTTAGTGAGTTGCCCAGTCGCTGCTCCATCGTCGCTATATCTTCTATCGGCTGGTCAGGATCAATGGCAGCAACGGCTGCGCGCGTGGATAGGAGCAGCGCAGATGCAACGCCGGTGGTGCGCACATCTAAGTATGCCCACCTGAGCGGCGCCTGCTCGAATGGCACATAGATGTCATCACTTGTTGGTTGATCCAGGCCCTCGTCTTTTACATCGGCAGCCATTCCGACAACTTCTACCGTGCCTGCGGTTTTCGGGTCCAGACCGATGGGGCCGTGCCAGATTCGCTGGCCAATCGGGTCCTGTCCCTTGAACAGCCGCCTAGCTGCGTGTTCATTGACGATGGCGACCGGGACGGAGTTAGCCGTGTCTTGCACGTTGAACGCCCGCCCGCGCACCATGGCGATCCCCATGGTTTGGAAATACGTGTCGCTGATGGACTGAACGTTGGCATTGAATCGGTGCGCGACATCATTCTGCTCAGCTTCCGCGCGAATCGGCATGCCAACCTCCCAGCCCTCCAGTGGCAGCGTGGTGGATACATCGGCACTGGTGACACCGGGCAATGCGCGCACGCGCTCCAGTGCCTGCTCGTAAAAGCTACGGATATTGTCATCGCTCGGATACCGTTGGCGTGACAACGAGAGCTGTGCAGTCAGCACTCCTTGCGGTTGAAAACCGCCCGACGTATGCGCGACATTCATAAACGTTCGAATCATCAGGCCGGCGCCGGCCAGCAGCACTACTGAGAGCATGATCTCAGCGACGACGAATGCGGCTCGCAGCCGCTGGTGCCGTGCGCTGCCAATCGAAGCCGCATAGGCCGCCTTCATGTTCGAAACCAAATCGATTTTGCTTGTCTGCCAAGCAGGCAAGAGCCCAAAGATGATCGTTACCAGCACTGCGAGACCTGCGGTGAAGCCCACGACCGCCGTGTCGATCGCAACCGGCCGAGCGCCGGGAGTGCCGAAGATCGGCAACTTCGCGAGATACCCAACGGCCCAGTGAGCGAACATCAGCCCAAATCCGGCACCGGCTGCGGCAAGGACTAGGCTTTCCGTCAGCAACTGTTGCAACAGGCGTCCGCGGCTGGCACCCAACGCCATGCGCGTTGCAATTTCTTTTTGCCTTGTTATTCCGCGAGCCAGTAGAAGGTTTGAGACATTGGCGCAGGCGATCAGAAGCACGAATCCGACCGCACCGAGCAGTACCCACAGCATTCGCTGCACCAAGTTGTGGCCAAAGTAGAAATCTTGTAACGGCATGACGTAAGCCCCCGGAAAGCCCTGGTTCGTTTCGGGAAACTGGCGTGCGAGCCGAGCGGCAATCGGATTGAGCTGTGCTTGCGCGTGCGCAGCGGAGACGCCGTTCTTCAGCAGTCCGATAACCAGGATCGAACCTGTTTGTCTGTCACGCTCGACATCGAGCGGCACATAAACTTTATCGGCGCGAATGAACTCAAATTCGCGCGGCATTACGCCAATCACTGTCCACGGCTCACCGCTCAGTGCGATAGAGCGGCCTACAATCTGCTGATCGCTCCCAAAGTTGTTCGCCCACACTGCGTAACTCAAAACAACCACGTGCGCCGCCGATGCCGCTTCATTTTCGCTGAATACTCGCCCGAGCTGCGGCTGGCCCCCCGCGACGGCAAAGTAGTTCGGCGTGACCCGTGCCGCATGCAGCCGTGCCGGAGGATCGCCGCGCAGATCGAAATCGTCTTGCTCTTGCGCCGCAAGCTGGTCGAACGCAGTAGACCCGTCGCGAAAAGCTACATACTCCGGCGCTCCTGGATTGCCGTACCCGCCCTTCTGCCGCGCCAGCCAGACCAGCACCATACGGTTGGCGTGCGGATAGTTCAGTGGTTCGATCATCGTCGCGTTCACGATGCTGAACACCGCTGTTGTGCAGGCAATGCCGAGGGCCAGCGTAAGAACGGCGACGGCTATGAATTCCGGGGATTTGCGCAACATCCGCAGACCGTATCGCAAATCCTGTGCGAAGTCCTGAATCCAGTTCACTCTGCGCGCGTCGCGGCATTTCTCTTTAGTCTGCTCGATACCGCCCAGTTCGAGCCGCGCCCGCCGCCGCGCTGCCATCCCTTTTGCGACGTGTTCTTCGGTTTTTCGTTCGAAGTGCTCGCGCAGCTCGTCGTCCAATTCCTGGTCCGCCTGCGCCCAGCGAAACAAGGACCGCAGCCGCAGGGGAATTGTGTATATCCAATGCTCCGGTCGCATTCTCCGGCCCTCCCTCACTCGTATCTCAGGGCAACCATGGGATCGACGCTGGTCGCCCGGCGGGCGGGCACGTACACGGCCAGCAGAGCCACTATTATCAGCAGCAGGGCCAAGGCAACGAAGGTCAGCGGGTCTCTCGGTCGGACACCGTATAGCAAGCCGGTAAGAAGTCGCGTGAGTCCGAGGGCGACAGCTACCCCGACGCCGACGCCCATCAGAGTGAGAAGGAGCCCTTCCCCGGCCACCATCCGCAAGATGTCCCGTCGAGTGGCGCCGAGAGCTGAGCGAATGCCAATCTCATGCCTGCGGCGGCTGACAGAATAGGAAAGCACTCCATAGATGCCTACGGCGGACAGCACCAGAGCGATTGCAGCGAACAGGCCCAGCATGGAAGCTGAGACGTGCTGCCGCCAGATCGACTCAGAGACTACGTCTTGCATGGTGCGCATCTGGATCACTGGCTGGTCGCTGTCCACCTGCCGCACGGCGTCACGCACGGCGGCGGCAGCGCCCGTCGGGTTTGAGGCAGTGCGAATGACCAACGTAACCAGGAAGGATGCGAATGGGTGCTGGGCGTAAGGCTCGTACAGCTCCGGGTGGGGCTCGGAATCCACGGAGTCCTGCTTGGAATCCGCAACTAGACCCACGACTGTCGCGGGCGCATCATTCGGGCAGGCGCCCGGCAATTGCTTGCCAACGGGGTCTTCTACCGGCCAGTAGAGTCGGGCCATCGCACGATTGACGATCCGGACACAGAGAGCATCTTTCTG
>QHYK01000150.1 GCA_003224085.1 Acidobacteriota bacterium | reverse complement strand
AGGATCGGCGCAAGAATTACTTCGCATTGGAGGGGGCGATGGTGTAGTTCCACTTTGGGAGGGTGGTGTGTCGGGTGATTCGGAGTTCTCGTAACCTTTGGGCAGACGGTTTGACTTTGAGCGGGTAGTCCTTGGTGTCCAGGTAGGCACGAACTCTGAGTCCCGTGGTGGTAGTGGTTTTGCGGATCAAGCGGAGGATCTTGTCGTAGTCGGTGAGAGGTTCGGCAGCCCAGTTCTTGCTGATCTGGCTGAACAGGCGGCGTTCAATGGGGTTGTACTTGGAGGCGCCGGTGGGATAGTGGGCCACGCTGACGGTGAGCCCCAATCGGTCACAGAGGTGTTGCTGGAGTTGGTCCTTCCAAGCGCCACGTGTGGCGGAATTGCTGCCCCCGGTGTCGGCCAGGATCAGCAAGTGCTGAGCGTTTGGGTAGCGCCGGCGTCCTTCCCGACTCCACCAGTGGGAGATGGAAGTGACCGCAAAAGCGGAGGTCTCGTGACTGACGCCGACGAACACGGAACCACGGTTGGCTTGGGGATCATAAATGCCGAAGGGGAGGGCGACGCCCTTGGCGAGGGAACGAAAGTCGTGGTCGTTGACCGCGGTGGGGACGCGCCCCCACTTCCGACCGCCATTTTTGAAGTTGCCCACCAGCTCCCGTTTCTTGGCATCGACACTGATAATGGGGTTGCCGTGACGGCAGAAGCGATGTCGCACTCGGGCAATATTACGGAACTGTCGGTCGCGTAGCGAGCGGCTTCCAGCGGCAATCTTTTTGCAATTCACACGGAGCGAGAAATGCAGTTGGTCGAGCAATCGGGCGACCGTGCGTGCGCCGACGCGGATGCCCAGCCGTTGGAGTTGCCCGGCGATCTTGGCCGTGGTCTTGTGGGTCCACCTGAGGCGGCTCATCGGATCGCCAGCCGTATCGTGTTCCAACAGCCTCTCGATTTGAGCGATTACCTGGGGCGTTTTTTTTCCACGGGCTTGCGGCCCCCGCCCCGTTTGCGTACCCGCTCCCACTCCACTTCCTGTGCCAGCAACTCCTTTCGTCCGCGTGCCACCGTGTGCGCATCCAGGTGGAGCAACTCGGCTAGTCGCTGATCGCCCCCTTGGCCCAACTTCAGCGATTCCAGGCCGGCATACAAACGGCGCTGGCGCTCATCCAGCAAGCTAGAGAACAGGACCAGTGAGGCCTTTAATTCCTCCGCAGAGATCTCGGCAGAAGCGCTCCCAGGGACTTCCGAAAGAGCCTGTCGTGCCAGCACTTGGCGCCGGCGCAACGCTGCATCCTGAGAACAGTACAGAAACAATCCGGTGACCTGCTGGCGGGCAACGCGACGTTGCTCGACCAACTGCAGCAGTGCATCTTTCACTTCGACGTGCAGGACCTGCTGCAATTCCTGGGCGAAGTAGCCTTGGGGAGCACCGTTGACCAGGGCTTCCAGGGTGGTGACTAGATTCCCCCAGCGAGAGAACCACACCGCCTGAAAAGACCACAGGCCCGCAGGATCAAACACCGGGATCTCGGCGAGGGTGTAGTAGCGGCCGCGATGGGAGTAGCTGGAGCGATAGGAGAGTTCTTTCAACTTGCGAAACACCGTGGTATCGACTTTGGTCCCCAAGACTTCTTTCAACTCGGGCAGGGTGGCGATTTTCTTCAAGCGCAGGAACTCACGCAAACGCTCGGAGTGGAAGGAGGGTGTTCTCATAATGCCATAGTTCCGCCTCTCATCAAATATCAAAGCGGAACTATAGCAGAATTGAGGGCGTCTCTCCCAGCCCGATGGGAGCATCGGAAAGCCCAGTTGGAGAGCCCAAAGCGCTACGCTTGTCCCCGACGCCCCCTGCGAGAATGGCGTGGCATATTGCCTTAGTGACGCTCAGAATCGTGCAGTTATTTTTGCGGGGTTACTAAGTGGTTTCCCTGTTTTCTAGCTTAGAAATGTTCTCCAAGTTGACGGCGGCAACGCGGCGAAGGCTTATCCCTATCGCCAGCGGCAGGAAGAGCCGTTGCAGTGCGTCGACAGGAAAAAGTGAGGAGTACGGCCCATATAAAAAGAACAATTCCATAGTCGGCCATCTCGAAACAAAGGACCGCCAAGCCTGCCTCCTGCAAACTCCGAAGCTCCTACATCTTCAAGCCGCGGCAGGGCAACGACGATGCAGGAGAAAACAACGGATGGCCTGTAAGATTTCGGAGCCTTCTGCTTCTCGTCATTCCATACGCGCTTCTGCATGCACCTCAATGCGGTTGGCCGGTTAAAGAGGCTAGACGTGGACTTCGACGGCGCTAAGGCGCAGCTTGCCGTGCTGGACCGCGGATTCCAGCGCATTCACGACCACGGTGTCGAACTTCGTGCCGGCCAGCGCGCGAATGCGTTCCATCGCATAGTCGAGATCCATGGCTGTCTGATAGGGACGGTTGGTGGTCATCGCATCGAACGTATCGGCCACGCCGATGATGCGCGCCATCAGCGGAATCTGCGCGCCCGACAATCCATAGGGATAGCCGCGGCCGTCTATATGCTCGTGGTGCAACTCGATGCCCGGCAGCACCTCTTTCAGTTGCGAAACCGGGCGCATGATGTTCGCGCCTTTCACCGTGTGTTGTTTCATCAAGGCGAATTCTTCGGGTGTAAGGGCACCCGGCTTTTTCAAGACGCGATCTTCGACGCCGATTTTTCCCACGTCGTGCAACAGAGCGGAAATACGCAGCTTGTCCAGTTCCTCGGCGGAAAGGCCAAGTTCCTGCCCGATTAGCGTTGAATACTTCGCCACGCGGCCGGAGTGACCGCGCGTGTACGGGTCCTTTTCGTCGATGGCCGCGGCGAGCATGCGAATCGAGCCGATAAACAGTTCGCGGTTTTCTTCCGCCGCTTCTTTCAGCTTCTCGATGAATTCCTCGATGTCGCCGGCCATCTTGTTGAAATTCTCGGCGAGCTCGCTGATTTCCAGGGCTCCGCGCGCCACGGAGCGCTGATGAAATTCACCGCGGCTGATAGCGCGCGTGGAAGCCGCAAGCCCGCGGATGGGTCCGCTGATGCCCACGGCAAAAAAGTATCCGACGACGATGGCGGCCAACACCACGATGCTGGCAAACACCAGCGCTTGTCGGTTCAGTTCGTCGACACCCGTGTCGCTCTCCGCCGCGTCGAGGCGCCGCTCTGCGATGACCGCCCAATTCAGTTCGGGAAACGTGCTGTAGGTGCCGACCATTTCGACGGAACGCTTTTTGACAGTCTCGGAAAAGCGCATCGTCGCGGTGTTGCGAAGGTCCTGAGGGAGCGCGCGCACCTGGTCGACCAGCGCGTTGCCTTGCGCGTCCGCGCCGGGAACAAAATTGTTGGTGTCATGATGCGCTACGATTTTCCCGTTGTGGTCCACGAGAAAAACGGAGCGGCCGCGAACGCTGGCGTCCTGCAAGCCCCGAAGGATGGGTTCCAGCGAAACGACGGCAGCAAGCATGCCGGTGAAATTGTCGTTCGCGTCTTTCAGCGGAACGGCCACCACAAACGCCGGCCGGTTGTCGGGTGCCAACGCCAACGGATCGCTGCGGAATTTGGTGACTTGTAGCTGCTGCGATTGCAAACAGGTGACAAACGCGCGCTGCAATGCCTTGGCTACGAACGGGTCTTGCTCGGCGCGAAAATGTCCTTGTGATGCGCTCGTCCCTCGGCCGGATTTGCCTACGGCCGTTAAGTAGATAAACGTGTTCGGGTTGCTTTCAACGAAATTCTCAAGCAGATGGGTGACCTTGGGCTCCGCGACTGGATCTTCCACATCGTCAATGAGGCTTGTGCGCCGCCCCGTTTCCGTGAGGTCCAGAATTTGCCTTTCGCTCAGGAGTTGCTGCGTCAAGTTGGATTCAAAGTGCTGGATTTCGAGCACCAACGAGCGCACCAGGTCGGTCTGCTGAACGCGCTCCTGGTCCACCAGTTTGTCCTGGCTGAGTTGAAGTACAAGGCGATGATACAGGCCCAGTGGCAGAACGCTGACCATAAGGAGTGCGCCAAGAACGAGCCAGAGAATGCGCACGTGCCCTGCGCGCAGGCGTTTCCAGAGGGCCCAAGGAGATTGAGAGGTGGGCGGCATCTCCATTGATTTTAGGTGGCCGCAGGACTCCCTTGGAGACAACTACGGCAGGGCGTCTCGCAACTACAACTAGGACTTTGGTACTAGTGGCGCAAAATGAGCTTGCGGCGATCCTGGGTTCATTCGCGCTTGAGAGGCCGATCCATGATTTCGCGGATCGCGTCTTGCGGTGATTTGCCGCGGTGAACAAGCGCGTCGACTTGCTCGGTAATAGGCATCTCGATTCCGTGCTCGCACGCCAGCGCCAAGAGCGGCGCGGCGGTATCCACGCCTTCCGCGACCATTCGCATGCCGGCGAGGATTTCGGGAAGCTTGCGACCCTTGCCGAGTTCGACTCCTACGTGACGGTTGCGGCTGAGCGCTCCTGTGCACGTGAGAACCAAATCGCCTAGGCCGGCAAGACCGCTCAGTGTTTCCGGGCGTGCTCCCAGGGCCGCTGCAAGACGCATCATTTCCGCAAGGCCGCGGGTAATCAGCGCGGCGAGCGGATTCGAACCAAGCCCTAACCCTTGGCAAGCTCCGGCAGCGATGGCAATCACGTTTTTCATCGCGCCGGCGAGTTCCACGCCAAGCACGTCGTCATTGGTATACAGGCGAAAAGATGGGCCGGAAAATTCTTCTTGCAGAAGGCTTGCAAGGGCAGCGTCCTGCGCGGCTAGCACCACGGCGGTCGGCTCGCCACGGGCGGCTTCTGCAGCAAAGGACGGCCCCGATAGCACGGCGATTCGCCGCGACGTTTCCACGGTTCCGGCTCCTGCCAGGACTTGCGCAAGGACCAGGCTCATGCGCTGGTGCGTCCGAGGTTCGAGCCCTTTCGTTGCACTTGCGAAAATTATTTCGGGCCTAATGTAGGGAAGAGCTTGGGTATAGACGGCTCGCGCGTGCACGGAGGGGACTGCACCAATGGCGATTTGTGCCTCAGACAGCGCCGCCGGCATGTCATGAGACACGCGGACGCCATCCGGCAGCCGAATTCCGGCAAGGTACTCACGATTCTCGCGGTGCTTCTGCAACGTTTCCGCGAACGCCGCGTCGCGCGCCCAGAGGGCGATTTCATGTGGTTTCCGCGCGCGTGATAGCACGACAGACAGCGCTGTGCCCCAACTTCCGGCCCCCAGGATGGCGATGCGCGTCATTGCGCTCCCTTATTTCTTCGCGAATGAAAATTTTGGTTCCGTGCCTTCGATCAGGCGCTGCAGGTTACTGCGGTGCTTGTAAATGATGAGAAGTGCCGCTGCCAAAGCCCCGATCGTGACCGCCAGCGGCGGAGCGTGGCGCGGCGCCCATAGAAAGTAAATCAATAGTGGCATGGCCGCAGCCGCACAGACCGAGCCAAGAGAAACGTATCGCCAAAAAATCACTACCAGAAGAAACAGAATGACCGCGGCAAGAGATGCGAGCGGGGAGAGCACGAGGAATATTCCCGCCGCCGTGGCGACGCCTTTGCCGCCTTGGAACTTCAGCCAAACCGGGAAACCATGCCCCAGGAGCGCGGCCAAAGCTGCAATCATCATCCAGGTGGCGCTGTCGTTCGAAAGTCTTTCTGCGAGCAGAACGGCTCCCGCACCTTTGCCTATGTCGAGCACCAGCGTGGATAGGCCTGCTAACAGGCCCGCAGCGCGCGCAACGTTGGTGGCTCCGATGTTTCCGCTTCCCACTTTGCGGACGTCGCCGCGTCCGAATGCTCGCGCCAGAATCAACCCAAACGGAATCGAACCCAGAAAATAGGCAGCGATTGGAATCGCAAGAAGAGAGAGCGAAATGTGCAGTGCGATCGCGTTGTTATTGTGCATTGGTCGCGAACCGGAAACTCGCGAGCGTAGTGTACTCCGCCCCGGAGGGTTTCAGCTTACTTTGAATTAAGTGGAATTCATTCGTTCGAAGAGAGCCCAAGTCGCGCTGAGCGTTTTCCGCGATGGCTTTGCGCAAGGAGTCCGGCAGGCGCGGTCGTTCGAAACGCGCCAACGTCAGATGCGGCGAAAACTCCCGCTTTTCGCGCGGGATTCCCAGCTTTTCCGCCGCTCCTCCGATATCGGCCGCCAGGGTTTTCAAATTCGGCGGTGCTTCCATCCCGGCCCAAAAAACACGTGGATGCTTCTCGTTGGGGAAAAATCCCAGGCCGCGAAACTCCAGCGCCACGGCTTGTTCGGAACGAATACCTGCAAGCGCAGTTCGAACCGCGGCGAGCTTTTCTTCGGCGACTTCTCCCAAGAACTTCAAGGTAACGTGGAGATTCTCGGCGCGCACCCAGCGCGGCTCCTTCGTGATAGCGCGAAACGAATTTAGCAGGGAGGCGAGATTTTCGCGCACCGTGGAAGGAATTTCCAGCGCAACGAAGAGGCGCACCGTTCACGGCCTTTTCGCATCGTGTCGTGGCGGCTCTCCGCCGTTGTACAGGAAGTGCAAACGCACCATATCTAGCGCAAGTTGCGAAGCGTGCCAACGAATCGCTTCCCGATCGCCCGGGAAGCGCATGCCGCGTTCTTTCACGCCGCCCGCGTGCGACAGCGCGATGTGGACCGTGCCGACTGGCTTCTCTTCGCTGCCGCCGCCCGGCCCGGCAATTCCCGTGATGCCCACTCCCAGCGTGCTGCCCACGCTGCGCCGGATGCCGTCAGCCAGTGCCTTGGCTACTTCGCTGCTCACGGCGCCTTTTGATTGAATCAGCTCGGCAGGCACATTCGCCCACGAAGTCTTCAAATCGTTGCTGTAACAAACCACCCCGCCCAGAAAATAAGACGAGCTTCCCGCAATGCTCGTCAGTCGCTCGGCCAGCAAACCGCCGGTGCAGCTCTCTGCGGCGGCAATCGTGGCCTTATTCAGGGTGAGCAGATGCGCGATCACTTCCTCCATCGAAGAGCCATCCTTCGAATAAATCCGGTCGGTTAGCGCCAGCTCGAAACCTTGGACGATCTCGTCCAGCGTTTTCTCTGCTTGCGCAGCGTCGTCCGTCCACATGCGCAAATGAATCTGAATTTCGCCGGGCGCCGCAAGAATCGTGGTGTTCACGTCGGAGTAGCGCGTGTAAATCGGCTTGATGCGCTGTTCCAGCGCCGATTCTCCCAGTCCCGCCACGCGTAGCTCGCGGTGAAACATACGTACGCCTGAGCCACTCCTCCCCAGGCGCGGCAACACCTGCTCCAAATACATGGGCTTCAGCTCCCGAGGCGGCCCTGGCAGCAACGCAATGCATCTTCCTCTATCTTCCAGCCACAATCCGGGCGCCGAACCGCGCGGATTCTCCAGCACCACCGCGCCTTCCGGCACCATAGCCTGGCGCGCGTTCACCGGGGGCATCTCGCGGCCCAGCTGGCGGAAACGTCCTTCGATGTACCTGAGAATGGCTTCGTTCAAGATGAGCTTGCGGTGAAGGAGCTCGGCGACAGTTTCGCGAGTCAGGTCATCTTCGGTGGGCCCAAGTCCCCCACTTGCGAGAATCAGCGGCACGCGTTCAAGCGCATCGCGAAACGCTTCCGCGAGCAACTCGCGGTTGTCGCCCACAATCGTCTTGCGAACGATTTCGATACCGAGCTTGTTCAATTCTTCCGTGAGAAAGAGCGAGTTGGTATCCATGCGGTCCGGAGTCAGTAGTTCCGAACCCACTGCGATGATCTCTGCTTTCATCAGTTCGATGATCCGAAAAGTGGCAGGCCGCGCACGTCCCAATCCAGAGTGAAAAGCGCCCCCGTAGTAGCCAGGATGGCGCGCCCGGAGGACTGCAGCGCCTGGCCCACCAGTCCCGAACCGCTCAGCGCGATGTCCGCATGCCCTTGCGAATTGATGCGCACGATGCCTCGCCAACCTTGATAGGATGCCGCCACGTATAAATTGCCGTCGCGGTCAAATGCCAGCCCCTGTGGCCGGCCAAGTCCGCGAAAGAAAACGCTGACCTCACCGCCCTGCGTGATGCGGTAAATGCGGTCGAAGCTGGATGTCGTCGGTCCCGACACGTACAAGTCGCCGTTGGGATGAAACGCCAGGTGATAGGCGGCCACCGATGGCTCGAGTGTCGCAAAAACAAAAATCTCGCGCGTCGGGCTGATCTTGAAAATTGTTCCGCTGCGGTCGCCTACGTACAGGTTCCCCGTGCGATCAAAGGCCATGCCTGTGGCAATGCCCATGCCTTCGATCCATTGTTCGGAGCGGCCGTCGGGAGTCACGCAATGAATGGTGCCGTCGTTCCGGCACGAAACAAAAAGATTCCCCTCGCGATCGAGCGCCAAGCCCGTGGGATTCACGAGCGAGGTCAAGAAAGGCTTCACGTCATAGTTCGAAGTGATCTTGTACAGCGAAACCGGGACACGCTGGCCGCGCGGCCCGGAGAAGGTCACGTAAATGTTGCCTTCGTGATCCACTACGGGATTCGTTACAGGATGCAGATTGTCGGCGATTTGAATGCCGATGTGTACGGGGTGCGGCGAACTCTCCCGCCCGTCGGATGCTACGCGCACCATGCCGCCGTTCGCACCTTCGGGCACGCGCGCGATCAAGCGATTTTCGCTGGCGAGAGCCAGGCTTGCTTCCGCATCTCCAAAATGCACCACCGGCCGCGCCTGCCCGCGCGAAACGAAGCCGCGTCCGTGAATGGTCATCTCTCCGCCGGGAATGGCCGCTACAGGCGCAACTCTCTCAATGTGCGGAATGCCGTTCTTTTCAGCCGAGGAACCGAAGCCGAATTTCATACCCAACCAATGTGAACTGTCAGAAGGCCGAAATGCAACGCTACGCGCAAAAGGATTGCGGCGTAAAGCCCCGCCATCCAGTCATCCGCCATGATGCCCCAGCCGCCGCGCAATTTCTCCAGGCGGCGGATGGGCCACGGCTTCCAGATGTCGAATACTCGAAAAAGTATAAAACCCAAGAGCAGGTATTTCCAGTTGGCCAGGCTCAGGGCGAAAAAGATTGTGTAGGCAGAAAAGTCCAAGTGCGCGGTCAGGTGCGGCAAAGCGATGGGAACTAGCGGCAGCAGGAGCGTCAGATGCTGGCCTCCCACTTCGTCAATGATCACCTGTTGCGGATCTTCGATGCGCTCGTAGGAAGCCACGCGCGAGGCGCTCCACACGCCAAGAATGGAAAGCAAAAGAAACAAAATCCCGCTGAGAAATAAGGGAAAGGCCAACGAGGTGTTATGGATGTTTGTTCCGGGCGCGCCAAACAGGCTCTCTCTGAGGACCGTGTCTGCCAGCGGATGCAGCGAAAACAAGTCGCGAACCGACTTCGGATGCAGAAAAAATATGGCGGAAAGAAAAGCGGTGAGCACGCCTGCCAGGGATCCGAACGTCCCGGGCGCCTTCCGGGTGTAGCCAAGCCCAAACACAGTCGCGAGCGCCAAGGCGAGCCGTGGCTTTTTGGGGGGCGCCAACGCGGGCGCGGCGCTAAGATTCGTGGTCATCAGATTTGTCGAGATCGAGCAGGATCGTCTTGCGCTCACCTTCCGCGGGTTCCTCTTCGCCGAAAATTGGCTCGGAGACCACGTATTTCTCGCTGGCCCAGTTGCCCAGGTCTTGCCCCCGGCAGCGTTCGCTGCAAAACGGAAAATCCTTGTGAACTTCCGAATCTGTCACCGTTTTGCAAATCGGGCATTTGTGCTTCATAAAACAAATTCTCTTCTCTGTGAACTCCGTTGCCTCTGTGTTAAGAAAAGCGAGACACAGAAAGAACACAAATGCGTCCGCGGAAGATCGCTCTTCAACTGAGAAGTATAGCCTACCCCAACACGCGGAGGGGCGCTCCGGTCGCGATTCGGTGAAGTTTTTCCGCCGGAGGAACGGGCGCAGCGCTGGCAACGCTGACGTTCTCGTTCGCTCTGTTTGCCGGCCGCGGCCGGATCTCGACCACGCGCCCAATCAGGTCGTACGCATCGGACTTTGTGATTTGCACGCGGGCCACGTCTCCGGCCTCCGCCACTTCGCCGCTGGGCAATTCGATGTCAGTTAGATACAGCTTCCCATCAATCTCCGGCGCCATTCCTTCGAGCCGCGCTTCCCACACCAGCGGATTTTCTTTGGAAAGCCCTTCGACCAGCGCCAGAAGGGTTTCGCGCTTCGCCGCTCGATATTTCAACCGCAGATTTTCTCTCGAAATTTTCTTTTGGACTGCCATGAGCCTGTTTCGCCGGTCGCTGATCGTCCCCGCGTCCACTTTGTCGTCCAGCGCGTGGCTTTCGGCGTTATCCACATCCGAATATTCGAAAACGCCCATCCAGTCCAGCTTGGCCTCCACCACGAAGTCGCCAAGTTCCTGAAAGTCTTTTTCCGTTTCGCCCGGGAATCCGACGATAAATGACGTGCGTAACGAAACGCCAGGAATCGTCTTTCGCATTCCTTCCAGCAAGCGCAGAAACGCGTCGCCGTTCGAACCGCGCTTCATGCGCGCCAGGACTTTCCGGCTGGCGTGTTGCAGCGGCATGTCGATGTACTTGGCCAGCCGTGGATGCGCCGCAATCGTGTCCAGCAATTTCTGCGTCACTCGATTGGGATACGCATAGAGAAACCGCACCCACAATAGTTCTTCGATTTGTGCGAGTTTAGAAAGCAATTGCGCCAAGCCGTCGCGCAGGCCCAGGTCTTCCCCGTACGAAGTTGTGTCCTGGCCGATTAGCGTGATCTCTCGCGCTCCTGCCCGGGCGAGATTTTCAGCCTCGCGCACCACTGATTCGAATCGCCGGCTGCGGAATTTCCCGCGCAGCTCGGGAATGATGCAGAACGTGCAAGGATGATCGCAGCCTTCCGCGATCTTTATGTAAGCGGCGTGCTTTGGTGTGGTCATGACGCGCGGGGTGAAGTGGTGATACAAAAAAGTCGGCGGCTGCGCCGGCAACACGCGCAAGTCGCCATGAACCGCTTCCAGAATGCGTTCCACTTCGCCAGTGCCCACCACGGCGTCCACTTCCGGCACTTGCTCCAGGATTTGCTCGCGGTAGCGTTCCACCAGGCAGCCGGCCACAATCAATTTCTTCGCCGCGCCGAATTTCTTGTGCTCCGCCATTTCCAGGATGGCGTCTATGGATTCCTTTTGCGCCGCCTCGATGAAGCTGCACGTGTTGACCACCAACACTTCCGCTTCCTCCGCGCGCGGCGTAAGCTCATAGCCATCACGCGCAACAATGCCCATCATCACCTCGCTATCCACGAGGTTCTTCGGACATCCCAGGCTCACGAATCCGACTTTGGTCCTATGCAGTAAATCACCCCTGGTCGCAATTCTCAATTCTAGCACGCGCGACCGGACTTGACCCCGAAGGCGCAACGGAAAAGGGAGAACAGTATTTCATCAAGGTGACAGGCCATACTTTGAGTTATGGGAACCGACTTCCTACCCTTGAATGGGCTCGCTATAATAATGACTTCTATGGTGATGGCAAGCCTGCGTTTGCCTCAGCGCTGACAACCAAGACTACCAAGACTCAGCCTTACCCGAGCACGAAGCTGGTGTTAGCTCACCGAGTCGGAGCAACTGGGGAAGTCGCCGTCTTGGACAAGGCAGTCCCGTGGTTGGGAGCGAGAAACCAGGGGTATACAAGAGTGTTGAGGAAAGGAAGATTCATGCCACCAGACCGGTCATCCTTTTCTGTGGCTATTCGTCATGGGCGATTCTTTACCCTTGGCTCCGCGATTTGACACTGCGAAAGCAATGTTAATGGAAAGCCCGGGGACGCCTGCGTAAGGTAGCGCGAACCTCCGCGAGCAATTGTCCAAGGCGCATCGAGTCGCACGGCGCGCCGCCAAAGCGCGCGAGAGCGTAGAGCCGTGTGAACTCCTGCACGGCAGGGGCAAGCTGCGGCAAGCTCACCGCTGCTGCGAATTCGAGTGGTGTTTGGGTTTCGCTACGCATTAGCCCCCGCCGCGCCATCATCCGCAGCAATTCGCCGTACAGTCGCGAGGCCAGCTGAGGATCGGAACGCCCGGGCTTGGCTGCACGAATTCGAACGAACAGCCGCACGCGGCGAAGCACTTCCGCCGGCACGTTGTAACGCAATGCCACGAGCAGCAGGACCAGCATTGCGGGCAACAGGAATCCCAGCGAGCCATGTTGCACCTGCCACGATTTTAGCCAGCGCTTTCCGTCTTGTTGCTTCCGGTCGAACCAAGCCCGCGCGGATTCGCCCCAATTTTTCGAGCCGCGCTGCAAGTTCTGCGCCAGCCCCACCTGGTGTGCGAAATCGTAGCCGATCACCCATTCGTTCCAGGTGATTTGCATCCAATCGATGTACAGCCCGAGCCGCGTGAAAAATCCCCCTCCGCTTTCCATGCTGAACGGCGTTGGATCGAAGACTTGCCAGCCATTTCCAGGAAAATAGACCTCAACCCAGCTATGCGCGTCGCTCGCGCGCACGATGTAGTCGCCCGCGAGGTCGTTGTACTCTCCCGGCAAGAACCCGTTTACTTCGCGTGAAGGAATGCCTAGGGTTCGAACCATGATGGCCATGGCCGAGGCGAAATATTCGCAATGCCCGGCGCGCGTCTCGAACAAGAAGTGTGCCAGCGGATCCGGTCCTGGTTTTCCCGTCAGGTTCAGCGTATAGGCGTAGCGTATGCGCAAGTAGCTCTCGAGGCGCATCACCTTGTCGAAGGGTGTCTGCGCGTTTTTTGTGATTTGCCGGGCCAGCTCCGGAATGCGCGCGTCGAGCGCGGCCGGGAGCTGCAAATAAGCCGGAGTAATGTCACCGGGATAGTTGCTTCCAGCGCTGCGCAGCTTCATTGCATCACGCGGCGGCAAGCGCGAAATCCCGGCATAGCGAATGGCCGCGAAGTTTCGGTACGGGTTTCGCAGCGTCTCGGTCGCGTCGGTAATCAGATAGTTGCGCTGCAGAGCGGCGAACGAATTTGAGGCTGCTCCGCTGAAATTTCCCTGCAGGGACAAGACCCGTCCCGGAATGAAAATCGCGTCCGTGGCCACGGGCTCGAGAAAGACCGTGTAATTGAGGGTCTGCCCCGAAGTGTTCTCTTTCTGGGCTGGTTGCGGCATGTGAATCCAGCCATCCGGCTTCGTTCCCAGCCTTTGAGGGTTCCCGGCACTGGAGGTCCAGCGTTTTCCGTCGAAATGGGCCAGTGCGATGCCTCTCCACCGCAACAGATCGTATCCGACCGTCTTTCCGGTCTCCACGCGCATCACCACCGTGGAGCTTTTTTTGATCTCCCCGATCTGGCCAAGTTCGACATCTTCCGTGAAACCAGTCATGAGCGATGGGTTGAAACTGACGCGTCCCAGGTAGCCCGCGTTAAATCGGGGAAAGAAGAAGAAGAGTATGCCTCCGAGGAGAATCGCTCCTATCGCCACGCTGAACGCTGCAAGACTCAGGGCGCGATTGAGCTTGCGTTCCGTTTCCAAGCGCGCGGGAGGGGGCGAGGCAGCCCCGGTGGCTCCGCGCCGCAATTCCAATGCGCTGAAGGTCGAGACTCCGCACAAGAGAAATAGAAAAAAGAGTGTCAGGAACAACGTGTCGACGGTAAGAATTGCCGCGGCCAGAATCGCGGCGAACGAAAGCATGCAAAGAAACAGTGCATCACGATCCGATGATGCGCTGTAAAAGCGCAACAGCATGGCCACGATCAGGAAATGAACCACCGCCAGCAGCAGCGAAAACAACGGCGGATTCGAGGAGCCGCCGACAAAAAATCGCGACAGAAAAAAGGCATCCACCGGGAAAAACGCGAGATACGCCAGCAAACACAACGTGGCGCGGCGTTGCGTGAGTTCGGCGGGCCGCCCGTGCCACCACCCGTAGCCCTTATGCAATGCCGCGAGCGGAGCGACGATGGAGGTGAGAAAATCCAGCTTGCCGGTGCTTGCCAGCGTCAGGGTCGATGTAAGAACGAGCAGGGAAAGGGAAGCGCGAAAAAAGCGTCCCGCGGGCAAAGCGGGTACGGCTGGGGTTGCGGCAGTGGCGGACATGGCAGATCTCTGATCCTAGCACCGGCAATCCCCGCCGCCGCTCCGCGCGGCTGGAAAGGCACCCAAACAGATAACGCTTATGAGACTTACCGATCGCCAAACAAGGCTACGAGGAATTTGCTTTTTTCTTGGAAAAGGCTAGACCTGATGCGGCTCGCGCGACTTTTCGCGTCAGGTTCGAAACGGGGAGAACGGTGACCTCGCTCAGCGGAACCTTTTCCGCGCCCTTGATCCTGGGCAGCTTCTTCACGTTGATACGGAATGGCTGTACGGTGATGGAGCGATACGTCACGGTGTGCCGAACTTTGTCCGCGGGAAGGAAATGTAATTGGCCGTTTTGCGTTTGAATTCGAAGCTTGCCGAGAAAGCCGCGCAGCCCAGCGACGGGCTCATCGTAGACAGGGATTGTCGGGAAGTGCCACAAGTTGGAAACAAGCGTCGGAACGTGATCGGACGGGGTCTGCCCCTTCCGCTTTTCCGGCGGAGGCAGCAGAAGCGTCTGCCCGCGCTGATCGGCAAAAACTGCCGCGGCCAGATGAATTTCCACGGTCGCGCGCTTTTTGCGCTTTTCCGGCAAAACCTCCGCGATGCCCAATTTGCGGCCTTCGCAAAATTGGGCCACGGGGCAGATAAGACACTGCGGCGATTTTGGCGCGCAAAGCGTAGCGCCGAGTTCCATCATGGCCTGGTTCCAGTCGCCGGGTGATTTTGGGTCGAGATACGCGTCCGCACATTCCTGCAATTCCTGCCAGCGCCCTCGAGCGCGCAGATCTCCGCGAACGGCTCCTAGGCGTGCAAGAACACGCGCGACGTTGCCGTCGACCACAGCGTGCTTTTGGTCGAACGCAATGCTCAAAATCGCTGCTGCCGTGTAATTTCCGATGCCCGGCAGCGCCAGCACGTCTTCCAGACGCGCCGGGAACTCGCCGCGGTGCTCCGCAACAATCTTCTGGGCCGCTTTTTGCAGGTTGCGCGCGCGGCTGTAGTAACCAAGCCCAGACCAGCGTCGCAGCACTTCTTCCTCCGGTGCGGCAGCCAATCCGTGAAGACTTGGGAAGCGCTCGAGAAATCGCTCGTAGTAGGGAATCACCGCCGCGACTCGCGTCTGCTGCAGCATGATTTCGGAAAGCCAGACATGGTATGGGTCGCGCGTGCGCCGCCAAGGCAGGTCGCGCTGGAATTGCCAAAACCAGGCAAGCAGTTGTTTGCGAAATGAGGCGAACTGCTGTCCCTTCAGCATGGCGCGTCGCGATTCTCGCACAACTCAAGGAAGAGTGCCTAATGACGCGAGTGCCGCGAACCTCCGTATCAACGCCGCCCAACGCCGCCCAACGCCGCCCAACGCCGCCCAACGCCGCAATGATCTCTTCGCGCATCATTTGTGATGGATCCTTACCCTGCCCCGGAGGCGCCTGCGTAAGACGCACTAGCCCGACGAAAGCAGCGGCTTCCACGGCAACAGTAAGAGGGTGCCGGAGAATTCTTGCCCATACTCGGATTTCGATATATTGGAATCCGGGTATCAAGGCCTTTTCTCTCTGTTCTCTCAGCTGTTTTTTAGGTTAGCCGGAGACCGGGTCGTCGAGGAAGACGATGTAGGAGGAGCTCCAGACGGCGTGGGGAAAAAAGCCGCGCGGCTGGCTGGTCACGATGATTTTGAAGAGTTCCGGGCAGGAAGCCAACTCGGCGATGAGCTTTTGTTCCGGATCGACCGGCAGCGGCTGCACGACGGCCAGGTGACCGAGGATTTCGAAGATGTTCCTTTCCGCCGGGGCGAGCGGCGTATCCATGCCGACGCAGCGGAATTGCAGAAGCGCATTCGCCTGATAGAAATGCCAGGCGATGTTGGCGCAAAGAGCCACGGCGCGCTCGAAACGCTCGTCAATCTGGATTGGTGTTGATGGCGAATTAGCGGCAGGTTTTTCTGCGGCTGCGGAATGAGGATCGAGCACCAACAAGATGCGTGACTCTTCTTCGCGTGTGAATTCCCGGACGATCAGCGAACCGGAACGCGCCGTCGCTTTCCAGTGCACCAGGCGCGCGCTGTCCGTGTGGACGTAATCGCGCAATGCGTACAAATCCTGACCGCGCCCTCTGGTAATGCTTTCGAGCGCTCCCTGAAGCACTGGCAGCACGGCCATGTATTCTGCCGTCACTTCCACCGATGGATACACCAAGGCTTCGGTTTTCAGCTCCAATCGCCGCGACTTTTGCAAAAACCCGAAGGGAAAGCGAGTGACGATGCGGAACGCATCCTGGCGATAAACGCCCCGGCGCTGAAAAGTCATGGGAACGCTTTGCGGGAGACTTTCTCGCTTGGGGAGGTAGGGAAAGTAGACCGGCTTCTCGAGGATGGCGGAAGCGGCGGCGCCTTTTTCCTGCAACGCTTCGACGCGCAAGGAGAAAGAGGGCAGCGTGAGTTTTTGATTTTCGAGCTCCACGACCGCGCGTACCTGCTGCCCGGCGAAAATGTGTTCCGGAAGAACCAGCCGCATTTCCACGCCAGAGAGGCTGATGGAAGAAAGAATCCCGGACATGAGAATAAGGGCGATGAGGCTGGCGAGAATCAGGAACAGCAGGTTGTTGCCAGTGTTGAGGGCCGCGAGCGCCACGAGCAGCAGCCCTCCAAAATAGATCCAGCCCTCGCGAGAAATTCGGTATTCGATTTTGTAGCCGATCCAGCGCAGCGGCGTACGGCGAGCCAGCGCTGGTACCAGCGTGACGGCCACCCACCCAGCGATAGCTAGGGCGGCGAGCGCCGAAGTGCTGGCGAGAACAAGCTGGCCGAGTTCCGCGGCCGCGCTGGAATACAACGCCAAAAGGAGAGCGCCAGAAAGGGCGGTCAAAGAGAGAAAGAAAGCGCGAACGGCTGGGAGGTCGGCTTTGGCCAGGAACTGCGCGAGAGTGGATCGAATCAAAGCCATGATTAACGGTCAAAAAGGAATGACACATTTCCGGAAACATCAAGCTCACAGCGGCACAGAAACAGATTCGACGATTTCGCGAAGCACGGACTCGGTGGTCTCCGATTTTTTCTGCAACGAAGCGTGCCGCGAACTGGCCACCACGCGATGCGCAAAAACGGGCACGGCGAGGTGCTTGAAATCGTCCGGCAGGCAATAGTCGCGGCCGTCGAGGAAGGCGCGGGCTTGCGCGGCGCGCTGCAACATCAATGTGCCGCGCGGGCTGACGCCCAGAGCAAGCTGCTCGGTCTTGCGCGTTCGATTGACAATTTCAAGTGCATAGTCATGAAGGCTCGAATCTACGTTGATGCGGTTCACCGCCTGCTGCATGGCTAAAACTTCGCTCAGTTCCGCAACCGGCTCGAGCGAGTGCAGCGGATCGTCGCCGATGCGCTTGCGGAGGATTTCGCGCTCGGTTTCATGCGAAGGGTAACCCATCTTGATGCGCATCAGGAAGCGGTCGAGCTGCGATTCGGGCAGCGGGTACGTGCCGTGGTGCTCGACGGGATTCTGCGTGGCCACCACAAAGAACGGCTGCGGCAGCAGCTGCGTTTTGCCATCCATACTGACCTGCGCCTCGTTCATCGCTTCTAGAAGCGCGGATTGCGTGCGCGGCGTGGTGCGGTTGATTTCGTCAGCAAGGACGACGTTCGCGAAAATCGGACCGGGACGGAACTCAAACTCACGGTTCTCGGGATTGTAGACGCTAACGCCGAGGACGTCGCTCGGAAGCAAATCCGAGGTGAATTGAATGCGCTGGAAGCTGCAATGAAAAGATTTCGCGAGCGCCTGCGCCAGTGTGGTCTTGCCAACGCCGGGAACATCCTCAATCAACAAGTGGCCGCGCGCAAGGAGCGTGATGAGTGCGAGCTGGATGGCGTCTTCCTTGCCAAAAACGGCGCGAGCGATGGAGCGCTGGAGCTGCGAAACAACTTGGGCGGTGGCGGTTGGCATGTGTTGACCGCTTCGTGGTCACCCTTTCAATTGACCGCTTCGCGGTCACCTCTTCAATTAACCGCTGTCGGTCACCCGTCTAATGAGCCGGTTCGCGGTTAGGCTTTCCATTGAAAACTCAGGCCCTTCCTGCTACAAGATAAATGACGCTTCGCGGCGTCGCGTTAGCCTCACTTGGCAACGTCGGGCGACTAGCTCAGTTGGTTAGAGCGCTCCCCTCACACGGGAGAGGTCAAAGGTTCAAGTCCTTTGTCGCCCACCATCTTTCTTTGCGTCACAAGCCATTCTAGCTAAAATCACCGCATGTCAACCTTCCTTCGTGCCATTGAGTTTCTAGGTTTGAGCCTATGGCTCGGGAGCGATGTATTCCTCAGCTTTGTGGTTGCTCCGGGTGCATTTCGGATTTTGGGCAGCCGCGACCAGGCGGGGGCCTTGGTCGGTTATTCGCTCAACGTGATGCACGTCGGCGGCATCGTCTGCGGATGCATCGTTTTGCTTGCGCGGCTCCTGCGGACGAAAACGTTCGCAAGCCTGGCCGCCCCCGCGGCGCTCGGCGTGGTGCTGATGATCGCTTTGACGGCAATTTCGCAATACAAGGTGAGCGCGAAGATGGCGGCTCTGCGGCTCCAAATGGGCTCGATTCAGGCGACGGCGGCCGATAGTCCGCTGCTCGCCGAGTTCACGCGCCTTCATGTCCTTTCCGTCTCGCTCGAAAGCGGGGTGTTGCTGGCGGGAATTGCGGCGATGTATTTGATGGCGCGTGAAATCGCGGCGAAAACGTAGGGCGTTAAATTCCTCAACCCAGTTTCCCGCTGGCGGCGAATCTTCGTCGAAAGGCTACCGCGAGGAAGGAACGCTGCGCGTGAATCTCGATCTGCTGATCGGCGTCGGCTTAAATATCCGCAGACGGCTGTTTGAGCCACTGCCAGTTATCTCCGTAAGCCCCGACCAATCGAAAATATCTGCGGAACGGCACCTGGAAAGTGCTCGAAGGGACAGTAGTCCACGACAACGGCGATGTCCGCTTCGCTCGGAACATCGTCGGCCGCGAAATCGGCCAGTTTGACCAGGATGGTTTTGCCCTCAGCCCGTTCCCGCGAAAAGTGGTTCCAATTCGTCTGGTGAACTGTAGCCTTCGCAAAAACCACGCGGCGCGATTTCAGCCGGTGCACGTAGACGAAGATGTGGTCCACGGGACAGGAAAAATAGCCCGGCCGGCGACGGGGCACGCTCCTCTGTGCCCATCGCAATTCTAATGGTGCCATGAAAATCGGCAATCGGGCCCGCGTTTTTGGCACAAAATTTAGCCGCTACTAGCCTTGGAGTTTTTACTCGCTTGTAGCCGCTTTAAAGATTCGCCGGAGCGGCGCGGCTTGGTTTTGTGGGGGCGGATTTTGCGCAGCGTGGCCTGGCCAGCGCGCTGGCAGGCGCGCCACATGTACCAGGAGGCGACGGTGCGGTAGGGGCGCCAGCGTTCGCCGAATTTGAGCAGCTCTTTGGGCGCGGGCATGTGCTTTTTGCCGTAGGTGATGGCCCAACCTTTGCGGACGCCGAGATCGTGGATAGGGAGAACGTCAGGGCGGCCAAGGCGGAAGATGAGGAACATTTCGACAGTCCAGGCGCCAATGCCGCGGACGGAAACCAGCCGCTTGACCAGTTCTTCGTCCGAGAGCTTGCGCGCTTCTTCAAGCGCGGGAACGGTGCCAGCGATGGTTTTTTGTGCGAGGTCTTTCATGGCCAGGACTTTGGCGGTGGAGAGGCCCGCTTGGCGGAGTGCTGGCTTGCGCAACTTGAGCATTTCCTGTGGCGTAGGAATGCGCCCGTTCGAGCCAAGCGCTTTGACTCGGCCGAAAATGGTCGCGGCGGCTTTCCCGGAGATAGATTGGTGCGTGATGGCTTCCACGAGGACTTCGTAAGGGCTCTCGGCAACGCCTTTTTCGACGCGAAATTCCTGCGTTTCCCTGATTAGCCGAGCAAGTTGCGGGTCCTTTGCCGCAAGCGTATTCATTGCGAGCTGCATGTCAAACGACAGTTCGTATTCGGTGGTCAACGCGAAGCTCCAATCCGGAAACTAGCTTTTGTAGCCGACATAATCAAAATGGCCCAGACCAATGTTTTTATGGCGGAACATGATTGTCGGGCGAAACCGTGGGAAGGATTCTAACGCTCGGGCGGAGTCTTGGCAGGGAAGAAAAGCGCCCGCCTCAGAAGGCGGGCCACTACGGCGGCTCAGTTGAGGCTGCAGGTTGGCCAGGAACTTTGAAGAGATGGAGAGCTTTTTGCCTTGCGTAGCGCCACCGGAGGAGGCTGACCACCGCGATCAGCATGAAGCAGGACTCGACGAAGATCTTGCCACCGTCGAACGAGTCGATGCGGTCGCCCTTCAAGGCGGGGTCGGTGAACAGGCTGTGGAAGAAGAGAGCAGCAGCGGCGAAATAGATGCTGAAATGGAAGGACTTCCATAAGTGGCGGCCCAGCCAAAGACGCAGGTAGGAGGTAACGATAACGAATGCAAGAAGATAGAGGGCAACGGCGCCAATTGTGTTTTCGAGCGGCTGGCTGGGAGAGTGGACAGGATAGACAAGGTCGAGCAAACGAAAGCGCGGGTCCTTGTTCAGAAGCAGAATGGCCGGATGCAGGAGCGACACCGAAAGGGCGATATAGCCGGACCAGTTGTGCAGGCGGAAATAGTTGAACCGGTGATGCGGCCAGGAGCGGTGGGGGCTGTAGCGGAAGGCCATGAGCATCCCAAGGAGGAGGTTCAGAGTAACTGCGCCAACGGCGACGAGTCCGACATAGGCGGAAAGCTCGAGGACGGTTACGTTCATGGAAGGTTCTGGCCGAGCATGAGCCTTGAGACGGCTCGAAAGGGCCAAATGTTTCATGGAAATGCCATGCTGGCCTCAACACAATCCGCCTTTCTTCACCTTTCCTTGCCTTACTAGAGCCAGGGAACGTTGCGAGGTGGGACCCGCCTCAGAAGGCCGCCGCTACAACGACGAGCAGCGCGGACGGGTGTGCTAGCATGAGGGGTTTGTGCCGGCGGGAAATTCATAGAGAGCGGCAGGAGAAAGGGCGGGCGTGGAAGCGGGGATTATTGGATTGCCGCAGGTCGGGAAGACGACGCTGTTTCGAATCTTGACGAAGGCGCACGTCGAGGGGAAAGGCGGCGCGTCGGCGACGCACGTCGGCGTGGCCAAAGTGCCGGAACCGCGACTGCTGGAACTGGCGAAGCTCTACAACCCCAAGAAAGTCACCTACGCGACGGTGAATTATGTGGACCTGGGCGGCATGCAGAAAGAGCGTATGCGCGAGGCGCTGGCGCAACTGCGTGAAGTGGAAGTGATTGCGCACGTGATTCGCGTATTCCAGGATGCGAGCGTGCCGCATTCGGAAGGCAGGATCGATCCGCTGCGGGATGCGACGAATCTGGATTTGGAGCTGATGCTTTCCGACCATGACCAGATTGTGCGGCGGCTCGAGCGCGTGGAAAAAGATTTAAAAAAGAAGCGCGACCCGGCGCTGGAGCTTGAGAAGACGGTGCTGGAAAAATGCAAGGCGCAACTGGAGGCGGAGAAGCCCCTGCGCGAAGTGGAGCTGACGTCAGAAGAGCGCAAGTCCATCGGCGGATTTTTGTTTTTGTCGGCACGGCCGGTCTTGTACGTGCTGAACTTAGGAGATGAGGAAGCGGACAAACTGGATACGGCGGTGGAGCGGCACAAGTTGGGCGCGCTTCAGGGAAAGAAAAATGCGGCCGTGGTTCCGATCTGCGGCCGGCTGGAAGCGGAACTGGCGGAGATGGAAGAGAAAGAGGCGGCGGAACTGCTGGCGTCATATGGATTGAAAGAGCCGGGACTGAACCGGCTGATTCGCGCGACGTATGATTTGCTGGGCTTGATCCAGTTTTTCACTGCGGGGGAGCCGGAAGTGCGCGCGTGGACCGTTCACAAGGGAGACCCTGCGGTGAAGGCCGCGGGAGTGATTCACAGCGACATCGAGAGAGGGTTCATCCGCGCGGAAGTGGTGCGCTGGAACGATTTGGTGGCGGCGGGAAGCATTGCAGCGGCAAAGGAAAAGGCGCAAGTGCGGCTGGAGGGAAAAGAGTACGTCGTGCAGGAAGGCGATGTGATTCTGTTCCGGCACTCGGGGTGAAGAAACGCAAAGAGAGATCAGAGAACAGAGATCGGAGATAAGAGAACCGAGTTGGCGCGAAGGGTGGTTTCTTTCCGCGCATACTCGGCTAGAAGCGCGTCTTTGGGGTTCTGCGCTGTTTTTTCCGATCTCTGATCTCTAATCACCGAACATGGAACATGACATAGCATTTCGGACCGGGCTTGCGGCGCTGCTGGGGTTGGTGGCGGCGGCGGGGAATTTGGTGGGTGGATACTTCGTCGTTCGAAAGCACTGGCCGCGGCAATACCTGCAATATTTTCTGGCGCTGGGCGCGGGATACATGCTCGCAGTGGCGTTCCTCGACGTGATCCCAGAGTCGGTGCGGCTTTCCGGCGAAAGAGCGCTGTTGTTCGTGCTCATTGGATTTTTTTTGGTGCATTTGTTCGAGCACACCATCGCCCCACACTTTCATTTTGGCGAAGAGACACACCACGAAGAGTTCAGCGGGGTGCATGCCGGAAAAACCGTGCTGCTGGGCATGGCGATTCACACTTTCTTTGACGGGGTGGCCATTGCCGCGGGATTTCTGATTTCGACGTGGCTGGGCGTCGTGCTTTTCTTGGCCGTCTTCCTGCACAAGCTGCCGGAAGGATTTACGATCGCGTCGGTGGCGCTGGCCAGCGGGCGCGGGAAGCGCAACGCCATCCTGGGAGCCGGGTTACTCGGAGCGGCGACGCTGTTTGGCGTGCTCCTAACGAGCGCCTTGCAGGGGCAGCTGAAGTACGCTCTGCCGCTCTCAGGCGGAGTGACAGTTTATGTGGCGGCAACCGACCTTCTGCCGGAAGTGAACCGGGAGCCGAACTGGCGCATGGCGCTGCTAGTGTTCGCAGGGGTTGCTAGTTTATTGATAATGCAGCACTTATTCCACATCTAGCCCTTGCCAAGCGCATTTCTAAACGCCCGATGAACGCGGCGTTTAAAGCCCGCTAAACCAAGCGATTAGCCCCGTTCTGACACCGCGTTCATTCGCAACTTTCTCCAGACAACTAGGGTTTGATACAGTGTGGCGGCTATGGCCAGGTCGGACGTCCAACTCATGCTGGACGTGAAGGCGGGCGACGAGCAGTCGTTCACCTTACTGCTGCATCGCTACCGGACTCCCTTGGTGAATTTCCTGTACCGCATGGTGCGCAACCGGGAGCAGGCGGAAGACTTGGCGCAAGAGGTTTTCTTGCGCGTGTACCGGGCCCGCGAAGACTACGTGCCGAGCGCGAAGTTCACGACGTGGCTCTTCCGCATCGCCACGAACCTGGCGCTGAATTCGATGCGGGACACGCGGTACCAGCGCATGGAGATTTCTCTCGATGCGCCCGTGACCGTGGATGCGGAAGAAGGCGAAGAGAAGACGCTGGACATCGCCGAGAAGCACCCGAACATCGAGCAGCACCTGGTGGAGGAAACGCGCAAAAAGATGATCCGTCACGCCATTGAAAAGCTTCCGGAGAAACAGCGCGCGGCGGTGCTGCTGCACAAGTATCAGGAGCTGGATTACGGAGAGATTTCGAAAATCTTGCAATGCTCGGAAAGCGCGCTGAAGTCGCTGCTGTTCCGGGCATACGAAGCGCTGCGAGTGGAACTCGCCCCCCTCGTAGCGCAGCAAGGGAAGTAGCAATTGGGCCAGGAAGGGGAAGTCATGAGCTGCAGCCGGATGGAACATAAAATTCTGGGATACGTGGACGGGCGCTTGAAGGAAAGCGAGCGGCTGGAGGTGGAAAAGCACCTCGCGGCGTGCGCCGCGTGCCGTTTGCGCGTGAATGAATTTCGCGCTGTGAGCGGTTTGCTGGATGAGCTGCCGATGATCGAACCTTCGCCGGCGTTTGATGTGCGCGTGCGCGCGCGAGTGGCGGCGGAGCCGTTGAAGCAGATCTGGTGGGCCTGGTTCCCGGCGCCGCGCGCGGCGTTTGCTGCGGCGATACTGGCGCTGGCGACGGTTTGGGTGGCGACGCACTCCGCGAACAATCCACCGCAGATTGCGCAGGAAGATATTCCAGTGCTGGAGAATTACGACCTGCTTTCGAACTTCGAGCCGCTGACGGAATTGCCGGCGCCGGTTCAGGAAGACGATGGCGGGCAGCAGAGCCAGCAGCAGATGTAAGGTGCAATGAAACTGCGACTCCAATTCGGCGGATGGCTGGCCGTGATGGCAATCAGCGCGGCGATGGCGCTGCCGTGTGCGGCGCAGAAGCACGATGCGAATAAGCCTTCGCAGCCACAGAGGCAACCACAGCAAGGGCAAACGCCAAGGCAGGAGCGCAGACAGTCGCAACAAGAAAATCGGAGACCGCAATACGGGCGGCCGAACAACAACCGTCCTGGCAAGGATCGTCCGCAGAGTAACGTTCCGCCGAACCGGGAACCTCAGAGCCCACAAACGGAATCGATGGGCATGATCGGCGGGAATCGCCCGCCAAATACTGGCAACGAGTCCGCCCGGCAGCCGGGTTTCAATCCGAACCGGCCACCGAATGCGGGTAATTTGCAGCCGCGGCGTTTTCAAGATTTGAGTCCGGCAGAGAAGCAAAAGGTTTTGCAAAATGGCGAGAAATTCAATCGGTTGCCGCCCCAGAAACAACAAGAAATTCGCGATGCCTACAGGAATTGGCAGAAGCTGACACCGGAACAGCAAAATCACATTCGGGCCGATGTACTCCCCAAATGGAGGCAGCTGCCGCCGCAGCGTCAAAAGGCGATTAGCAACCGGCTCGCGGTGCTGCAAAATATGCCGGAGTCGGCGCGCAATCAGCACTTAAACGATCCGAACTTCACGCGCGGCATGAGCGAACAAGACAAGGCCATGCTTCGCGACTTGAGCCACATGCACGTGGGCGCGCCGGACCCGGCCAACGAGTGAACCAGTGTTGACGACTCCCCACGCCTTACAGTGATTCTAAAGGCGGGGGATTCCTCGGAGTTACTATGCGACATGGCCACATACCTCCGACGATGTTTCCTGCTTCACGGGCACACGCCTAAACTCGCGTTCAGGTCTTACCGTGCCTCCACAGGCTAATACCGAGCGTCCCTCGGCTAAGATTCTCAAACCTTCGACGAAAATGTTTACGACGGCATTCTCGTCCCGCTGATGTTCGGTATGGCAACTCGAACACGTCCAACGGTCTTGGAGTTTGAGGTCTACATTCTTTTGGTGACAAATGCAGCACAACTTTGATGACGGGAAGAACCTATCTACTTTGACGAGCGTTCTTCCAGGCCACTTGCACTGGTATTCCAACATGCCAACGAACTCGCCGAAGCCCGCATCCGAGATGGCTCTGGCTAAGCGGCGATTCTTAAGTATGTTCTTGGTGCCGAGCGTCTCAACCATAATCACTTGGTTTTTGTGAATCAGTTGAGTGCTCAATTTCTGGAGAAAATCCGTGCGCAGATCGGTTACTCGCTGACAAATATGAGCGACCCTGCTACGCGCCTTCTCGCGGTTCTTAGAACCCTGCTCACAACGGCTCAAACGCTTGTGGGCGGTGCGGAGCTTTGACAGTGCAGCCAACCAAGGACGAGGCAACGACACCTGAGACCACCTTCTTCCATTGAAGAAGTTGAACGTCTTGGTGTTCATGTCCACAGCTATGCGATGGCTCGCGGGGCTTACAACAGGCAACGGCTGCTCTACTTGGAACGACCAAATCGGCGCTCGCGTCAGTACTGCGCTGCGTTGACAACTTCCATGGCTTCACGGCATGGTGACTAGTTTGGATTTTCGGCATCGAACAAGTGGAGGGGGTTCTCTTGAGCAGTGACCGCAACGCGGTCAACCCAGCTCTGTCTACGCGCACTCACGCCAGCGCCTCTATGCCTTGCCGCGCCAATTTTTCCACGCGCTTCCGCGCCATGCAGCACCGCAATTTCCAGCTCTTCATCGCCGGACAACTCATATCGCTCATCGGAACGAGCATGCAGACGACCGCGCAACTGTGGCTGGTCTACCAGCTGACCGGGTCGGCGGCGCTCCTGGGAATCTTCGGATTTGCGAGCCAGGTGCCCATGCTGTTTCTGTCGTCGCTCGGCGGATACCTGGGAGACCACTACAACCGGCACCGCGGCGTGATCGCTACGCAGACGGTTTCGATGGTGCTGGCATTCGTGCTTGCGGCGCTGACGCTGACCGGCAGAATTCAGGGCTGGCATGGAGCGTGGGTGGTCGTTGCGATTGCGTTTATGTTGGGCATGGTCAACGCCTTCGACGTGCCCATCCGCCAGGCGTTTTTGGTGCAAATGGTCGGCAAAGAAGATTTGCCAAACGCGATCGCACTGAACTCGTCGATATTCAACGGAGCGCGCGTGGTGGGGCCAGCGATTGCAGGATTCACGATTGCTTGGCTGGGTGAGGGCTGGTGTTTTTTTCTGAACGGGCTGAGTTTTGTGGCAGTGATCGTGGCGTTGTTGATGATGAGAATCGCCAAAACGGAAATCAAGCCGAGCGATGAATCTCCGCTCAACAGTTTGGTGCAGGGATTCCGCTTTGCGATGAGCGACGTGCCGATTCGTTCGACGCTACTCTTGCTCAGCGTGCTGAGCCTTTTTGGATTGCAGTATGCGGTGTTTATGCCAATTTACGCGCAGGACATTTTGAGGGGGAATCCGCGGACCCTGGGATGGCTGATGAGCTCGGCGGGGGTTGGCGCGGTGCTGGGCGCGCTGCATTTTGCAGCGCGGACGAATTACAAAGGGCTGGCGCGGTGGATTGGAACGACTTCAACGACCTGCGCGATCGGCCTGCTGATTTTCTCCGGGGCTAAGACTTTTTGGCTGTGCATCGCAGTGCTCTTCGTCGTGGGGTTCGCGGCTACCTCCCAGATGGCAGCGACCAACACGCTGATTCAAAACCGCGTGCCTGATGAGCTCCGCAGCCGCGTGATGGCCGTGTACGCGACCATGTTCATGGGCGTGCAGCCGATTGGCGCGCTGATCGCTGGCGGGGTCGCGAAGCGAATCGGCGCGCCGCACACTTTGACCGTTTTTGGATCCCTCATGTTGCTCGGAAGCCTGGTGTTTATTTCGCGAGTGGTCGGGCGGCTCCAGGCCCCCCGCGAAGCCAAGAAAGCGGCCGCAGATGACTGAAGGAGAAGGGGTTAGCAAGCCTGGCGGGCATCCAGAGAAGTCCCTGTGTACTTTGCGGCACAAAGCTTCAAGTAATACTTGAAGTGCGGCCGCAATCTACTGGTCGCCCGAAACTTGCCGGCGTTTTGCTTGCAAACGCCGCCCGATTACCAGGGGTTCGGGCGATAGCGCCAATCGGACCTTGTGAGTTGCCGCAGATCGGGAGGTGCTCCACTTATCTTGGCAAGGATGGCGTCCACTTTGGGACGCTGCGGAGCGAGCGAGCAGACAGGATCGGTCGCGGCGGCGTCGCCGGCAACGAGCATCGCCTGGCAGCGACAGCCGCCGAAGTCTTGTTCACGGCGGTCGCAGGATTTGCACGGCTCCTGCATCCAATCTTCGCCGCGGAATTTCTGGAATGCTTCGGAGCGTTCCCAAATTTCGCGCAAGCTGCGGTTCTTCACGTTTTCAAATTTCAAACCGGGAATAACCGGGGCGGCGTGGCAGGGAAGCGCATCGCCCTTCGGCGTGATGAGCATGAGTTTGCGGCCCCAGCCGCCAACGCAGGGCTTGGGGAACTTAGCGTAGTAATCGGGCACAACGAAGACGACGCGAATCTTGCCCTGTAATTCTTTTTCCGCCCGATGCAAACGTTCAACGCAATAGTCCAGCTGCTCCCGCGTGGGCAAAAGATTTTCGCGGTTGGCAAAGGCCCAGCCGTAATACTGCACGCTGGCAAATTCCACGCAACCCGCGCCGGACTCTTCCACAATGGTGAGCATTTCCTCGAGTTCGTCAATATTGCGGCGATGGATGACGAAATTCAGAGTGAGGCCGATGCGATAGCGCTTGAGCCATTCGAGAACGCGCAGCTTGTGCTGATGGGACTTTGTGCCGGAAATGTCGTTCGAGGTTTCTTCGCGCGCTCCCTGGAAGCTGAGCTGGAAATGATCGAGTCCGGCTTGCACTAGGGCATCGAGCTTGGCCTGGTCGAGTGGAAGGCCAGAAGTGATGAGGCTGACGTAAAGGCCGACAGCGCGGGTGTGGCGAACAAGATCTACGATGTCTGGGCGCGCCAGAGGCTCGCCGCCGGTCAAGTCGGCTTGAAGAACTCCGGCTGCGGCGGCTTCTTTGAAGACGCGTGACCAAACTTCCGTGGAAAGCTCGGTGGAACGCGATTGCAATTCGAGAGGATTCGAGCAGTAGACGCAGTGAAGGGGGCAGCGATGCGTAAGTTCGGCGACGAGAGCAAGCGGGTTTTGCAAGCTTGTTATCATGGACAGCGAAGAGCGGCCCGCCTCGGAAGGCGGCCGCTACATTTCAAAATCGAGGGCGCGTTCTTTTTGCAGAAGCGCGAGATAGCCGAGGATGTCCTGTGCGACTCTATGCGGCTCGGCTTTCGAGTAGAGCAATTGCAACTCTCCGATAATTTGTGACACCGAGTGCTTGCCGTCGCAGCGCGAAACGATTTCCAAGCTCGGACCGTTGAGGCGCAGGGCGCGTTCGGGCATCAGCAGGACGCGCTGATTGTTGTTCTCTCCCATGCGGCACCCCGGGGCGAGCCGCGGCCGGCTGTTCAAGTCCAGGCTCATGCGGTTTCCTTGGTTGGCAGAAAAGCGCCGGGGGGAGGCCAGCCGGGGTTCACGTATGCGAAATAAAGAGCGTCGAGCTGGGCCCACAAAATGTCGCACTTCGCGCGCAAGGCGGCGTGAGCTTTGTCTTGTTCCTCGGGCGTGCGCGCGTGTTTTACGACCCAAGACAGGGCGAACTCCGCGTCTTCGGGGGCTTGCGTGAGGCGTCCGGTGAAATAATCAAGGCCGCCGGAAAGCCAGGGATAATGCTCGCGTAAGCCGTCCATGCGCAGAACGATCAGTTTGCGGGAAAAAAGCTCCGTAAGCGAAGAAGCTACGGCTTCAAGATGCGATCGAGTGGAGACGAAATCCACATAGGCTTGCACGGCAAAGCGTGTGGCAGGGAGGATGCCGTCGCCGCGCAGGGCGAGATCGCGCGAAAGCCCGGCAGCTTCAACCAGCTTCAGCCACTTTTCGATGCCGCCTGGTTTTGTGCCGTCGCCGTCGTGATCGAGAATGCGCTTGCGCCAAGCCAGGCGAAAAACGGGATCTTCACTTCGCGCGAGAATCGCGGCGTCCTTAATAGGAATGCGGCTTTGATAGAAATAGCGGTTCAGCGCCCACGCCTGAAGCTGGCCACGCGTCAGTTTGCCCTCATGCATGAGCAGATGAAACGGATGCTTGTGGTGATAGCGCTCTTCGCCGATGGCGTGAAAGCCGGCGATGAACTCGGCTTCGGAGAGCAGAGGTGTCTCGATTGCTTTTGTCCTTGGCACGGTCATAGTTGAAACTCCATGCCATCGTAGGCGATTTCGAAGCCGGCATCGAGCGCCACACGATGCTCCGCGCGGTCTTCGTCAAGGATGGGATTGGTATTGTTGATGTGAATCAAGATTTTGCGGCCTTTTGCCTTGGCTGGAAATTGTTCGAGCAGGCCGCCGGGGCCGGAGAGCGGCAAGTGGCCGATTTCGCGCGCAGTTCTTCGGCTGCGGCCCGTGCGCATTAACTCATCGTCGCTCCAAAAAGTGCCGTCGATAAGGGAAACGTCCGCCCTTTCCGCGGCGGCTTTCCACACTGCCGAAACTCCCGAAATCGCCGGGGCAAAGAAGAGATGCTTGTCGTCTTGCTCCATCACGAATCCGACAGACGCGTCTTCGGCAGGAACTGCGCGGAGCGTTTCCTCGCTCACGTAGTCCGGGTAACAGCCTCCCAGTGGCACGGTGCCGCAAATAAAGTCCGACGGCCCGGAAGAATCCTCCGACAAATGACAACCCAAACGCCCCTTGCTGGAAAGCGTTTGCCATTTCGCGGGCGGGTTCGAGCGCTCCAAGACGCGGAAGATGCGATTCTCCTTGAGGAGCACGCATTGGACGCCGAGCGTCGCAAAAACAAAAAAACTCTGGAACTCGCGCAGGTGGAGCAGGCCCATCACGGAATCCACATCGGCGTTTGGCAGGAACACGCCCCCGATGGGAAAGGAGGCTGAATCATCGGTTGGCAGAGCTAATTCGCGCGCCGAGAGGATCTGCTGCCGCAGGTCGGGAGAAGCGCAAAGAAGAAACCAAACTTTGGAGTCGAGAGAGAAAATAACCTGCGTTTGCGTGCGCGGACGAACCTGCAGTTTGCCGCGGCGCAAAGCGCTACAGTTCGGACAGTAACAATTCCATTGAGGAAAGCCGCCCCCGGCAGCAGATCCGAGGACCTTTACGCGCATTTCAGTACGCCAGTCAGCTTGCTCGTCTGGCGGACCGAACGATTAGAGCTCGGCGTTGGCGTAGGAGCTGACTTCGCAGTTGAGGTCAATCTCTTCGTGCCGAGGGGTAGTCCATTCCATGGAACAAGGCTCCTTTTGGAGTCAAACTTTGACGGCCGCAAGAGAATACCACGAGACACGGTGGAAGGGAACAGGGGAGTCGAAAAAGTCGAAAAAGCAGGCAATTGCCGCTTTCGAGTCCGAGACTCGGGGCTCCGGCCCCGTTTTGGGACCGCTTGAATATTCCCGGGAAAATTGCCCGCGCAGCCTCTTAGCAAATACCTCTCCAAGCACATTTTACAAGAACCTAACTTGACCGGTCCCAGAGGCTCTCCCAAGCTGGATTTTAAGACCAGAATCAGCCTTTTTGGATGATTTGTGAAAAGGACCACAATATTCATCTCTTTGCGCGGTTGCCTTCGCACTCTGGCTGGGCTCACGCCCGTCATAGCGCTGCTTCTCGCTCTTACTGCTTTTGTTCCCAGTGCGCTCGGGCAAGCAGCGCCGGAGGAAGAAGCCAGGCCCATACCGCTGCTTACAGGGAGCGCGGGCTTCCTCACTGGTTTTACCGGCGGCCAGCCCGACTTGCATCCCCTTGTGACGCCGCTGGTGCTGTTGCCCATCGGGCCAAAGTGGCTCTTCGAAACCCGAGCCACGCTCGAAACGGACCTGGTTCAAGTGCCGGGAAGAAGCGGGTTCCACAGTGGCCCCGTTCAAAAGGAAGTCGAATACGCCCAACTGGATTTCATTGCGAATCCATACATAACGATGACCGTGGGCCGGTTTCTGACGCCTTTCGGGATATTCAACGAGAGGCTGTATCCGGTGTGGATTCGAAACTTGCAGTCCGATCCTCTCATCCTGCCGATCGGAATCGGCCCCAGCAACGCAAGCACCGGTGCCATGATGCGAGGAGGCTTTAGGGCACATCCTCAATTCAACATCAATTACGCCGTTTATTTTTCAGCCCTTTCAACCACAAGTCCGGTGGATTCCGACCGGTTTGCAGGTGGACGGGCGGGGATTTTTGTACCGAAGGCGCGGTTAGAGATTGGCGGATCCTTTCAACATCTACTGCAACAAGAGCGCTCGGATCTGTTTGGATTTCACCTGATTTGGCAACCGACGCGATTGCCCCTGGATATTCGCGGCGAGTACGCTGATTCGAAAAGAGGAAGTGGATACTGGATTGAGCCCGCTTACAAGCTGAGCCAGCTTCCGTTCCTGCAAAACGAAATGCGCCGCACGCAGCTCGTGGCGCGATATCAGCAGTTCTTCACGGGACCATTGCCGAGCGACTCGCTTCCCCCCGTGAACACGAAACAGTTCGAATTCGGGCTGAACTACTACTTCCTGGACGGATTGAAGGGCAGCAGCAATTACGGCCGGCAATTCAGCAGCGCCGGAAACGCTAACGTGTGGACATTAGGGCTTACGTATCGGTTTGTGGTGCCCCTTGGGCCCACGGGGAGCGCCCGATGAGGAAAACCTGGATTCTACGGTGTTGCCTGGCGGCCGTTGCTTTGTTGGTGCGCTCGGCGATGGCTCAGGAACAGGAGAAAGCGGAAAAGTCTTCGGGTACGGGAGCCGCTGCCGCCGCAGCAACGGCGAGTTCCCCGGACATGCATAGCCCAGCTCTGCCCAAGCCTGGCCGAGAGGTTGTCGCCGAAGAGCGGGCCGCGCGTCTTGAGGGCGAAAAGAGATTCCGCACAAACTGCGGCCGCTGCCATCAGCAGCCGCACAAATTTCCGCCACGAGTCATGGCTACGGCGATACGCCACATGCGAGTTCGCGCCATGATCACCGACGAAGACATGAGGTTCATTCTGCGCTACATGACCCAATGAAGGTGAAATGCTTGTTTGCGATGATAGGGGTAGGATGTGTATTGGCGATGTGGATGGTTACCAGTGTGGATGCAGGGGGCCAGAGCGCGCCTCCGGCCGCGCGGGTCATTGAAGTCCTGGCGGACCACGACAGCCGGTACAAGATGGCGGACCAGAAGCGGCCGTCCATGACACTGAAGGCAGGCGAGCCGGTAACGCTGCGCATCACGGCCAAGAAGGCGAAAAACGTTAATCGCGATGGCGCGATTCACGGCTTCACGCTTCTGCGCGCGAAGGATCGCAGCCCCGTTCCCGACTGGGATTTCCAGTTAAAGCCGGGCGTCCAGGAGTTCTCCGTGACGGCCCCGAGCGAACCAGGCGAATACGTAGTGGTCTGCACAGTGATCTGCAGCCAGGACCATGAAGGGATGAACATGAAGCTTGTCGTGCTGCCTTAACGGGATTTGCGACGTGCATGCGGCTAAGGATAAGAGGTTACAAAAATGACCAAGAGATGGAATACCATTTTCCTTGCCACAACGTTGGCTGGGGCTGTCTTGTGTGCGGCCCAAGGCCGCGGAGCAGGCGAGAAGACCTTCAAGGGCGAAATTGCCGATACGCAGTGCGCGCTGAATGTTCATTCGTTGAGCCAATCCCACAAGGAAATGATGCAAATGAAGCCCGAGATCAAAACAGATGCCTTTGGCGCTCAGCAGGAATTACCAAGTCGGGCTCCGGAGAAGTGACCACCAGCAGGAACACGATTC
>QHYK01000069.1 GCA_003224085.1 Acidobacteriota bacterium | reverse complement strand
GCGCCACGTCCAGCCGTAGAAAACCCCGGCGATGGAGGCGAGAACCACATAACGCCAGTTGGGGAATCCCAGGTTGGTGATGTGAGAGAAACCAAACAAGATGGAGGCGGTCCACCAACCGGCGACTTCGCTCTTAGACGCGCGCGAGAGAAGATTCTGCAACAGGCCACGAAACAGGAACTCCTCGGGCCAGGCGGTAAAGAAGAGAATACCTAGCGCGGTGAGCGGCAGCGACGTCCATTCCCTCCATCGCGGCTCCCATTGAATGAAGTGCATGCCCGTTCCTAGCGGGATGGCGATGAGCGCAAACCCGAAGAAACTCGCTAGGACGAAAAAGCTCCAGTGGCGGCCCCAGCCGATGGAGTAGCCGATGCCGTCCAAACGCCGCAGAAGCACGAAGGAGGCGAGCGCCACGTTAACGAGCAGTAGCACCGTCATGACATAGGCCAACTGCCCACCCGGAAACGGCCACAGCCAATGGGACATCGAAAAGCCCCAGCGGTTGGGGAACGGTTTCACCGCAACCCAGATGCCCGCGATCATGACAAAGTCCTGCCACGTGCCGGCCGGTTTTCGTTCCGCAGAGGCCGCGATTGCGAGGGGAATGAATGTCAGGGCCGCAGCGGTTGCGGCACGCCCGAAGCTAAAACTATTTGTCCCTAGCGCATAAATCAGGTAGAGAAGAAACAAGGCGGCGCCCTGCAAGTATCCGGCGCCGGGGCCTAGCCGTGCGGCGAGTAAGGTTTCAGAACCGCGCGCGGCAAAAAGCAGCATGATCAAAAACAAAAAGGCGAAGGTCGTCAGGGTAGCAGCGAAGGCGCGACCGCCGTAACCGAGCCACACGGCATAGAGCACCCCGGTAAGGGTGAGCAGGGCCCACAGGCCGAGCATGGAGAACAGGCCGAATTGGCGAGTGGGCGGCAAAGAAAAATTGTAACGCAGAGCGATGCCAGACCAAACCAACTCCGCGATGGAGCAGAACGGGACTCAGGGCGCGGCCCGCGTGCTGGCTCCTTCCCCGATGAGCCGGCTAGCGTACATCGACTGGATGCGCGGTCTGGCGTGCGTGCTGATGTTTCAAACGCATTGCTACGACTCGTGGCTCAGCCCTGCGGCGAGAAAATCGTCATCGCTGATCGTTTGGTCGCAGCTCGGCGGCACTTTGCCTGCGCCGCTTTTTATTTTTCTGGCGGGGGTTTCGTTCGCGCTCTTCACGGAGCGCTTGCGAGAAAAAGGCGTCGCGCGCAAGGCCATGGCAAAGCAAACCATTCGGCGCGGTGCTGAAATTTTCGGCATGGGACTGCTTTTTCGCGTTCAGGAAGTTGCCCTCGGTTATCCCTGGTCGCCTTGGACGGATTTGCTTCGAGTGGACGTTCTGAACATTCTTGGGCTTTCGATGATGCTGATGGGCGTGCTTTGCTTTGCGATCGGTGAAGGCCCTGTGGCCGCCGCACGAACCCGCACACTGGCGATCGGTCTCTGCGTGGCAGCTGCCGTGGCGATGGCCACGCCGCCGCTGTGGACGACGCATCGTCCAAAGTTTCTGCCCTGGCCGATCGAGTCTTATATCAATGGAGTTCATACTTTCGACAAACCGCAGCCATGGCTCTTTCCGCTATTTCCGTGGTCGGCGTTCGCGTTTGCGGGGTTGGCCGTCGGCCTCTACTTGTTCACCGATTTTGCGAAACGCAGGGTAGGTCTGGCCTTCGCGCTGCTGGGCGGTACGGGAGTTCTGGCCTGCTGGGCCTCCACAGTTTTCGATTCGTCGCGCATCTGTCTCTACGCCGTTTACGACTACTGGCACAGCAATCCCGATTACTTGCTCATGCGCTGCGGCATCCTCATGGTCATTCTTTTTTTGGTTTACGCGTGGTGCCGCTGGGGATTCGCGCAAAAAGGCTTCAGCCCGCTCATCCAGCTCGGAAACACTTCGCTGCTAGTGTATTGGGTGCACATCGAATTTGTTTACGGAAGGTTTTCGATTTTGCCCAAGGGGCAGTGCAGTGCGCTGAAAGCAACGGCAGGATTGTTCACAATTTTTCTGGCGATGGTGTTGCTCTCTCTGGCGAGGACAACCTGGAAAAAACGCAAGGCTAAGGCTTCGAAGCAGGTTCTTGGGGCAACTGCAGCGACTGCGGAATCTTGATGATCACTTCTCCGGGCTTGGCCAAGCCCAACTCGTCGCGGGCAATCTTCTCAATCTTGCGGGGGTCGCTTTTCAGCTCTTTCACTTCTTCTTCCAGTTGAACGTTTTCCTTGTTCAGCTGCCCGATGTTGGCTTTCACTTTTTTGATTTCCTGCTGCGTGCGCCGCATCGCCAGATAGCCGTGTGTCCCGAAAATGTCGTGAACCACCAGCGCGAAAAGCAACAAACCCAGCAGCGCGCCGCCGTACTGCCGCAAGAACAGCACGTCTTTTTCGTTAGCGCCCGATTTTTTCAGCCTTGCAATACCCATTTGGTCGCTTCGCTTGTCAACCTTGCCGAAGCTGCCGCGCTTTCCGCTTCCACGTAGAGCCGCAGCAATGGCTCCGTGCCGGACAGTCGCAACAGCATCCACGATCCGTCATCAAAAACAAATTTTGCGCCATCGGTGCGGTCGATGGATATGACTTTCCGGCCCAGCAGTGTCGAACTGTCCACCGCCACCTTGCGGACGGCATTTGCCTTTTGTTCGTCGCCCAGATGCAGGTTTTCGCGCACCGGCCAGAATTCGCGCCCGAGCTTGTTGTACATGGCGCGAATCTGTTCGCCGATCGATGCGCCGCGTTCCGCGATCATTTCCGCCACGAGCAAGCACGCAAGGATGCCGTCTTTCTCGGGGATGTGCCCGCGAATCGTCAACCCCGCGCTTTCCTCTCCACCCAGAGCAATTTTGTCTTCGCGAATGAGCTGGCCGATGTATTTGAAGCCTACGGGCGTTTGATGAACGCTCTGGCCATGCGACTTCGCGACGGCATCGATCATTTGCGTCGTGGCCACGCTGCGGGCAGCGGGCATTTTCCATTGGCGCGTTTCCACGAGATAGTCATAAACGAGCGCGAGAATCAGGTTCGGCTGGATCCAGGCGCCGTCGCGGTCCACGATTCCAAAACGGTCGGCATCGCCGTCGGTGGCCAGTCCGGCTGAGGTCTTCGCGTCGGTCACCACTTTTCGCAGCGGTGCGAGGTTCTCTTCCGACACATCGGGCCCCGTGCCGTCGAAAAGGCAGTCGCGATCCGTTCGAATCGCCACTACCCCCACGCCGTGATCGTGCAACGCGCGGTCCAGATAACCAGCGCCGCATCCGTGAAGCGCGTCCACGACGAACTTCACATGCGCTTTTTTCAGCGTCTCGAAGCGCACGAGTTCTTCGAGCCGCTTCAAATAATTTTCGCGCAGATTCACGCTTTCGCTGGGTTTCACCTTCGTGGCGCTATGCGGCAGCCGTGGCACTCCACCCTTCGCCGCAATCTGGGCTGCGCGGGCTTCAATGTCTTTTGTGATTTCCGGCAGCGCGGGCCCGGCATCCGCCGAAGAGAATTTCAAGCCGTGATACTGCGCAGGATTGTGGCTAGCCGTGAAGTTGATGGCGCCGTCGAGCTTACGACGCATGATTTCGAACGCCACGGCGGGAGTCGGCGTAAACGTCTCGCACAACACCGCACGGATGCCGTGATGTTGCAGGATGTCCACCGCGAGCTGCGAGAATTCCTCGGAATAGAAGCGCGTGTCGTAGCCGACGAGGATCGTGGGTTGTGGCGAGCTGGCCTTTACATGCTCCGCCATGGCGGTCAGCGCGAGCCGCACGTTCGCGAACGTAAAATCCTCGGCGATTACGCCGCGCCAGCCCGAAGTGCCAAACTTGATGGGAGAAGGGGTGCTTAATCCTGCGCCTGTGCTCATGGGGCGCTATTTTAGCCTTTCGTGCCAGGCCGAGAAAGCCGTTATGATGAGGGCCCCCCCGAGTCGAGAGACCATGAACCGAGAAAAAATTCGAGAAAAAGGGAATCGCGCCAAAGCAAAAAACATGCGGGTCGTGCTTGTCACCTGCCCGACTCTTGCGCTGACGCGGAGGATTGCGCGCGCCGTGGTGCAAAAGCGCCTGGCCGCCTGCGTCAACGTCGTTCGCAGCCCGGTGGAATCCTTTTACACCTGGAAAGGCAAGCTCGAATCCGCCCGCGAGCACTTGCTGATTGTCAAGACCACCGCCACCCGTCTACCGCAATTGGAAAGGGAAGTGAAGCGCCTGCACGTGTACGACGTGCCGGAATTCATCGCCTTGCCTCTCACCGACGGCTCCTCGGAGTATTTAGCCTGGCTCAGCGACGCTACGGCCACAGGTTAGGTCGAAGCCCTTAAAGGGCAACCGTAGAGCCGAACCGCGAATCGAACCAGCTTGTTGAGCAGGTAACTTGCAAGTCTGGCCTGAGCAACGATACGCGTAACTGGAATCATCCATGCAGTGCCGTTTTTGTCTTTGTGCGATCCTGAGCTCGCCCCTGTTCTGGTACTTTGCGGCTTCTCCCGTCGTAGCTCAGCAAACAACCCCGGAACTCCTCGAACTGCGCGGAAAAGTAGTCAATAGCGTCACCGGGGAGCCGGTCAGCGGCGCCTTGGTGCAAGCGCCCGGGCAAAAAGCACAGTTCACCGGCCCTGACGGGACATTCGCCTTCTCTGATCTCCAACCAGGAGACTACCTGCTTTCTGCCAGAAAGCCAGGGTTCTTTGATGGCCTGGAACCTCAAAGACTAGGCGCCACACAGCTCAGCGCAGTCGGTCAAAACGAGCAGGTAATCCTTAAGCTGACCCCGGAAGCGATTATCTACGGTGAGCTGAAGAGTGACGACGGTCATCCGCTTGAGGGCCTCATCGTAAGGGCACTCCATTGGCAGGTGCAGAATGGTGAGAGGCAGCTGATTCCCGCCGGGAGCGTCGTAACCGACGACCAAGGAAGCTTCCGGCTCGCGCAACTGAGCCGGGGACGCTACTACTTGTCCTTCCAGTCGTCCAACATTGGAAGTTGGTCGAATAGCTCCCGGTTGCGTTCAAAAAAGCATGAGCAGCAGGGATACGGCTTGCAATTCTACCCGGGAGTCCCGGACGCGGAGTCCGCGACTACCATCGAGATTCGGGCGGGCGCTCAGGTCCACGTCGCGCAAAGTCTAGGTCCGCTGCGCCTGTTTGACGTGGCAGGCGTAGTACAGGGTGCGGCCCCGGAAAGTGGATTCGACGTCGCGTTGATAAATCCCACCGGAGAAACGGCGCAAAACGGATTTCACATGGACTCCAAGACCGGACAATTCCAGATTATGGGAGTCCCCGCAGGCACGTACCTGCTGCGCGCTACGGCGAACCGGCGGCCTGCTTTACGAAGTACGGGAAGCGGGCTGCTTCGCCTTGCCGACGAAGACCGTCCGCCATTAATCGCCACCCTTCCCCTCCACATCCAAGGCGACGTTTCTGGACTGGTTGTCGTGCTTGGCAGCGGAATTTCCGTCGGCGTTCAAGTCCGCGATGAAATCCTAGACAATGCTGTGGCAAATAAGGTGCATCAAGTTTCTCTTCAGTTGACGCCGCAGGAATTCCCCGCGTCTTCCTCGTGGATCACCGTACCTACCGCGCCCGGCGACCGAAGAGCGCAAACACGGTTCGACGGACTAGTCCCGGGTACCTACACTGTAAGCGCAAACCCGCACGGACCTTGGTACATCTCTTCGCTGCGTTGCGGCGGCGTCGACCTGCTGCGTGATGACTTGACCTTGGCGCCGGGTGTCGCCCCGCCTCCCATTGAAATTACAGTGCGCGATGATGGTTCCCAATTGAACGTAAAAACAATGGAGAGCGGTCAGCCGTCGGCTTCCGGTGTGGTGCTCTTCTCCCGGGAATACCCGAAGCGGTCCCAGCTCTTTAGATCGACTAATTCACTTTCGGTAGGCAATCTGGCGCCTGGAAAATATTACGTCATCGCCCTGAGAGGCGCCGAGAATGCGGAGTATCGCAATCCCGCCGCGATGCAGCGGTACCTGACTCACGCAACCGAGGTGACCTTAGGACCCCGGGCTGAGGCCAGCGTAACGGCAGAAGTTCAGGAACCGGTGGACGGGGTGCAATGACGGCGCTTCTTTTGTTCCTGGAGTTATTCTCAACGCTCGGGCAGGCAAGTCCGCAGCCACAAACTCGGGCGCAGGCCGCATATCGCATCGGTGGCGTGGTCGTGGATGACATCACGAACGCCCCCGTAGCGCGTGCGCAAGTGTCGATTTCTCTCGGGGGCGAACAGACCAATACCGTCGCCGGTGATGACGGGCGTTTTGCCTTCGAAGGGCTGGCGGCGGGGAAATATGTCCTGAGTGCCGCGGCGCCAGGCTACTTGCATGAGGGGTTCAAGCAGCACGGTGGGTTCTTCGTTGGCATTGCCACCGGAAAGGACCAAGACTCCGAGCACTTGATCTTTCGCCTGCATCCGGAAGCCGTTATCTATGGCCGGGTAACCAACGAACGTGGAGAGGCTGTGCGCGCGGCCCAAGTGGCCCTTTTCTCTTCTGATCCGATGAAGGGCAGTGGTGAGAGGTTTGTAAGCTCGCAGGTGCAGACGAACGACTTGGGAGAATACCGCTTCGCTCATCTAAATGCCGGGAAATATTATCTAGCGGTCCAGGCGCGTCCCTGGTACGCCCAGTCACAACTCTCCTCGCAGACAAGGCAAAACTCCGGCTTTGGTGGAAGCGCCGCCGGTTCTTTTGCCGTGTCAGGGATTAGCGTGGATTCGGATCCTATTCTGGACGTGGCTTATCCGATTACCTTTTATCCGGGCGTAACCGATGAGCAGGCCAGCGCCGCTTTGATCTTAAACGCGGGAGACAAGGAGGAGGCCAACATTACTCTGCAAGCGGTGCCGGCGGCTCGCTTGCACGTCCGAGTTTCGCCTGCCGATGCAGGGACATCCTTTGGCGTCGGTGCGAGTCAGAGAGTCTTCGGCACGTTTACCTCGGTGCTGAACCTCGTCTTCGGTCAAGTTGCTCCTGGCGAATATGAGGTCGCGGGGCTGCCACCAGGAGAACTATCGCTTGTCCTCACGACGAATAGGGAAAACGAATGGACCTCCCGCTCCATCGAAGCAGATACCAGATCGGAAGGAGTAATTGATGCCTCCGCATTGCAGGCAACGGCGAACGTATCCGGTCGAATCCTTCTGCCTGGAGGAGACCCAGGGGCAATAGCCGGAAATGTGCATCTTGCCAACACTGCGACGACTACGCTGCCTCCTGCAACAGTTCCATTACGAAAAGACGGCACATTTAGCTTTCCCGAGATTCAACCGGGAACTTACAAAGTTCAAGTGAACCTTTCCAGCAACGATTGCTACATTCAGCATGTTTCGGCGAAAGAAGCGAAGGTGTCGGGCCGCGCGATAACCATTGCCGCTGGGAGCGAAGTGGATCTTACCGTCACACTGGGGCAGGGGCGAGGTCACGTGACGGGGATAGTGCAGTCGGAGGGAAAGCCCGCATCAGGCGTAATGGTTCTCCTCGTGCCCGAATCTGGCTTGGAGATGGAAGAAGATTCACGCATGGACGAGAGTGATAGCGACGGCACATTCAATCTGGCTGGAATTCTACCGGGAGAGTACGTCCTAATGGCGATCGAGGATGGATGGGATTTGGAATGGGCTAAGCCGGAGGTTTTGCGGGCATATCTTTCGGCGGGACAAAAGATTGCGATTGCCGCGAGCCAGTCCATAAAAGTGACCGTAACCGCCCAAGAAAAACCGGGACGAGCGGAAAGAAGCCGCAATAGCGTGCTCTGATCGCGTGAAGGAGCGATGGAAGGGGACATCGCCCAAGCTGCCCCACAGAGTGGATTACACGTGCAGCAGCGCCTGGTCCAAGTCTGCGATGATGTCTTCCATGTCTTCGATGCCCACCGACAGCCGCACCAATCCTTCCGTGATTCCCACGCGTTCCCGCACCTCTGGGGGCATAGAGGCATGGGTCATCAGCGCGGGAAGCGAAACCAGCGTTTCCACTCCGCCAAGGCTCTCCGCGAGCGAGCACAACTGCAAATGATTCAGGAACCTGCGTGCGGCGTCCACGGAACCCAAATCAAACGAAAGCATCGCTCCCGGCCCTTTTTGCTGGCGCCGCGCGACTTCATGCTGCGGATGCGAAGGCAATCCCGGGTAATAGACCTTTCGCACTTTGGGGTGCGCGTCGAGGTGCCGCGCTACGGTAATTCCGTTTGCATTGTGCTGCAGCATGCGCACTGCCAGCGTCTTGATTCCTCGGGAAACCAAAAAGCAGTCCATCGGTGCCAGTCCGCTGCCTGCCGACCGCTGAATGAAATAAATCTTCTCCGCATCTTCAGGCCGAGTAAGCACAACGGCCCCTCCCGTGGCGTCGCTGTGTCCGTTCAAATATTTCGTCATCGAGTGCACTACGATATGGGCCCCTAGCTCGATCGGCCGCTGCAGGTACGGGCTCAAAAAGGTGTTGTCCACGGCAACCGTGATATTCCTCTCGCCGGCCACCTTGCACATGGCGGCGATGTCCGTCACGCTCATGGTCGGATTCGCGGGAGTCTCGAGATAAAGCATCTTCGTGTTGGGTCGCAGCGACATGCGCACCGCTTCCACCATCGAGGTATCCACGAAGCTGAATTCCAGCCCGAAGTGCACAAGCAGTTGCGTGGAAAGCCGAAAGACTCCGCCATAGACGGCTTCGGATAGAACCACGTGATCCCCGGGGCGCAGCAGGCGAAAAACGGCGTCGATTCCTGCCATTCCTGAAGTGAAAACGTACGCGCTATGTCCCCCTTCCAGCTTCGCCACCGTACGTTCCAGCGCTTTGCGATTCGGATGACTGGTCCGCGCGTAGTCGTAACCCTTGTTCTTTCCCAGTTCTTCATTCACGTAGGTGGATGTTTGATAGATGGGCGCGACGATTGCTCCCGTCGCGGGATCCGGCTCTTGGCCCACATGAATGGCATTCGTGGCAAAGCCCATGTTGCTCTCCTTGCTTTCTCACACTTTTGTGAAGCAGACAGCCTGGAGTTGGCTGCTGACCGTCCGCGGGCACTACCAAGCGTTCAACTGTCCCAGTGTTGCGTTCGGAGCAGATTCTTGAAAACTTACAGGAGCCTCACAAGTCCGTCAATTAGGCTACCACGGAAATTTCCACTCCATGCCGAGTTCGCGCAAATCCGCAGGAACAAATGGAGCAGCAGTTCTCGCTCTCCTCGCATCCAATTTTCTTGGGACTTGACCTCAGCCCGCCCTTCCATAGAGGATGGTGTTCACTCCAATGACCAGCTTCTCTCGAACTCTTTTACTGTGTTCTTCTCTTGCCATATCGATGGTCGTCTGCCAAGTCGCGGCTCAAAATCCCTCGTCTTCTGCTCCTGAATCAAAAGCTCCGGCTCAGAAAATCAATCCTGATCCCATATCCCGCATCACGATTGAGGTTACTGGCGGCGAGAAAGACTCGCCCGTTGAAAACGCCAGTGTCTATTTCAAGTACATTGAAGAGCACAAAATCAAGAAGAACAAGACCATGGAATTGAACGTGAAAACAAATCGCGATGGCGTCGCGCACGTTCCAGACGCGCCCCTGGGCCGTGTGCTCATCCAAGTGCTCGCCGAAGGCTGGAAGAGTTACGGCCGATGGTTTGACATCACCGACCCCAAGCAGACCATTAAAGTCCATCTTGAGCGTCCCCCGAAGTGGTATTAACGTCGCATTTGCTGGCAAGATTTTCGCCCCGAACGAATTCATTCCTGCTCTTCACGCGTTGGACTTGTTCTTGCGAAAGAATTTTTTGCTCTGTGATTCCCCTCACTGCGGATGTGAGAGGCTTGCGCGGCGAACGGGATTCAGTTCGGCTGAGAAACTTTTCTTTTTTGAAAGGTAAGCTCATTTTTGGACTCTCGCGGGCTTGTCATTGGGCTCGGCAGGCATTTTGACCGGGTAGAAACAGTCGTAGTTGCACTCAAATAGTGCAATGAGCGCAAGATTGTTGAACTGCCGGAAGTTACGCTGTGCCGCCGCCTTGATTTCCACAAACTTATCAACACTTGTGTTGAAAACTTTACACCGCAGAAACATTTGTTACGATTTTCGGCACGCAGCTTGCTTGCGCCGCGCTGCCTTCGCTTTGACCCCAGCAAAATCAGAATGTTACAGTACATTTTGGTCGTTACCCATGAATGAAACCTGCGAAGGGCCTTTCTCGCTGTTTCAAATGTTCTGGGGCAGCATCACCGTGCGCCCGTTGCGCAGTTTTCTCAGTGTGATTGCTATTGCCATCCAAGTAATTCTCGTTTTGATGATCGTCGGTCTCACTTCGGGAGTCGTTTCCGAATGGGGAAAGCGCGTGGAAGGCGTTGGCGCCGACATCCTCGTGCAGCCGCCGAACTCCTCGATTTTCTTTGCTTTCTCGAGCGCCGTCATGCCGGAGTCGCTCGGCGACCAAATCGCCAGCGTGAAAAACGTCGATGAGGTGGCGCCTACGGTTATCCTCACGGAACCAAAGAGCTTAGTGGTGGTCTATGGCATTGACTACCATCGCTTCAACGCTCTCAGCAAAGGCTTTTTGTTTCGCGATGGCCGGCCTTTTGAAAGCCCTGACGAAGTGATTGCCGACGACATCATTGCGCAAACGCGTCACTTGAAAGTCGGCAGCAAGATCACACTTCTGAATCATCAATTTACCGTCAGCGGTATCGTGGCCCACGGCAAAGGCGCACGCTTTTTCATTCCCATTCGGACGGCGCAGGAAATTGCCGGCGCCGAGAAGCGCGTCTCCATGTTTTACGTTCGCAGCAAGGGAGATACCGAAGCCACGCGCGCGCAACTCGCGGAACTGTTTCCGCAATACAGCATCCGCTCTCTTGCCGAATACGTCGCGCTGATGAATTCTTCGAATCTGCCGCAACTCCGCCCTTTCACCCGCGCCATGGTAGCTCTCGGCATCCTCATCAGCTTTCTGGTTGTTCTGCTCAACATGCACACGATGGTCATGGAGCGCACGCGCGAAGTCGGGATTCTGAAAGCTCTAGGCTTTTCCCGCTTCGACATTGTTCGCATGCTGCTTACGGAAACGTTCATCCTCGCGTTTTTCGGCACAGTTCTGGGCATTGGCCTTGCTTTTCTCACGCAAATTGTCTTGAAGCAGACCAAGCCCGATCTTCCGGTTCTCATTACCGCGTCCTGGATTTTTGCTGCCGCCGCTCTCGCACTGATCGGAGCCTCGGCCGGTGCTCTGTATCCGGCCTTCCGCGCGGCCACCTACGATCCTGTCCTGGCGCTGGCTTACGAATAGCGCACGGGCGTCGTTGCGCAGGCGGTCAAAGGATTATGCTTCCTGTGGAGGGAGACTGCGTAGATGACTCGTTCACCGGATAAACACTACACCGCGCGAATTCTCGATCGCCGCGACCTTTCGCAGGACCTGTGCGTTCTGCGCATTGATCCCGGCGGACCATTCGAATACCGCGCGGGACAATACGCCACTCTCGGCCTCGAGAACAATGGCGCTCGAACCGAGCGCGCCTACTCGCTGGTTTCCTCCCCTTACGAAGAGGCGCTTGAGTTCTTTGTCGAGCTCGTCCCCCACGGTGGCTTGACGCCCGGTCTTTTCCAATTGAAGCCGGGGGACGCGCTGCTCTGCCGCAAAATCGCTAAGGGCCGCTTCCTGCTGGATCTGCAGACCGGCCACACGAACCACCTGCTTATTTCTACCGTTACCGGCATCGCCCCGTTCGTCAGCTACACGCGCACGCTCTATCGCGATTGGAAAAGTGGCTCGGGTCCGGCGCGCGCTGAACACAGGCTTTTCTGTCTCCAGGGTGCCAGCCGTTCTTTCGAATTCGGCTATCGCGAGGAACTTGACCGCCTTGCCTCCAACGCACCATGGTTCAAATATGTCCCCGCGGTTAGCCGTCCCTGGGAGGACGGGCAGTGGACCGGCGAGACCGGGCGCGTCGACGATCTTTTGCGAAAGTACACCGAAATCTGGGGACTGAGGGCCGACAACACCACGGCCTATCTGTGCGGGCATCCGAAAATGATCGAGAACAGCCGGGGAATTTTGCAGCGCGCTGGCTGGAAAAAAGAGTCGATCCTCGAAGAAGCGTATTATCAGGTGACGATCAAAGAATCAGGCGGCTCCGCCTGAGTCATGCTTCTTTTTTGGTTGTACGTAGATAGGAGCTTCTCCTCACGCTCGCGGCTCGCTGTCCTCGAGCTGCCCCACCATGTCATCCAGGGCGCCGAGCGGCACCAGGAGGTGGACTTTCTCATCCGGCGCATCCACGTCAATCTGTAGTTTTTCGCCGTGCGTTCGAATGCGCACATGCTGCTCGTCGTCGTTGACCTCCACGAACTCCGTGTCCGGGAATTTCTTCAATTCCTTAAACAGCGCGTGCGCCACCGGAAGAAACTCCTGCGCGGGCTGTGCCGCATCACACAAGGGATGCTTCGGCACGAAGTGCATCGCCATGGGCACGGTCGCCGCAGGCACCCACAGGTGCACGTGCGATCCTCCAGGGCGGAATTCGTCCACATCCACGCGAATCACACCTTCATGAAAAGTGTACGCGCCCGCCACGACCAGCGCCCCGCTGAGTCCGAGAGCCGCCTTCGCCAGCAGTATCATGTTCGCCTCCGGGCCACGGTTTATAAGACTAAGAACCAAAAACTGGGAGCCTAAAAGCCAAAACTCAGTTGGCGACGTTCTTGGAATCCAGCCACACCTTCACGGTATTCTCGCTATCCTTCAAGGAAACCAGTTCCATGTCGCCTTGCGCGCCCAGCGCATGTAGCGCCGCCACCAGATCCAGTTCATCCTTTCCCGCGGAAAGCAGCGCTTCCATCACCTTCATCGGTATTTTCACTTCGACCTGCGACTTCTTGGATCCACTCTTGTCCAGTACGTGGACGGTCAGCTGATTGCCTTCCTTGGCCACGCGCACGTCGTTGTCGTTCCCCTGCACCGTAACGTATTCGCCTTCCTTGGCCGTTCGAATAGCGTCCATCAGCGCCCGCAAATCCACGTCGTCCACGTCGGAAGAATCAATCCGGACCTTGCCGTTGTGCAGCCGGTCGTGATTCACCGCAGGCAGCACCTTTTCCGCCAACTCCAGCGGCACGTTCACCCGCACGGTGTCGCCTTTGCCCTCCGCGCAGATCACGCGCACGTGCAGCCAGCGCTCGCCCTTTTCCGCCGGCGCGGAACTTGTTGATCGCGCGGCCTTTGCCGGCGCCGCCGTGCCTTGTGCAACCACTCCCGCAGGGAAAAGGAGCAGCGCCATTGCGGTTACCATAGCGGTCTTGCCGTGGAAACCCCGATTCGAATAGGACATGGCGCATCCTCCTGGCCGGTGCTCTTGCCTGCGGCGGCGGGTCTCCGGCCCACCCTCTTGCACTCCCCGGCTGCTGGTAAGAGGTACGAGGCAGCCCTTCAAAATGTTTCCTTGAAAATGCTGGCTCCCGCGCGTGACCGGGTCACGTTAGGAGTTACAGAATCGCAGCACAGTCGGCCTTCCGAAGACCGACTCCGTCTCCCTACCGGCAACCACTCGCTAGTCTCAATTTTCGGATTTCGATCTTTCGACTTCGTCTTCGATCTTCGAATTTCCATTTTACAATTTCCGAATTTTGCACAGCCGTGCACACCTTTCCACAGTTGAAATTGCAGATTTCTCTTGCCAGGAAAAAACGCCGGGTTTATCGTCTCGCGCAGATTAGGCCGGGAAGCCTGAAAAACTTAACGGCGCAATTGCAAGGGGGCGCAACGGCTTAACGGCGGTTGCGCCCTCAATCTTTTTGCCCTAATTTCCCACCGCGAAATCCCCCGAATCGAATCGGCCGTTTTCACACCTTCTCAGCAACCGCTTGTCGCAGCGCGGAAGCCTTTATATCTGCTCCTCGCAGAAGTGGCGCTTCGCGTCCGCGCGCCGTCACTCTCTCCACCGACTCAATCCGCCCATCTCGCGCAAGGAGCGCGCAGTCAAAATTGTTCACCGTAGGGCAAATATGCCGCGGGAGAAGGTAGAGCGCCTCGCTAACCTGCGGACCCGCTGCCCCTCCTGCGACGCTCATGGGCAAATGCTCTTCGCTCGGCGAAAGCGGCGTCAATTCCGCATGCCCCACGACCACGCACGTCGGCACGCCCGCATCCGCGGAAACGGCTTTGTGCCCGGCATCGCAGGTGACCACGCCCGCGCGCGGCCGGCTCACCACTCGCGTCAACATGAGCGCCGCCGGCTGATAAGCATACTCGGCCGGTAGTTGCGCCAGGCTTGTCGCATCGTTGTACACCACCGTCCCCGGCGAAACGCGGTGAACAAACTTCTTCCCGCGGAAGCCTTCATACGCCAGCGAGCACGGCAGCGTCGGCGTGCCCGCCGTAATCACCTCTGGCGCGTTCCCTCCGCTGCCTCCGATCTCCGCCACAACTTCCATCAAGCTATCGTAGCCCGCGTGAGCCACCGCCATTCGTTCGCGCTCTCCCAGCCCGCCATAGTGCCCGTCGTAGTAGTGCAAGCCGCGGAATTCCAACCCGGCGGCGCCAACCGCACGCACAAGCTTAAGAACGTCGTCCTTGTGGCTCTGTTCGATCCCCGTGCGGTCCATCCCCGGATTGATGTCGAGAAACACGCCGACCCGGCTGCCTCGCCATTGCCGCACTTGCCCTTCGTTTTCCGCCAAAACGGAGATGCGCACCGCCGGAAATTCTTCGGCAAGTTCGCGCACTCGGCGCGCGTTCGCGCCCACCATGGGATAAGCAACGAGCACATCTCTTGCGCCGCTGCGGCAAGCGGTCAGTAATTCGAGCGTAGTGGCGCACTTGAAGTTCCGTATGCCCCGCTCGACGAGCATCCGCAACGCGTACTCCAGCTTTGCCGTCTTGATGTGTACGCGCCAGCGATCCGCATCTCCATCCAGCAGACGCAAGGTTCGCGCAATATTGGTTAGGATCATTTCCGGATACACCACGAGCGCGGGCGTAAGCACGTTCTCCAAGCCCGCCACGCGGTACCGCTCATCCCAGCCAAACTCATTCAGCATGCTTTTCCTGCAGCCATAGCCGCTGATGATAACTCAGAGAAGTGCATCGCGGCGACGAGATAGGCATGGTTCGCCGTGCGGGTCATTCGCCACTCGTCACTCGCCACTTGTTTACCCAGAGGAGTACAATCGCGCGCATGAGACTCTATGCATTTCTAATGGGCTTGGCGCTCATGGCAGCACCTGCGGCCGGTCAGGAAATTCAACGGCTCGATCCGGCACTCGACCAAATCGTTCCCCAAAACGCCCGGCTCGAAAAGATTGCCGGCGGCTTCAACAAGTGGACCGAGGGTCCGGTGTGGACGCGCAACGGCACGCTGTTGTTTGCGGAGATTCCCGCGAACAACATCGTCCAGTGGGTCCCCGGCAAGGGCGCGTCCGTATTCATGCACCCGAGCGGATATACGGGAACTGAGCCCTACGGCGGACCGGAGCCAGGCTCGAATGGCATGACCCTTGATGCTGACGCAAGGGTGAGTGTCGCCGGCCATGCGCGGCGCAACGTCTGGCGGTTGGAGTCGGTGGATCCGAAGGCGCAGATCACGGTGCTCGCCGATTCTTATGAGGGGAAGAAACTGAACAGCCCGAACGATCTGGTCTATAAATCGGACGGCTCGCTTTACTTCACCGATCCTCCTTATGGTCTGCCTACCCAAGGAGATGACCATCCCGCCAAAGAGCTTAAGGTAAATGGCGTGTATCGCATTGTGGGCGCGCGGCAGCACAAGCCGGGCGCGCCGCCTGATCCTTCGAAGTTGCAGCTGATCATCGCCGATCTGAAGCGGCCGAACGGCATCGCATTTTCTCCCGATGAAAAAGTTCTCTACATTGCCGAGTCCGGCGAAGGGGTCTGGCTGCGTTACACGGTAGGGCCCGATGGCACGGTGGCCGATGGCAAGCTGTTGCTCGACGCGAAGTCCGATGCCTCGCCCGGAGGGCCCGACGGCATTCGTGTGGACAAGCAGGGGAATCTTTATGGCTCTGGGCCCGGCGGCGTGTGGATTATTTCTCCCGAAGGCAAGCACCTGGGAACGATCAAAATTGCAGAAAAAGTGGCCAATGTTGCCTGGGGCGATCAAGACGCAAAGACGCTCTACATCACCGCCAGCACCAGCCTGTACCGCATCCGGCTGAAGGCCACCGGAGTGAGATGGTAGGGACGGCTTGCCCAATCCTCGCCATGAACAAGACCCAACGGTTCTTTCAGGACAAGGCGGTGCTCATTACCGGCGCTTCGTCGGGGATCGGCGAAGAACTTGCCCGGCAGTTGGGGCAGGCGGGAGTGAAGCTGACGCTGGCGGCGCGGCGGAAGGAACTGCTCGAAAATCTGGCGCAGCAAATCGCGGCCGCGGAAAAGCCTAGGCCGCTGGTGCTGCAATGCGACGTTACGCAAGACGGCGATTTGCAAAAAGCCGTCGCGGAAACCGTGCGGCAGTGGGGAAAGCTGGACGTCGCGATTGCCAACGCGGGATTTGGGGTGGTTGGCCCGCTGAAGAAGCTCTCCGTGGAGGACTACCGGCGGCAATTTGAGACCAACGTCTTTGGTGTGCTGCGAACGATTTACGCGGCGCTGCCCGAGGTGGAAAAAAACAAAGGCAACATCGCCATCGTCGGAAGCGTGACCGGATGGGCGAGCACGCCGGGCGCTTCGCCGTACGCGATGAGCAAGTTTGCCTTGCGCGCGCTGGCGAACGCCATCACTCCGGAGCTGGCGCTCTCCGGGGTGAAGGTGACGCTCATCAGTCCCGGATTTGTGGCCAGTAACATCCGGCGCACGGACAACCAGGGGAAATTCCACGAAGGCGCGAAAGACCAGGTTCCTGCCTGGCTGGTGATGCCGACGGAAAAAGCGGTGCGGCAGATTCTCAGCGCGATCGCGAAAGGAAAGCGCGAAGCGATTATCACCGGTCACGGCAAAGCTCTTGTGTTTCTCGAGCGATTCATGCCGTGGGTGATTCGCGCCGTGGGCAGAAAAATGGCGGCGGGGCGCGGCGGATATCGCTCCGAGCCCCAAGGCACGTGAACGACACAACCGCTACCGATGGGAAAAGTGAAATGAAGAATCGGGGAACAAAGGACTAACAGCCAAAAACCAAGAGTTAGGATTGAAAACTGGGAACTGCCAACTGGATACTGCAAAACAGAAAAGAGAGAAAGGAAAAATGAAAATGAAAAGAGGAGCGGCAAACGGCGAACGGTAAACGGCAAGCTACTTCTTGGGAGGATTGTCCTTGTCGGGTTCGTCGTCGGGCTCGCCCTCGGGGAGTTCCACGCGCCAGATGTCTTTCTCGTTTTGCAGGCCGACCACGCCAACTTGATTGGCTTCGATACTTCCGACGTGGCCGATCCAAACAACGCGATACTTCTTTTTGCGCCATAGGCGGCGCACTTCAATGGTTTGGCCGGGAGATGTGAGGAAGCCGATGCCGTCGAGGCGCGCGCCAGCTTGGCTGAGGTTGATGGTGTAGCTGCTCTGCTTGAACGGATGACCACGCGAATCCGTACCCTTGACGGTGACACGCAGCGTTTTGGGTAAACGCTTTTGCTTGCGGGACCTGCGCCAAAAATCAGGAACGGGATGCTTGAACGCCAGCCCGACTTTGGTTTCGCGGTCGGTGTACGAGTCGAGATAGACCACGCGGACTTCCTGTTCGAGGCCGTTGCCGCGTTGCACCAGAAAAACGGAATCGCCGAGGGCCAGCTTGGTCTTGAGAACGACGAGCGCGCCGCTGGCGTTAACTGTTTGTGTTTCCGTTTCTTCGTGGAACGCGCCGCAATTCTTGGTGAAACCGTAGACCACCACGGGAATGCGAAGAGGCAGGCGTTCGCTGGAGCGAGGAATTCGCTTCGTCTTTTCGGTGGAGATGGGATTAGCAAACGCCAGCGCTGATTGTTGTGTACAGGGCGGCGGATCGTCCAACGGAGCCACGCCCATCACTTCTTTAGGCGTGCCGGTCTGCGGGCCGTGTTCGCGGCACTTGAATTCCCAGGTTTGTTGCTGAATCTGCTCGTAGGTTTCCTGACGGTCTGCGAGGGTAACCCAAGAGTCAGCTTCGCAGAGAGGGCAACGCAGCCGAATGGCAAAATTTCCAGGCATCCCAATCTTCCTGTGATTTCAGGATACCTTGAAGATGCGGTGCAGACTCGGGTTGCAAAGGCGGTCGGCGTCGAAAAGTAAATGGCCAGAGAGGCCGGAGTAAAGCGGTTGCGCTGTAACTTTTGCGAAGTTGTCGGCTCGTATGAAGTGCACGGGCGACGCCTGCAACAACGGCTCGCCAAAAATCAAAACACAGGAGAGATCCGAATGGTTGGCAAGGTAAAGGCAGGTTTGGCGTTCGCAGCACTGGCGGCGGCTTTTGCGCTGCGAGCGCCGCTTCGGGCGCAGGACTCCGCGCCGCAGGACAAGACGCAAAGCGACACGATGAAGCAAGACAGCATGAAACAAGACGACAAGATGAAGGAAGACAAGATGTCGACTGACAAGAAAAAGAGGAGCAAGGACAAGAAACGAATGGACGAAAAGTTGGGCCACAAAATGGATGACAAAAAGGATCACAAGATGGAGGACAAGAAGAACCCAAGCTGAACAAGCGGGGCGCCTGGCAGGAGCGGCTTTGCTGCAGCCGCTCCTTTGGTTTAGACCCGGGCAATAGGTTGACAGCCGAAAATTAAAAGTTAAGAAAAAGGAAAAGATTAAACGCAGAGGACGCGGAGGGCAGAGACAGGAGAAAGCGCGGAGAGGAAATGAATTGTAGAGAGTCCGACTGGCGGCAGAAAGTTTGAGCGGGGCACGACGCGCGAAGTCAAAACGACGATGCAAGCGGCGGCGACAAAAGAAGCGGAACTGATCCGGCGAATTGTGGCGGGAGAGAAGGAGCTGTTTCACGAGCTGATCCGGCCTTACGAGCGAATGGTGTACCTGACGGTGTTGTCGATCGTGAAGAATGAAACGGACGCGGAAGACGCGGCGCAGGAAGCGGTGATTAACGCTTACCGGCATCTGGACTCGTTTCGCGCGGAGTCGAAGTTCAGCACGTGGCTGACGACGATCGCCATCAATGAGGGAAGGAAAAGGCTGCGCAAAGCGAAGAGCGCGGCGGAGGAATCGCTGGAAGAAGCGGCGGAAGAAAAAGAGGGCGATTACACTCCGGCGCCGCTGACGGATTGGCGGGAAATTCCGCTGGAGGCGCTGGAACGCAGGGAGTTGCGCGAGGCGCTGCGCAGGGCGGTAGCGAGCCTTCCTGAGATTTACAAGCAGGTTTTTACGCTGAGAGATTTGGAAAACCTGAACACGGAAGAAACGGCGGAAGCGCTGGGGCTCACGGCGGGAGTCGTAAAAGTACGGCTGCACCGCGCGCGAATCCTGCTGCAAAAACAATTGGTCCCGTTCCTGAAGACAGCGGCACCTGCGCGGAAGGGATTGTTTCGGAGGGCGCTATGAAGCTCAACTGCAAGCACGTGTGGGAGCACATCTCGGAATTTATTGACGGAAGCGTCGACGCCCAACTGCGCGCGGAGATCGAACGGCACCTAGAACACTGCGAAATCTGCTCGGCGATTCTGGATTCGACGAGGAACATCTTGATTTTGACAGCGGACGACCGGACATTTGAGTTGCCGGTGGGATTCAGCGAACGGCTGCATGAACGGCTAAAGAAAGAGATCGAGGGCTCAGAACCAGAACTGAAGAAAAAGTGAGGAAGAGCGGAAACATCCCCGCTCTTTAGGGGACGCGGTGGACGAGAGGGTGAGTGATCCATTCGGCGGCGAGCAGAAGCAAAGTAAGGATGGAGAGAGCGATTTGAAAACGCTCGGAGTTGAGCTTTTGCTTTGACACTGGCTGCATGCGCCATTGCGCTGCGGGGTTCCTTCTTAAACGCCGCACTTTTCCAATGACATAAAGATTGACGACGGCGCCGAGAAAAGCGAGAACCATCATGGCGATGCGAATCGCGTCTTGATGGAAACCGCGAGCCGGGGCGTGGATGCCTGCGGCAGCAGCGAGAGCAGAAAGACCGATAGCGACGCGCAAGCCGCTAATGGCGATGACTGCGGTGCAGGCGCTTTGAAGAATGGCGAAGACAAGGCTGGACCAATTGAAAAATGTCACGCTGACGAGCCCCATCCTGACGGGGCGCGCGGCAGCCTGAGGCTGAGGAATCGTTGCAGGGGTTTGTGCTGGTTCACTCATGAGCTAATCAGCTCGCCAAAACCATTATCGTCAAGTGCGTTCGAAACTGAAAGCGGCCCAGGATCACTCCGGGCAGGCGGCGCCGCCGTCGAAGTCTTCCTTTGAGCAGCGGTCTCCCGACGGGAGAGGGGCGGAGAAGCGCGACCGTCGCCGGGATTCCAAGCCCGGCCGACGAGATCATCGGAAGAAACATGTTCGAAAAGCTGCTGTAAGGAACGGCCGCCTGTTTGTTTGGGATCCTTGAGTTGGCGGCAGAGCTGCAAGGGAGAGCGGCCGACAAAAACCATTTTGTGCTCCGGGGAGGGAAGGGACCATTTCGGATTTCCCGGCGGCATGTGCTCGCCCGGAAGATTTGCAGTTTGGTGGCAAGCGTCGCAGCGCATGCCATAGACGCCGTGGCCGTCCTTGCCGCGCTGGACATTCTGCAAGTGGACGTGGCTGTCGTCGCCCTGGAGAGGGGAGTTGCCGGAGGGATGACAATTCTGGCAGCGCGGGAAGGTGAAGACTTTGAAGACCTGAAGGAATGCTTCGCGGGAAGCGTTGGCGTCGGGGGAGGGCTTGGGCCGAGCGGCCGAGCCAACGGGTGAAAATGAATGCGGCTGCGAGGATGCCGCCGGCACAAGAAAGCGCTATTAAATGACGGAACGAGCGTCGCGATTCGTGGCGCTCATGATTTTGCCTCGCTTGCTGCAGCCAGATCGTTCGAGCCAATCGGCAAACGCCGAATGCGCTTGCCAGTCGCCGCGAAAATGGCGTTGGCGAGCGGTGGCACCCTGGGCTCGCCGACGCCGGTGGGCGGGCGCTTCGCTTGCGACGATGTGAACTTCAATTTCGGGAGATTCGAACATCCGCAACATGGGAGAGTCGTAGAAATTGTGCTGCTGAACACGGCCGTTCTCGAGCGTGATTTCGGTTTTGAGTGCAGCGGTCAGGCCAAAAATGATGCCGCCTTCCATTTGCGCCTTGATGATGTCGGGATTGATGGCGCGCCCGCAATCAACGGCGCAAACCACACGATGCACACGTACGGTGCCGTCCTTTTCGACAGAAGCCTCCACAACTTGGGCGACGTAGCTATCGAAAGAAAAATGCGTGGCGATGCCGCGGGACGGTGCAGGCGCCGCAAAGGGCCATGCCGCAACCGAATTTCGTGCCCGTCAGCCCCCAAGGAATCGGGAATCACCCAAAGCAGTGGAGTGGAAGGGTCATCGTCGACGGAAACTGATTTTCCATTCAAGAAAAAGGAAGTTAAGGTCCGCCTCGCACGCCTGCAGATTTAACCACCGCTAGGGAAGAGCCAAGGAGCCCCAAACGCACGGCAATTGCGCCCTACCGCAAGCTGGATTGACCGGTTGGATGCAACGGCAGCGTGGCTGGTGACATAGAAAGTTACGACCGTGACGGAATCCACTTGAGGAACGTGGCGGCGAGAGGAGGAAGGGTGAGGACCAGGGAGTGCGGACGGCCCTGGGCGGGCTCGTTCAAAGCGTCCTGGCCGCCCGCGTTGCCGACGTTCGACCCGCCGTAGTGGGCGGCGTCGGTGTTGAGGATTTCCCGATAGTAGCCGGGTTGCGGGACGCCAAGGCGGTAGCCCCCACGAACGACCGGGGTGGCGTTGAACACGACGACAATCAAATCTTCGGGATTCTTGCCGCGGCGAATGAAGCTAAGAACGCTGTTGTCGGCGTCATTGGCGTCAATCCATTCGAAACCGTGCCAATCGAAGTCCACTTGATGCAGGGCGGGTTCTGAAGTGTAGAGCCGGTTCAGGTCGCGGATGAGATTCTGCACGCCGCGATGGGAATCCCACTGGAGCAAATGCCAGTCGAGGCTGCGGGCTTCGCTCCATTCGTGGCGCGGCGCAAATTCCTGTCCCATGAAAAGAAGTTTCTTTCCGGGATGCGCGTAATGATAGCCGTAAAGCAGGCGCAGATTGGCGAATTGTTGCCACATGTCGCCGGGCATTTTGTGCAAAAGCGAGTTTTTGCCGTGAACCACTTCGTCGTGCGAAAAGGGAAGAACGAAGTTTTCGGTGAAGGCGTAAAGCATGGAGAAGGTGATTTTGTTGTGTTCGTACTTGCGGTGTACGGAATCATGAGAAAAATAGTTTAGCGTGTCGTTCATCCAGCCCATGTTCCATTTGAAGCTGAAACCAAGGCCGCCGAGATAGGTGGGCCGGGAAACGGCCGGCCAGGCGGTGGATTCTTCGGCGATAGTGAGGATGCCGAGGAATTTGCCATGGGCCACTTCGTTCATGCGCTTGAGAAACTCAATGGCCTGAAGATTTTCACGGCCGCCATATTGATTGGGAATCCACTCGCCGGGTTTGCGAGAATAATCAAGATAGAGCATGGAAGCAACGGCGTCTACGCGGAGGCCGTCGATGTGGTACTTGTCGAGCCAAAAGAGCGCGTTGGAGATTAAATAATTTTGGACTTCGTTGCGGCCGTAGTTGTAGACGAGCGTGCCCCAGTCGGGATGAGCGCCCTGCCGCGGGTCGGCGTGCTCGTAGAGATGGCTGCCGTCGAATTGAGCCAGGCCGTGCGCGTCGCGCGGAAAATGCGCGGGAGTCCAATCGAGAATGACGCCGATGTTCGATTGGTGGCAGCGGTCGACAAACTCCATGAATTCGGTGGGCGAACCGTAGCGGCTGGTGGCAGCGAAATAGCCCAGAGTTTGGTAGCCCCAGGAGCCGTCGTAAGGATGCTCCATGACGGGGAGCATCTCGATGTGGGTGTAGCCGAGTTCTTTGACGTAAGGAATGAGCTGGTCCGCAAGTTCGAGGTAGGAAAGCCAGCGATTTTGATCTTCGGGAACGCGGCGCCACGAACCGAGATGGACTTCGTAAATCGAAACGGGAGACTGGAACCAATTTTTGGTTGAACGCTGCAAGAGCCAGTCCGAGTCGTTCCAAAGATAATTTTCCAGATTGGCGACGATGGAGCCAGTGTTGGGACGCAGCTCGGAGCGGAACGCGTACGGGTCCGCCTTCAGAGGAAGCATATTTCCGTCAGGGCCGATGATTTCGAATTTGTAGATAGCGCCTTCCGCGAGTTCGGGAATGAAAATTTCCCAGATGCCGGAAGAACCGCGCGCGCGCAGGGGGTGAACGCGGCCGTCCCAGCGATTGAAATCGCCGACGACGCTCACGCGTTTAGCGCTGGGAGCCCAGACGGCGAATTGAACTCCGCGGACGCCTTCGAGCGTCACGAGGTGCGCACCGAGTTTTTGGTAGGTGTCGTAATGGCGGCCCTCACCCATGAGATACAGGTCAAACTCGGTGAGGACGCAAGGAAAAGCATAGGGGTCGTAGAGTTCGAAGGATTCGCCGTAGTGGGTGCGGCCCTGAATTTTGTAGCTGGTGGAAGCGAGCGCACTGGTTTGGTTCGCTGGCAGGAGGGCTTCAAAAAAACCTTCGGGACGCAATTTCAAGGCTTCGACAGCTTGGGCGGAGGCAGGCGCAGCGCTTTCTGTTGCAGGCGGTTGCAAAGAGATCTGCGCTTCCTCAGCCCAAGGGATGAAAAAACGGATGGCCCAGCCGCCGTCGATTGCATGCGGCCCCAGAAAGCCGAAAGGATCGGAATGGCGCCCGGTGACGACCGCGTCGATTTGCGAATGGAGGCGCGGGTCGCGAGAAGCGATCGGCTTCGACGGCCAGGCGGCGGCGTGATGTTCGGGCAACGGCGGAGCCTCCGAGTTGTTCGACGCCTCGCTTACGGACACGATGCCAGGACGCAGCGGCGTCCTCTGAATTTTAGAGTGTTCGCGAGCAATTGCCAAATGTCTGGGGTGCTTCCATCTCGCGCATTGTGTCGATGTTGCTCTGTTGGTCGCTGAAGGAGATGAACTCCATCCCTTGGTCTTCGAGAGAGGAAGCGAGCGGCGCGAGCGGGCCACCCTGATTTGAAGCGCAGCCCGTCGAGGAACTGTAGATTCTGCGGCTCGGCCATGACGACGATGAGGCTGGATTGTGGTCGGAAGAGCGTTACAGTGCCTCGCCATGACCTGAGGGATCAGTTTCAAAGCTGCGGGATCGACTTGAACGCGAAATCGAGATAGGGGATGTCAGAAACCTCGGTTAGCGCGGAAATGAGGTCGATCTTGGCTATCTTGTTGTTCTGGAGCAGCAACTCGCCCAGGTGAATGCGCTTGCCCCGCTGTTCGAGGAGCACCTGGTTGAGATCGGCGTGGAGAGATGGCCGCGTTCGCGGAGTACTTCCCCCAACCGCTTCCTTATTCATTGCAGCACGCTCGCGCCCGGACAAGTGCTGAGAATCAGGGAGTGTTCCCAAGCGGAAGGGGGTACAGCCATTTCAGGCTATCACCGAATTCGAAATCGCACGTGTCTTGTATGCGTTTGGCATACAGACATGAAACAGCCCGTGTTTGCGCGGCGACAAGTATCGCGAGGGCCACTGGAACAATCGTTTTGTGTGGAGCGCCCGCCGAATCGGCGTGTTTGTAACTATTGACCCCCGCTAGCGCAGCAAGTATCATCCGCGCAATTCCAGGCAAAAAAAGCGGAGGGAGTGAGGTTCGCAATGAAGCGAGCGTGCTTGGTTTCTTTAGTGGGGGCCCTTGCAGCTTTTTGCGCAACGGCGTTGGCGCGTGCGCAACAAATTCAGATCAATCCCGACGTGTACAACGAAATGAAATTTCGGTACATCGGGCCGGTGGGGAACCGTGCGACGGCCGTGGTGGGGATTCCGGGGAATCCCAAGGTGTATTACGTGGGCGCAGCCTCGGGAGGAATTCTCAAATCCACGGACGGCGGCGTTCACTGGGATCCGATTTTTGATGACCAGCCAGTTTCTTCCATTGGCTCGCTGGCGGTGGCCGCGAGCGACCCGAACATCGTGTGGGCGGGGACCGGCGAATCCTTCATCCGGAGCCACATTTCCGTGGGAAATGGGATTTACAAATCGTTGGATGCGGGAAAAACCTGGAAGCTGATGGGTCTGGAAAAAACCGGAAGAATCGCAAACGTAATCATTGATCCGCGCAATCCCGACATCGTGCTAGCGTGCGCTTTGGGCCATGCGTATGGCCCGCAGCCGGAACGAGGTGTGTTCCGGACTACCGATGGCGGGAAGAGTTGGGAAAAAACTCTGTTTGTGGACGAGAACACCGGTTGCTCCGACCTGGGAATGGACCCGAACAATCCACGGATTTTGTTTGCGGGAATGTGGCAACTGGAGATTCACACTTACGGGCGCAAGAGCGGCGGGCCGGGCAGCGGCTTGTTCAAATCTACAGATGAAGGAGCTACGTGGAAGCGGTTGGAAGGACACGGCCTGCCGCATCCGCCGGTGGGCCGAATCGCGGTACGCGTGGCGCAGAAGGATTCCAATCGCGCTTATGCGTTGATCGAAACCGGCGACGGCGTGCCCCTGGACGGCAAGCCCACACAGAGCGGTCAATTGTGGCGCTCGGATGATGGCGGGGAAAACTGGCAACTGGTTAATTCGGACCGGCAAATCCGCGGGCGCACGCACTATTACACGCGCGAGGAAATCTCCCCGGACAACGAGAACGAGGTTTATTTTTTCACTTCGGCTTTCTCGAGGACGCTTGACGGCGGCCATACGCTCACGAACATGCCTGCGACTCCCGGTGGGGACAATCACGAGATGTGGATTGATGCCACCAACGGCGACCGCATGGCCGTGGTAAATGACGGAGGCGTGAGCATTTCCGTGAACCGCGGGCACACTTGGGACCGCATTCAACTGCCTATCGCGCAGATTTATCACGTGACGCTCGACGACCAGATCCCCTATTTCGTTTATGGGAACCGGCAGGATGGCCCATCCTTCCGCGGGCCAAGCAACAGCTTGCAGTTTGGCGGCTTTGGGGGATCTCAAATTTCGCGCAGCGTGTGGCATCCCGTGGCCGGGAGCGAAAGCGGATTCGCGACGCCGGATCCTGTGGACAACAACATCATCTGGTCATCGGGAACCGGTGCGGGCAGCGTCAGCGGAGCGGTAACGCGGTTCGATGAAAGGAATCACCAGGCCAGAGAAGTGGAAGTGTGGCCGGAGAACGTCTCCGGCGCCAGCGCCGCGGAGGTGAAATACCGGTTCAACTGGGAGTTTCCTGTGACGATTTCGCCGCACGAGCACAACAAAGTGTATGTTGGCAGCCAGTTCGTGCACGTCACCGCGGATGGCGGCAACAGTTGGCAAATTATCAGCCCGGACCTGACGCGCAACGAAAGAAGCCGCATGGGGATTTCCGGCGGCCTCACGCCGGACAATATCGGCGTGGAATATGCGGGAACGGTGTTTGCGATTGCCGAATCACCGAAAGAAGCAGGCATGATCTGGGCCGGAACCAACGATGGGTATGTACAAATCACGCGCGACGGCGGAAAAAACTGGACCAACGTCACGAAAAACATTCCGAATCTTCCAGAGTGGGGAACGGTGAGCAACATTGAGGCTTCGCGGTACGATGCCGGAACGGCCTATATCACCGTGGATTTTCACCAGATGAACAATCGCGATCCATTCGCGTACAAGACTGCGGATTATGGAAAAACGTGGACGGCCATTACGAACGGTATCCCGCATAGCATGTTGAGCTACGCGCATTGCATTCGCGAAGACCCGGTGCGCAAAGGGCAGCTCTACCTCGGTACAGAGAACGGGCTTTACATTTCGTTTGACGACGGCAAAATCTGGCAACCCCTGCAAAGCGGCCTGCCTCACGCCCCCGTGTACTGGATTGCAGCGCAGGAACGCTTTCACGATCTAGCATTGGCAACGTATGGGCGGGGGTTCTGGATTTTGGACGACATCACCGCGCTCGAGCAACTAACGCCGGAAATCTTGACGTCCAATGCGCATTTGTTCGCCCCGCGCGACGTCTACCGCTTCCGAAGCGTGGCGCAGCCCGCGGCCGTTTCTTACGATCCCGCAGCGGGGCAAAATCCACCTTATGGCGCACCGATTAATTTCTACTTGAAGTTGAAATTCGGCGAAAAAGATAGCGTGCGCCTGACGATCAGCGACGCGAGCGGGAAAACCGTGCGCGAACTCGCATGCCGCGAGGCGCGGGAAGAGGGCGCTCGGCGAGCGGCGCGGCCGGGCGGACCAGGCGCCGGCGGTGAGGAAGGTGAAGGCGGCCCTTCCTGCGAGGTTAAGCCGGGCATCAACCGAGTCTGGTGGAACCTCCGGTTCGAACCAGGCACAGAGATTAAGCTGAGGACCAGTCCTCTCTATGCTCCGGATGTGAAGGTGGGACCGGAAGGCTGGCGTCCTGCATCAGGCACGAGTCGCATTTCCCTGCTCGCGCCTCCCGGCTCTTACACGGTCACGCTCACTGCGGGCGAAGAGAAATCGAGCCAGAGACTCAATGTGCTAAAGGACCCGCATTCCGCCGGGACAGAAAACGACATTCAGACCCAGACCCAGTTCCTTTCCGGCTTGCAAGACCAAATGAACGCCGTCGCTGCCAGCGTCAATCAAATCGAATTCATCCGCGCGCAGCTTCAGACGCTGGAAAAGGAAATGGAAATGGGAAGCGATGACACAGGGAAGGCCATTCGAAAGGCCGCGGACGATTTGGAGCAGAAACTCATGGAAGTGGAAGGCAAGGTCATTCAACTCAAGTCTACAGGCAGAGGTCAAGATGACGTTCGCTGGCCGCCCATGCTGGCCAGTAAGATCAGCTACCTTGCCGAACAAACGGGCAGCTCCGATTTTCCGCCCACCACACAGCAACTGGCGGTGGGAGAAGAACTCAAAAAACAGGGCGACCAATTCGAGAAGGATTATCAACAGATTCTGACGAAAGACGTGTCCTCGTTCAACGCAATGTTGCGGGATAAAAACATTCCGAACATTGTCATCAAGACGCCGTGAGGATGTTCTTCGGAATGTTGTGCGTAACCGGGAAGGACGATAGCGTGCAAAAGCTTCGCGGATGGATATTTCCTTTTGTGGTCGTAGCCGTGTTTGCCGGAAATAGCTACGGGCAGGACCGCGGCCAGGCGCGCTCGATGGTGATTTCGCTCAACGGGATCGTGGCGGCGGAATCGCCGCTCGCCGCGCAAGCGGGCGTTCGTATCCTCGAGCAGGGCGGAAACGCCGTTGATGCGGCCATTGCCGCGAACGCAATGATGGGCGTGGTCGAGCCGATGATGAACGGCATCGGCGGAGATTTGTTTGCCATCGTGTATGACGCCAAGGCCAACAAGCTCTACGGATTGAACGCGAGCGGGTGGGCGCCCAAAGGGCTGACCCTCGAGTATTTGCAGAAGCAGGGAATTCGCAGCATGCCGCAGCAGGGCGTGAACGCCATCACCGTGCCTGGCGCAGTGGACGGCTGGCAGAAACTGGCAGACAAATTCGGGCGCAAGAAGTTGGCGGAAGATTTGGCTGCCGCGATTCGAACCGCGCAGGAAGGATTCCCGTTGCCGGAATGGACCGCGGCGTACTGGGCGGGGTCCGTCGATTATTTGCGCACCGACGACACGGCGACAAAAACGTATTTGCCCAACGACCGGCCGCCCAAAGTGGGAGAGGTGTTTCGTAATCCGGACCTCGCCTGGTCGCTCAAGCAGATTGCGCAGCACGGTTGGGACGCGTTTTACAAAGGCGAGATTGCGGCAAAGATTCTGGAATCCATGAAGCGACACGGCGGGCCGATGGTGGCCGCGGACCTCGCAGAGTTTGCCAGCGAATTTGTCGAGCCCATCTCGACGACTTATCGCGATTGGACAGTTTACGAGTTGCCTCCCAATGTGCAGGGCCTCGCCGCGCTGGAAATGCTCAACATCATGGAGACGTTTCCGCTTGGCCAGAAGGATTGGGGATTTGCTTCGACGAACGCGCTCCATGCCATGATCGAAGCGAAGAAATTAGCGTATGCAGATTTGCTGAAATTCATCGGCGATCCGCGAAAAGGAAAGTTACCGACCGCCACGCTGCTCTCGAAACAATGGGCCGCCCAGCGGGCCAAGCAGATAGACTCCGATCACGCGAACTGCGAGGCCTCGGCTGGAGAGATCCCAGCCGGAAATGACACCACTTATCTGAGCGTGGTCGACCACGAAGGAAACATGGTCTCGCTAATTCAGAGCAACTACGAGTCGTTCGGATCCGGCATCGTGGCACCAGGCACGGGCTTTGCGCTGCACGACCGCGGCGGACTCTTCTCGCTCGATCCTTCCTCTCCGAATGCCCTTGCCGGAAGGAAGCGGCCTTTGCACACGATTATTCCGGCGTTCGCTCAAAAAGGCGACACCCGGGTGGCGTTCGGAATCATGGGAGGTTGGAACCAGTCGCAGGCGCACGCGCAATTCATCGCCAATCTCGCGGATTTCAAGATGAACATTCAGGCGGCGCTGGAAGCCCCACGTTTCAGCAAGCATTCCTTTGGCGGATGCGACGTGATGATGGAAAACCGCATTCCGCAAAAAGTGCGCGACGAGCTTACAGCCAAGGGACACAAGATTGAATTGAAAGGGACATTCGCGAGCGTCGTTGGCGGTGGTCAAGCCGTAATGCGCGATTTTGCCGCTGGCGTGAACTACGGAGCCTCCGACCCTCGCAAAGACGGCCAAGCGGTGGCGGAGGCGCCTTAGAAGGGACATTCGCTAACGGGAACTAGGGTTCGAGCGTCGCCAGTCGCTTGCGCAAAACAGTTCCTTCCGTGGCCGCTCGAAAGGAAAATAGCTGCCATCCCACCTGTGCGTGGGGAGACTTTCCATGCCGTAACTCATTGATTGTAACTGGATTACGGAGAGGCATCGTGGCCGGAGAATTGCACTGGTACCTCCGGCCAGGTACCCGCCGCCCGCAGCGAAGCGACCTGGGTGTGGAGATTCCCATGGGACCGGTTCGAGTCGCCTCGTGTCTGCAGCGCGCTTTGCCCCTCGCCACTTTCTTGCTTGTTTTGATTCCGCCAGCTTCCGCTCAAACCACCGATGTTTCCGGCCGCTACCAGTGCACGCAGGCAAAGATCAAAGGCAAAGTGATCGCGTGCACTGCGGCGCCCCTGATTTTGAAGACCGACGGGCATTTCGAGTTGCGCGGGTGGGAGGGCAGCTACCTGGTGAACGGACAGTGGGTGGAACTCTCCGATTCCCTGGTCAAGACGCGCGCGAAGATCGAGCCAGGGCACAAGATCGTGCTGCGCTATTACGGAAAGCACGGATTCGTAGAAATGACTTACGAGCGGCGCGTGGTCGAGCTAGGAAAAACGGCTCTGAGCTGATGGGCGATGGAAGTTGAAGTCAATTTTGTGTTGTTCGATAAACTAAAAAAAGGGTGAACGGCAACGGCCTGGAGACGCAGATTACCATCATCCGCGAATGCAAAGATCCGGATTCGGCGCTCGAGGATAACACGGCAGACTTCCACTCACCTCAATAAACTTAGTCCTGCCTCAGCCGTCACCCAGAGGAATCTTCAGTTACCTGACGCGTGCCAGCCGCGGCCGCGAAGAACTTTGCCCGCCGTTACGCCGGTGAGTTTGCCGTGGTCGTATTCGACTTGCCCGTTGACGATGGTGAAGTCGATCCCTTCTGACAATTGGTCGGGCTTTAGGAAAGTGGCATGGTCAATGATGGTCGCCGGATCGAAAATGGTGATGTCCGCGAAATAGCCGGGCTTCAGAAGCCCGCGGCCTTCCAGATGTTCGCGCTGCGCGGGAAGCGAGGCGATTTTTCGAATGGCAGTTTCCAGAGGCAGGAGATGTCCGTCGCGAACATAGTGCCCGAGAAAACGTGGTATGGAGCCCATGGAGCGCGGATGCTCATGCGCTTCGTAGGTGGGACCGTCCAAGGACATTTCACCAGCGTCTAGCCCAATGCTCGTCCAGGGCTGACTGAGGCCGGTTTGCAAATCTTCTTCGCTGGCCATGAAATAAATCGCGCCTGTTTGCGCATTGTCTGCGAGAACGAGGTCCATCAGCGTGTCTTCCGGCGTTTTCTTCCAAGCTTTGGCGACGTCGTCTACTTTCTTCCCTTCAAATTGCTTCAGTTCCGGCTTTTCTGCAGAAGCGATAAGAACGCCCGACGCGCCTCCGCAATCGTAGAAGAGATTTTCCCAGTCGGGATGGTCGCCGGTGAGATCCTTCTTGATGCGTGCGCGCACAGCGGGATCTTTCAGGCGCTCGAGTAGCTTCTGAACCCCCCCATCCGCGACCCAGGGCGGAAGAGCGGACGCGAGCGCCGTGGCTCCGGCAGGGTAGGGATACATGTCGGCGGCAATGTCGAGCCCGGAATCCCGGGCGCTTTGAATGGTGGCGACGACATTCTTCATGTTGCCCCAGCGCGGCTTGCCGCTCACCTTCAAATGAAAGACTTCCACGGGGAGATTCGCTTCGCGGCCGATGCGAATGGCTTCCGCGAGCGCCTGCATTTCCGAAGCGCCTTCGCTGCGCATGTGTGTGGCATAGAGCCCGCCGTATTTGGACGCTACCTGCGCGAGCGCAATGAGCTCATCGGTCTGCGCGTAGATATTCGGCGGATAAATCAGCGCGCTGGAAACGCCAAGTGCGCCATCCTTCATGGCCTGTTCTACGAGCGCTTTCATTTGCTCGAGTTCGGCGGGAGTGGGCGCACGGTCATTGTCGCCAATGACTGCCTCGCGAACCTGGGCCGAGCCGACATAAGTTCCGATGTTGAGAGGCGTGCCCTGTTTCTCGAGCCGTTTGAAGTAACCATCGAGCGTTGTCCAATCAACGGTGAGTTTGTAGTGGTCCAGAAACGGCTTCATGGGCGCAATGGTCTTTTCATTTTGCGGCGCGATGGAGCCGCCTTCGCCAGTGATTTCCGTCGTAATTCCCTGAGACAGCTTGCTCAGCGAGCGATTGTCCAGCAGTAAAGCGACTTCCGATTGACCGAGCATGTCAATGAATCCGGGCGCAACGATCCGCCCGCGCGCATCAATCTCGCGCTTGGCGTGGGCGTTGCGCAAATCGCCTACAGCAGCGATCCGGTCGCCGCTCACGGCCACGTCTCCGGCAAACCAGGGATTGCCCGCGCCGTCAATGATGTGGCCGTTGCGGATGAGGAGATCGTAGGCGGCACTTGCGCCTCCCGAGTCATCGAGATCGGCGTCATATGCTGCGGCTGCAATCTCGCCGAGTGCCTGTCCCCCGACGCTCTGCGCCATTTCCATATCTGGCGGAAGCGTCACGTGATTCACGTAAGCTGCGAAGGCGAGCTTTTTGTTGTCCTTTGTCATCACATAACCCACGAGCCCTTTGCCGTTGAGCATCAATTTGTTATTGAGTTTGTCCTCCGAACCAAACGTTCCCGTTTTTGCGAATACGTGGCCTGCGCCGGGCGAATTCACTTGAATTTTTGCGAGCGTGCCGTCCTTGCCCAGAACCGGTAGCGCTTTGAAAAAGACTTCGTAGTCCGGCCGCGTAGTCCAATACGTGAGGTAATGCACCATGAAGTCCGGGCTGAAAAGGTCCGCCCAGTCGCCGCCGGCTCCGTCTCCTTGACCGCTGCCGGAAAGGTCCAGTTTCGCGGATTGCAGGAAGTCGTGTTCAACAAGGAATCCTGCGTCGAGCGGATTCCTTGTGTCATTCGCCACCAGCGCTCCGAGGAGGTACGGCCCCATCCCCGCGTGGAGATTCTGGCTGACCTTCAGCGTGACCTTGATCTCTTCTGACAAAGAAGGAGAAACGTGTTCGGCGACTTGATTTTGTGCGGTGTAAAGACGAGTGAAGCCGGAAAAGTCAGTTGGGGCGGGACCGGAACGGGATTGGATCTCCACGCCTGCAGCAGTCAGCGCATCGCGGAAAACCGTTTCCGCAAATTTCGTCGGTGAAGGCACGGCCACCGTTGCAGGCTGCGGTGCGGAACCTACGGGCAGGCTTCCCGTTAGCGTCACGGTGACGGGACCATCCTTGTTCGTTGCGAATCCCGGAGGATCGAACGAAGGCTTGTTTCCGGCCGGCGAGGTGGTCAGCCGATTCACGAATTTGATGTAGGAAGTCTGAGGCGACGTTTTCAACGAAACGGGGTCACGCTCTTTTGCGCCGGGCGACGCCAGGAGATCAATGACATTGTCATTGATCATGATGGAGGACATCACGACGTTAGTGCCTCCCTCGCGCGGTCCATCGGGAAACAGACTCGTGTCAATGAGGACGCGGCCTTGGATTTTGTGAATCCCTTTGACCGCAATACCCTTTGCAAGCTCTTTGATGACCGCGAGCGGATCGCCAGGCAGCGCGGGCCCTCCATAAGAATGATCTTCATCGACGAACGCGAGCGTGCCGTCCGGCTGGATGCGATTAGAGAGATTCGGGTCGCCGCTAGCCACAAGGATCAAATCGCCCTTGAGCGTGCCGTGCTTGTCGACGGAGCCGGTGCGATAAACGCGGGTATGAAATCGATAATCGGCGCCGAGTTTCGCGAGCACCGTCCCTTCGGTAAGCGCCTTCGTTGTGGAAGCAGGGACAAAAAGTTTGTCGCTGTTGAGCGCATAAACGACCTTGCCCGTATCCAGTGAATAGAACTCGATGCCGAAGTTGGCGTGCGCGAATTCCGGGCGGCTGATGACTTTCTGGATGCGTTGAGCGAGCGAGTTGTCCGATTGAGCGCGAGCTGGGCCAACCTGGAATGCAAAAAAAGACAGAAGAAACACCGCGAGAGTGCTGAGCGCACTGCTTGTTTCGCCGTTCAAGATGAAGCCTCCGCCGTTTTAGGCCGCGCTTTAGCGCGTCCCAGTTATGTCACCAACCGCAAACCGCAACGCATTGCCTTTTAATGCGTTGCCTCTGCTGCATCCAGACCCAGCTTTTCAAAAGGAACATTCAGAAGCGGGTATTCCTTCCAGTCTTTGTAATCGAAGTGCCACCACTCCGCTTCATACACCGTGAAACCTTCCGATTCCATCGCGCGGCGCAGCAGATCGCGGTGCCAGCGCTGGAGCGAAGTTCCGCCGGGATAGTCCGGAAAGGAGCGCGGCGACATTTCATCATAAGTGCCGGGCATCTCGATGGGTTTCCCGGTCGCCGGATCGTAAAGCGTGAGGTCCGCCGCACAGCCGCGGTTGTGGCGCGAGCCTTGCGCGGGGTCGGCCACGAAGATTTTTCCTTCCGGGGGCGTGGCATCCCAAAAAAGTTTCGTCACGTACCACGGCCGGTACGCGTCGTGAATGAGTAGCCCGTAGCCAAGCGGTTTGAGTTTTTGCTGCACGCGCAAAAGCGCCTCGGCAGCGGGGCGCTGAAGAAACGCGCGCGCCTGCGAATACACAGGCGTTCCAAGGAAATCGTTCGCCGTCGCATAGCGAATGTCCAGACGAATCCCCGGATCGAGCAGCCCCAATTCAACGAGATCCGGCTTGCGAAAATTGCCGGTTTCTTTCGGTGGCGTCGCTGCAAGCGCCTCCGCGCGCAGCCCGTCGTCAATGGCCCGCACCGGCTTCACCCGCGCGACATTCTGGTCGTCTACGCCATAAGCGTTCTTGCCCCAGCACAAATCGTTGGTGCACAAATCCAGTCTGCCCACAGGATCGCGCCAGAAATGCACTACGACAAATCTGGTGCTGCTCCGTTCCACTTGCGCGGCTGTCTCAACCGGCGGTGAAGGTAAATCCCATTTCTTGCCCGCAACCTTGTCGATTATGAATCCATGCCCTTCCGACTCGCCAACCGTGAACGTAATCTCTTTGGATCCGTACTCCCCGATCCAGATCTTCCATCCCGACGGGGCGTCTGCAGGTTTTGGGCCAGGGACGATGGAATTCGTCGATTGCGCTCGGGCAGCGCCAGCGAAGGGAACAAGAATTGTCAGCGCTACAATGCAGGCGGTTCTTGACGATGGTCGCAGTTCTACGCTCACCTTGGTTTGCCTTTCAGCCGTAGAAATCAGATTGCATCCGTGGGCATTTTCACTGCGGAAAAAGCAGAAGAAACTGCACGAACGTCTCACGGATTGTACCAGCGGAATCCCTTGCGTTGCTCTTCGGCAATTTCCTTTACGATGGCCAGCGTTTGTGGGCGGTGGTACTGCCCCACGGCAGCGAGCAGGGAATTGAGCAGCGCGATTGGCGCAACGTAGGAAGCTCCGAAGGAAGTTGTCTCGACGGAAGCTAGAAAAATTTCGTTGCATTCTCGCGCCAACGGAGAAAGATAGGTATCGGCAATGCCCACGCAATACGCGCCATTCGCGCGAGCCTGCTCCGCGCCTTCGACGGTCTGCCGCAACCCGCGCCGAAAACTGACCGCGATCACCAGGTCCTGCTTATTGACGGAGCGCACCAGGTGCAGCATCCGGCCCGCCGAAGTGGCCGCAAAAATCGGCAGGCCTAACAGGCTGATTTGATATTCGAGGTACCCCGCGAGCTGTGCTGCTAAATCGGCCGCGAGAACGACAATGCGCCTTGCTTCATGAAAACGCTTCGCCAGCGCCACGAGCCGCTGCGCGTCGAGGCTGTTCTTGAGCCCCTGGAGATTTTTCAAATCCTGCTCGAGCGACTCGACGACATGCGTCGGCACGCTGGGGCCGCGCCCGCCGGATTGCATGGTATCGAGGGAGGTGGCAAAAGCTAGAGCCAGTTCATGCAGATGGCGCTGAAATTCCCGATAGCTGCCGAAGCCCAGCCCGCGCACGATTCGAACGACCGTTGCCGGATCGGTCTTCAAGCGCTTGGCCATCGCGCGCACGCTGAGCAACACGTATTCGCGCGGATGCTCGAGAATTGGGCGGATAATTTCCTGGCGCTTGACGCTAAGCTGCTCGATGCGCTCGCCAAGGTGCAGCGAGTTCGATGGGGACGGAGCCATCTTTTGTTTCATCACGCGAGAGGATTGCCCAAATCCTACGCTGTGTCAACCTTTGCCCGGGAGACGCCACAATCTCCCGGAGCCAGAGGGTTCAACCCCCTCAATTTTGTTTCCCGTACCGAGCCGCGAAAGCTACGAGCGTCCTGCCAGGGTGAGTTGAGGATTATTTCTTGGTGGCGGCGGCCTTGATCTCCAGGCCTGGTGCGAGAACAGGTTGCAGGAAGGGCATCATCGCGCGCAGCTTGGGGCCGAGTTGCTCAATGGGATGCTGCTGCTCATGCTGGCGCGTGGCCAAAAAGTTGGGGCAGCCCTTTTCGTTTTCTTCAATCCACTTTTTCGCGAAGCTGCCGTCGCGAATTTCCGCGAGAATCTTCTTCATTTCCTCGCGCGTTTGTTTGGTTACAATGCGCGGCCCGGAAGCATAGTCGCCCTGCTCAGCGGTATCGCTGACGGAATAGCGCATATAGCTGAGCCCGCCGCGGTAGATCAGGTCCACGATCAGCTTCAGCTCGTGCATGCACTCGAAATACGCTACTTCCGGCTGGTAGCCTGCCGCAACGAGCGTCTCGAAGCCTGCTTTGATCAATTCGCTGACGCCGCCGCAAAGCACCGCCTGCTCGCCAAACAGGTCCGTCTCGGTCTCTTCGGTGAACGTCGTTTCTAAAACACCCGCGCGCGTGCAGCCCAGTCCCTTCGCGTACGAGAGCGCCAGTGCCTTGGCATTTCCGCTTGCCTCTTGTTCCACCGCCAGCAGCGCGGGCGTGCCGCCGCCTTCGGTGAAGACCTCCCGCACGCGATGGCCGGGCGCTTTGGGCGCGATCATGGAAACGTCAACGGTTTTCGGCGGTTTGATCGCGCCAAAACGGATGTTGAAGCCGTGCGCGAACATGAGCGTCTTGCCCGGCTTGAGGTTTGGCTCAATCGCGTCGCGATAGAGTTTCGGTTGCTTCGTGTCCGGAGCAAGAATCATGATGACATCGGCCCAAGCCGCAGCCTCTGCCGGCGTGTTAACGGTCAGCCCTTCCTTTTGGGCTTTGGCGCGCGAAGCGCTGGTTTCGGGGAGACCCACTCGGACTTGAACTCCGCTATCGCGCAGGTTCAGAGAATGTGCATGTCCCTGCGAGCCGTAGCCAATGATGGCCACCTTTTTTCCTTGAATGAGCGCGAGATCCGCGGAGTCGTCGTAATAGAGATTAGCCATGGTGTCCTCTCATTTGATCATTGGCCGGCGCGCGGCCGAATGGGTTACCCAAGTGTGCCTGATTTTTTTAGAGACGCTCGCACTCGCGTCCAGATCCTGAAACCTTTTCCGGCGAAAGCTAAGGGTGTTTATTCACCTTCGAAACTTCGGATTCAACCGCTGAAACCTCGATGTCCAGCAATGGCGGACGCAGCAAATCGCTTCCGCGCGTCATGGAAATGCGTCCGGTGCGGGCCATCTCCAGAACACCAAAGGGACGAAGCACTTCGAGCAAGCCGTCAATTTTGTCCACGGTGCCGGAAACTTCGATAATCAGGGATTCGGGAGCCACATCCACGACGCGAGCGCGAAAAACCTTGATCAATTCCATCAGATGCGGCCGGTTCTGCTGGTCGGCAGCCACTTTAATCAACGCGAGGTCGCGTTCGAGCAGAGCGCGGCCGGAAATATTTTCCGCCAGCAGCACGTCCACGAGTTTTTCGAGGCTTGCTTCCAGGCGGTGCGCGCCGCGTTCATCGGTATGTGCCACGATGGTCATGCGCGCAATCTCTTCGTTTTCCGTCGGCCCGACCGTGAGCGAGTCAATGTTGATGGCCAGCCGCCTCGCGAGTGAAGAGACGCGGTTCAGCACGCCTGGTTTGTTTTCCACGTAGGCAACGAGTGTTTGCATGCTGTCCTCTTTCTTCCTCACTCGTCCGAGGCGGTTTCCACCAGCGGATTGTGCGGACGGCGAATCATGTCGTGCAGCGAAGCGCCCGCGGGAACCATCGGATACACGGAGTCTTCCTGCTCGACGCGAAAATCGAGCAGTACCGTTTCATTCGCTTCTCGCGCGGTTCGAATCCCAGGAATTACTTCCGCGCGCGTGGTGATCCGCTCGGCGCGGATGCCAAAAGCGTTGGCCAGTGCGATGAAATCCGGCGCGACCAGAGGCGTTGCCACGTACCGTTTATCGTAGAAAAACTCCTGCCACTGCCGCACCATGCCGAGATAGCCGTTGTTGATGATGGCAATCTTCACGTTGATCTTTTCCTGGACGATGGTTGCCAATTCGCTCATGGTCATCTGGAATCCGCCGTCGCCGACCACCACCCAAACCTCCGAATCCGGCTTTGCAAACTTCGCGCCGATGCCTGCCGGCAGCGCAAAGCCCATCGTGCCGAGGCCGCCGGAAGTAATCAGCGTGCGCGGCCGGTCGTGATGGTAATACTGTGCTTCCCACATTTGGTGCTGGCCCACGTCGGTGACCACGATGGCTTCGCCGCGCGTTTCTTTCCAGAGGTCATTGATGACATGCGCGGCGTAAAGATGACCTGTATCGGGCAGGCTCTGGATGTCGCGCACCGCCGAATCGCCTTTCAGTTCATTAATATGACGAATCCATGCACTGTGGTCCCTTGTCTCGATGTGCGGCGTGAGATGTTCGAGCACTTCGCGTGCGTCGCCCACTAGCGCTGCATCCACTTTCACGTTCTTGTTGATTTCTGCGCGGTCGATCTCGATGTGAATTTTGCGCGCGTTCTCGGCGTACGTGCGCAGGTCGCCGGTGACGCGATCGTCAAAACGCATACCAACCGCAATCAGCAAATCCGCTTCCTGAATCGCGTTGTTCACCCACGCCTCGCCGTGCATGCCCATCATGCCGAGGTTGAGCGGATCCTTGGCGGGGAAGCAGCCGATGCCGAGCAGTGTCATCGCCACGGGGTAGTTGCCCGCGCGAATGAATTGCTCGAACGCGCGCATGGCGCCGGAAACCATGATGCCGTGGCCTGCGAGAACCACCGGCCGCTTCGCCGTGTTCAACAATTCGACGGCCCGGTCGAATTCGGCTTGGTCGTGATTGTTGCGGATACGTTTTGGCGGTAGCTTGGGCATGCAGGCGTCCCATTCGAATTCGGCGGTAGCCTGTTGCGCGTCCTTGGTCACGTCCACCAACACCGGACCCGGGCGCCCGCTCTTGGCGATGACGAACGCTTCGCGAAGTGTTCGCGCAATATCTCCGGTTTGCGTAACCACCACGTTGTGTTTGGTAATCGGCATGGTGATGCCGGTGATGTCGGTTTCCTGAAACGCGTCGGAGCCGAGGACTTTGCTGCTGACCTGGCCGGTGATGCAAACGATGGGCGAGGAGTCCATCATGGCGGTGGCAATGCCCGTCACCATGTTGGTCGCGCCGGGGCCGGAAGTTGCCATCGCTACGCCGACGCCGCCGCTTGCTCTCGCGTAGCCATCGGCCATGTGCGTGGCTCCCTGCTCGTGGCGCACCAGGACATGATGCAATTTCGATTTGCCGAGCGCGTCGTACACCGGAAGAATCGCGCCACCCGGATAGCCAAAGATTTCGCGCACGCCGAGACGGGTAAGTGTCTCGCAAAGTATTTCCGCACCGGTAAGTTTCATACAGACCTCACGTTTTGAAGAGGCCGAGCGAATGTCGCAAACGAGGCGGGCAAACTCGTCACCGCGCCGGCTGAGGCGGAAGAAACCAGCAGCGCGTATTTGGCCATCACTCCGTTGGTAAATCGAGGCGTTGGCGGCTTCCAGGAAGCCATGCGTTTTTGGATTTCAGCCGCGGTGAGTCCGACGTTCAACTGGCGACCGGGGATGTCAAACGTGATCGTGTCGCCATCAGCGACGGCAGCGATCGGGCCGCCATTCACGGCTTCTGGCGCAACGTGTCCGGCCATCCATCCATGCGTGGCGCCGGAGAATCGGCCGTCGGTCAAGAGCGCCACGGAATCGCCAAGGCCTTCGCCTACCAGCGCGGCCGTCACGGCGAGCATTTCGCGCATGCCGGGCCCGCCTTTCGGACCTTCGTAACGAATGACCACCACGTCGCCCGCTTTGATGGCGCCTTTCTCGACGGCAGCGAACGCAGCTTCTTCGCTGTCAAATACTCGCGCGGGGCCGCTGAACTTCTGCAGATTGTGCCCGGCAACTTTGATGACGCAGCCCTCCGGCGCAAGATTTCCTTTCAGGATGACCAGGCCGCCCGTGGGTTTGAGAGGCGCGTTAAGTTTGCGGACGACTTCCTGCCCAGAAGTTTCCTTTGCTGCATTGGCCTCTTCCCCGAGGGTGCGGCCGGTTACCGTGAGGCATTCACCGCGAAGAAATCCGCCTTCCAACATGCGCTTGGCCACCAGCGCTGTCCCGCCGGCTGCATAGAGATCGGTGGCCACGAATCGTCCTCCCGGTTTCAAATCGGCGAGAATGGGAACACGCGAACTGATGCGATCGAAATCGTCAATGGAAAGAGAAATCTTCGCTTCGTTGGCGATGGCCAACAGATGCAAAACGGAGTTCGTGGAACCACCGGTGGCTGCGACGCCCGCAATGGCATTTTCGATGGCCTGTTTTGTGATGATTTTTGACGGCGTCACATTTTTGCGAAGAAGGCCCATCACCAATTCGCCGGCCCGCCGGCCCGCAGCGGCCTTTGCGGGATCGGTTGCGGGAACGCTGGAGAGCCCCATCGGAGCTATGCCCAGGAATTCGCAGACCAGCGCCATGGTGTTCGCGGTGAATTGTCCTCCGCAGGCGCCGGCGCCAGGGCACGCAGAGGTCTCAAGCGACTTGAGCTGCGCATCGCTCATGCTGCCGCGTGCGTGCGCGCCGATAGCCTCATAAACGTCTTGAATCGTGACCGCGTGGCCCTCGAATTTGCCGGGCGCGATGGAGCCGCCATACAAAACCAGGCCTGGGATATTTAGCCGTGCCAGCGACATGATTCCAGCAGGAATTGTCTTGTCACAGCCGACCAGAACGACCAGTGCGTCGAACAAATTGCCGCGCGTCACGAGTTCAATGGAATCGGTGATGACTTCGCGGCTGACCAGCGAGGCGCGCATGCCCTCAGTGCCCATGGTAATGCCGTCGGAAATGGAAACCGTGTTGAATTCGAGCGGGGTGCCGCCCGCTGCGCGAATGCCCTCCTTGACGTGTCCGGCCAATTCGCGGAGGTGGTAGTTGCAGGGACCGATTTCGATCCAAGTGTTGGCGACTCCGATGAGCGGCTTCTGGAAATCGTCATCCTTCAAACCGCAGGCGCGCAGCATGGCTCGCGCTCCGGCGCGGCTCGCTCCGTCAATGAGTGCGTGGCTTCGAGGTTTGGAATCGGTCACTGAACGGCTCCTTCGCTGGTGCGAGACGGCGGCAAATTCAAAAAGCAGCCCTAGAAAAAACTAAAGCCATCATCCTGGTCTGGATGATGGCCGAATTCTTGTGCTTCGCTTTGGCTTACGCCGCCATCATCCGCTGGTGCGTCCTCCTACGAGGACAAAGCCAATTCCTGCAATTACGAGAGGTACTCGGCCGTCTGGCAAAGCCCAGTGGACGCTCCGCGTATTCGTGATGGCGATGCTTGTCATATCGCCATGAAGAGTATCAGAATGAAGCAGGGCGAGTCAATCAGTCCAATTAATAGTTATACTGAATCGAATAAACATCTCTTATGGGAAAACTGGGCTCGTTGGGCTTTCCGCGGGTTCGCGTTTTCGCCGGACAGAGATAGAGAGGAGACAAAGCGTGAAAAAGAAGGAGCATCTTTCCTATGCGCCGCGACATTCTAATTTGCTGTAGATTTCTGGGCGCGAAAATGCATCGCAGCTACGGGAGTTTGCATGGGGCACACGACAGACGTATTGGTCATTGGCGGAGGGCCTGCGGGATTGGCGGCTGCTATCGCGGCGAGAAGGAAAGGCATTTCCGTTACGGTGGCGGACGGAGCGAGACCGCCGATCGACAAAGCCTGCGGCGAAGGGCTCTTGCCGGGCACGTTGGCGGCGCTCCGCGAACTTGGCATCAGCATTTCATCGAATGACGGACAGGTTTTTCGACGCATTCGTTTTATCGACGGCGGCATTTCCGCGGAAGCTCAATTTCCCGGCGAGAGTAGCATTGGTGTGCGCCGAACTGTTCTGCATCGAAAAATGGTCGAGCGCGCGGAAGAATCGGGCGTTGAACTGCTATGGAACTCTCCTGTCACGGGCATCTCGCGCCGTTGCGCCATCGTGGGAGGAAAGGCGATTCCCACAAAATGGGTTGTGGGCGCGGATGGAGTCCACTCACGCGGGAGGCGCTGGAGTGGGCTGGATTCCGGCGTGCACTGCGAAGTGCGATTCGCACAGAGGCGGCACTATCGAGCGCGGCTGTTGACGGATTGCGTCGAAGTGTATTGGGGACGAAAAATCCAGGCCTACGTGACGCCTCTGGCGAACGAAGAGACTTGCGTCGTGCTGATCTCGCGTGACCCCGCGATGCGTTTTGAAGAGGCGCTGCGGGAATTTCCGGGGCTCGCGGCCAGTCTAAGCAATGCGAAGCTGAGCAGCGTGCAGCGAGGCACCGTGACGGCGACGTGCAAACTCGACCGGGTGTATCGGGGAAACGTCGCGCTTATTGGAGATGCCTCGGGCAGCGTGGACGCGATTACGGGAGAAGGGCTCGAACTGGGTTTTCGCCAAGCCTTGGTGCTCGCGGGTGCGCTAGAAACTGGGGAACTAGAGAAGTACCAGGCGGCTCACCGCAAGTTGGCAAGGCGGCCGCAGGCCATGGCGCGGCTTCTCCTGTTGTTGGATCGCTTCGCGCCCCTGAGGAAACGCGTTCTGCAAGGTTTGGCAAGGGACCCGGATTTATTTACGCGCCTGCTGGCAGCGCACGTGAAGGAAACTTCTTCCGCATTTCTCGCTGAGACGATCGCCTATTTGGGGTGGCGGCTCATTACAGGATAAGGAGCTCCCGCATAAGGTTCATTGCATTGAGAAAGAAGGAAAGGTGAACTGTGAGAATGTTGCGAAGCCGGCAGAAGCGGGTCATGTATTGGGGGGCTGCCTTGCTCGTCGCGCCACCCGTTCTGATCGCCTTGCCGCAGCACGCTTCGCCGCAAACCACGCCCGACGCGCTCGCCTTTACTCTCGATGCAGCGCAAAGCACCGTGCATTGGACGCTCGGAAGTTCGCTTCATACGGTGCACGGAACGTTTGCGTTAAAGCGCGGAAGCTTCCTGATGGATGCAGGTACGGGGAAGGCCAGCGGTGAGATTGTGGTGGACGCGACCAGCGGAAAAAGCGGCAACGACGGGCGCGACAAGAAAATGCACAGGGACGTGCTCGAAAGCGGCCGATTCAGCGAAATCATCTTTCGCCCGGACAGCGTCGCCGGAAAATTCGACAAGCAAGGAGACTCCACGGTGCAAGTGCACGGGACTTTCTTGCTGCATGGCAGCGAGCACGAATTGACCGTTCCGGTGCAAGCGAATCTCTCCGGCGATCATTGGAGCGCGACGGCGAAGTTGAGCGTGCCTTTCATCGAGTGGGGTCTGAAGAATCCGAGCACTTGGCTACTCAAAGTCGATCACTCCGTCAACGTCGAGTTGGACTTGAAGGGTACGGTGGAAGCACAAACGGCGCAATAAGGAGTAACGATTTCGCTGCCGCTTCCAGGTGTTCGCGAGGTATGGTCGTCTGCGAGGGAATCCGTGTAGATCGTGAGCCAGTTGCGAAGCCAGGGCAAACGGTAGCTGAAGTCAAAGCCGCCGGCCCGCGCCTCCGAGCAACGGCACGCGAATGCTGATATTCTCCCCGGACGTAGACGACCGAGCAGCCAGCTGTGCTCCAACCGGAGAAGCCGTCGACGCTGTTGAAGCCGGGCTCGGGTCGTTTCCAAAACTCAAGGAACGCAGAAGTAAAAAAAGGGCGGCAGCGAGGCTGCCGACCAGGGAAACGCAGCACTGCAAGTAACCAAGCGGTTCGCGAACCTGTTGTATGATTTCGGGCTGTGAACATCGTACTGAATGAAGTGGAATGCCGGATATTGGGGTCGCTCATGGAAAAAGAAGCGACTACGCCCGAATACTACCCGCTCTCCCTGAACGCGCTGATCAACGCCTGCAACCAGAAGTCGAACCGCGAGCCGGTAATGAACCTGGACGAGGCCGCCGTGCGGCGGGCGCTGCACTCTCTCGAGGGACAGTCGCTAGTACGGTCCGTGAGTCCCGCGGACAGCAGGGTAACCAAGTACGAGCACCGGCTGCAGGAAGCCTTCAACTTCTATCGCCACGAGAGCGCGATCCTGTGCTTGTTGCTCCTGCGCGGTCCGCAGACACCGGGCGAACTGAGAAGCCGCTCCGAGCGCATGCATTCTTTTGAAGATCTCGGGGCGGTGCAATCGAGCTTGCAGCACTTGATGAAGCGGGAGCCTCCGCTTGTGAAACCACTGCCGAGGCAGCCAGGGACAAAGGAAACGCGCTATGTGCATTTGCTGTCAGGGGAGGTGGCGCAATTTGAAGCGCAACAAAAGCCGCAACCCGACGTGGGCGGCATTTCGGCGGACGGCGACAGAGTGAGAAAGCTGGAAGAGGAGATTGCCAGCCTCAAGAATGAAGTGGCTGACCTGAAACAGCAATTCGCACTATTCCGAAAACAGTTTGAGTAAGCAGGACGGGAGGCACACTCTTACTCGTGCGTTCGTGAGGACACTCTGGGCGATCCAGCTTTGCTTTCCTGGAAGACGTGCGCAATCGCCCGCTCTTCGCCACTCGCAACGGAACGCCGTGGGACCAGAACTTGTTGCTCAAACGAAAGTTCAGGCCATTGCTTCGGGCTCTCGGTATCCAGGTGACACGCGTCGATGGCTTTCACGCCTTCCGTCACGCGAACGCAACTCTGATGAGCAGTTTCGGAGCATCGCAGAAATTGCGTCAACAGAGGCTCGGCCACGCCGATGGGTCGCCGGTCGGAAACGATCTACACGCACGTGATCAGCGAAGACGGAAAGCGGATTGCGGCGCAACTTGGCAACGCAGTTTGGGGAATTTTGGACGCTAGTTGGAACGGAAAAGCGAAACGGCCCAGAGGGAGCATCCTCTAAGCCGTTTCAAATCAGCTAGAAATGGTTGCGGGGGTCAGATTTGAACTGACGACCTTCGGGTTATGAGCGCAATTCCTGCCTACACGTGGTACAAAGCCGTGCAACGGAACGCAAGAAAACAAAGAGGAATCGCTCGCTTCTGTTGCTCCGTTTGGTTCGCTTTTGCACCCAGAACACGGACAAAAGACGGACACTTGCGAAAACTTGCCCTCTAATTTGTGTGGGTTCCGGAAATTCTGGCACGGCGGTCTGTACCGGCTGGCAAGATCTCCTCCAGGTTGAGATGATGCGTCCTCCCCGCGGGTCCGTCGAGATGGATGAAGCGTCCTCGCTCTAGGACCCGGTCGAGGGGAGTTGCCAGGATTACGGGATGCATCTTGCCCGCAAACGTCTCCGCAACCGAATAATTTTTGAATTCTGGATGCTCTTGACAATCGACAATACCTATTGTAGATAACCATAGTATGGCGAAGCCAAACGATCTTGTGCAGGGGACTCTGGACCTTCTGATCCTCAAAACGGTCTCGCTCGAACCGAAACATGGGTGGGCGATTGCCAAGCGCATTCAACAAATCTCGGGTGAGGTGCTCCAGGTTCAGCAAGGATCCCTCTACCCAGCTTTGCACCGGCTGGAACAGAAAGCCTGGATCAAGGCCAAATGGGCAGAAACAGAGACAGGAAGGCAAGCCAAGTTTTACTCGTTGACGGCGGCGGGGCGCGCGCAGCTTGAAAAGGAAGCGGCGAATTGGAACCGCCTGTCAGCGGCAATCAACCTAGTGGTAGAGACGACGTAGGAGTGAGTTGTCATGTTGTGGGCTCGGCGATTGTGGCTCCGATTGCAGACGTTGTTCCGCCGCAACCGAATTGCTCAGCGGTTGGATGTTGAGATTCAGTTTCATCTCGAACAGCAAATCGCCGAGAACATCGCCACGGGCATGAGTCGAGAAGAGGCTCGGTATGCTGCGCTGCGAACTTTCGGCAACCCCACCGTACTGAAGGAAGAGACCCGGGACACGTGGGGCTGGCTACGCCTTGAACAGATGGGTCAGGACCTGCGCTATGCATTCCGCACGCTTCGGAAAAGTGCAGGCTTCACCGCAACTGCAATTCTTACCCTTGCACTAGGAATCGGCGCAAACACAGCAATCTTTCAGTTGCTCGATGCCGTGCGCCTGCGCAGCTTGCCAGTCTCGACTCCTCAGTCCCTAGCACTGGTGCAGATCAAGGGCGGAAATCAGGGGTTTGGGATCAGCAACCGTGAAATTAGCCTCACTTATCCGCTCTTCGAGCAGCTGCGCGCCCACCAAGAGGTCTTTTCCGGCGTTTTTGCCTGGTCAGGAGGCGATGAAGTTGCTGTTGGCGAAGGTTCACAGCAAAGGGGGGCTCGGGCTCTTTGGCTTACTGGCAACACCTTCGCTGTTCTGGGCTTGCCTCCCATCAGAGGCCGCTTGTTCACGGACGAAGACGACCGCCCAGACTGCGGCATCTCGGGCGTCGTCATCAGTTATGGATTTTGGCAGAGCGAGTTTGGCGGCCGCGATTCAGCCATCGGGAGCAAGCTTCTGATACAGGGACATCCTGCCGAAGTCCTCGGAGTGACGCCTCCCGACTTTTTCGGTCTTGAGGTGGGAAACAATTTCGACGTCGCTGAGCCGTTTTGTTCCGTCACTGCATTTCAGCCAGCCGCCTCGGTTCTGGCCCGGCGCGACTTGTTCTGGCTGACCGTGATGGGGCGCCTCAAGCCGGGCTGGACCACCGAACAGGCCTCGCTGCAACTCGACGCTATCAGTCCCGGTCTTTTTGAGGCGACTGAGCCCAGTGGGTACAGCACGAAATCCCAGAACACCTACCGAGCGTCTCGCCTCGCTGCCTATCCGGCTGCGAACGGTTTGAGTGATCTGCGTAAGACCTATGACGCATCGCTCTTGCTGCTCTTGGGCATCACCGGCCTCGTACTCCTAATCGCCTGCGCGAACCTTGCGAACTTGATGCTGGTGCGCGCAAGCACGCGGGAACGCGAGATGGCCGTGCGGCTGGCGTGCGGGGCCTCGCGCTGGCGCTTGGTTCGCCAGTTGCTCGCGGAGGGATTGCTCTTGGCGTCAGGCGGCGCATTGCTAGGCCTGTATTTGGCAAGAGTATTCGGCCGGAGCATCCTGTGGCTCCTCAGCACTGAGCGCAATGTGTTGGAACTCGACTTGGCGCTCGATTGGCGTGTGCTCTTTTTCACCACCTCCATTGCCGTGACGACCTGCCTCGTGTTCGGTCTTGTGCCGGCGTTTCGATGGTCTCGTGCTGAACCCGGCGATGCGCTCAAGTCGGGGAGCCGCAGCGTTACGACCGGGCTCGAACGCTTTTCCTTCCAGCGAGTCCTGGTTATCTCGCAAATTGCTGTTTCGGTAGTGTTGCTCGTCGGTGCGCTGCTCTTCGTCCGCAGCTTCAGGAACCTGACCACCTTTCATCCCGGCTTCCGAGAGAAGGACATTTTGCTGGCCTTTATCAACCTTGAACCCATGCACTTGGCCGATGCCGAGCAGTACCCAGCGGTCATTCGAGACTTGCTCACGCAGATTCGCTCTCTCCCAGGGGTGGAATCTGCAGGCACCTCAACGCACGTACCGTTGGACGGAAGCAGTTGGACGCTCGGCTTACAAATCGATGGCCGCGAAGGATGGTCAAAATTCACCTGGGTAAGTCCGGGCTACTTCGAGACCATGCAAATCGCTCTGCTTGCAGGACGCAATTTCAATGATCGCGACACCCAGGTGTCGCCTCATGTCGCCATGGTGAACGAAGCGTTTGCCCAAAAGTATCTGGGCGGTGCCATTCCGATTGGAAAAACGTTTCGATCGGTGGTCGAACCGGGCTATCCCTCGACCGAATACCAAATTGTCGGTGTCGTGAGGAACACAAAGTACGCGGGATTGCGGGAGGAGACGCCGCCAGAGAGTTTCGGTGCAGCCTCGCAGTTTCCCGCTTTTGGCCCTCGGGTTTCCGTCTTCCTCCGCTCTTCGTCACCGCCTTCTATCGTGTTCCCCGCACTGAGAACAAAGCTCAATGAAGTGAATCCGGAAATCAGGTCGGATTTCCGAGTGTTTCGGAAAGACATCGAGAACCGAATTGTGCGCGAACGGATGATGGCTTTGCTCTCGGGCTTTTTCGGTGCCTTGGCCGGGCTTCTCACCATGATTGGACTCTATGGCGCGATTTCCTACATCGTAGTAACCCGCCGAAATGAGATCGGCGTTCGAATGGCCCTTGGTGCAAGCAGAGGGAACATCGTTGCCATGGTCTTGGGACAAACAGTCGTCTTGCTCGCACTTGGCACCGTTCTGGGAGTGGCACTTGCCCTCGCTGCCGCTCGCGGAGCTGGCGCACTGCTTTTTGGCCTGCAGCCGAACGATCCGCTAAGTCTTATTGGGGCAAGTGTGTTGTTAATTGCCGTCGCGTTGATTGCCAGTTTTTTGCCAGCGCAGCGAGCGTCACAGGTGGATCCGATGGTTGCCTTGCGGTACGAATGATTCACGAAAAAATGCAGGAGTGAACTGTCATGGTTTGGGCTCGGCGATTGTTGCTTCGGTTGGAAACTTTGTTTCGTCGCAATCGAGTCGGTCAGCGATTGAACGATGAGATTCAATTTCATCTCGAACAACAGATTGCCGAGAACATCGCCGCGGGCATGAGCCGCGAAGAGGCGCGCTATGCTGCGATGCGAACTTTCGGCAACCCTACGGTGCTCAAGGAAGAGACGCGGGACACGTGGGGCTGGATTTGGCTGGAACAATTCGGTCAGAATCTCCGCCAGAGCGCGCGGGCTCTGGTTCGCACTCCAGGCTTTGCGCTGATCGCGGTCGTGATTATTGCCATCGGCATCGGTGCAAATGTTTCGCTGTTTACCGTCGTACGGTCGGTTTTGCTGAAGCCGCTGCCTTTTAGGGACCCCGAACGCCTCGTCGGGTTATATGAACGGTTTTCCGACTCTCCGTTTACCTACAACGTGGTTGCCGGGGGAGTGTTCACGGAATGGAAGAAGCAAAGCCATAGCTTTTCCGATCTGGCGATTGTCAATGGCATGGAGGACTACAACCTGTCCGGAGCAGGTGGACAGCTTCCCGAAAGAGTGCGGGGTACGGAATGCTCCTGGAATTTGTTTCCGACACTTGGGGTAGAGCCGGCTGTTGGCCGAAGCTTTACGCGAGCAGAGGACCAGTCCTCCGCCAATGCGACAGTAATCTTGAGTTGGGGACTGTGGAAGCGACGCTTCGGAGGCGATCCCGCAATCCTGAATCAAACAATCCATCTGGATGCCAAGCCCTATACCGTGGTTGGGGTGATGCCGTCATGGTTCGCTTACCCGGAGCATTCCATCCAATTGTGGACACCGATCTTCCACGAACTGTCTCCTCAAAGATGGCAGCAACTGGATTCTCACCAGTTCGTGGTAATCGGACGTTTGAACCCTGGTGTAACGAAAGCACAGGCAACAGAAGAGCTTTCGATCATCAACCATCGGCTGCACGAACAACACCTGGACAATCCATTCGTAAGTGCAGCCGCCAACAGCCGTTCTCTTTTAGATGACGTTGTGGGTGACATCACCACGCCTCTCTACGTGCTGCTTGCCGCGACCGCCTGCCTTCTTTTGATTGCCTGCTTGAATGTCGCAAGCCTCTTGGTCGCACGAGGGACTGCCAGGCGGAAAGAACTTGCCATTCGCACGGCGCTCGGCGGCAGCCGTTGGTGTCTGTTTCGCGAACACCTGACCGAAAGTTTTCTTTTATCGGCCGCAGGCGGCGCAGCCAGCCTTCCGATAGCCCGCGCGGTGATTCAGTGGTTCGTTGCCACGCGCCAGGATACGGCCCGCATTGAAGCGATTCAGATGGACGGTATGGTTTTCGGCTTTGCCGCCGGCCTGATTTTCCTTTGTGCGTTGTTTGCCGGAACGATCTCGGCGTTTTCGATAAAAAGCGATCAGATTCTCACTTCGCTCCAGGAATCGTCACGCTCGCACAGTGGCGGACCTGGCCGGGTTCAACTCCGCAAATGGCTGCTTTCCCTGGAAGTGGCGCTTACCGTTGTCCTGCTCATCGGGGCAGGTTTGTTGATAAAGAGCTACGCACGCTTACGCGCGTTCGATCTCGGCTGCATCACCAACAACGTGCTCACGATGGGCTTCGCGCTTCCCCAAGCGGAATATAGCCAGCCGGCGCAACGCGCCAATTTTTGGAACCCGCTGCTGCAGCGCGCGCGTTCTCTGCCTGGTGTTCAGGCCGTCACCCTGGGTGACTTTGTTCCCGGCCAAGGCCGCAGTTGGGACAATGGTTTCAGAATCGCCGAGCATCCGCCACTCCCGCCGGGCCAGGGACTGGATTCCATCGTGCGCTTCGTCGATCCAGGATATTTTGCAGCTCTTGGCATTGCGTTGCGGCGTGGTAGGACCTTCGACGAATATCAATCTCTGGACCACTATAAGAAAGCCATCATCAACGAGTCGTTCGCGCGGCGTTATTTCCCTGACGAGGATCCGATCGGCAAGCACCTGATTACCTTCGATCAGAAACCTTACGAGATTATTGGCGTCGTAGGCGACACGCGCTTCCTGATCACCAAGCCTCCTGAGCCGCTGATGTATTTCCCCATGCTTTACCCTAACTTTGCGACGCTCGCAGTTCGTTCCAGCCAGGACGTGACCTCGTTGGCTTTGCCCATTCAGCAATTCGTTCAACAGCTTGATCCGGACCTGCCGGTTTCCGACGTCCTGACCATAGATCAGATGATTGGAAAATCTACGTTGGACGCCAATTTCGATGCGACCCTGCTACTCGCATTCGCGGTTTTGTCGTTGACACTGGCCGCAGGAGGTTTGTTCGGAGTGCTCTCCTACATCGTCACCCAGCGCACCACGGAAATAGGGATCCGCATCGCTCTTGGCGCCCAACGCAGGGAGGTGCTGAAGCTGATGCTGTCGGATGGACTCCGCCCCGCGAGCGTGGGCCTGGTTTTGGGGCTGGCCGGAGGAGCGGCTGTCGCGGAAACGGTTCGCAGCTTGCTCTACGGTGTCCGACCCTTGGACGCCGGTGTCTTCGGCGCCGTCGCAGTCATTCTGCTGAGCGTGGCCTGCATTGCATGTCTACTGCCTGCCTGGCGCGCATCCCGCCTTGATCCGATGCAAGCGCTCCGTAGCGAGTAAGAAATAGAGGTGATGTCATCGTATGGCTCGGCGAGGGTGGCTCCGATTGAAGACTTTGTTCCGTCGCGACGGGATCGGCAAGCGATCTCGAGTCACACAGCTAGGAGGCAGAACTCTAGAGGTTTTCGGGATCTTACTGGCCTGGGCCACCTTCGGTCAGACTACGTCTATCGCTCAAACGTTTGCGCTGAGCGACACCAAGAATCTGGTCCTGCTTAACGAAAAGGCCGAAGCGATCGAATACAAGGGGCGTAAAGCTGTGCGCTTCACAAAAGACACGGAAAAGGACGGCTTCGCGCTCTTGTGGGGCACGGATTTTCAGGATGGCGCAATCGAAGCCGACATTGTTTTGAAGATTACCACGCCGCCGGGGATGCGAATGCCCGGCTTTGTCGGCATCGCCTTCAGGGCGCGACCGGACGCATCGCGCTACGAACTGTTCTACCTGCGACCCGGGAACTCACGCTCAGATGACCAGGCGATGCGAAATCATTCGGTGCAATACACCTCCGAGCCGGACTTCGGCTGGTACAAACTGCGCCGGGAGTGGCCTTGGGTCTACGAGGCTTATGCGGACTTGCAACCAGAGACCTGGACTAAAGTCAGAATCGAGGTAAAGGGCCGCTCCGCCAAACTCTATCTGAACGGATCTGAAAATCCGAGCCTCGTGGTGGAGGGCTTAATGGGCCGAGATTTGCGAGGTGGCATCGCGCTGTGGAGTTACCAAGGCGAGGAGGCGTATTTCTCAAATGTCCACATCACTAACTCGAGCCCATTGCCGGTGAAGAACGGCTCGGATGCCAGTGGTAAGTGGGAAGTGAAGGTTTGATGATTCAATGGCCCTTACGGTTCTTCGACTCCCAAAACCACGGCCAAAACGAGGGGTTTTGGACGCCAGTTACAAACTAATTGCAACCAAACTTACGGGAAGTTACGGAAATTCTGGCACGGTCTGTACTCGTCGGCACGACCCATTGCAGGTTGACATGCCACGTTCTCTCAGGGGGGCCGTGAGGCGTCCTCGTACTTGCCCGCTACTCACGGTCGATGCGGATATAGGTGTGGTGGCTCGGGCTCAGCCAGGACTCGAAACGACATTCAATATGTAGTAGTATAGGAGTGGATTTGGAGTATAAGAGGATAGTCCAATGATGGCGTTAAAAACCAAGCAGATTAGGAAGCAGCCGCAAACTGAACGGACTGCGCGCAAGTCAAAGTTTCAGGCTGATTTGGCTCCTGCTGAAGACCGCATGGTTCGCGGTTTGAAGCAAGAGTTGCAACTTACTAGCAACACGGATTTTCTTTCTGATGCCGTGGCGTTGTTCCGCTGGGCGGTATGGGAAAGAAAGCGCGGTCACCGCATTTTTAGTGAAGCTGAAACGGGTGAGCGGAAGGAATTGATGTTTCCGCGCCTTGAACGCGTCGCCCCTGAACTCGCACTCCCACGCGTGGAGATCCCTTGGACACCGCGCGAGTTAGAGAGTCTCGCAGATCTTGCATCGAGAGAACCGGCTAATCCAACGGAAACTCTTATCCGGGCAATGAGAGGCTGAGTGGCCGTTCTC
>QHYK01000149.1 GCA_003224085.1 Acidobacteriota bacterium | reverse complement strand
TGAAGGGCGACAAACCTATTTTCAGGCAAATCCTCGCAGTCCGATCTTTGAAGAACTCCGAGGATTGGTGCGAAAGACATTCGGGCTGACTTACGTATTACAAGAGGCATTGCTGCCCATTGCGGACCGGATCGATCTTGCTTTCGTTTTCGGCTCCGTGGCGAACGGCACGGAAAATTCTTCAAGCGATGTCGATCTGATGGTGATCGGCAGCAGCGTGTCGCTTTCGGAACTGATTCCTGGAATTCGATCTGCGGAACACCAACTAGGGCGCGAGGTGAACCCCTCGTTGTATAAGAGGGATGAATTCCGTAGCAGAGTTGCTGAGGGTCACCACTTCTTGGCGAACGTACTCAGAGGACGTAAACTCTTCCTGATTGGGGACGAGGATGAGCTTGGAAGACTGGCAGAAGTTCGGATGGCTCAAGGCGCACAAGACGAACCGAAACGAGATCGCAGAACTGCTGGCCGTCGCCGATCGTGATTTGGGAGCGTCGAAGACTCCGGGCCTTCACAATGATTGGGGCTTCAACATTGCCTACAACGCAGCGCTGCAGATTGCGACAGCCGCGCTTGCGGCCAGCGGCTATCAGGCAGAGCGCGCAAACCACCACTACCGTGTGATCGACTCATTGAGCCTAACGCTGGGCACAGATGCGGGAAGCATTAAGAAGTTCGACATCTTTCGAAAAAAACGCAACATATCGGACTATGAACGAGCCGATACCATCTCCGCGTCCGAGGTCGAAGATGCGGTCGCTGGCCGAAAAGCTTGGACTTCGAAGCGTGGATAAAGAAAAATCATCCCCAATTAAGACCGTGATTTTGCGGTTTGGTGATCGAAGCTGTGATGAGCTCTTCTCAGACCTGCTTCAAGGTGCAGGCGACTGCGGGAGCACCCGAGTTTGGGTCGGCAGGGCTCAGGTGGAGAAGTTTCCAGGCACAACAGGCTGCGTCGCCCTTATGAGAGTGAAGTGGGCGTTCCGTTTGCTATTGTCATAAATGTTCAAGTATTGCTTTGACAAATCAGGAATCGTTGGGATCGCCTCCCTTTGCTATGGCGGTTTTGTTTGGGCTACAGGGCAGTTAAGCGCCATGCTCGAAGCCAAGACCTGTAAACTCAAGAGCTTGCGAAAGGAATCAGACAAAGCTAAAATCATTTTGCTATCTTTCTTGCATCTGGTGCGCGATCTGATTCCGTTGTGCACTCGAGGAAAAGAGGGAGTGTGTCGGAGACGGAAGTGTTGCGATCGCCGTCCGGTACAGCACAGCATCGCTCTGAACAGGTCGGGCATTTCCGTGTGAAAGTTGGGCAACGCGCCGCCGAAACCGAGAGAGAACGATGAAAGTTTGATGAAAGTCTCTCGAGCAAGGAAATAAGTCCTTTATTATCAAGGGCCGAGGTAGCTCAGTGGTAGAGCAGCCGATTCGTAATCGGCAGGTCGCGAGTTCAACTCTCGCCCTCGGCTCCAACTCTAAGGAAAAAAAACGAGTTCCTGAAGCCGGTGACCTACGCTGAGCTAACCTGGCGTCAGGGTTGAAGGGCGCCCCGTAACCCACAGGCGGCTGGACTTATCGCTTGGGAATCTCCACTTCGGTGTAGCCGCCTGGCTTTGCCGCGTTCACCGCGGTAGCAATGCTGCTGAGATGCAAACGCACTACCGGCCACTGCGAGTTCGCAAGCACCAAAACGGAGATCCTGCGGCCAGCCAGGTTTTGCTGATACTGGATATTCTTGTCTGTCGTGAGCAGTACTTGAAGCCGGCCGCCTCCGCGGCATTCAGCAAATCACCGTTAGAGAGCTTGTCCCAGCCGCGCTCTCGCGCCTCAACAACAGTGTGCCCCACAAGCGCTGGCGCGATGCCGCTCGGCGTGCCGTGGTCAAAGAGAACGAGCATCGTTGGACGTGGACGTAGGGACCTCAACCGATGGCGGATCCAGGCTGCGAGCTGCAAATTCGAGCACAGTCCGGATCTGTTCCGGCGTCACATGGAACTGCTCAACGATTTCCTCGATGCTGGCGCCCGCTTCGAGATTCTCGAAGACCGTCGCCACGGGCATCCGTGTACCTCGAAAAACCCATGCGCCGCTGCGCCTGCCCGGCACGCTTTCCACTACCGGACACTGCGACCAGTCAAGTGCTGCCATCGCGAATCTCCTTTTGTTATTTTAGCACATGGTCTGACCGGATGAAGTGAGGTTCGTGCGTGGGGCAGCGGGCACGACGAGTTTTTTCGCCATAGTGTGCTGCAGAAGCACACGGAGAAGGAGTTCAGGATGAACTAATCAACCGTGTGAATACGTTAAGCTGCGCGAGAGATGAGGGAAGGCCCCTCGGGATCGGCTTTCAGGAGCAGGTCTCAAACCGCCCCAAGCTGCTGTGGTAAAGAGCCATGGTGGTGTGCGTTGGAGGAAAAGCGCGAGTACAACTCGTGCAGGTGAGCATCCGAGAGACGAACGAAAGTGAACCCTTCGAAGCGTCGTTTGACGCGCCGACGTCGGAAATCGGCTCGTAAGAATAACGAACCAGGGGAAGTAATCGTACGCAAATGCTTGGAATTACGGTGGGAGCGATGACACTCACCTAGGTCGACCGTGACAGTGTGGGATTCTAACCAATCGCGCTGGTTAGTTTACTCAACAAGTAGTAAATTCCAGGTCATGCTAAAACCCTGCAAATAAGGGTTTTGCAAGATTCGCATACAGCGCTCTGGCTGCCTGCTACGCCCCTGACTGCAAAGGCTTCTGGACCGCCAATAATCCGCCAACAAAAGTCGGTGCGCTCATGCGAAATTCATACTAACGCAGATACGCCCCTTCGTCATGCTCACCCACGGAACTTGCCACGCACGGAATTCTCTTTTTCCAAGCGCCAATGCGCACTTATGGCGAGCAGGGAATCGCTGGGAATTGCTGAAACCAGCAGTGTCCGGCCCGGCTGAGCTGGCGACATGATCTGAAGAACCTCCGGCGCCGTTAACTGAAGATCCCGCTGTGGCCGTATTTGCAGTCAATTTCTCCGAAGACACACCCGCCGCGTGGCGCGCGCTGCAACCTGCCAAGCCCGCGCAAACAAACCAGACCATTATCGCCAGTGAATTGACCTGTTTCCCCACGTGCAACCACAGCCGGTAGAGAAGATGACCCGGCAACCATCCGGTTGTGCCTCCGCCTCAGCTTCGGAATTGTAGAACAGGTGCAAGTTGACCTAAATGCCGTAATTAGCGTATATACAGTAATGTGTTCTCTTGGGATGCGCGCAAAGCCCTCGCTAACCTCAAGAAGCACGGAGTCTCTTTTGAGGAGGCGGCTACTGTCTTCGCCGATCCCAATGGGCTGGACTACGATGACATTGAACCCTCGGAGTCGGAGCTTAGATCCGTACGAATCGGTTTCTCCCCTATCGACCGGATCGTCTTTGTTGTTTATACCCGACGAGTGAAGTATGACAAAGAAACGATTCGCATCATCAGCGCACGCTAGGCAACGCGCAAAGAACGCGCGGCATATGCCGGATAGCATGCTCGACCTGACGGATATTCCCGAAGCGACAGATGCTCAGCTCCGCCGTGCTCGCCGTGTCGGGCGCCCATCAACTGGAAACGCTAAACAACTGATCGCCATCCGGATCTCTCCGAAGGTGCTCGCGCGCCTCCGCCGCCTCGCCGCCAAACAGCACAAGCCCTACCAAACCTACATCCACGAACTCCTCGAACGAGCCGCCGGCAAGAAGGTCGCCTAAATGCGGCTAAAACCAGGCGCGAAACCGCCCGATAGAGCCGTTCGTCTCCGCCTACGAAAATGGGTCCCGCGTCGGGGATCGCCTGGAAATCCCTAATCCTAATCAAAGCATAGACGGACGGTGTGGATGGGTTTATCACCACCACCGCACAGGCAAGGGTAACCATGGTTCGATCTTAGTTGAAGGGCGCCCCGCAAGTAACAGGTAGAATGGTACCGCTCCAACCGCTTGATTTTCATCCGTGATGGCATTTTGATGACTCCCAGGATGAACAAGTTGGCCCCCTGGGCAGCAGGAAATTCGAACTGAAGGAGCACTGAGATGCGGAACTATTTTGCCTGGGGGTGCGCGACTTTTGTGCTGGGATCTTTCGTTTTCGGGCAGCAGCCTGCGAGCGTAAGCGGCCGGACCGCCAAGGCAGCGGCCCAGATCGATCTTACGAACCTGCTCGATGCGAAAATCAACGCGGAATGGGAGGCAATCAAGAACCGGGACCAAAAGGCTTATGGCGAGGCCTTGACGGACGACTACATCGCGGTCGAGGCTGACGGCGGGGGTGAACGCTACAAGTCGAAGGCTTTGAGTGAGCTCCAGCAGAGCTCAGTCACCGACTACACCCTTTCCTTTCTTAAAGTTACAAGTCTGTGCTCGGATGCTGCCTTTGTCCGCTACGAGGTCTTTATCAGGTTTCCCCCGAAGTCTGTTGTGCCGTTTGAGAAAATCCTCGTTGGCGAAATCTGGGTGAAGCGCGACGTCCAGTGGAAGGTCCTGCACTACCAGGAAACCCGCGTCAAATAGTCAATCCGCTGGTCGCGCTGCCGTTTTGTTAACCGCTTGCCATTGCGCTGGCGGATGACTTATTGGCAGTCCGGAGGCATGGAAGCAAGGGCATCCTCCGACCCGCACGGCCGCTTCTTCTTCGCCGGCGTGAGTCCCGGCCTGGAATGATTGAGGATCCAGAGGCCTTCGTTGTTGGCCAAATAGATCAGGCCGCGGCCGGGATCCTGGAGGATGCTAGTCACGCTGGTAAACGTTTGGAGCACCTTGGGGTGCGCTGGATCGCTCAGGTCGAGGATCTTGACGGTCTCAGTGGGATTGTCGGTGCTCCGGATGACCCCCTTAGAGTTCTTGTCCCGGACTTCGGCGAGGCCCACGTCGGGACTTACCATCTCAAGTTTGCCCGCCGTGGCGTCGTTCGAAGAGGCACCACGGTTCACCAAGCTCGGAAGCTCCGGTTTCGTCACGTCAACGACCGTAAAGCCCTGCTTGGATGCCTTCTGCACATACAGGAAGTGCTTGTCTCCTTTTGATTGGAGAAGCATCTCGCCGCCCGGGGCTTCCTGCAAGGGTAAGTGCGCGATCACTTTTGCTGGAACCTCAGCGGGCTTGGTCTTGGCAACCATGCTTGGCGCGGACACGACTACGGCCGCAGCCGAGAAAATCATGCCGACGCGGCCCAAATAACTCCATGCGAATCCTTGTCGAATGTTATTCATTGTGTCCTCCTTACGCTGCTCTAGCCCTGCCTCCAACAATCTTTCCGTCAACTTCGTCCTGCGCCTCTCGAGTTTGAGGCGGGGAACGGTCGGAAACAACCAGCAGATCACCGACGACCTTCGTGATAGGTGCTAAGAAGTTGGAGGTGGACGCGTGTAGAGACGGTTGTCCAGGGAAACAGGAAAAATAGGATGAGCTTTCTCTGCGGCTCTCCGGACGACAATAGAGCGCAGGAGCGTAAAGATGCCGGATGTTTGCGGTTGCAACACGCAGAAGTGTTTGGCCAGGAGTTTGACGGTCATCTGCGGTGGAACGGACCGAACCCAGGAAGTCTCGCTCCGGGGAAAACGAGGAACACGATTCGCTAGAACGATGAGGAGCGAAAATGCGCAAAGCCACAGCAACAACCCCCGCCAGCAAGAAAAGCGGCGCGCGCCAGTCGTTGGATATGCGTGCGGCTGCATCACCTCAACCGATCGGAACCTACCACCGCGCATTATACACCGGCGGCCTTATTGACGGCGCCACGCCGCGCTAGGCTCTCTGTTTTCCCAGGCTCAAATGGCCACCGCTCGCGCTCGCGCGCGAAATTTTATGCCGCAACGGTTACTGCCGGCCGTACACGGCAATACATCCGTTGGCATTCTGCGTACCACAGAGCGCGCCCGCTTGCAGGGGCACAAAGATGTGATTGGTGAATTGGTCGACCGCAATGCTGTGAGAATTGGAGCCTGTGGGCACATTGACCAGCCAAGTGCGCGTTGCGGCATCAATCACGCCCATCACCGGTCCGTTAGGCATATCCCGACCCGCCGTGTAGTAGCGGTTGTCGCCTGGGTTGAACCAGACTTCGTCCGTGCCCCCACTCTGATCAATGGTGGTCACTATCTTGTTTGTCATGCCGTCAAGGATGATCAGCAGCGGAGGGAATTGGATCCCATCATGGCCTCCGCAACCGACGAGGAAATCGTGGCCCGGACCCTGAACGATACCAGCCGGCATGCAGTTGATTACCGGGATGACGTTGATTACCACCGGACCTGCCGGGTTTCCAATTCTGGGATCGATTTCGTCAATGCACCCCACTGCCGCGCTGGCCTGAGTCGCCAGAGTGGAAACGGTGCAATTCGAATTCTCCACGTAGAAGGTGCCGTGAAGGGGATTGAAGGCGCTGGCCCCTATCCCAGCCACGGCAATCTCGCCCATTTGTCCCGCCCCTGCCGTTCCATGGTTGGTGATGAATGCGCCGGTGTTGGCGTCAACGATGGGCGCGTGGTGGCAAGGCACGTCCGTCCCACCGGGGCCCACGCCGGTGCCGGATACGCCGGAGGCCACGGCCTCCGAGGGATTGGGACAAGAAGTCCCAGAGAGAGCCGTTGCTCCATCCACTGTGACCGTCGAGTCCTCCGCGCCGACGCCGTCATAGTAAATCTGGCCCAAGATACATGTGGGATAGTTCGGTCCGGCGGGGAAAGCCTGAGACCTTCCGCTGGGGCCCGCGATCGTCCCCTGGTTGGGAATGCCCGCCGGGGTGTAATTCGCCGTCGGATTCACGGGGAGGCAATACCCACCTGCGGCGATGCCCGCTGGGTTTCGATTGACGATATCCGTCACGTCAATCAGAGTCACGAAGGGCAGCCCAGGGTCGCCATTGGACACGGTCAGAATATTGCGCCCACCCACCGTGCCATAAGACATCTCGTCCGCACGGTCGTCCCCGCAGGTGGGGTCGGAGCCCGCTCCGCCGTTCCACGTGGCAATGCACGGGGCTACCCCTGAAGTGCTGTCAAAGGCCGGCGACGTGCCAGTTGGGAAAGCGGCGAGGACAGTTGGAGGCGTCGGTGGATTGGCGGTCAGAGTGGTCAAATCGAAGGCCACGATGGAGGAGCTGCCGCTCCCTACAAAAAGGGTCTTCCCGTCTGGGGTCACCAACAGCCCATCGGGGCCTGAGAGGGGGTTTACACCGTTGGCACGCGCTGCACAGCATTGCGCACCCGGGAAGCCACCGAACATCCCGTTGTCGCCAAATCCCGGAAACTTGTTCCCGAAGGGCGCGAAAAAGTTCGTGTTTCTGCAGCCAAAGCGGGTAAGGCCGCCGCTTGCCGGGTCGGGGACGCCGGTGATGATGGAAGGGATGCCGGGGAGGCACGGGCTGGCGTTATTGCCGGCGTTTGTCACCTCATTGAGCCCGCCAATGGTATTCACTGCGAAGTTGTTCTTGGTGTCCGTGACTACGACGGCCAAGCCGATGCGGTCCGAGACATAAAACAAGTGTTGAATGGGATCGAACCAACCAATGTCGAAGGAGTTGAACGGACCACCCGGCTCGCCCGTGGGGTTGTGCTCCGGCACTGGGATGACGTCTATAACCCCGTAGGCCCCGTTCACGGTAGTCCCGCAAGTGGGACAATTCGGCTGCGACCCGCAGCTGTTCAACAGAACCCCGTAGGCCACCACCGCCGCCACTCCAAGAATAATCTTTGCCAGTCTGGACCTCATCGAAAAACCTCCTCTAGGAATTCCACTCGAATTCTCGATGCCACCGTGCTGCATATGGTGTTGGGGATGCATATCTCTCCGGTAGGCTGGCCGATTTAGAAGCGGTACTGCAGCCGCTGTTCGAACACCAAGTAATTCTGCGGCGTAGCACCGATCGTGCTCGGTTGCTTCAAGCGGTCAACACTGACGTTGGACTGAAACCGTACCCAATAATTTAGATACCAGTTAACACCGAAGCTAAACTCGTCGGTGTGGCGGCTGAAGGTAGGCACATTCTGAGGCGTAAAGACGTTGTTGAAAAAGATGCCGGGCTCCTTCCCTTGAATCCCGGAGTAGCGGAACGCTAGTTCCCAGGCTCCCAATCCGCGCCCGCCGCCTCCCGGCGTGTCCGGACCAAACACAGCGCGCTTGACGCGCGGAGTGCCGTTTTCGGGGCGCTTTTCCCCGGTGAGCAAGTAGCTGGCAGCGGAGTTCCAAGCCTTGAATCGCACGGTCGGAAGATTGCCAAATCCAAGTCCGCCCAAAGTCAGTGTGCCGACTCCGGTCCGGTCGAAGGATGCCTGGACGTATTCGTCGCGGAAGCCCCAGGGGCCTTTCAGATAAGTGAACTCACCTTCGTACCGCCACACATTCCCGTTGGCCTGGAACTGCGGAAGGAACGTATAGGCGGTGTCCGGCAGCGCCATGCTGGGCGTGACTTCGTTGGAAAGTCCATGCGCCTGACTGTAAGCGATCGACCCGCCGAAGGCCAATCCCTGCAGCACGCTGTCTTTATTGTTGCGCCAGGGGTAGAAACGGATTCTGCCCACGCTCTCCGGCACGCTCGTGGTGTTGTTGGTGGCATAGCCTTTTCCGTTGAACGCGCCGGCCCAATACTGGAATACGCCGCCCTTAATGTCGCCGTGAATCACGACGCCGGGGCTGCGATAGGCGGAGGCAGCAGAGGGATACAGCAAGGACTGCAAGCCGCGTTCCACGAAATCAATGTTTGTGACGCCGGCAACCAGTTCCTGCGCAAACGGTTCCTTGAACTGCCCGGCCTGGATCTGGAACGCGTCATTGTATTTCGCATTCAGGTAGATGTCCCGGATCGTAGCCCCGGTCGTGGCGGCAGCATCGATTAGGAGGCCGAACTGGAAGTGGCTGCCGTAGTTCCCTTGAAAGCCAAACCGGCCGCGGCGCACGGCGAAGGTGTCGGCAGGAACGCCGTCGCCTTTGTAAGAGCGGAAATCGCTCTGCACGTATCCGTACGGCTGAATTTGAAATGCGCTGTCGGCGGACTTAATGAAGAAATGTTCCCCGTTCCAACCCGCGGTCACGGGGAGTGCGTCCTCCTTTTTCTCGGGGGGTTTTTGGTAAGGTTCCGCGGGCGCCTCGGGTGCTACTTCGGCCGCGGTCGCCGGCAGCGTCAGGCTGGCGTTGACCAGGTGAGCGCCGTCAGCTGCCGGGGCTGGGGCTCGCGCCTTTATCTCTGCTAGTTGCTCAATTAATGTTTGCAGTCGCTCAATCGTCCGCCGTTGCGCAGCCAATTCCTTGCGCAGCTCTTCCACTTCAGCCTTGCTCGCTGTCGTGGAAGCGGCCTGTGTGCCTTCGCCGGATGGATTTCCGTTTTGGCCTTGAGCGCGCTGAATTGTTCCGGCAAAAAGCAAGACCAAGGCCAGAAAAACAGACCATGTCTTTTGTGATTTCATGTCTACCCCCTTGAGGATTGTCCTAGCGGGTCAAACGGCCGGTTTCGCCTTTATCTCATCGGCGGAACGGAGTCAAGGGAAAAAGTGTTCGAGTGTTCGAGAAAAAATATTCAGTATCGACTATTCGCAGCAAAAGAATCGCTTCACGTGTGCTCCCTATTTCTGCTACACAGTGGGTTTGCACATTCCTCAGGCTATCTTCCTGTGTTTCGCCGCAGCTATCGCCGGGACGCTTAACGCAGTGGCAGGCGGAGGTAGCTTTGTTTCCTTCCCGGCCTTGCTTTTCACGCGTGTGCCTGCCGTGGTGGCCAACACCACCAACACGGTCGCCCTATGGCCGGGCTTAGCGGCCAGTACCGTTGCTTACCTGAAGCGGTTGAACGCACCGCTGCGCGTGCTGCTCCCGCTGGTGGTGACGAGCGTGGCCGGGGGGTGGGCTGGCGCGTTGCTGCTGCTTAGGACCCCGCAACACACATTTCTGCATCTCGTGCCCTGGCTGCTGCTGGGCGGCACCTTGCTGTTCGCCTTCGGCAACAAAATGCGCGCAGTCGCAGGTCGGGCAGCCATCATCGATGACCTCCGTGAAATATCATGGCAGTCGATCCTGGTAACTTCGTTCGTGGAGCTGCTGGTCTCCGTGTACGGCGGATACTTCGGTGCTGGCATCGGGTTCATGACGCTGGGAGTGTTAGCGACGCTAGGTATGCGCGACATCCTTGCCATGGGCGCTATTCGGACCCTGCTGGCCGCGGCGATCAATGCGGCTGCGGTCCTCACTTTCATCTGGGCTGGCGCAGTTTTGTGGCCGCAGTGTACAGTAATGATAGCGGGCTCTCTCGCCGGGGGATGGTTCGGCGCGCACTACGCACAAAAAGCCGATCCCCGCAAGATGCGTTACATCGTGATCGGCGTAGGCCTGGTAATGAGCGCATACTTCTTCATCGCCACTCGTTAACACGTGAGCGCGCGAGCGAACCGGGCCCCCCGATCCGTTTTGACTCGCGCCGATCGGGGATCGAGCCTTCTTGGGCGGGAATCCGGTGGCCACATCAAAAGTCAACTAAACTGCATGTTCATCCTCGTCCAGTAATCCATATCCTGTTTTTGTGCGGCCGAAAAAATATTGTCGATAGTTGACAGCGGGTGTACACTCTAGTGGTCTGCTTACTGGACCATTTGAGTGTCTGAGTGCCACTAACCCTCAAATCCGAGTTCGAGACTGTCCGCAGGGATAAAGTTTACGAAGGAGTTGCCAAGCAGATCGAACGTCTGATTCTGAAAAAACTGCGGCCCGGCGATAAACTTCCTTCCGAACGCGAACTGGCGGAAATGCTTGTTGTAAGCCGAAGCTCCATACGAGACGCGATTCGGAGCCTCGAGTTGACGGGCATGGTCGAACCGCGCCAAGGTGCTGGCACCATCGTTCGCGAGATTTCCTCCGACTCTCTGGTGAATCCTCTTGCCGACGCCCTCAAGCGCAAAGAAAAACGGATCGGCGAGCTGCTTGACTTTCGCAAGATGCTCGAACCGCCGCTGGCTGCCCGGGCCGCGACGCGTGTTTCTGCCGACGAAATTTCTGAGATGGAAGGGATCCTCGAACGGCAGGAGGACAAACTGCGCAGAGGGGAGAGCACTATTGCTGAAGACTCCGAGTTCCACTACGCCGTTGCTTTGGCTTCCGGTAACAGTGTTGTGCTCAAAGTGCTGGATGTTCTCATGGATCTTCTGCGCGACTCGCGGGAACGCAGTTTACAGGTTGCGGGGCGCCCGCAAAAATCGCTGGACGGCCACCGGCGGATCTTGGCTGCGATCAAGCGCAACGACGCCGAAGCGGCAAAAGTGGCCATGCGGCGGCACATCGAAAACGTCGAAAAGATCGTACTTAGGACAATAAGGTCTTGACCAATGGGGGGTCTTCGTCATGGGCCGGATACTCGCGACTCGCTCTTGCGGGAAAGCGATGGCATCAAATTGAGTATGGCGATTAGCTTTGCCAAGGGGCGAAGGGTAAGCAGTCGAGGATGGCAATTGGGGGACTAACAGATTGATGGACGTGAGAAATAATATGACGGCTGGGGTCATCGCACCACAAGCGCCGGATTGCGGGGGACACCGGGGATTGTGCTCTGACGCACGTACTAAGAAACGCGTAGGGGAATCATGAGTTATACGGAACTCACTGTTTGGACGCGCGGCATCATTATGGACAAAGAGGGCCGGGACATCGTCAATTCCATCTCCGCTTCTGCTCGGCTTGAGGGCAAGTTCGCTCAGGCGATGGAGAATTATGTGGACAACCCCGATCGTACCAACGCTCCGACACGCAAGTACTGTCGCCTGAGCGACAACGTGCTCGAAAACGAGCTTACCTACGAAAATGAAAAACCCAACATCGTCGTCCTGGTCGAGGGCACCATGGTCAAGGGTTGGGATTATATGCGCGGCATGCCTCCGGGCGGAACGCTGGTGATCAACACGCACTACACACCGGAGTACATGATTCGTTTCGTGCCCGGTCCCGAGCGGCTGGCCCAACTAGTCTGTGTTGATGCCGCTAAGCTTGCGGACCACAAATGGCTCTACTACCGGCTTGGGCAGCTAGGCCTCGACCGCCTCTCTACAGAGGGCGCGGCTGAGCGAAGCAAAGCCATTGCACCCGATATCGCCGCTCCGCTGATTGCAGCCGTGGTCAAGAGCACAGGCATAGTCAAGAGGGAGACGATAGAGCCGATGATAGCCAACAAAAAGGCATTTCAGATGGCACTCGACGAACTACACATTATGCCGCTGAACCCAGTGGCCGCCTAAGGAAGGATCCTATGTCGACTAAGGGCACGCACATCCCTGACTGGCTTACCGTCCCCTTCGCCGGTATCACCCCTGCCCCATCGCAGGAAAAGGGACAGGACCTGTTTCCCACCGGAAACTGGCGTTCCATCAGACCGGTGTACCGAGACAAGTTGCCCCCTTGCAATAACGCCTGTGGAACCAACGAAAAAATCCAGGGCTATCTCGATCTCGTGAAGCGCGGAAAGTATCTGGACGCCTATGCGCTCATTAAGGAAGACATGCCCTTCCCGTCTGTTACCGGTCGAGTGTGCTACCATCCGTGCGAGCAAGCCTGCAACCGGGGCCAATACGATGAAGCCATCTCGATTCGCGCGGTCGAGCGCTTTCTTGGCGATCTCGGACAGGCCCTGGCACGCGACGTAGTCAAGCCCGGCAAGCCAAACGGTAAGAAAGTTGCCGTCGTCGGGTCCGGTCCCGCTGGCCACAGCGCCGCCTACCAACTGGCCCGCCTGGGCTACAAAGTGACGATTCTTGAAAAATCTCCCAAAGCGGGCGGACTCAATCGCGGCGGCATTCCCGACTGGGTACTCCCGCAGCGCGTGCTCGATCGCGAGATCGAGCGACTTGTCGAGCTCGGGGTGACCATCAAGACCAACGTCGAGGTTGGAAAGGACGTCACTTGGGACGGTTTGAAAAAGAACTACGACGCGTGCGTGCTGGCTGTAGGCCTCACCGAGCCCAACAGCGTACGAGCCGAGGGTGAGAATAAGGACGGCGTGCTTTACGGGCTTCCGTTCCTGCGCGACATCGGCATGGGCACATCAAAGGTGAAACTTGGCGCCCGGGTCGCCGTCATCGGCGGCGGAAACACGGCGATCGACTGTGCCCGCGAAGCGCTGCGGCAAGGCGCCGTCGAAGTGACCATGATCACGGTGGAGTCCAACCCCGAGGAGATGCCGTGCGTGCCGGAAGATCTGCACGACATGCTCGAAGAGGGTGTGGAACTTTTGCACGGACGGGCGATGACCGCCGTGCTCGGTAACGGCAGGGTCGAAGCCTTGCAACTATACCGGGCGCGATTCTCCGGCGCCATCAACGCCTCGCCAATCACCGTCAATCGAGGAGCCCCCGCTGAGCGCTTCGCTGTCGACAACGTCATCATCGCCGTCGGACAGCACGCTTCCCTTACTTGGTTGCCCAAAGAGTTCAAGAACGAACGCGGAACCATCAACGTCGACCGCTTCGGACGTCTCGGCGACACGAACTTTTTTGCCGCGGGCGATATCGTGCAGTGGGGTTCCGGTCAGCCCTTGATGGTGGTCAACGCGGTTGGCGATGGAAAGCGCGTCGCATTCAATCTGGACAAGGTGTTGCGCGGGGAGCCCCTGGAGCCGCGGAAAGTTCCCGTCGACGTCATCATGGATTTGAACCGCATGAACATGACTTATTTCCCGCACTTCCCGCGCGTCCGGCAGGCCATGCTGCCGCCAGTAAGCCGGCGCAAAACACAAGGGGAAGTCATTCAGCCGTTCACCGAACAACAGGCCGTCGAGGAAGCCAGCCGCTGTTTCAGTTGCGGCACTTGCAACGCCTGCGACAACTGCTATCTGGTCTGTCCGGAGCCCTGCATCGTGCGTTCAGCCCGTTCCAACGGTCTCTATAAAATCCTCGTTAATTACTGCAAAGGTTGCCGCGTGTGTATCGAGGAGTGTCCGACGGGGTGCCTCGAGGGCGTTCCCGAGCTCGACTTCGATACCGGCGTGGTGCGCATGGACACGGCATTCGCTATCTCCCCTGGACTGCACGGCCGGCAGGCACAAGAGCTGCTGAATCTAGGGAGCCGGCCGGCGAAGGAGATTTAGGATGGCAGCCAGGCGGGGTCAGGCATCATGCAGGAAATTAGGGCCTCTGCCGTATTTGTTAATCGTAGCTTCGCCCTTAGGCGGACAATGCGAGTGAACAATGGCAACAACAGCGATTTCAACAAAAAAGAAAACAGTCCGGATGAACGGTTGTGTCGCCTCGGCGCAGGCCGCCAAGTACGCCGATGTCGATGTCATTACGGCCTACCCTATCCGGCCTTACACGGCGACCATGATGGCGCTCGCGCAAATGGTTGCCAATGGAGAACTGGACGCCGAGTACATCGTGGCCGATAGCGAGCACTCGCAATTGAGCATCGCCCACGGCGCTTCCTCCAGCGGTGCGCGTGTTTTCACCGGCAGCTCGGGGGTTGGCGTGCAGTTTGCCTACGAGCTCTATTCACCGATCTCTGGCAGTCGCATGCCGGTACAGATGATGATCGCCGACCGCACGCTTGATCCCCCCGGTGATTTCGGTTCCGAGCACACCGACGCGCTTTCGACCCGCGACATGGGCTGGCTGATGGGCTGGGCCTGTGACGCTCAGGAAGCCTTCGACAATCACCTGATGGCCTATCGCATCGGTGAGGACCCGCGCGTGCTCCTTCCTCAGATGGTCTGTCAGGATGGCTTCTTCGTCTCTCACATCACTACTGACGTCGAATTGCCAGACCCTGGCCAGGTGAAGGAATTCCTGCCGCCTTACAAGCATCCCTACCCACTCGATCCCCGGCATCCGGTATCGCACGGCCCGCAGATCATGCCAGAGCAGGGCCCTCCGCTGCAGTTGGAGCGCGCACGCGCCATGGAAGGTTCCATGACGGTCATTGAGCAGGTTCACGACGAGTTTGCGCAAATCTTCGGACGGAAGTATGACCCGTGGGTTGAAGAGTTCATGACCGACGGAGCCGAAGTAGTCTTCTTTATGCAAGGCGGACACGCCGTGACCGCCCGTTTCGCGATTCAGCACCTGCGCGACGAGGGCGTGAAGGTCGGTCTCGTACGGCTGCGAACCATCAGGCCATATCCCACTGATCGTGTGAACAAGGTTCTCAGTAAGTTCAAAGTGGTCGGCGTGATCGAGACAAACATGGGACTCGGCAGCGTAAGCAGCGGCGGATCGCTCTATGCTGAGGCTTGTGCGGCTCTCTACGAAAGTCCACAGCATCCGCTCGTCATCTCTTTCATGGCTGGTATGGGCGGCGAAGCCATTGTACTGAAGGAATTTTATTGGATGACCAAGAAAATGATGGAAGCGCAGAAACGTGGGAAAATCGAAAAGCGCACGCACTGGGTCGGATTCGAAGAGTAGCAAAAGGAGATAGGCTAGCTGTTGGGGCGGACCCAAAGATTCGCGTTACGAGATTGGTGGCACAGGGACTCTGTTTCCTGTCATTAGGAGGAACCGATATGCCAGTAATTGAAGTTCAACGCCAGCAGCTGCCGATTCTCGACAGCCCTAATCAAGGGGCGCGATTCTACAACCCTGATTTGCCGTCGTCCGAGCCCTTTGTCCCCGGCCACCGCACCTGTGCCGGTTGCGGGCCCGCCATCCAGTACCGGATGACGAGCAAGGCATCGGGTGACAATACTATCCTGGTTGGACCGACAGGCTGTATGTATGTCGCGAACAGTTCGTATTTGTGTACGCCCTATAATGTGCCCTGGGCGCACACGCAGATTGGCAGCGCAGGCAGCTTCACCGCCGGCGTCGCCGCTGCGTATGAGGCCATGATCCGAAAGGGCAAGTGGAAGGGCACATTTCCGAACATTATTTGCGAGGCGGGAGATGGCAGCGCATCTGACATCGGCCTCGCCTCGATTTCAGGCGCGCTCTATCGCAATCACGACTGCCTCATTATCTGTTACGACAACGAACAGTATGCGAACACCGGAATCCAGGCATCGTCCCGCACTCCCTATGGCGGCATGACCACCTTCTCTCCTCCCGGCCCCAAGGTTCCCGAGGCGAAGACGCTGTATCCCAAAGACCTCGCGCGCATGATGGCTGCCGGCCATCCGCACTGCTATGTGGCGACTGCGAGCGTGGGCTACCCCATTGACCTGATGAACAAGGTCCGCAAGGGGCTCAACCACAGGGGTGCTGCGTACCTCATGGTTTACACCCCCTGCCAGAAGGGATTTGTTTACGAGACTCCGCGCTCGATCGATTTGGGTCGCCTTGTCGTCGAATGCGGCCTCTACCCCATCTGGGAGTGGAACCCTGAAAAGCGTGCTTATGATTACAGCTTCCGCCCACAAAGCATGCGGCCGGTTTCCGATTACTTGAAATTGCAAGGACGATTCGGCCACCTTCACGCCGAACACATCGCCAACTTGCAGAAGTTTGCCAATGAACAGTGGCGAATGATGGGCGTGGAACTCCCCGAGGCCTTGAGCCAGGCTGCGGATGTGAAAAACCAGGTCAATATGGCGGCTGCGGCAGAAGCGGAGGTTGTGGCGCAAACTCTATGAATACCCATTTCACTACTCCACCTCATGCCCCAGAAACGCAGGAAAGTTATATAGTCAGCGAAGGGAAGAAGCGTGGGTCCACACGCGATGTACGGCCGGAAGCCGCGTTCGACCGCTATTACACCGTCCGGCGTGTACACGCGGGTGACGCTATTCTCACTGATAACTGGCACACCAATGAAGTGCTGGAGCATCTCCGCAACAACTTCGAAGGATACACGTTCGCAATGCGCACGCTGGAGGCTTGGGGGTCAATGATCGAGGACGACCACCGCGCCTATTACACCGCGGGCGGCCGTGTTTGGGTCCTGGATCTCGAGCCCTCCGAAGGCAAGAAGCCGCGCCTGCCTGGAACCGGTGCTGGCAAAGGGTAGCTCACGGTTGAGTCGTATTCTGCTCATCGACGATACGCCGGAAATAGCCGAGCTTCTGACCTTTGCGCTGCGAGACCACGGCCATGAAGTCTTCTCCGAGGGTTATACCGATACTGTCAACGATTTGATTCGGCAGTTCCGAGCCGATGCCGTAGTGCTGGACTGCACTGCCTTTGACATGAGTGAGTCCCTGTTCGATATCGTGCGCCACCACCCCCATCACGCTGAGCTTCCCATTGTGATCATCAGTGACACACCGGAAAAAGCGGACGCGGTCCTAGGCTCTCGCAATGCCCAAAAAGTCTTGCTGATCCCGAAACCCTTCACCGGCTCGCAGATCGCAAGAGCCCTTGATGACTTGCTTAGATAAATATGCCTTTGTGGAGCATGGATCAGTGGCAATACCTCGAGCGCGAGGTCGTCACCGACCCGAGAGGCAGGCAGTGGACTGTGGCGCTGATGGACGTGCTGGGGCAGGAAGGCGACTCAGACATACCCAATAAGTTGCTGGAACTGCAGTATTCATCGGGCCGCTATTTCGCTCTCATCTACTCAGCCAGCGGAGCGTTGCAATGGGAACGCGGCTACAACTCACTGCCAGAGGCGACACGGGCATTCGAAGACCTGCGCATCGCCGTCATCGATGGTAGCCTCGATCCGTCGCAACCGGTGTTCCGCCAGGACCTTGAAGATTGACCCTACCGATAGCATTTCGGCTAATCTTCGATTCAACCTTTCTACCGGTCTACCGGCCGGGATTCAGATCTCTAATCACGACATGAAGTACCTGCCCGGCCCGTCGTGCATCGCGCTCCGACACAATCACCTCAGCCGCGTGCTCGCCATGATCTCGATACCTTCGCGCCACCAGGGGTAGCCTGGCGCACCCGCCACGAATCAGTCCCGCCCTCTCTGCGACGGTAAGCCGGGTCTCGAACGACCAATCCGCAATCTTTTCCGGCGCGCCCGAAGGAGCTAGCGCATTCAGACCTCTGTGTTCCAGCGCATCGGTTACGATGGCCTCGAGAATCCCGCAAGAAGTGCGCAGCGCCAAGTCGTAGTCCCCTTGCTCGAGGGCACGCCGACTGTCGGCGTAGGCCTGCTCGACAACGGGCCGGAGCTCGGAGTTGTGAACGAAATCAAACCGGCGAGGAGGCGCCGTTTCCGAAGGCGCAGAAACGGTTTGGCCATCTTTCATTCGGGAGAGCGAGGCAACGGCTTGCTCGAGGACGTCGAGCAGTCGCTGGACGATCTGCGCCGGCGCCGCCCCTTCCACGGCATGGCCGGCCGCTGACCGCATCAGGAAGGCTTCGCTAAACGATCGGGCAAGCCAATGAGCCTTGCTGCCTCCGGACAATTGATTGATCGTCACCCCACAGTCTTGCTGCCAGACGCGAGTGGCGGCGATCACCGATGTGTTGGAGGGATGAGCCACCAAAGTGTCGTGAACCTGACGCCCGCGGCGGATCAGGCCATCGAGGTGGGACAGGTGAGTGTCGACCTGTGCTCGAAGGTTCTCAGCCATTGCGCGTGTCTCGCGCTCGAATTCGGTCGGCAACCTTCCAGGCAATGCGCATCGTCCTAATCTGCTCAATGAGACGACCCTCGCGGCGCGCGAGGATTCGGGAGGATTCGACCCCTTGACAGTCCGGGGCCACAATGCTAGATTTCCTGCCGCCGCAAAGTGGTTCACTCACCGGACCAGTTTAGCACGGTTCGTTGATTTAGCTGCTTTATCAAGGTGCGAGCGGTGTGATGGTTGTCATGGAGGTTTATCTATGGCTGCATCCGCATCCGCGCTGATTCACCCCTCCCGCATTACCAATCGCTGGGCGCAATTGGTTGCTGGCATCATTGCGATGATGGCCATCGCCAATCTTCAGTACGCCTGGACCCTCTTCACGAAACCTCTGCAGGCCCACCTGCATGTCTCGCTCACTGCCATCCAGGGGGTCTTCAGCCTCTTCATCTTGCTCGAGACCTGGCTGGTTCCCTTTGAAGGCTACCTCGTTGATCGGATTGGTCCGCGTTTGATGCTCGGCGTGGGTGGAATCCTGGTTGGTCTGGGCTGGATCTTATCAGGTCAAGCTGAAACTCTAGGTAGCTTATATTTTTGGTACTGTGTCGGCGGCGTTGGTGCCGGCATTGTCTATGGAGGAACGGTTGGGAATGCGCTGAAGTGGTTTCCTGACCACCGGGGACTGTGTGTCGGTCTCACCGCTGGAGCCTATGGCATCGGAACGGCACTAACCGTCGCTCCCATTGACACGATGATGAAAGCCTCCGGCTACCAGCACACTTTTGTAGTTTGGGGAATCATCCAGGGATTTGTGGTGTTGGCTGCTGCCCTTTTGCTGGCCAGGCCACCGGTAGGGTGGGTGCCGCCAGGCTGGGCGGAGAAGGAAGCCAAGATCAAGATGCGCGTGCACAGTTCCGCCGTGGACATGACTCCCTGGCAGATGCTACGCCAGCCCTCCTTCTATGTCATCTACTTGATGATGACCATGCTGTCGTTCGGCGGCTTGGTCGTCACCGCGCAGCTTAACCCCATGGCCGTCTCTTATCATGTGGACAAAGTCGTCGTAGCTTTTGGCATGAGTGCATTGGTCATGGCCATTACCGTCGATCGCTACCTGAACGGACTGACGCGACCCTTCTGGGGGTGGGTGTCAGACCACATCGGCCGGGAAAACACCATGTTTATCGCCTTCACGCTGGAGGCCATCGCTGTTTTCCTCCTGCTTCAATTAATCAACCATCCTATATGGTTCATCGCCCTGTCGGGGTTGTGTTTCTTCGCCTGGGGAGAGATTTTTTCCCTGTTCCCCTCGATCACCGGGGACCTGTTTGGCAAGACCTGGGCCACGACAAACTACGGCATTGTCTACACGGCCAAGGGCACCGGTGCGCTCTTTGCTGGCGCCGGCGCAGCTTGGCTGTTTGAAAAAACCGGCTCCTGGACAAAGGTCTTCTGGGCCATGATTGCCTGCGACCTCATCGCCGCGTTCCTGGCATTGTTCTGGCTGAAAGGTGCGGCCGCCCGCACGATCGAGGAATCCATCAGTGGCCTGCAGGCTGTCGACATGACTGCGCCAACAAAGGCCCGAGGTGTGGCATAGCCAGCATTCTGAGACGCGTGGTTACCGCTCACCCTTGAAAACCCTGTCGGCCGCTGCACGCCAGGATTCCTTTGGAGCGCATCGCTTTACGCCATTCGGTTCGCCGTGAATAACGAGCCGCGGTCGAAGAAACCCAGGCATATTTGGGCACGCGCTTAACTTAGTCTTTCTCGTTGCAGCGAGCTTGAGTTCGATTGTGACCGCGTTCTTTCTTCCACGTTCACTTCATTCTTTGCGCCGATGATTCCGCCGGGGCGGAATATCAGAAGCCAATTAGGGCTCGATCGAATCTGGAAATTGTCCGCACACTGACGGAGGTGTAGCAGTTTGCTGTCAGTGAAGAATTCGCGCTTCTTTTCGCCGTCCACGCAGCAAAGGAAGAATCTTTTGCAAACTCCGGGTCGATATCGCGATTCACAGCGTTCCATCCCCCAGCTTCACGGCACCGATCTATGATATTCTTCGCGCGAATCTGACAGCGGCATTCTGGCCGCACTTAGTCGCGCTGGCTGTCTGTCTGCATGAGGGTCTATTTCGTCCTTCCACTCTCTGCCTTCAACTTGTCGCTCGCACCGGCTTGTGCCGCAGCGAGCCGCGCTGTTAGCACTCGAAATGGCGAGCAGGCAACATAATTCATCCCCGCCGTATGGCAGAACTCGATGGATGATGGGTCGCCGCCGTGCTCGCCACAAATTCCCACCTCAAGATTGGGGCGGGTCTTGCGACCGCGTTCGATTCCGATGCTAACCAGTTCACCTACCCCCTGGCGATCAATTACCGCGAAGGGATCCTGTTTGATGATGCCTTCCGCGAGATAGGTCGGCAACACTTTGTTCACGTCGTCACGTGAGAATCCGAAAGTGGTCTGGGTGAGGTCATTGGTGCCGAAGCTGAAGAACTCGGCTTCCTTGGCGATCTCGTCCGCGATCAGCGCAGCTCGCGGCAACTCGATCATCGTCCCCACCATGTAATGCACTTTCGCTCCCTTTTCCTTAAAAACTTCTTCGGCCACTCGCCGAACGATGCCGCCCTGGTGGGCCATCTCTTTCAACGTGGCCGTCAGCGGGATCATTACTTCCGCGTGGGGCTTGACGCCTTCCTTCGCGACGACTACGGCCGCCTCGAAAATTGCCCGCGCTTGCATCTCGGTAATCTCTGGATAGGTGATGCCTAGCCGGCACCCGCGATGTCCGAGCATGGGATTAAACTCGTGTAGTTCCTCGACCCTTCGGAGCAGGCCCTTCAACTTTTTCAACCTCGGTGAGCCCGCCTTCTTTACTTCCAGCACCGCGATCTCGACCATCAGTTCTTCGCGTTTGGGCAGGAACTCGTGCAGCGGCGGATCCAGGAGGCGAATGGTTACGGGCAGACCATCCATTACGCGAAACAGGCCGATGAAATCGGCGCGCTGCATGGGTAGCAGTTTTTTCAGCGCCACGCGGCGATCTTTCTCATTGTCTGCCAGAATCATGGCACGCATGTAAGGGATCCGGTCCTCAGCGAAGAACATGTGCTCCGTGCGACACAATCCGATGCCCTCGGCGCCAAACGCACGCGCCTGGATGGCATCTCGTGGAATATCCGCGTTGGCTCGCACCCCCAGTTTGCGAAACGGCTCCGCCCAACCCATGAACTTGATGAGTTCAGGATCATCGGGCTTTGCATCGAGGGTATTGAGCTTGCCCTTAATTACACGGCCGGTGGTTCCGTCGAGCGAAATCCAGTCGCCCTGCCTGAATACCTGGCCTTTCACCCTCATCTCGCGAGCCTTCTCGTTTACTTCTATGTCGCCCGCCCCGGCAACACAACACTTCCCCATACCTCGCGTGACTACTGCTGCATGACTGGTCATGCCGCCGCGCGAAGTTAGAATGCCCGTAGCGACTTCCATGCCGTGAATGTCTTCCGGAGTAGTCTCCGCTCTGACCAAGATGACTGAATTTCTCTTGCTGCCCTGCCCCGCCTTTTCCACCGCCTCATCCGCGGTGAACACAATCTGCCCGACGGCAGCGCCCGGGGACGCCGGCAAGCCGGTGGCGAGAACTTCGATCTTCACTTTCTTCTCATCCAATCGTGGGACCAAAAAGTCGTAAAGCTGGTTGGGTTCGACACGGAAGATCGCTTCTTCCTTTGTGATCAGGCCCTCTTCCACCATCTGAATGGCGATGCGCACGGCAGCTAGTCCTGTGCGCTTGCCATTGCGCGTCTGCAGCATGTAAAGGTTGCCGTCCTGGATGGTGAATTCGAAATCCTGCATGTCGCGATAATGTTTTTCCAGGCGAGTGGTAATCGCGCGGAGCTGCTTGTAAACTTCCGGCATGACCTTCTGCAGTTCAAGAATCGGAACCGGCGTGCGAATTCCTGCCACCACATCTTCGCCCTGCGCATTCATCAGAAATTCGCCATAAAACTCCTTCGAACCGATGGCAGGATTACGCGTGAAGCCAACGCCAGTACCACTGGTCTGGCCCAGATTCCCGAATACCATCGCTTGCACATTGACGGCGGTTCCAAGCATGTCATCGATGTTGTTAATGCGCCGGTAAGTCTGCGCGCGCTGGTTGTTCCAGGAGCGGAAGACGGCATCTCGAGCCATGATGAGCTGTTCGCGCGGGTCCTGGGGAAAGTCCCGCCCGACGCGCTTCTTGACAACTTTCTTGTATTCCTGAATCACCTCCTTCAGAGCCCCGGCATCGAGTTCCGTGTCGAGCTTAGCCTTCTTCTGTTTCTTCTTCTTGTCGAAGACTTCGTCGAAAGCGAGTTTGGGAATCTCAAGAACGACATTCCCGAACATTTGGATGAGACGTCGGTAAGAATCGTAAGCGAACCGGGAACTGTTGCTTCGCTGAGCCAGCGCTTCCACGCTCTGATCGTTGAGCCCGAGGTTGAGGATGGTGTCCATCATCCCCGGCATGGAAAACTTTGCCCCGGAGCGTACACTGACCAGTAGCGGGTTTTCGCCTGTGCCCAGCCTCTGACCCTGCAGCTGCTCCAGGTGGCGGAGCGCGTCTTCCAGCTGGTGCGTGACTTCGGTAGACAGCTTTCCGCCACTACGCATGTACTCGCGGCAGGCCTCCGTCTGGATGGTGAAGCCGGGAGGCACTGGCAGTCCGGCGTTGGTCATCTCCGCCAAGCCTGCGCCTTTGCCTCCTAACTCGTTCTTCATCGTGCCGTTGCCTTCGGCTTTTCCATCACCGAAAAAATAAACGTACTTGACGGGGCTCACCCCAGCTGGCTTTTCGTGTGTTTCAGGTAGTGTGTAAGTACTCATGGATTTGTCCTTCTTGGGGAACTAACTTATGAATTCGCGCGTCATGCTTTATGAAGCATTTCTCTCGATAACGGTGTTGCGCAACGTCGGGACTCGTGAAGCCCCGTGTGAAGATTATCGAGGAAAGCAAACCAGTTTACCCGATAATCGCCGTGTTGATCATAGTCGCTTTCAAAAAACTCGCGGATAACCCCATTCGCAGGCGGGTCAAGGGATCGACGGACCCCTTCCCCAGACCCCCTCTTCCGGTAGGAGATGCAAGAACGTTCTTATGAAAGCGGAAACTGTGCCCAAATAATTTGTGCCATCTAAGGGGTTCACCTCACACGGGGGGGAACAGCAAGGGAGCAACAAGCGCCAAACACCGTGCAAAACCGTGATACAGGACGCAAGAAAGTAGTGAATAGAATCAACTATATGAGTTTTCTGGAGCAAACGTCAGGTCGCGGGTTCAAGTCCCGCCCTCGGCTCGATTTCCTTTCCATTCACCGAGTTATAACATTATAGCTACCGCCGATTGCGGCTCAACACTGTAGTTGCTAACATTTGCTAACAACCCGTTCGCCATTTCATTCTACGGTGCTCGAAAACCTCTGTCCCACCATGCTGATAGGTTTTGAGAGTCGTTTGCACGTTCGAGTGTCCGAGTAGCTCCGACGTTCTTTCGTTTCTTCGAACCGAGAATCGCTTCAACGAATAGCCGACTTTGTCCAAGTGGTGCGGAACGATAGCTTCCGGGTTAAGCCCACCCCCGGAGAGTGCCAATTTGGCTGAAATATACTGGCGAACTTGACAGATAGCAAGGTAACGTAAGCTGTGAAGAAACTATGCGTGTCAAGGAAGCGAGGGATGCGGCTCGACGTTGGGTGATTGAGGAAGCCAGCGGTGTATCAGGATTCTGCGGAGCCTACACTGCCGGCTCGACGAACTGGCTCCCTGATGACGCAGAGCTGACAAGGGCATCTGATCTCGACATCATGGTTGTCGTCGCGGACCAGAACCAGACTCGAAGACGTCACAAATTCATCTATCGCGACACACTGCTCGAGGTCTCTTACCTTGGGAACAATCAGCTTCAGTCACCTGACCAGATCCTGAGTGATTACCATCTAGCCCCGAGTTTTCGTACAACGAAAATTCTTCTCGATCCATCGGGTCATTTGACGGCGTTGCTGACGATGGTACGCCGGGACTACGCCAAGCGACAATGGGTCTGTGAACGTTGCACCAACGCGAGGAACAGAGTTCTGCAATATCTTCGCTCGATCCGTGAGGAAGCAGAGCTACATGATCAAGTGATTGCGTGGCTTTTTGCTGCAGGCATAACAACCCACATCCTGCTTGTTGCGGGTTTGAGGAACCCCACCGTGCGATCGCGGTACGCAGCAGTACGAGAGCTGTTGACTGGCTACGGGCACGTGGAGTTCCACGAATCACTGCTAGAGCTACTGGGAGTCGCTCGAATGAGCCGAGACCGAGTTGGCCAGCACCTCGCCACGCTGATCGATATCTTTGATCGAGCCAAACACACAATCAAGGCACCGTTCTCTTTCGCAACCGACATTAGCGAGAACGCTCGTTTCATGACGATCGATGGGAGCTTCGAGATGATCGAGCGTGGCTACCATCGGGAAGCGATGTTCTGGATCGCCGTCACACATTCCAGGTGTCAGAAAGTGATCCTGTGCGATACTCCAGCGGGGATGACGCAAACCTTCGGGGATAGCTATCGAGAGTTGGTTAGCGACCTCCGCGTGTCCTCCGCGAAGGAAGTTCGACGGCGTTGCGCTGACGTCGAGCTAATTCTTCCCGGAGTGTGGCAGTTGGCGGAAGCCATCGTTGCGACAAATCACGAAATTGAGAGTGATAGAGCTGAACCAGCGTCGAATCCGGACGGAGCCCCGCAGAACGAGTGAACTTAGCGAGTGAAACGGCATTAGCGGCCAATCTCTGCCCGCCTGCGTGTGTTCACTTAGGATTGAAGTTTCGTGGGGTGACCAGCAAATCAAGCGCGTCGGAAAGTGGGAGAAAAAGATTAGAAGGAAAGAGCTCCCCTCCCGGCAACTCGGAAGTAATGCAAAGAGCGCAGCCGGCAGAATGCCAAAGGCCACCCGCTCGGATAGGACCCGCCTAATAGCCCGCGATGGCCACTCCCTCCACTACGGCCTAAGCGCGCCGCCTACGGCGTCGCAGGCCTCCGTTCCAGCAGTGGCCATCGAAACACAGCTATGCTCTAATGACGCGAACGTCAGCGGGCGAACTGCAGCCCCGACCTATTCCACTTAACATATAGGCAAGACATGAATTTTTTCTTGCCCCATTTTCTTGGGGCACACAAAGGCGAGAGGCCGCTGCTCCCAAGGCGAGCGGGTGCTTTATGGGAGGGACCTGTGACATCTGTGACTTGAAGCATCGCTTGGCCGCATTTGAACCATCGTTTGGCCGCTCATCGCCGTAAGCCCTTTAGATCCGCACTCCGTCGTCAAACCCTGGCTTTGAATGCATCGTTCGGCCGAGAGTACAGAATCGGAAAATTTCCCCACTGCGGGGTACCGGTAGTGAGGCACTTTGCACGCGACAGACTCTGGCGCTGTCATTCCGAGGCCCGCCGCGGCGGACTCCTCGGAATGACTCGGTCAGATAGGTTTGCAACAAGTGCTAAGTGTTGTGATCGGTTGCCCGCATCGAACCGGGCCAGGGTTTTCCTCCGTCTTGGCGGAGCCATCTATTCGAATGACTATGTAATTCCGAAGAATTCTCTTGACACGAAAATGCGAGCCTGCTAGTTTTCTAGCATAGCTGCTGGGAAAATAGCACATGACGCGAAAACCCAAGCCAAACGCCCTCTCCCGCCGCGAACGCCAGAT
>QHYK01000068.1 GCA_003224085.1 Acidobacteriota bacterium | reverse complement strand
AAAAGTTCCGGGCATAACCCCGACTACTGTGTACGCTTCGCCGCCGATGGCGATGTTGCGTCCGATGATTTTTGGGTCCCCGGCGTAGCGGCCTTGCCATAGTCCCTGGCTTAGAATAGCCACGTGCGGCGCGCCCGAGCGATCATCCTCCGCCGTGAAGGTTCGCCCCAAGATGGGCTTGGTGCCGAACGTATCAAAAAAATTCCAACTCACTCGGCCGCCGTCGACTAGTTCGGGAAGGCCATCCCCAGTTAGATTGAGACTCGCACCGCCCCAAGCCACGGTTTGCTCAAACGAAGTGTTTTGCTTCTGAAAATCGAAATAGTCCGCCGCGGAAGTAACTCCCCCGCTTGTCCATCCGTGTTTCTTGTCCTGGGTCTCGAAGATCACCAGCCGGTCTGGTTGTGGGTAAGGCAGCGGTTTGATAAACCAAGCGTCGATGTAGCTGAATATTGCGGCATTTGCGCCAATCCCGAGCGCGAGAGTGAGGACAGCTACGGTCGTGAACCCGGGAGATTTGCGCAAAAGGCGGAGGGTGTAGCGTAGGTCTTGGGCGAAGGTCTCGAGGAACATACCGGAACGAATGGCTCGCACCTCTTCTTTAACTTGCTCGACGCCGCCAAGTTCGATGAGCGCTTGCCTGCGGGCTTCTGGATGTGAAAGCCCCTGCTTCATCTTCTCCTGGGCCAGCAGTTCCACCGCGGATTTCAGCTCATCGTCCAGTGCTTGCTCGATCGCGCGTTTGCGCAGGAGGTTTCGGAAGAAACTGGCAATTCGGCCTGGCATGACGCCTCCCATCCGAACTCAGGTGGATTCGACCGCCGCCGTCATGATCTTAACCACCTGGCTCCAATCCCGTTCCTCGGCCCTGAGCTGTGCCCGACCGGAGGAAGTCAGGCGGTAGTACTTGGCCCGGCGATTGTTCTCCGAGGCGCGCCATTCGGCTTCGACCCAACCCTTCTCTTCCATGCGGTGCAAAGCGGGAAAGAGCGAGCCAAAACTCACTCGAAAGGCGCCGGCAGTAATCTGTGTGATGCGTCGGGACACACCGACTCCATGCAATGGTTCCAGTGCCAGCGCTTTCAAGATCAGGAGGTCTAACGTGCCACGCAGAAGATCGGTTCGTTCCCTACCCATTCGGCCTCTCTTATCGGAATGCGATATGAGCACGTCCCTTTCCATACCGGTCTGCTTGGAAATGCATGTCAGGCCGGAACTTACGGCGGGAGTGTTGCCGGTGCCAAAGTGTCTGTGAACGATTCCGAGACGGTTCGTCCCGTAATCGACCACCTGTTATGGTTCCACTCCGGCGGGCAATCGGACGTGTAACGGGTCGGAAACTGAGCAACTGCGTCGCTCTCTAGCTCCATCCAGCTCTGGCCCCTTGACAACTCTTCCATGGAAGATGAGAATCTAGCCGTAGGCGAATAAAAGGCGAATATACAAACTGCTATGATTGCCCTCCCGCCGAACTTAGGCATCCGAGGAAAGACTCGCAGACAATAACGTCGAGAAGATCCTGCTAGCAGCCGGGGCTGATAGCAACCGGCAAAGACACCTCGAACGAGGCGATGAGCTGAGGAGAGGTTGAGATGGCGGGATCGGCGCATGAGCCGTAGGAGCGAAGACGGTGAGGTAACGCTCACCCAGGAGGCGGAACACGCCTCCCCCGCGCCGGTAACACCGGTCGTGGGGCAAAGGGGCTCTGAACACTTGGTGGTTTCGTCATCCGATCAGCGCTTAAACCTCGCGGCGTCTGGGAAGGCTCATGGAGGATAGGCCAAGGTTCCAAACCGGACCTCGAGAAATTCGGCCGTCCGGGATTATCGGGGGGCCTCGGGAAAAGTGGCCAGGGTGGAATTGTGCACCCACCTCGCATACCGAAAGGGCGAGGATGGTAACCCTCCACCTGTACACCGGCGCGCCCGAGCTCTATCCCAACAACAAAACGCCGGTCAACTCACCCTGCATGCCGCGGCGCGTCGATGAGGTCCAGGCCGGTGGCTCTTTTACTCGCCGATCTGCGTGTCACCAAAACGCATAGTCGGCCGCACGTCTCGGACGACAATCCCTTTTCCGAGAGCCAATTCCGAACCATGAAATATCGGCCGGAGTTCCCGGACCGCAGCCTTTTCGGACCCGGACTGGCTTAGGGAATCGCACGACCTAGTGAATAAGTGAAGACCCTCGTTGCCTCGTCGAAATCGCGCATCACCGGCAGCACAGCCTCGCGGCAGTTACGGCAGCCCCGATGATAGTGCCTGATGAATTCCTGCGAAAAGTTCCGGATAATGCTGGGTGTAAGCAGCGAATGCTCCACCGGCAGGTAGCAGCGGTTGGCTTGGGGTGCCATCATCGCGCCATTAATAACAAGGTCCAAGTCCATTTCGTCGCCCGATCCTTCGATGAGTTGGGTCAGACACCCTGTGGACTGAGCCGTCCCCTGCTTGCACGAAGTACACTGGTTGCACGATTCCAACCACAGGAACCGGGAAAAAAGGTGTGTTACTTGTACCATGCAAGCTGTGTCGTCATAGACGATGAAACCGCCCGAGCCCAGACCCGATCCGATTCGGCTCATGGAACCGAAATCCATAGGCGAGTCGAGGTGAGAAGGCAGAGCTATCGGGTTGGCAACCCCCGAAAGAATCGCTTTCAACTTTCTTCCCGGTCGGACCCCGCCGCCGCAGTCGTTCAGAAGCTCGCGCAAAGGGGTCCCCATCGGCAGCTCGTAGATTCCTGGCTTCTGAACGTCTCCGGACAGAGTAAAAACCATTGTTCCCGGTGAATCCGAAGTCCCGATGGAGCGGAACCAGGAAGCCCCCCGCAGCACGATGTGGGGAACGTTGGAAATCGTCTCCACGTTGTTGACCACGGCGGGATTCAGTTGGGACGGATGTCGTACAAAAAGACCCATCACGTAAGGCGGAAAATCTGCCCCTCGCGGCATGGCATCCTTTTCTTCGATCACCGCCAAGAGCGCTTTCTCCTCACCGAACAGATAATCTTCCGGCCCCAGGGCTAACTCGATGGGGACCGGTCCGAGGCAGCTGCGATCCGACATTTCTTCTAGTGCGCGCTGGAGCGCTGCCACTTCTTTCTGCGCACTACTCTTCACGCCGAGAAAAGCCCTCTTCGCGCCGATGGCATACGCCCCGATGGCGATTCCTTCCAAAAGCTGGTAAGGATTCCTGCGCATCAGCATGTGATCCTTAAAAGTGCCGGGCTCTCCTTCGGCTCCGTTGCACACAAAATACTTCGTCGGACATGAGTCTTGGGCCACGCTTGCCCACTTCATACCAGTGGGGAACCCAGCGCCGCCCCGCCCCCGGAGGCCGGATACTTTTACTTCAGCAATGATTTCCTGGCCGGGCATCGCCAGCGCTTTTTTCAAGGCCTCCCCGCCCCCACCGGCGAGGTAGGCATCGAGCGATTCAACTGGTTTGTCAGGAAGAAGAACTCGAACGGAGGAAGTCATCAATCCCTATCTTCGTGCAGAACCAACCTGCACAACGTGAAATGCTAGAGTTGCGGCTTAATATTCGGTTAAATGCCTCTTACTCTGTTCCGGCCAAGTGATGGTCAACAGAAACGCTCTGTCCTCCAGAGCCTTCGCGGCGCACGATCAAGCGCCCGGCAGAATGCCAACGCTACGTCGAGCACAATCCTGCAAGAATCCATCACCGCAGTATAGTGGCATCGCAGTTGCCTTAAATGCGCGGGGGCAAGCAGGGTGTAAAAGCTTTGTAAAGCCGGAGCTATTGACGAGGCCTCGTTCACCCGTTGGCTCCGCGCCAACGTAAGTGGCTCGCTAAGGCTTAGCCTTGCACAGCTTTTTGCCGGGCAAGTTGGCAGATTGAGAGCCGTTGCGCGCGGCGAAAAAGAGTTCGCAGTCTTTCAGACGCAAGGGCATCGAGCAATGGAGGCTCGATGACAAGGAAGCGTTACCAGAAGGTTTTGTGTACCTGGACGGTGACAAGTGGAAGGGCAGGTATCGCGAGGATCTGATCACGGGAACTAACGCGCATTCGGCGGGAAGTCATTATATTGCACAGGACAGTATATACTCCTGAATACCTAACCTTCAATGACCGGAAGCTTCGATTGCTAGGACGGCGTCGCAGTTGACGCGAACGAAAGCCTGTTCTACAGAGCTGGTTGTAGTTGGTCGGTCGGCGCTCACCAGCCGCAACGGATGCCTTCAAGTGTTATCTCTTACTTACTCATCAGTGCAGACAGGGGCGGGACTTGGAGGGCGGCGTTGAGCGTGCTCAGAGACCTAGAAACATCTTCCAGTTCGCGATAATCGCCATCGAAGAGCGCCATGAACTGCCGGGCATGCACAACAGCATTTTGGATGTGGCGAATGAGGCGGTCGGTGTTTTCACTGGCGAAGTGGCGAGCAGTCCGGCAAAAAGTCAGCGCCAGAGATAACTCTGCCAGCACGAACCGCATGTGAACTGCGCGGGTTGCCAGCCTCAAGGGGGAGTTCATCCACGACAAGTTGGAGGCCAGCGCTGCTTGGACCACGCAGGCTGTGGACAGAATGGAGCTTGTTACGATTTGCCGGACTTCGAGGGGGTCGAGATCCAAACCTTCATTGAGTTTAGCGGCAAAGGCGTTGGCCTGCGTCCAAGTAGCGAAGGGACCAAATTGCTGCTCGACAATCGGTCCGGGCCGATCTTCGACGGCGCGGCACACCACAGCCCGGTCGCCCCAAAACTGCGCGGTAAAGGCAAATCGGCCGTTCATAACGTCAAGAGCTCGGAGTAAACCAAGAACATGCTAACGCAGGATTCTGTTCCCGTCAACATCCATTGAATTATCGAAAAAGAGAACGTTAACTTCGCGGGTAAAGTGCCGGAAGCATAAAGGTGCGGGCTAGGCTGGCTAGGCAGGCTAGGCTGTTTCGCTCGCGGCCGCCCGGGAGGAAATGTCCACGATGGTGATGACCGCGCCGTCAATCTTGTTGTCCACCGTTCGGTAAGGAAGGATTCTGAGTTGATAGCGCCCACCCTGGCGATCCGTAAACTCGCGATCTATCTGATTGGAGGTGGACATCACTTGCAAAACCAGAGACTGGAAGTCGGGGATCTCGGCGGGAGGATTGAGGTTTGTCAGCGGCCGGCCAACATCTGCCGGAATGAGGCCGAGAAATTTTTGGGCCTGCGGCGTGAAGCGGCGAATGGTGAGATCGCTGCCGACCATGACCACGGCGAAATAAATGCTGGCAAAGAGGTTGGTCAGATCGTTATTGATCTGATTGACTTCCTGATTGCGGCTGCGCAACTCATCGTTGACGGTGCTCAACTCCTCGTTGGCCGACTGTAGCTCTTCCTTGGCTGTTTCCAGCTCTTCGTTGGTGCTTTGGAGCTCTTCGTTACTGGAAAGGATTTCTTCGTTGGCGGACTGCAACTCTTCGTTGGTGGCTTGCTGGGTTTCGATGACCGATTGGAGGTACTCCTTGGTGGCCGCGAGTTCCTGTTCGAGCCTGGTGATTTTTCCGGACACAGCCTCCGATTCGCGCGTGGCGCGGGCGGAATGCGAAGCCGGCGCAGGGCGGGCGATGGCGGGAGAATCCTCAAAAACGATCATGAAATACAATTCCTTCAGATTCCCCAAGTTGACTGGCACCACTTCGAAGTTCACGAATCGCGTGGAATCGGGGCGGGACGCGCCATTGCCGTTGCCGTTCTTGATCTGGATATTGTGCTTGCGAACGGTGACGTTTTCTTTTTTGGCTTTGGCGATGGCATTGCGCAGATCGGGGAGCAGGCCTTCACGGGCCATCTTCATGATGCTGAGACTGGCGCGGCCGGGCGCCAGTTTGAGATAGCGATTCACGCTGCCACGGGTGTGGATAATCTCCATGTCCTCATTGATGAAGACCGTGGCTGGAGCATATTGGCTGAGCAGGCGGCGGTCGAATTCCTTCTGGGCTTCGAGATAGTTCCAACTGGAATCGGGCAGGCTTGCGGGAACGCGCAAGCCCCTGTATTCCTCGCGTTCCGCGGGTTGATGCATGCTAAAGGTGACGGCCTGACGCACAGCAGTAGCCTTATTGATGAAAATCTTGTTGGCGCGGTCCTCCGCGGAGAACAAATGGCTAGCCGCGCCCACGCCCTCGGAAGTTCCCAGAAGCAGATAGCCGCCCGGACGGAGCGCATAGTGAAATAGGGAGATGGCCTTGGCCTGAAGAACGGGTTCGAGATAAATGAGGAGATTGCGGCAGACGATGAGGTCCATCTGAGAAAAGGGCGGATCATTGAGAACGTTGTGCTGGGCGAAAATGCACATATCGCGAATGTTCTTGGTGATGCGGTAGCGGCCCTCGGCCTTGGTAAAGAAGCGGCGGAGGCGGTCGGGGGAGACGTCAGACTGAATGTTTTCGGGGTAAACGCCGCTGCGAGCCTTGGCAACGCTCGATTCGCTAACGTCGGTTCCAAAAAATTGAATGTTTGTCTGGGAGGCCTTTTCGCCGAGAAGTTCGAGCAGGGCAATGGCGACAGAATAGGTTTCTTCGCCTGAGGCGCATCCGGGAGTCCAGATGCGAATGCCGGCGTCCGCGGGACGGTTCTTCAGAATGGCGGGGAATACATGGGACTTGAGGGCGTCGAAAACACGCGGATTGCGGAAGAAGCTGGTCACGTTGATGAGCATGTCCTGGTAAAGGGCCTTGATCTCCGCGGGGTTGGTCTGAATGTACTTGAGGTACTCTTCCATTTTCTCGATTTTGTGAACGACCATGCGGCGTTGGATGCGCCGGAGAATTGTGGTCTTGCGGTAATGCGTGAAATCCACGCCGGTGGTTTTTCGCAGAAGCTGGAAAACCAGGGTCAATCCGGTGTTCTCCGCCGGGGCGATAGCAACAGTCTCGGCGGCGTGGTCGCGCGCCAGATAGGGGTGACTGGCAATGCGCGTAAGTTCGCGGGCGATTGCTTTTGGTGAAAGGATATAGTCGACGCAGCCTGCAGCGACCGCGCTTGCGGGCATACTGTGATATTTCGCTGAAGCTTCGTCTTGGGCGAAGGTAACGCCGCCGTGGCCCTGAATTTCCGCAAGGCCTGCCGTTCCGTCCGTGCCTGAGCCGGAGAGGAGGACGCCAATGGCACGATTCCCCTGTTGTTCGGCCAGGGCGCGCATGAAATGGTCGATGGACATGTGCACGCCGCGCGATTCCTCGCGAGGTCCGAGCTGCAAGGTGTGATTGGAAATTGACATCGTGGCGTTTGCGGGAATGACGTAAACATGGTTGGGCTCGACGGTCATGCCATTGGTCACTTCCTTGACCCGCATGGCCGTCTTCTTGGAAATGAGTTCGGTCAGCAGGCTTTTGTGTTCGGGATCCAGATGCTGAATCAGAACGAAGGCCATGCCGGTATCGTTAGGAAGGCTAGTGACCAGTTCGGTGAAGGCTTCGATTCCGCCGGCAGACGCGCCGATGGCGGCAATCAAGAGCTCGTTACTGCGCTCGAGAGTTGCGGGACCGTCTTCCTTCGCAGAACTACGCGGATGGTTACGCCCCGACGATTTCGATTTCATATATTCTCCCCAAGCTTGTTCGAGGAGCCTGAGTTGATCCCCTGGCCGAAGGAAAGGCTGGATCTGCGCGCTGGCTGCGGAAGACGTTGCTTTCTTCGGACTTTCTATGGTTCTGCTGCCGGGATGACCGCCTAGCCGATTCTAGTCTTTCCACCGGCAGGTAACAACCTTTGGAATCGCGCCGTCTAGAATGTAACCGAAGGGGACAACGTCGCACCATTGTAACCCAACCAAAACAGAGAAAAGGAGACCACCAGGTTGGGGAGCAAGGGGCGATGGGAGTATCTGCGGGCGATTTATGAGCGCTACCAGAAGGCGGGGCGAAAGGCCAAGAAGGTAATCTTGGATGAATTTTGCGAGAACACCGGGTACCACCGGAAGTACGCCATCCGCTTGCTGAGCGGACCGCCGCCCGAGAAGCAGCGGCCGCGGCGGGAGCGGCGGCGCGGGCTGAGCAATAGCCAGGAAACGCTTTCCGTGCTGAAAGCGGTATGGGAGGCCGCTGGCTATCCGTGGTCGATGCGGCGGAAGGCCCTATTGCCTGAGAGTGGTGCCATGGATCCGCAAACGCTTCCGATTGCGGGCGGGGATCGCTAAGCAATTGCTGAAGATTAGCCCGCGGCAGATGTACCGGCGGTTGAAAGCGCAAAAGACGCAGCGGCGCCGGCGCCTCTACGGGCGCACCAAGGCCGGCTATCTGCTCAAGCATCACATTCCGGTGAAAACGGATCGCTGGGACGTCCAGACTCCTGGTTTCACAGAACCCGATCTGGTTTCGCATTCGGGCCATTCAGCCAGCGGAGAATTCGCGCACACGCTCAACGTCACCGACATGCACACCACCTGGACGGAATCGCTGTCGGTGCTGGGACGCGCAGAAGAGCCCGCGAATTGTATACGACGCAACGACGAAGAAACCGGTTGACCGCGTGAAAAGAAGCGATCTCGTTGAGCTTCGGGATGAATTTGCACGGCGTTTTCCTGACACCTCTTTGGACCCTCTGATAGCTTAAGCAAAGAGCCGCGAGCTGAAGTTGATGGTCACTTTACTGCGTGAATTTCTCGACAGTTTCGCGCAGGGCGGAATTGCGCCCAATTGCCCCCAAATCTGAGCGACTTTTTGGCCTTCAATCCCCATCGCCCGCTCCAGAAAAAACCTGATTGTACTGCTGACTTCCACCTATAAAATTGGACTGCGTTAGTTTATAGATTAGGGTTAATTTTGAGGAAAGCCGAGCCGATACTGCTTTCTAGTTAGTTAGCAGTCAAGATTCTTATGACGCCTGTGCACCCGAGGCCAGCAAGAGCGAGCGTGAGAGACGCGCGTTCCGTTGTGCTAATTACATTTGGTTTGTGCGCTGTCGCTTTCTGGGGCAGCCGGAGTTTTGCCGGCGGCTTCGCGAAAGATCTGCCCGGCCAAAGCCAGACGCCACCTCAGCCACCAGCAGCAAAGGCAGGTCCTTCGCCAGAGGTGCAAGCTGGGCAATCCCTGTTCGCGGCGCGGTGTGCGTTTTGCCATGGACGCGACGCTGCCGGCGGCGAAACGGGGCCGGACCTAACCAGCTCCGAAATCGTTGAAAAAGACGTCGGCGGGAACGAGATTGGCCCGGTTGTTCGCACCGGGCGCCTGGATAAAGGAATGCCGTCGTTCAATCTCCCAGATACGGATCTGGCGGCCATTGTTGCATTCCTCCACGAAGTGAAGGCAAAGGCCGACGCGAAGCCAGGCCGACGCCGCAGCGTTCAAGAGGAAGATCTCCAAACTGGCAACGCCGAGGAGGGAAAGCAGTATTTCAATGGCGTAGGAGGCTGCTCGACGTGCCATTCTCCGACCGGAGACTTGGCAGGTGTCGCCAGCCGCCACAGAGGATTGTCACTCTTGGAGCGCATGCTGTATCCCAGACCGCGCAGAGGAGGTCCTGCCGACTCGCCCGCAACGGTCACAGTGAAGTTGCCTTCCGGCCAGACGTTCACTGGGAAACTGGCGTATCAAGATGAGTTCGTGATTGGACTCGCGGACTCGTCCGGCCAGTACCGTTCCTGGTTCAAGAGCGGACTGAAGTTCACAGTAAACAATCCGCTGGAAGCGCATAGCCAGCTGCTCGGAAAATATACCGATGAAACCATGCACGACGTCTTGGCCTATCTGCAGACGCTGCGCTGAGGCGTAATTTCCGCGGTAGGGGATGGCGTCATATGGTGACGCGCCGATTTTGAATAAGGCTCAAAAATGAAACTTAGATGCAATGGGTCGTGCCTCACGGCGAGTCTGATTTTGCAGTTCATGCTTCAAGGCGCGGTCCACGCCCAAAGTGCGGACGCAGGGCTGGACTCCGCCACATTGTTGAAGCCCACGGCAGACAGTTGGCCAACGTATCATGGAACGTATTCCGGCCAGCGCCACAGCCCCTTGACGCAAATTACTCCGGCGAATGTCTACCAGCTCACGCTGGCCTGGGCTTTCCCAACCGGCCAGGCTATGGAGATTAAGTCCACGCCCATCCTTTTCCACGGCATTCTGTACGTAACGACTCCGGATAACGTATGGGCCCTCGATGCTCGTTCCGCGAATACCGTGTGGCACTACACTTATCCGCTCAACGAGGGTCTGCACATCGGTCATCGGGGCGTTGCTCTGTACAAGGATTCCGTGTACTTCACGACTCCGGACGCACACCTGATCCGCCTCGATGCAAGAGACGGAAACATGAAGTGGAATGTAGAGGTCGCGGACGTGAAGAAGGGCTATTGGACGACGGTGGCGCCCCTCGTAGTTCGGAACCACGTTCTGGTTGGCACCTCCGGAGATTTCGACAACCTTCCAGGCGTGCTGAAATCGTTTGATCCGGAAACGGGCGACACGCAATGGACCTTTTACAGCACGCTTCCTCGAGAATCCCCGGAGGCCTTTAGCGGCGGCGCTACCGGCGGAAACATGTGGATCACGGGGACGTACGATCCGGAACTCAATCTTGTTTACTTCGGAACCGGAAATCCCACGCCCGTGCTGGCCGCCCAGGATCGCCCCGGCGACAATCCCTGGACCTGCAGCATTGTGGCCCTCAATCCCGACACCGGCAAGTTGGTCTGGGGTTTCCAAGCGTCGCCTCACGACACGCACGACTGGGATGCCGTCGAAGTTCCGGTTTTGGTCGATGGAAAATTCAAAGGGACTCCGCGCAAGATGCTGCTGCAGGCTTCGCGAAATGGTTATTTCTTTGTGCTGGACCGCACGACCGGGAAGAGCCTTCTCACGACGACATTTGCTGCGGTCAATTGGTCCACGGGCGTGGACAAGAGCGGACGCCCCATTCCTAATCCGGCGAAGGAGCCGGCGCGCGATGGCCGATTGATTTCGCCTGACGAAGGAGGCGCGACCAATTATCGCTCGCCAAGTTTCGATCCCCAGACCGGTTTGTTTCTCGTTAGCGCGCGCGATAGCTACGGCATTTATTTCTCCAAGCCGGAGCACGGCGAATATGGCTGGGCTGGCGCGGATTACGGCCTTTTTGGAGAGGCAAAGCTGGAGGCGATCGATTATCAAACGGGGAAATTGCGCTGGACCCACGACCTGGGCGGGGGAGGCGCAAGCGCAGGAGTTCTGACCACGGATTCGGGATTGACCTTCACCGGTGATTCCGCAGGAAACGTCCTGGCGCTTCGCACCAGCGACGGAAAAACGCTTTGGCATTCGCGCATCGGGCATGTAGCGAACTCCCCCATCACCTACGAGCTGGATGAAAAGCAATACGTTCTTGTAGGCAGCGGCGGGACGCTGTATGCGTGGACCCTTCCGGAAATGCCCCATGCCGGAAAGCAACAAGGTCGCCCCCACTAGACCGAAACTGCGCCATTACCTGAGGATCCCTGTTGCAGCGGTAGAAGTCTGGGGTCCACGAGGGCATTTTCAGCAGGAATTGCCGTGCTCCTCTCCTTCGGCCAAGGTGCGGCCGCTTTCCCATCCTCTTAAAGCAACTACTTGCGGACGTATTTCTTGACGTCCATGGTGAATTCGGCGCCATACATGTTTCCACTAGCGTCTGCCGTGATGCCTTCCGGTCCCGTGGAATCGTCAGCACTCGAGTAAGGCGCGGCATCGGGCACGAAGTATTTGACCGAGCCGTCTTTCGCGCTGCCGATACGAATGCCGCGGCGGCAGCCGGGATTGTAGCCGTAGCCGGGCTCGCCATTGCGTGACTCCGAATCGCTCACGTAAATCACGTCATTTTTGTCAATGTAAATTCCGCTGGGACGGCCGAATTGTTTCCACTCGGCGATGAAGTGGCCATCCTGGTCGAAGATCTGGATGCGATTGTTCTGGCGATCGCCGACGAAAAGGCGCCCTTGCGAATCGAAGGCCAGCGTGTGCGGGCAATCAAATTCACCAATGCCGGTGCCTTTTTTGCCCCAAGTTTTGAGGAACTTGCCGCGGGCATCAAATTTCATGATGCGGGCATTGTTTGTTGGCTTGGCGCCGTGGCCATCGGCCACGAAGATGTCGCCATTGGGAGCGACGGCGACTTCGGTGGGTTGATCGAAAGTGTCGAGCCCTGGTTCGGCTACCCCGGCCTTACCAAGGGTCATCAGGATTTTACCGTTCTGGTCGAACTTGAAAACCTGCTGGCCCTGGCCGCCTTTGATTCCGTTGTCGGCGACCCAGAGGTAACCATCTTTGTCCACGGTGATCTTGTGAGGGCTGACGAAGAGGCCTTTGCCAAAGCCTTTGAGGAATTTGCCGGAAGGATCAAATTCAAGGATGGGATCGAGCGGGGAGCCGGCGCAGTTGGTTCCTTGAGAACCGGAGACGCCGCAGCGATCGATGGCCCAGATGTTGCCATCCAGACCGACAGCAATGCCGGCGGTGGAGCCCCATTTCCTGTGGTCGGGAAGCTGGCCCCAGCTTACACCAGCAAGATACGGATTGGGAAGGTCGTTGCGAGCGCCGAGAGGGGAAACCGGAGGGGGCGTCGAATCGGATGGCAGGGCGGAAGATTGCGTCGCCGACACCGCAAGCGATGCATTGGTTGCCAAGATTGCTCCCATGCCGACAAGCAGCGAACCAAAAACAAGGACGGCTGAATTTGCCGAGCGTCGAAGGGACATGCTTGGTCTCCTTTGATGGAAGACGGTGATTTGGTCTTCGACAATAAAGTGAACCGAAGAGGATAGCCAGGGCGTTTCGCAAGCTTCGATGCCGCCTGCGGAAGTGCCCATGGCGAAGATCAAGAGATCATTCTGGCGTTCGGAAGGGGCCGCAGGGTCTTGCTCGGAAGAATTTCGAGGGTGGTTACGCCCCGAAGATCTCGATTTCATTTTCTCTCCAAATCGTATGAACGGCCCGGGTATTCCCCCGGCAGAGTGGAGAGCGTGTTGTAAAGCGCCGCTACGCGAGAAATAACGGAATCGCAATCGCTTTGGCCTGGGCTTCAGCTGCCTGGATGACCACCAGCCGATTCTAGTCTTTCCCCTGACAGGTAGCAACTTAAGCCTCCCAATCGGTCAGAAACCATTGCGAACCGTGGAAGCAGAATCGGGGCGACGATGAGCAGCGTGGTACTCCGCCTCAAGGATGTCCGCGGCCCAAGCCGCGAAATAATCGATCAAGCGAAGATCCTTCTTGCCAGGCTGACGCACTTTGCGGTAGTGAGTGGAAAGCATGCCCCAGATGTGCCCCGATTTGCCGATGAGCGGGGTGGACTGGACGGCGCGGACGCCGGCATCCAGCATGACTTCCGTCAGGCGAGTCCCAGAAAAGAGGGGACTGTTAGCCACGTCAAGAACGATGACACGCCGCCCCCGTTTCAAGGCCGTGCTGCACGGGGCTTGGCCAGCGTGGACTGAGGTGAAAAACCGCAGGAAGGGTTCGTCAAAGCCACGGTCAACATAGATGAGCAACTGTCCTGTTTTGGGATGAAAAAGCTGGATGTTGCCCATGTCGGCGCCGGTGCCTTCGATGACAGCATCCAGGATTCCCGAAAGGAGCGTAGACGTGAACCGGGGACGAAAGGGGCCGTGCTTGGCCAGTTCCTCGATCTGTGTGTGAAGGGTTGCACCCATTCTCACGGCCTCTTCCAGAGACTCTCGAGCTTTAAGCCACATGGAGCGGGCGCGCTTGAGCATGGACTTGGCCTGCTCCAAGCAATATTGGGCATCCTCAATGCCGTGGATAGGGGCGTACTCAGCCATGGCGTTCGTTGCAGAAAGCGTTTGCAAGTAATCTACGACAACCAGACGATGGTGTCTACGAGCAATCGCAAGACGTCCCTATGTCTTATGACATAAAGCGAATGCAGGAATCTTTGAGGGGCATCACCTACCGGAGCGTTGAATCATGCGATGAGAGCGGTCATTCCGATGACGCCTGCTGACGGCTGAGACTTGAAACCGGGGCGTCGCCTTCTATAGAGCTTGAGGATTCCGAGGTGCCGATGACGAAGCCCCGGCGGTCCAAAGGATCGCCGAGAATGGCAATGATTTGATTGGAACGATCGACGGAGGCGGCGGGAGCAGGAAGGCGGAATTTCAGCCGTTGGGCATTGGACCAGCGATAAAGTGCTTCCGTGGAGAAAATGAACGACTGCAGCTCGCCCGCAGCGAGCGGACGAGGACCAGTGGAGCTGTCGGTGATCACGGCACGGCCTTCGTGGGCGGCCTTGCTGCGGAACTTGTAGAGCGAAACGATGTGATCGGCCCAGTCGGCGGGCATGTTGGGGACGACAAACTGTTTGGGGTTCGTGGTGCGCAGCCACGACGTGGAGGTCAGCAGCTTTTGCTCGAAGCGCAGCTTGCGCTTTTCCTTTTGGTACCTGGCCGCGCCACTCGAATTGGGCTGCACGGCAGCGATGTCGTCCAGAAGGTTGTTCAGCTCGATCTCCACGGCGACGCCCAGCTCGACGAGGCAACGAACGCTGTCGCCGCTGGCAAAACTGGCAAGGGCATCGCAGTAAATGGATTCCGAAACAGGCACGGGAACGCCACCCGACACGCATTGACCCAGAGGCTCCCAGAATCGCAGTGGAAGCGCGCGAACCAAAATCGTGGAACCGTACAGGGCATAATTCATCTGGCTGACGATGCCGCCTTCGATGTGGAAAGCAGAGCCGCGGGAGGCAGCGGCCACGCCCGCCGCTCCCGTGCCAATCCAGAATTGCCGGCTCAGCACTCTCATCCATTGCAGCGCGTGCCGGACAATCTCGAATACGTGGTCGTGATCGGCGGGGAAGCCAGGAGATGTTTTCAAAACGACGGCGCGCAGATTGCTGCAAAACAGATCAGGGCTCTCATTGCCCACGGCAAGTTGTTCCTTGGCGGTTACGGGCGTGGAGATTGGCTTTAGTAGATGAATCTCGATTCCGTCACCAGCAATTCGTAGCGGCGGCCAATCGGCCGAGTCAAAGATATGAATTGGATAAGGGAAGAGAAACTCGAAGAGCTGGCCGTCTTCGGCCATCGGTTTAGAGGGCGCCTCAGGCGGAGTGGTCATGCGAGGCAAGCCGTTCCACATGGGCGGACGGTTGGGGTCGTCGCCGCGCACAATGCGCAACAAGTCCTCAGAGCTTAGATTGGATTCGGGTTGACACGATGTATCTTGCGCCAAGATGCATCTCTCCATTCTGCAAGATATCTAACTGCCAAATTCTTTGGGGCGCTCGCGGATCGCTGCGGAGTCGGGAAAACAATCAGGACTGGTGGATTGATCGTTCTTGGTCAGGCCGCAAGGATACCCGGAAATTCTGCATTTCTCGAAAATGGCGGGACGACGAGAGCCGAACCGCTGCCTCTGCACAGACAGGATATCACGACGCCTTAGTTAAAGACTTACGAAGACCAGGATCACAAAGGACGAATTAGCAAGGCTGGATCGAGTCATCGCAAGGTCACTTGCGAGCGGTCGGAGCGGTCGCCAAGCGCTTGACGTATCGTTTGTGGTGTTTCATAGTTTCCTGACGAATATCACCGCGCCTGGTGATTTTAGCTACCCCCTTCCGGCGCGCATTCGCGCAACAATGTTCCCGGCACGGGGTGGAACATGCCTGCAATCGACTTGGACGAGCGCTCATCTCCTGCAACGGCTGGATGGCGGACGCAAGGCTCAACTCTGGATAAGCTGTTCTCGCCTGACAGCGTTGCCGTGGTTGGCGCGACGGACCGCGAACGCAGCGTTGGCCGAACGGTCTTATGCAATCTATTGCAGGGCAGCTATAAAGGCAGGGTCTATCCCATAAATCCTGGCCGGGAGGAACTATTCGGAAGGCGCTGCTACGCGGCCATTGGCCAGGTGGCTGAGACCGTTGACCTTGTTATCGTCGTGACCCCAGCAGCTACGGTGCCGGGAATTGTTGCGGAATGTGTGAAGGCCAAGACCAAAGGAATCGTGGTCATTTCGGCAGGTTTCAAGGAAAAGGGTGCGGAAGGGGTGGCGCTGGAACAGCAAATCCGGTCGATCTTGTGGGGAAGCGAGACGCGCCTGATTGGCCCGAATTGCCTGGGACTGATGAATCCGTGGGCCGGCCTGAACGCAACGTTTGCTCAAGACACGGTGCGGCCGGGGAATGTAGCTTTTCTGAGCCAAAGCGGCGCGCTGTTAACCGCGATCCTGGATTGGAGCCTGGTTGAACAGGTGGGATTCAGCGCCATCGTTTCCACCGGGTCGATGCTCGAGGTGGGTTGGGGCGATCTGATTTCTCACTTCGGCGAGGACGCGAAAACGGAAAGCATTCTTGTGTACATGGAATCGATCAACGATGCACGGGACTTTCTATCTGCGGCCAGGGAAGTAGCCTTTAGCAAACCAATCATCGTCATCAAAGCCGGCAGGTCAGAAGCGGCTTCCGCGGCGGCGGCATCGCATACCGGCGCCTTGACGGGAGCCGACGAAATTTATGACGCAGCGTTTCGCCGATGCGGCGTTCTTCGCGTGCAGAACATTGCCGACATCTTTCACATGGCGGAGGCTCTCAGCAAACAGCCGCGGCCAAAAGGGCCGCGGCTCACGATTCTCACAAACGCCGGCGGCCCCGGAGTTCTGGCCACAGATGCCTTGATTGGGAGCGGGGGGCAACTCGCACCTGTCTCCGAGACTTCGCGGGATGCGCTCAATGCGATTCTTCCGCCTCATTGGAGCCATGGCAATCCTGTCGATATTCTCGGCGACGCCGACCCGGAGCGGTACGCCCGGGCACTAGAAATCGTGATGCAGGACCCGAACTGCGACGGGCTGCTCGCCGTCCTGGCGCCTCAAGGAATGACGGACCCTGCGCAAGTGGCGGACCGGTTGAAGCTGTACGCCAAAGGTTATGGCAAACCTCTGCTCGCCAGCTGGATGGGAGGCAGGGCTGTGGCCGAAGGTGTGAAAATCCTGAATGCCTCCGCCATCCCGACTTTCTCCTACCCCGATACCGCTGCACGCGCATTTATGTCGATGTGGCGCTACACGTACAACCTGCGCGCCTTATATGAGACGCCGTTTGTGACGGATGACTTGGCTGGTGCAAGCAAGAGACGCGATAAGGCCAGAGGTCTGATCAATCGTGCCGTAGCCAGGGGCAGAACCTTACTTACGGAAATCGAGTCCAAAGAAATCCTCGAAGTCTATGGGATTCCCACCGTTCCAACGCGGCTGGCAAAAAGCGGACAGGAAGCCGCGCGCATAGCCAAGGAGCTGGGCTTCCCGGTCGTTCTCAAACTTCACTCGGAGACGATCACGCATAAAACCGACGTCGGCGGCGTCCAGCTGAACCTCACAAGCCCGGAACAGGTGCGTAGCGCTTATCAGGCCATTCGGTCCTCGGTCATTTCTAAAGAAGGCGAGAAGGCCTTTCTCGGTGTGACCGTTCAACCGATGATCCGGATGCAGGGATATGAGTTGATTCTCGGAAGCAGCGTGGATTCACAGTTTGGCCCGGTGATGATATTTGGCTCGGGCGGACAGCTGGTGGAGGTATACCGAGACCGGGCACTGGCGCTGCCGCCGCTGAACACGACTCTCGCGCAGCGCCTGACGGAGCAGACCCGCGTCTACACGGCGCTGCAAGGCGTTCGCGGCCGTGCTCCGGTGGATTTGAAAGCGCTCGAGACTCTGCTGGTGCGGTTCAGCGAACTGGTCATCGAGCAGCCGCGCATCCGCGAGATTGACATCAATCCGCTTCTTGTGTCTCCCGAGGGACTCGTCGCGCTGGATGCACGAATCGTGGTGTTTGACAGCCAGGTGCGGGACGAAGCCCTCCCGAGGCCGGCGGCCATATCCCGCGCAGTACAGCTCCCGCTGGAAAATGAAAGACGGAAAAGAAGTCTCGATCCGTCCGATTCGCCCCGAAGACGAGCCGTTGATGGTGCGATTTCATGAAACACTCTCGGACAGCACCGTGTACTTGCGCTACTTTCACATGCAGAGGCTGGATGCCCGGATCGCTCATGAGCGGCTCATCCGGAAATGTTTTGTCGACTACGACCGTGAAATCGCGCTGGTCGCCGACCGTGTCGAAGCGGAGACGGGCCGACACGAGCTTCTTGGTGTGGGCCGCTTGACGCGGCAACCTAATTTCCGGGACGCGGAACTCGGGATTTTGGTGACGGATCATTGTCAAGGAGGCGGCCTGGGGACGGAGTTGTTAGCGCGGCTCATCGAGGTCGCGCGCAAGGAAAAAGTTCAGCGCGTCATTGCGCACATCCTCTCTGAGAATCAAGCGATGCTCAGGCTGGCAAGGCACTTTCACTTTACGCTGAGTCAGGACGAAGACCCAACTGCTTTGCTTGGCATTCTTAATCTGGATCAGGGGGCTACCCCACACGCGAAATTAAGCAACGCTGCTGCTAGAAGCCAGCCGTCGTGACGTACATCACAAAACAAGGTGACAAGAGGCACGGCACTTAAGTTTAAGTACCGTTATTACGGGAAGGGCCTTCAGATCCCCCCAGCGAGCGCGGGTCTTGATGGAGAACTCGATTCCGCGCCGCCTGCGTCCTTTGCGAGGAGGGCATTCATGGAAGTCCTGGTTGAACACCAGGGAGGCGTGCAGTTCGCCATCACAGCGTCATCACCGCATTGCCTGCGATCAACCTGAAGAGAACGGAGGCTTCGATGAGGGAATGACGCCGCCGGAACTCCTGCTTGCATCTTTGGGATCCTGCGCGGGCTTCTACGCGGCGCAGTACTTGAGGAAACACCATCTTGCCACGGAGGGAACGATGGTCCGAGTTTCCGCGGAAATGGCGCAAAATCCCGCGAGGTTGAATAACTTTCGAGTTCAGGTGGAAGGTTCCGCCGGTAATCAGCGACCAGCACCGCCAAGGGCTGGTCTCGCCGCGGTTCTCAATGCTGTACGCGTAGCATTCCCGCCGCGGTTTCTTACAGACTTTTGAAGTGACTTTTCCCTTCAAACCTTGGGACTTTGCCACCCCACTTGAATTCTGGCGATTTCGTAGACTGCAGGGCCGGCAGTGACTTCCTGACTACGCAATGATAAGTCCCTTAAGGATGAACATAAACCGGCCAATTCGGCGTGGGTGTCTCGTAGTCCTGACCATACTTATTCTTGTGGCTAAGCAACACGCTCCGCTGTTCAGGGAGACGGAGGACTCCCAGGGAGTGAGCCGATTCGGAGATAACCAGCGTGCGTGTAAGCGCGATGAGGTCTTCCGGTAATGCCCGCTCGTCCCAGACATGCATCTCGTAGCGTCCGGGCGCGACGTTGGGAATGGCAATCATGCCTTTGCGGTCTGAAATTCCGTAGCACGGGGTTCTAAGAGCCACGACCACCGCGCTCATTTCCGGGTGAATGTTGCAGAAGATATAGCTAATGCCTTCGCGGTCGAAAATCACGGTGCGGCTGCTTCCCGCCTCATACAACCCAAGATCAAATCGCTTTCCCTCGAAAAGAGAAAACACGTTATGGAAGAATGGGTCATGGTTCGGGAACTCTACTGGCGCTCCGACTGAAACCACGAGGACATGGGGCGAGAAACTTTTGTTTTTCTGCACGAGTTGGAGGCGTAGTGGACTGCGAGAAGTGTGTGTCTCCGTTGAATCGCCAAGTCTCGCGAGCCAAACAACTGCTTCAGACGGGTCCACAGTTCGTGAGGATGCCGTGCCGGTAAGTTGGATTCTCCCTGTTACTTCAAGCGACTGAGTGCGGGAAACCGAAGGAGCCCCCAGCAGAGCCAAAGACAACAACGCGGAGGAGACGATCCTGAAGTGCCGTCTCTTGATTCTCGATGGCAATGGGGGCTTCATTACGAACGCTATTCCGTCAATCAAAAGAGCACGCCCATACTTAGGTTAAGCTGATCGGCGGTCTCAGAATTTCCGAGAACGGAAAAGGTTCGCAACCGGCGGAACTCCGGAGAAAAAAACAGATTCGAGCGCGGACGGTATATGAAGTTTAGGAACGAGCTGCGGTTGCGGGCCAGAGTGGGATCAAAGTAGCTCTGTTGTACAGGGGGGAAATAGCACAGGTCTCGGGCAAAAGCATCGTCTTCTCCAAAAGCGCCGTTCCACTCGAGCTTCTCGGTTTGCCGGAATTTTAGTTGAGCCCAGCCTCCAGCGGCATTTAAACCTCGGACCTGCGTCGCGGGAACCGTGATCGGTCCGCTGAACAGGACGCTGCGGCCAATGCCACCACCTAAACCGCCCAGGGCTCGGCCTCGATAAAATTCTCCGGTAAGCTCCCACCGGTTGCCCAGGGGCAGGGTCAGATCCGAAGTTCCGGCCCAGCCGTCCACAAGCCGACCGAGACCCCAGTCCTGCCGGCTGTAATAGCCGCCGATTCCTAAAGCGAGATCATGACCCAATGCGCGCCGGTTCCAGACGATGTGCGCCGCGTAGGCGGGTTGTCTGGATGCTTCGCCTGCCTGTGGCGTTCGCAAATACGGCGAAGTCGGCGGTTCTCCTGTTAATGGATCCAGGATCCCCCCTTGGAAGATAAAACTAGAGTTTTCCGTGATATTCACGCGGTGCTCGAGGCGCATTTGGGGAGTCCAGTTCCAGAGATTTCCGGCGTAGGAGAATGCCGGAATGGCGAGCGATGCCACGGACGTGGGGGAGAGCGGAGAAAAGAATGGAGCGTCTTGTCCCGCCACCAGCGTTGTGCTTGGCCAGGTCATGCGAATCACACCCGTGCGAAGACGAGGCAAGCCGAAAGTTACACCATTAGGCGCATAGGAGAGTCCTCCGGCGAAGTCCAGTTGCACATCGGCACTGACTTTGGCCGCTTTGACCTCTGGGCCAAATACTTCAAAGCCTAGCATCGATTGTCGAAGCGTACCCCCAAAGCTGCCGCCAGAATTGATGGAGTTGTCTGCCGCCGCAAGGCTGGGGAAGTCCATGTTGTCCACGACGCCTTTATTGCTGAAGAGATTGAGAAGCGCTATCCCGGAAAGCCGGACACGGTACTTGGATGCGCTTGCAACTTTTGTTTGATACAGGTCTGCCAACTTGGCGTTGGTCAATTGTTGATCTTCTTCCAGCTTGTTGACGGCTTCCCCGGTGGTGCCCTGTCGCGATGATACGGACGCACCCGGTTCCCCCTGTGCTTCTGCTGTGACTTTGCTTGGAGTGGCGTTCGACTGTGCCGCGGCGGCAGCCAGTTGCTGCCGAGTGGCGTCTAATTCCTTGCGAAGTTCAATCGTTTCCATACGTGAGCGCACCACCTCAGTACGCATCTCCTCGAGCATGGACTTCAATTCGATCATCTGCTTTTGCAAGGCAAGCAAACTGTCGTCGGTACGTTCCGTGCTCGACGGTGCGGTCAATTTGCCTGTGTTTTGGCCCCGGCATGGGGTGCCGGTGATGAGAACTGCGGCTGCAATAAAGACTCTTGCCGTTCCCGGGAGAAGATTCAGAAGACGCATTGCTCACCCCCTTTTGAGGAAAAACTTGTGGAGACAAGTCCATTTGGCGGAAATTCAATTCGACAAAACTGGGTCTCCGGAAACGGGGATAGGGAGGACGAGTTTGAACACTGTTTTTCCCGCGCCCGTGCTCTCCAGAGAGGCGCTGCCTCCGTGATCGCAGATAATCTTCTGGCTAATCGCAAGCCCCAGTCCGATTCCATTGCGCTTTCCGAAGCTCGTGAACGGCTGAAATAACTTGGCTCGGATCGGCTCCGCCACGCCGGGTCCGTTGTCCGCAATACGAATCTCGACTCCACTCTCGCACTCGCGGAGTTTAACTTCGATTTTTCCCGATTCCAGAGGCACCACCTCGCAAGCATTGAGCAGCATGTTGGCGAAAACGCGCTCCACCTTTTTGTGGTCAAACCAGGTTTCACATCGGCCCTCTCGGCACACAGAAATGTTCACGCCCTGAAACTCCGGACGAGCGCGCACGGTGTGGATGGCGCGTTCCACGGCGTCCGCGACCGGCCCGAAAACCCGCCGGAGGGACTCGCGTGCCTGGGAGAACTCCAGCAGGGAATCTACGAGGTCCGTTAGCTGATCAACCGCAGAACGAATCTCCCGATACAATTCTTCCCGCTGGCTGACTCCGAGCTTCGGGTCGCACAAAAACTCGGCGTTCGCCACAACCGCGGTTAGAGGGTGACGCAGGTCGTGCGAAATGGAGCTGGCCATCCGTCCAATGGTAGCAAGGCGTTCGGCTCGCAGAAGCTCTTGCTGCGTGCGCTGAAGACTGTCGCGCATGCGTTCAAAAGCCGCAGTAAGTTCTGCAACCTCATCGCCGCTGCGGCTTGCCACGGGATAGGCAAAATCTCCTTTCTCAAGCGCGCGAACACCGCCAACTAACCTCGCCAATGGCCTCATAAACGTTCCAGAGATGAAAAAGACCAGCACACCTCCCGCCAAGATCGCTATCAGGCCAAGCACGAGAAGAAGCCGGTTCAAGGCACCGAGGAAAACAGCCGCTTTGTCAAACGATTTCAGAACGCTGAGACGAACAAATGGAGCAACACTCGGAGTCAACTCAACCGTGGTGGCAAGAAACTCCTCTCCGCCCAGCCGAATTTCCTTGGGGCCAGAAACTGAAAAGTTATGCGCATCGCGCACGAAATTAGCAAAGTCCGATTCTTGCTCTCGTTGTAATGTACTCACGACAAGCACTTTGCCGTAATAGAAAGCCACTTGGCTCGAAGCAATGCGGCTAAGGTCCATGGCCACCGCGTCCGAAATTTCGTGGCCTACGCCCAATACCCCTAATGCATTGCCGTCTTTGGCTGGCCCAAAATAAATTGGCTGCAAGAAGACTTCATAGAGACGCCCCGCGCCATACCACCAAAAGCTCGGCTGATCCGCTCCCAGCGAGTTCTTCAACAGGTCTTGGGCCGCGCTACGAGTAATTCCCGGGAATGTTGTATGAATCGCCAGCACTTTGCCGGTGGGGTTCGCAAGAACGAACAGATCGCTGGACGCTAGATGCCAAATGTCGGCTGACGCGTCCTGAATCGTTGCCGCGTCCTGCGTTGTCATGAGTGCCTTAAGGCTGGGTAGATTCGCAAGCAGCTCGGCGGAGCGGGTGAGGCCGACTTCCCGCTGCCGCTGTACGTTGCCGAAGACGGCCACGGAATTGCGAAGGTCCTCCGCGATTTCGTTGCGTAACTGGATGCGAACACTTCGGCGAACCATCCACAGCGTAGCGCAGGTGAGGCCGGATGAAATGAGCGCGAGGGAGAGCAGCAATTTCGTCCGCAAGCGGAGTCTCACAACTCTTCCTCGGCGGTTTTTTTCCGCGAACATAACTCCCGCCTAAGGCACGAATTTGTAGCCCGCGCCGTGAACGGTGTGAAAGTGGGCAGGATTACGCGGGTCGTTTTCCAGCTTTATCCGGAGCCTCCAGATGTGATTGTCCACCGTACGCGTGGAAGGATAATTCTCGTAACCCCAAACCTCATTCAAAAGCTGCGAACGCGAGAGAACTCGCTCCGGATTCTGCGAAAAGTATTTCAGGATTTTGAACTCCTGGGCGGTCATCGGGACGCGCCGTCCATCCCGCGTTAACTCCATCTTCGCAAAATCCACTGAGACGGAGCCAAACATAAACCGCCCAGCATTCTCCACGCGTGTAGTCCGGCGCACGGCCGCGTGGACACGGGCGAGGAGCTCACGCGGGCTGAAGGGCTTGGTCACGTAGTCGTCGGCGCCTGTCTCGAGGAGAAGCACTTTGTCCGCGACGTCTGTCTTTGCGCTGAGCACGATCACCGGCAGCGAGGGCGCGGTTCTTTTGATCTCGCGGCACACTTCGTTCCCCGGGATTCCGGGCAAACGAAGGTCCAGAACCACCACCGACGGAGGCGAAGCGTGAAACGCTTCAAGGCCTGACTTCCCGTTCGGAGTAACTTCCACAACGTAATTCTCGGACTCAAAGAGCCTCTTCAGTGCTCTTTGAACAGCGCGATCGTCCTCAACAATTAGAATTTTTTCCATCGGTAACCTTACACGAGCTGATCTTTGATTGTTCGGATAGGCGAAGTCCGTGTCCCCGCCATGGTTCCCGTCCGCAGTCAAGGACCTGTTTTCAAGCTATCAAAGCCCAGGATAGAAATAAATCTCTTGCCGTCGTTGCCTTGGTCATTTTTTGTCAAAACAGAGAGACACCCGGGAGACAATTTCGTGACAATTTTCAGATCCGGTACCGCTTTGCGAGTCACCAAACAAAGACGGAAAGTTGACCGTGCCAAGACAATTCCGTGACAACCCCTAGCACCTCGTTCATCTATATTCCCTCCGGGAAAAGAGACCGAAGGCCAGTCTGATCCGCCCGGCTTCCCGTTGTCCCCACGGTTGACGCTGCCGGCAGGTCCGGAAACCAGAATTGAAATCTTCTGCCAGAGAAGGAGAACCTCCATGAAAGAAATGACCTCCAAAGGGCTTTTGACGCATTTGATTTGCATTGCCGTGCTGGTCGCAGCCGGTAACATACTAATGGACGGGACTGCCAAAGGGCAGAACAGCAAATTTAATCAGCCCGGAAACATTCTCCTCACCGATCAGTTTAATAACCGCGTCATGGAGATCGATTCCTCCGGGAATATCGTCTGGCAGTTTGGAAATGGACCGGCCGATATCGCGGCGAACGCTATCGTGGGCACGAATGACGCCGAGCGCGTCGGAGACCTGACGCTGATGTCAGGCACCGGCATCCCCGCGGGTGTCACGAAATTTTGCAGAGCAGGCTGCCCCGACAATCGTGTGCTTCTCATAGACCGTCACGGCAACATCGTTTGGCAATACGGGCAGTTCCGCGTGACCGGATCCGGGCCCAACCAGCTCAACACGCCGGTACAGAACACTTATGTACCTGAATCCAGCGGGGACGATCACGTGCTGATTACCGATCAGGGCAACGGACGGATCATCGAGGTGCGACGCTCAGATAAAGCCATCGTGTGGGAATACGACGGGCTGAATAATCCAAATTCCGCCGAGCTTCTGGTGACCGGCGACATCCTCATCTCTGACGAGAACAACAACCAGGCACTTGAGGTCACACACACCATGCCTAGCACCGTCGTGCACACATACACGACTGCCGGCGGCGTGGCCTTCAGCGGCCTGGCCTTTTCGAGCCGGCTTCCCAACGGCCACACGCTCATTACGGATTCCAACAACAGCCGCATCGTGGAAACCGACGAGAACGGCGCGGATTTCTGGCACTTCTTCACGAACGCGCGACCGGGCAGCAATCCTTCGCCGCTGCCGACGCGGGCCGTGCAGCTCGCTAATGGCAATGTCCTGATCAGCGACCAATTCAACAACCAAGTGATTGAAATCACGCATACCATGCCGGCCGTCATCGTAGCCAGCTATGGCACCATCAACGATCCTGGTTTCAGTCCGAACAGCGCGCTTACGAAGATGAACGGGCCGTACAGCGCCTATGTGATCGGCGACTATACCGGCATCACGCCGCCATTCTAACCGGCTGGTTGCCCCGCAGATCAAAACGCAAACACTGCTGGGCAAATCTTACTTGGATATTCGTTTTCGAGGCTTTCCGTTACGCGGCTGAGATAAATCTATGCACAACCAGCATTTGACGCCCGCAAGGGAGCAAGCGCAATCGAAAGTTGGGCGTATAAACTCTCTAGTAGCGCGTTCTTATTGTTTTCCCTTTGGTGTGCGCTGAACAGCCAACCTCTCGGCAAATGCCTGAACTGGATGAGCGGCCTGATACTTTTTTGTCTTAACCTTAGCTTCAAGTTGACCGGCAGCTTCACTGAAACTCACCTGATTCGGAAGATCAGCTAAACCCTCCCGGAGCTCCAAATCTCGCGCTGTTCGTGTCCAAGACAGGATTTGGCGCATCGGAAGTAGAATAAGAACTGTGGAGGGAATTTATGAGTGCAAGAGAAGTGTCTGCAAGACTGGCGGGGAGGGTTTCACTTGGTGGTGAGGTTTCCGTACATCGTCTCGGGTTCGGGGCGATGCGTCTTACCGGGGATGGCATCTGGGGCCCTCCCAAGAATCGCACCGAAGCGGTGAAGGTTCTGCGCCGGGCGGTTGAGCTTGGCGTGAATTTCATTGACACTGCTGATTCCTATGGCCCCAATGTGAGTGAAGAGCTCATCGCGGAGGCGCTGCACCCTTATCCGAACGACCTTGTGGTTGCGACCAAGGGAGGCTGGAACCGGCCTGGACCGAACCAATGGACTCACGATGCCACTCCGGCGCATCTGCGGAAAGCGGTCGAGGGCAGCCTGAAGAGGCTGCGAGTGGAACGTATTGACGTCTATCAACTGCATCATCCGGATCCAGTCGTATCTCTCGAGGATTCGGTGGGAACCTTGGCGCAACTCAAGAGCGAAGGAAAGATTCGGCTTGTCGGATTGTCGAACGTCACTCAGGAGCACATCGAGCGGGCGCGCCGGATCGTCCCCATTGTTTCGGTGCAGAACCGTTATAGCTTCGCCGATCGTGAGTGGGATTATGTGGCGGATTATTGCCTGCAAAATGGAATCGCCTTCATCCCGTGGTTTCCACTGGGGGCAGGCCGGGTTGCGGGGCAGACACTCGATCAGATCGCGCGAGCACACCAAGCCACGCCCCACCAGGTAGCGATTGCTTGGCTGTTGAAACGGTCGCCCATCATGCTGCCCATTCCCGGAACCTCGTCGGTCAAGCATCTAGAGGAGAACGTTGCCGCGGCGTCCATGCAGCTGAGCGACGAAGAATATCAAAGGCTTTCCCAGGTGCCTCAATTGGCGGCGACCCGAGGATAATGAGTTGGACGGACATCGCTTACGAAGCGGTGGAGAAATCCTTCAATGAAACGATAGCATCCCCAGCAGGGCCTTTCGTTGCCAGAGGCGAACAGTTTAAGCGCAAGGGAGTCATACGATGTGGAATAAACTAACGCGAATTCTGGTGCCTGCCGTCGTGGCGCTGGCTGCAATCTGCGCGGTCAGTTTATTGGCCCCGGCGCACAAACCATCTAACACCGCTGCGGAAGCCAAGAGCCAGGCCTGCCCGAACGATGACACCGGCTTGACGCTGCCCCCTGGTTTTTGTGCGACGATCTTCGCGGAGGGCATTGGTCACGCTCGCCACATGGTTGCATCGCCGAGCGGAGTTCTTTACGTCAACACGTGGTCGGGCCGGTACTACGGCAACGACACGCCGCATGCCGGCGGTTTCCTCGTAGCACTGCAAGACCAGAGCGGCGCAGGAAGGGCCGACGTGAATGAGCGCTTTGGCGAAACCGTCCAAAGCGGTGGCAAAGGCGGCACGGGCATCGGCATGTACAAGGGATCGCTTTACGCCGAGATCAATGATCGCATTTTGCGATATTCCTTGTCCGACGAAGCCATCGTGCCCAGCGGACCTGCCGAAACCATCGTTTCCGGATTGCCTCTCGGCGGCGACCATCCCATGCATCCATTCATCATCGATGACAAAGGATCCATGTACGTCGATGTCGCCAGCGCAACCAATGCGTGCCAGCTGAAAAATCGGACGCCCCACTCGCCCGGCGCGGATCCCTGCGCGGAACTGGAGACTCGTGGCGGCGTATGGCTCTATGACGCGAATAAGACGAACCAAACCTTCTCCCCGGCGGACCGTTTCGCCACGGGAATTCGCAACGCGGAAGGTTTTGCCATCGACGCAAGCGGCCGAGTGTTTGCAACGCAACACGGGCGGGACCAGCTGTACACGAATTGGCCCGAGTTGTATAAGCCCGACCAGGAGGCCACGCTGCCGGCGGAAGAGGTGTTGCTTTTGAAGCAGGGCGGAGACTACGGCTGGCCCGAATGTTATTACGACGCGTTCGTGCAAAAACTCGTTTTGGCGCCGGAATACGGCGGCGACGGTGGCATGAAAATTGGCGTATGCGCGGGAAAAACTGGCCCGGCTGCTGTATTTCCCGCGCATTGGGCGCCCAATGCCATGGTGCTCTACGACAAAACGCAGTTTCCGGAGCGTTATCGTGGCGGCGTATTCATCGCGTTCCACGGCTCATGGAACCGTGCGCCCTATGCGCAAGGTGGTTACAATGTGGTTTATCAGCCGCTCGATGGGGATCATGCATCCGGCCAGTGCGAAATTTTTGCGGATGGCTTTGCGGGAGCAGTGAAGTCGCCAGCCAAAGCTGAGCATCGTCCTTCAGGCTTGGCAGTCGGCCCGGATGGTTCGCTCTATGTTTCCGACGACATACGCGGCCGTATCTACAAAATTGTCTATCACGCGAGCTCAAACGCTGGCGCGAATGTTACTGCGTGTCCCAGTCCAACGGCTGCGGCTGGCGAGATCGTAGAACAACCGGCCAAACCACCAGAGGGCACGCATCCCAATGCTGGCAAAGCGGCAAGTGTGCCGGTTCCCCGAGGAGCGACGGCAAAGATGGTGGCACTGGGGGATCGCATCTACCACGGCCAGGTAGGCGGAGCAGCATGCGTTGGATGCCATGGCGATAGCGGTGAGGGCACTCCTTTAGGGCCCGCGCTAACCGGAAAGAAGTGGCTCTGGAGCGATGGCAGCCTTGCTGGAATCAAGAAAACGATAACGGAAGGCGTCGCGCAGCCGAAGCAATATCGCAGCCCCATGCCACCGAAGGGTGGCGCGCAGCTCACGCCCGAACAAGTATCAGCGGTCGCAGCCTATGTGTGGAGCCTCAGTCATCAAGCTCCAACCAAGCGGAATTAAATTCAATTATCCGTTAAGGATGTCGCGCCGGAAAAAAAGATGCCGAGCCCCATAGACGGAGACCAGCAAAAGCTTTGACGTCACCGGCGCCCGGTTTGACCTGGCGCCTCTCAAGAATTGTTGGTGACAGCGCCTGTCGTCGCCGACTAAGCCAAACCTCAGACGCGCGAGGGCTGCATGCAGGAATCGAGCAGACACAACCATTGCGGAACAGCCCCTCGGCTCTAAGCCTGGATTTTTTCTCCGCTCGGAGAGACAGCGTAAATCGCCAGCCCGCCAATCATTCCGGCGAGGGCCGTAATCTTCCACGCCAAATCGTAAGTGTGCCTTGCATCAAACAGCCTCCCGACAATCCACGGCAATCCCCATTGCCCAAGCGAATATCCCATGATGATCAGCCCAAGCAGTTTGCCGAGCGAAGCCGTTCCGAAGCTCTCTGCCGTAACCAACGGAACAAGCATGTAATCCGCCCCCATCGAAAATCCGAAAATGAATGCGAACGTCCATGTCGCCGCCGGTCGGCTTGCCATTCCGAGCAAAAGCACCGACGCGCCCATTAAAAAATAAAAAAATGCCATCGCATTCTTCTTTCGCACGTGATCCACCGCATACCCAACAAGAATTCTTCCAGCCAGGCTCGCCGCCAGCAGCCCGGTGGAAAAGCGTGACGCCACCGTGGCCGAATAGCCTTGATCTTTCAAAAACAAGATGAAGTGCTGAATTACCGCCCCAATGGCGCCAATTGCTGATGTCGATCCCAGTAGAATCAGCCAGAAATTTCTCGTTCCCACGGCCTCCGTCACGCTGCTCGAAGTCATGGCCGCTGCCGCAATGCTCGCAGAGTTACTCGAGGACTCTCCATCCGGCAGCAGGCCGAAGCTTTCCGGAGTCGACCGAGTAATCCAGATTCCCACGGGGAGTAATACTGCCATCAGCGCAAGCGCGACGATTTCCACCGCATGGCGCCAGCCGCAGGTTCGAATTAGATAGTTCACTAGCAGCGGTGCAACCACTCCGCCCGCACCAAGCCCCAAATAGGCGAGACCCATCGCTCGCCCGCGTCGCGCCCGAAACCACTTCGACACCAGCACCTGATTCGCAATCGGCCCTGCAAATACATATCCGAGCACTTCCAGCACGCAGAGCGCCTCGTACTGCCACAACTTTGTCATCTTCGCCATCAACAGTAGCGAAATCCCGACGAATCCCACGCCTGCAACAATCACCCATTGAGCCCCGATGCGGTCAATGACTGCTCCCGCGAGCAACCCAAAGGGCAGTCCGATGAGCAAAAATCCCAGAAAAAATCCCTGCGTGACCTGCGCGCGACTAAATCCCAGGGATTCCACAAATGAAGCGTAAAAAACCGGAAAGCCATAGAAAATAATTCCCACTGCGAAAAAAAGATTCAGAAACGCCGCCGCCACCACCCACCAACCGTAAAAGATCCGGCCGTTTTCGGCGTTGGTCATGAGGCTTCATCCTTGGTCATAGAGGAACCACTATCTCCTATCCAAATTCCGGTCCCAGAATCGCGCAAACCATCTCTGGCCGGCCCGGATACTGATTTCGTCCCCGAAACATTCTCGTGAGCGGCCGCGAATACTCGAACCCGCGAGCCTGCAGAATGCTCTTTATAAACGGGTTCGCCGTACAGCAATCTGTCACTACAGTTTCTCTCGAGGATTGCGCAAGAAATCTTTCAAGAATTCTTTGACAGGTCGTCTCATCCTTTGCGATCCACGGCCCAAGGTGATCTGCAAACGAACCTCGCCTTCCGAACGCGTACCCTTCCATACCGCTCGCACTCCACAGGCCATCCGTGAAACGTGGTTCAGCGCGATCCATGGCTCTCAATATTCCACTTCGGTCTGCGCCAAACGCCTTGCGATCGGCTTGCAAAACGTGTTCCAGTAGAGGCGTGAGCATGGACTCGTGCGTATCCATTTGAACTCGACCTGTTAAATCCTCTTTCTTTCTCTTCAACGCCCATCGCTCGAGTTCATACTCAGTTGCAAAGCCGAGCTTTTCATAAATTGGTTTTCCCAGCGGCGTCGCGTCCAATTTGATGCACGGCGCTTGAATGGAATCGAGATAGGCAATGCTTTTCTTCAAAAGCGCTGTTCCCATCCCCTGGCCTCTATGTTCCGGATCCACCAGAACCATGCCCACCCAAGCAAAACGTCCTTCATATACGATCGTCGTGGCAGTTCCGCGCACGACTCCACCTACCTCGGCCACAAAACACCCATCGCGGCTGGCATTCAGAAATATCCGCCAATCCGCCTCGGTCTGGTTCCATCCGGCGATGTCCTTCAGTCGCATTCCCGCAGGAATATCCTCCTCCGTCATGGTTCGAATCTGCATCAGCCGTTGCCTGCTTAAGCGCGCCGCTGTTTCACAAAAGTCGCGGCAAAGCGAAAGAGGGATTTTGCAGCATTCCCTCAAATGCCGCTAATGTTTCTTTGTCCATTCGAGTACAATTCCGTCTCTGCTCTCTTGCAAGCGGGAAGCGCGCGTGATTGCACACAGTGAAAAGTCCATCGCTAGCGTTGACGAACTCGAGCTTCTCCTCAGCGAACCCCAGGAATCCACGGTCCGCGCGCTCGCCCAACTCCCCGGTGACGTTCTCGTCCTTGGTGCGGGCGGCAAGATGGGACCAACTCTCGCGCGCATGGCCAAGAGGGCCTCGGACCTGGCGGCTACTCCTCGCCGGGTCATTGCCGTTTCTCGCTTTTCTTCTCCGCAGCTTCCGCAGCGTTTGCAGTCTTGGGGCCTTGAAACCATTCGTTGCGATCTGCTCGATCCCGCATCGCTCACCAATCTACCCGATGCGCCGAATGTCATCTACATGGCCGGAAGAAAATTTGGCTCAACAGGGAATGAACCGCTCACTTGGGCTGTGAATTCTTTTTTGCCCGGGCTTGTCAGCGACCGGTTCCGCCACAGCCGGATTGCCGCATTTTCCACCGGAAATATTTACGGCCTGACTCCGGTTTCTCGCGGCGGCTCACTCGAAAGTGATGCGCCGAATCCCGCCGGCGAATACGCCATGAGTTGTCTCGGCCGCGAACGCATCTTGGAGCATTTCAGCCGCACTGCAAACACCAAGGTGTCCATCCTTCGCCTCAACTATGCCACGGAGCTTCGCTACGGGGTTCTCCTGGATATCGCCCAACACGTTTATTCGGGCAGGTCGGTTGAGATTTCCATGGGCTATCTCAACGCCATCTGGCAAGCCGACGCTTCCGCCGTCGCTCTGGCATCCTTGCTTCACGCCTCCTCGCCGCCCTTTGTTGTTAACATCACCGGCCCGGAAGTGCTCAGCGTACGCCGCGTAGCCGAAGATTTTGCCGAGCGCTTCGGCAAGGCCGTGCAGTTCGACGGAGTGGAGGCGCCCGACGCGTTACTCAGCAATGCGGCAAAGGCGTTTCAACTCTTCGGCAAACTACGCGTCTGTTATGAACAGATGACCGCTTGGATCGCGGATTGGATCGAACGCGGCGGCGAGACGCTTGCGAAGCCAACTCATTTTGAAGAGCGTGCAGGCCGTTTTTAGCTGGTCGCTCTAGTCGCTCCGAAAAGTTCATCCGGGGAGCGCTGCAGGCCCCCAGAGAGCGCTTTCTGAAGGAATTCTAGACTATGCCTGTGCCACTCCGACTCGAGCTTCGCCAACTCTTCGCCCGCGGCACCGTCATCCCAGCGCATCCCCTCGCGCTTGATGCGCGTCGCCGCCTCGACGAACGCCGCCAGCGAGCCCTCACTCGCTACTACGTTGCGGCCGGCGCGTGCGGACTGGCCATCGGCGTTCACACAACGCAATTCGCCATCCGCGAGCCGCGCATCGGCCTGTTCAAACCGGTCTTAAAAATCGCCGCTGAGGAAATGGATCGTGCTGATCGCAGCCGTTCCGTTCCCCTTTTGCGCATCGGAGGAATCTGCGGAGACACGTCGCAAGCTAGTTGCGAAGCCGGCATCCTCGCTGATCTTGGCTACCACGCAGGCCTTTTGAGCCTCCCTGCTCTTGAGGATGCGAGCGACGCAGAGCTTCTCTCCCATTCCCGCGCAGTCGCGCAAATTCTGCCAGTTATTGGTTTCTATTTGCAGCCCGCCGTCGGCGGCCGCGTTCTCTCCTACAAATTCTGGCGCCAATTCGCGGAGATCGAAAACGTCGTCGCCATCAAAATCGCACCTTTCAACCGATACCAAACCCTCGATGTCGTGCGTGCTGTCGCCGAATCCGGCCGCGACATCGCCTTATATACCGGCAACGATGACAACATCGTGATGGATTTGCTCACTCCGTTTGTTTTCCCGTCGAACGGCCGCATCATCGAACGCCGCATCGTCGGCGGCCTTCTCGGTCATTGGGCTGTCTGGACCCGCAAAGCAGTGCAACTCCTCGACGAGTGCCACGGAGCGGTGCAGGCTCAAAGGGGTATTCCACCGGAGCTTGTTCGCAGAAGCGTTGAAGTCACGGATTCCAACGCAGCGTTCTTTGACGCCGCCAATCATTTTTCCGGCTGCATCGCCGGTCTGCACGAAGTTCTGCGCCGCCAGGGACTACTCGAAGGCGTCTGGTGCCTTGATCCCAACCAGACGCTCAGCCCCGGCCAGCTTGAGGAAATCTCCCGCGTTTATGCTGCGTATCCTCATCTCAACGACGACAACTTCGTCTGTGAGCATCTGGACTCCTGGCTCGCTGCGTGAAGTGAGCCTAGAAGACGAATCGAAGCGTCATCTGAATCTGGCGGGAGCTGCCGATTGTTTTGGTCACCTGCCCGAGTCCGGTCGGACAAGCATAAAAGTAATTGGTCACGAAGGGGTTGCCTCCGTTCGCCGCACATGCTGACGGTGAAGGCACGGCATTCGGATCGCTGGCTATCGATGGAAATGGGTTGAAAGCCAAGTTCTGTGAAACATTGTCGATGGGGATGTCGAAACTGGGATGGTTGGTCAGGTTGTAGACATCGAGGCTATATTTTAGGGAAAACCGCTCGGTGAGCTGCGTGACTTTCACCAGCGACGCGTCCGCGCGTTTCTGCCACGCCTGCCGGAAGATGTTGCGCTGCCCCGAAGTGAAATTGGTTTCGTAAATGTCCCCTGGCGGAATCGCGCCGTTCAAGTCGCCGGGACTCAGCACCGGCACGGTGAAGCAGGAAGCTTTTAGCGCCGGAGCATTAAAATTGTTTCCGGTTGCGCCAGTGACTGCGTTCTGCGGCGTGCAACCGGCGGCAAAATTGAGCGGCACAATGGGATTGGTGATTCCGTCGTTGATGCTGTAGAACAGGCTTCCCACCGCGCCCGAGTAATCAATCACGCTGTAGGGCTGACCGCTTTGGAGCACGATAATGCCCTGGATCGCCCACCCATTCGCGACTTTACCCGCAAAGGAATTAGCCGAAACGAACTTCGGCAGTTCATAGTGATAATCGATGTTGAAGACGTGCGTGCGATCGAAGTCCGAAGGGCCGTAACCGTTCCGCAGGTTGAGCGGGTTGTTTCCATTGTAAAACAGACCCAGGGCGCTCTGCTCGTCCAGCGAGCGGGAAAATGTGTAGGAAACTCCCCCTTGGAGTCCATGGCTGAGGCGCTTTTCGACGTGCGCCTGGAGCGCGTTGTAAGCCGATATCCCGATCGCGGTGTAGGCCTCGGACTCACCCGCGTATCCAATGTAAGGAACTCGCAAGTCGACATTGCCACCCTCCGACGTGAATTGCACCGGCTGGGACGGCTGGCCATTGGCTGCGGGCAGCATCAACGGGCACGGGTCAAATGATCCCGCTGGAGGCGGGCATGACTGCACCGTGTACCCATACGTGTAAGACTGAACAAACGGCGACCCTGTAGGATTCGCGCACACCGCTGCTGGTCCGCACAGCGGCTTGCTCGGAGACGCGATCCTCGCCTGATTAAACGGAATGGGGATGATTTCATGCCGGCCAAGGCCATTCACAAATCCGATGTCAACTGCCAGGTCATTGCGCGGCTGCCACTGAATATCGAGCGTGCCATTCATTGTATAGGGAAGCTTGTTCTTTGGCGCATAAACGCCCAGGTAGAAGGGTATGGCGCCCCCCTCAATCGCCGACGCGTTGGGCAGGATTACGCTTGACGGATCTCCAGTTGGTTGAGGCCCCAGCGTCGTGCCCCACGGGTTCGAAGGCGTGCTCGTACAAGTCTGAAAGGTTCCCGGGAACTGCGTTGGACAAAATTGAGTATTCACGAAGGGCCGCTGCTGGTTGATGCCGAATGGGCCGCCTGCCGAGATAGTCTGGGTCACGCCTGGCGACAGATAGGCGTACAGTTCGCCGCGGTCGTAGTACATTCCCCAACCGGCGCGGACAACCACTTTGCTGTTAAACGGCTTCGGGCTCCAGGCCACTCCAAAACGGGGGGCAACTCCCCACTGACGTCCTGTCAAAGTGGAGTTGCTCGCGCCATTTTTGCCCGCGACAATCAGGCCATTCGAATTGATCGCGTCCGTGGTGGGATCATAGGAATACTTGGACGGATCGAAGTTGATTAAGTGCCCATACTTTTCCGTCAGGGCACCGTCCCAATCGAAGCGCACTCCCGCGGTGAGAGCAAGATTCGAACGGAACTGAAATTTGTCCTGGATGTATTCACCCGTCTCCTTGGCGCGCCAATAACGATTGGGGTTGCCCACGAGAAACAACGTACCGCTGTACAAGTAGTCGTCGTTAAGCACGCCTTGGATGAACTGGTTGATGGACTGCGCCGTAATCATTCCCAATTCGTTTCGCCGGTCTCGTGTGTTGAGTTGCGTGTGAGCGAAGTTGCCGCCGAACGTCACGGCGTGCTTGCCCAGTGTCCAGATGGCGCTGGCCGAGGGATTGAATCGGTTCTGAAAAGCGCCCGTAAAGGCGCCTTGAGAAGCTGCTCCGGCGCCGAGATTCATGGTGTAGGGATACGAGGGAAAGACCGGTCCGGCCCACACGACGCTAATTCCAGGAAAGACGGGCGAACCAAATGTGTTGATCGTGCAATCGGCAGCCGATGCTCCGGTAAATCCCATACATGCAGACGTGAACTGCGACATGCTAAACGGCTGGTCGATCGTGGAGTAGGCCTTTTCGCGGATGAAGCCAAAGACTTCCGTAACGCTCAAATTGGACTTTGCGAGCTGCGTATGGCTGAGCGAGACCACCTGGCTGCCGGCATCCAAGTGCTGGGAGAAACCCTCGACCATCGAATACGCATAAGGGGCGATGGTCGGGTCGTGCTGGTAGTAATACTTCGCAAACAAGGAATGCTTCGAATTCGGATTCCAGTCCAAATTAGCGACCGCTTGGTGGGCAAAGAAATACGCTGTACCCGGCACTTCGGCGTCCTCCGGGAACGCCTCCACCATAGCGCCGGTGGAGGCAGGATTGTTGACCACCGCATTCGGATTTGCGGAAGGAATCAGATAGTGACCATTCGGCAGCTTGTAAGAGAACAACGTATAAGCGATGGGGTTGATATCGCCTGGCGCCGTGCCGATAGTTGGGTTGACCATCGAATCGTTAAGCTGCAGGGCGCTCGCCAAGTTATCGTTGTTCGCGATGGCCGCGAGGCATGTGGCTGAACGATCGGGACATGAAGCGGCGCCCAGGTTCGGCGGAACAAACGCCCGGGAGATGCCGATTTCCTCGTCCGAAGCATGTGTGTATTGGTAACCGCCATAAAAGAAGAGTTTGTCTTTCTTGATCGGCGCGCCGAAAGCCCCACCGGCAGTGTATCGGTGCAGAGCCGGGTTCTTCTCGTTCGCCGGGATATTGGGGTCCGCGTTATAAAAATAGGGATGGGCGTTTATCCAATTCGTCCCGCGATGCACGTAAGCGCTGCCGTGGACAATGTTTGCGCCCGAAGCCGTGCTCATGTCGATGTGCGCGCCGCTGGTGGCCCCTTGCTGCGCGTCATACATCGAAGTGTTCACGCGCACTTCCGTGATGGTTTCTGGAGCGGGGGAAGGAATCGATTCGCCGATAGCAAGATATACCGCCGCGCTGCTTTGCACCGGAACGGAGCTGAGGGCGCTGGTGCTGCCGATGCCTGTGTTATTCACCACCCGGGCTGAAGCCACCTGGCTTGTGCTCTTGCCATTGAACAGGCTCCGTGCATCCACGCCGTTCAGCAAATAGGAGTTGCTCGTATCCCGCTGGCCATTGGCCCAGACGGGCGCATTTCCCAATCCGGCGTTCGCTCCGGTTCCACTGGAAAGTTCGGCATTGACCCCGGGAGATAGAATGGCCAGCCCGGTAAAGGAACCTGTCGCCAGCGGAACCGAATCAATCTGCAATTTGTCCAGTACGTACCCATTGGTGGTATCCACGGAGTTCAGAAGTGGCGTTTCCTCAACCGTGACCGTTTGACTCACATTTCCAACTTTCAACTCGGCTTTGACGGTCACGGTGCGGTTGGCCTGCACCAGGATGGAAGGAATGTTTTGTACCTGGAAGCCTTGCTTTGTGAACGTCAGCGTGTAGTGCCCGATGGGCAAGTTCACAAAGAAGTAGGAACCGCTCGAATTCGTCGTCTGCGCGCGTGTCAGTTTCGTTTCATCACTGACCAGCGAAACGGTCGCTCCGACAACCGCGCCCCCAGAGCTGTCCGTGACCGTACCGGTGATGCCCCCCAGCGTTTGTTGGGACTTTGCAGCAGGGAGGGAGAGGAAAAGCGCGGCCAGGAAGCCAGCCAGAGCGGGGAAAGAAACTACGAGGAAACGGTGAATCCGTAAGTTCTTGAGCATTCAGCGCCAACCTCCTCCGAATATCGATGTCCACTTAGCCCGACTCAAAACTTGACACTGCGAACGTATTTTTCTTGTGGTCGCCAAATTGTTGCCAGCCGCTATACACGGCCTGCCACGCCCCCCGGGGACAATGCAAAGGAAACTACTCCGATTTGCGCAAGAATCTAAAACAAATTTTTTTGTTTGCACGAATTTATTTCTTAGATTTCCACAGGCTGTCCTCGTCGAACCGTAATTCGCCTCGCCGCGCGAATTTCAGCGGACACTTTGTTATTCTCGATGTGCTCGCGAAGGGCAAAGATCGCGGAGGCGGTAATGAAACTGGACCCGGCTATCCTGAAGAGACTCCCCAAAGTGTTGTTGCACGAACATCTGGATGGCGTCCTCAGGCCGGAGACGGTGATTGAGCTGGCAAAAGACAGCCACTACACCGAGCTTCCGAGCCGAGATCCCGAACAACTGGCAAAATGGTTCCACCAGGGCGCGAACCAGGGGAGTCTGCCGAAATACCTCGAGGGCTTTGCCCATACGATCGCCGTGATGCAGACCGAGGAGGCGCTGGAGCGCGTCGCCTATGAGCAGGCGGAAGACCTGAACCGCGACGGTGTAGTTTACTTCGAGACACGCTTTGCGCCGGTTTTTCACACCTGGAAGGGCCTGACCCATCAGCAAGTCGTTTCCGCCGTGTTGAAGGGTTTGGAGCGTGGGCGCAAAGACTTTGGTATTTCTTCCAGCCTCATTATCTGCGCGATGCGCAATATGGACGTTTCACTCGAAATGGCGGAATTGGCGGTGGACTTCCGCGGGCGCGGCGTCGTTGGATTCGATCTGGCCGGCGAAGAAGGCGGCTACCCTCCTAAGAAGCACGTGGACGCTTTTCACTACATCCAGCGCGAAAACTTCAACATCACCATTCACGCTGGGGAAGGTTTCGGCAAAGAGTCTATCTGGCAGGCCATCCAATACTGCGGAGCGCACCGCATCGGACATGGCACCCGGCTAATTGATGACATTGCTGTGGCGGATGGCAAGGCCGTGAAATTGGGCGACCTGGCCCAATACGTTCTGGACAAGCGCATCCCCCTGGAAATCTGCCTGATCAGCAACGTCCACACCGGGGCCGCCAAAAGCCTTGAGGAGCATCCTTTCAAAATCTTTTACCAGGCCAAATTTCGCGTGACTCTCAATACGGATAACCGCTTGATGAGCGACACCTCGATGTCCAAAGAGTTTGCGGCGGCTGCGGAAACCTTTGGACTCGGGCTTGACGACTTTGAGAAGCTCACCATCAACGCCATGAAGAGCGCCTTCCTCCCCTACGACAAACGAATCGAGTTCATCTATTCCGTTATCAAACCGGGCTGCGCCAAGGTTCGCGCTTCTTTGGGTGCAACCGCCGCCGGGAAAAACTAACTTCCTTCTTGGAAGTGCGGATTACAAAAAACAGTGGGGCTTACTCTGCCAAGTTCGCGAGAGTTTCAGCGAGAACCGCAACTCCGCGCGCGATGTCCTCAGGCGACGCATATTCGTCAGGCCGATGGCTGTACCCATTGCGGCACGGAATAAACAGCATGGCAACCGGAGCCAGGCGCGACATAAACAGCGAGTCGTGGTAGGCGCGACTGACCATGGGCATAGATTTCTGCCTGTGCTTCGCGCACGCTTGCGAAAGCGCACCGATAATCTCTGGAGTGCATTCTGCAGGCGCATCTGCGTTTAACAAGGTTTCCTGAATCGAGACCAGCCGCTTCGCGGCGATCATTTCCTGCGCGGCCTTCACCTTGCCCATGACGGCATCGCGACGACGAAGATCGGTGTCGCGCAAGTCCACGATCAGGTTTACCCGGCTCGGGATGCTATTCACGGCGCCGGGAAACACTTCGCAGATACCCACAGTTGCCACGGTATCGACGGCACCGCTTGTTTTTGCAGCGTTTTCGATGGCAAGAATGAGTTCCGCCGCCGCACAAAGGGCGTCTCTGCGGTCGGGCATCAAGACTCCCCCTGCATGTCCGCCGACACCTTCGACGGAAATTCGAAGGCTCGCTGGAGCGGCGATCCGCCTCACAATCCCGAGGGGAACTTTCTGGCGTTCCAGCAAGGGGCCTTGCTCGATGTGCATTTCAACAAATGCCTTGTAGTGGCCCCGCGGCAGCTTTACTTCCTCGAGTTCTCCTTCGAATCCTGCTTTCCGGCGAACCTCTTCAAGCGAGGCGCCATCTTTATCAACCAGTTTTTTTGCTTCGTCCGGAGACAAGCTTCCCGAAAGCAACCGGCTGCCAAGACATCCAATTCCGAATCGCGTGGGCTCTTCCGAAGTAAAAACGAGCAACTCGATCGAGTGCCTAGGGCGAAAGCCGCTGCGTTTCAGGGAGCGGATCGCCTCAAGCCCCCCGAGCACGCCGACAACGCCGTCAAATTTTCCTGCGTTGGGAATCGCATCCATGTGCGAACCCGCTCCTACTGCTGGAGCATTCGAATCGGAGCCGGTCCAACGAGCAAAGATGTTTCCGATGGGGTCCTGTCGCACTGCGAGCCCGGCTTTTTCGCATCGGGTTATCAGCCAGGCCCGCGCTTTAAGGTCCGTCGGAGTAAATACAATTCGCGTTACCGCAGGAGCTTCCGCATCGGAAATCTGCGCTAGTTCTTCGATTTCCTGGATCAGGCGATCCCGGTCAACGTCAAGATTCATCGTGCCTGGCTCGTTAGAGGATGCCGATTCCAGTCTTTATAGATGAGGTACTTCGCCGGCGTCTTGCCGATCGCGCCAAACCACTGCGGGCACCAAGGCCCCATCCAGATGAAATCTCCCGCCTTTACGGGATACCAGGAATCCCCCAGCCGGTAGATGCCACCGCCCTCGATCATCAGCAGCCCGTGCTCCATCACGTGCATTTCCACCATGCTCAGTGCGGCCCCCGGTTGATAGACCATCGTATTCACGGCGAAATCGAATTGGCAATCGTCAGGGAGCAAGCATTTCACTTGCAAATCCAGATCTTCATCGAGCGGATGTGATTTGATTGCGTCTTCACTCGAAACCAGCAACCTCGGTGCGATGACGCCATCGACGGGCAGGTATTGTTTTTCAATGACCGCCATCCGACCTTTTTGTTTCCCGACCAACCGATGTGCCAACCCTTGGCCGAGATAGGCATAGCCGCGCGGGCAAAGTTCGTGCCGCTTCCCATCGGTTTCCAGGACGATCGCTCCTTCGATGACGTACAAGAATCTTTGCGCACTCGCCGGTCCCAATTCGCCATTGGACTCAAACTCGACGCTGTACTCAGTGAACCGGGCGCCGAGCGCCGGTCCAATGTGCACGATGGCGGAAGCATTCTTCATTCCCGGAAGTGTCGTGCGCACAAAAGTGTCCGGAGTAAGCAGCAGATGATGGGGCTGATGCGAGCTGCGCGTTTGACCAGGATTATCCACGTTGCGTCCTTGTCAGAAATTCTTGCGACCACGCCAATTGTTCGAGCAAATGCACTCCGCACTCCACAGCGCTGGCCACGTCTTGGAGATGCACTGATTCGGCGGGATCATGGCTGATGCCCCCCGGCGTCCGCAAGAAAATCATCGCCGCCGGAACCTTTTCCGCCAGAATCATGGCGTCGTGCCCTGCGCCGCTGGCCATGCGCTGGGGCTTGCAGCCCGCTTTTCGAATGGCTTGTGCAATTTGATCCACCAGAAAAGGGTCCATCGTAACGGCGCGTTGCTGCAAAAGGGTTCTCGACCTCAGCGATAAGCCGCGCTTCACAGCGATACTTTCTGCCGCACGGGTCAACTCTTCTACAGCCTGCAATCGTGCGCTGTCCGACGCGTGGCGAAGATCCAACGTTGCGCGCGCCTCTCCAGCGATCACGTTCGTGGCCCCCGGCTTTGCTTCGATAAATCCAACGGTCGCAACCAAACCCGGGCTGTGCTGCGCGAGGCTCTCCACGCCCACGACCCACTCCGCCGCGCCGGCGAGTGCGTCATTGCGGAGATGCATCGGCGTTGTTCCCGCATGATTTGCGTGGCCGGAAAATGAGAATTCCAGACGGTTCTGTCCGACGATGGCATCAACGGCCGCGAGCTGGCACCCGAGTTTCTCCAGCACCGGGCCTTGTTCAATGTGAAACTCAATGTAGCCCAAGCAATCCTCGCGCAGGGCGGCGCGCGGAATCTCCGCGGGCCTCAATCCAAACTCTTCAATCGCTTTCTCGACCGAGACGCCATTCTTGTCCCGGCAGCTCAAAAGCTCCGCATCCAGGCTGCCGACCAGAGCGCGACTGCCGATAAAGGGCGTGCCAAACCGGATTCCTTCTTCTTCGGAAAATCCAATAACTTCAATCGCAAACGGAAGCCGCCGCCCTTCGAGGGCTTCGAGTAGCGCGACCCCAACAACTACTCCGAGAACGCCATCATAGGCTCCTGCATTCGGTACAGTGTCGAGGTGCGAGCCCAAAAGCAATCGCGGCCCTGGGCGCCGAACGCCAGGATAGTAACCGCGCAAATTTCCTGCAGCATCCACGGAGACTTCCGCGCCCACGGCTTTCAGCCACTTGGCAATTTCCGCATGGCAATCCCGCATGGGCGGCGAGAGAAACGTCCGCCGCGTGCCATTGGCATCCTCGCTAAATTGTGCCAGCCTCTGGCACCGAGCCACCACTTCGCTCGCGAGATTTGCCGTGTTGAAGGTCTTCTGCACTGAGTATCAGTACTCGGAACGTCAATGTTGTCCGCCCTCTAGGCGGAACGAATTACCTTTGCTGCTGCCCAGCCGGTCACCGTAAGACCCACCAGGATTTCCCAACTGTAGCGGTTTCCATACGTTGCTACCGGGAAGTGATTGCTGATCATGAGAAAAACTACGGGAACGGCCACGAACGTATTGTGCTTGGACCGAAGCTTTGCTTGGGCGCTGAGCTTGGCGTCAAACACAGCTCCCTTTTCCGCTGCAGCGATCATCTTGCGTTGTGCCGGCAAAATTCTCTCCCACACATTGAGGGTCATGATGGTACCGAACAGCGCTCCTACATGAAGATATGCGGCCCGCGCGCTGAAGACGCGCAACAATCCCCAAGAAATGGCAGCTGTCATTAGAAACGCAAATGCGGCAAACACCGTTTCTGACTTGCCCAGAAACGAACGCACCGCGAAATCGTAAATCGCCCATCCGCCCACCAGGACTGCGACTCCAATGGCAATCGCGCGTCCCTGAGAGATTTCCGCGACGTCCGGGTCAGTGAGCCCGGAACTAGCGTAATAGACAAGCGTCAGCAACACCAACCCGCTCAGCCATGTCATCATCGCTTCCCAACGAAACCAGCGGACCTGCCCGGGGTTCACCCCAAGCGACTTCTGCTTATCGACCGCGTAAAAGCCTCCGCTGTGGACCATCCAGACTGGGGATGGCTTTCCGTCCGCCGCGCTCTTTTCGGCTCTGCTGAACTGTCCGTCCAACCACGTGAAATAATACGTTTGCCCGACCCAAAGGATGCCCGCGAAGACGTGGAACCAGCGCACGCCCAGGTTGAGCCATTCGCGGATGGCAGAGCTCACGCTCTCACCTCCCCCGCCCGCGCAGTCATTCGATTAGCTCCCCCGATACGTCGTATACCCATGCGGGCTGAGCAGCAGCGGAATGTGAAATTGCGATTCTCCCTCGCGTACTTGAAATGTCACCTCCACGACAGGAAAGAAACCCTCGATCCTTTGCGCGTGCTGGTAGCTTGCAGTATCGAAGCTCAAACGGTAGAGCCCGGCAGGAAGAGCATCCTCGCCGGGAAACAATTGCGCACAGCGACCGTCAGCATCCGTGCGCGCAGAACCTAGGACCACCCAGTCGCCCGTGATCTCCCGTCTCTCCAGCCGTACGGCGACGTCTCGCGCCGGCTTTCCTTGAGCGATGTCCAACACGTGGGTGGAGATCCGTTTCATGAGGAGAGCCACTTCGTCAGACGGATGCGCATAATTTGCCGTTGTTGCTCCGCCGTTTCGTGGAGCTCCGTGTTGTCATCGTTTTTCAGACGGCGCCTCAGAATCTCCAGGATTTCTGGCCCTGACTTCCCCGTAGCGCAAACGATAAAGATGCGATTAAACCGTTTTTCATAGATACGATTGGCTTCCGCCAGAGCACGTTTAACCTCTTCCTCAGCCGCACTGACCTCTTGTTGTTCTGTCCTTGACCACGCTTCCGACCGTTGTGAAGCCGACGCGAGTGCGGGGGATTCGCCAATCCGCGGATGACTTCGAAATGCTTCCATCCAATCGCATGCGGGCAGACGCCTCCACAGGCCATCGCCCGCTGCCAGAAGAGCAGTTTCGTCGCGGACGGGTCGGCGCAACGCCATCCCGCGCGCCCACGCCTTCGAACCGCAGCAGGGTAAGAGTTCCTCCACAGCATCCCCGAAAGGCAGTGCGTTCCAGCGCGCGAGCACGCCGTTCATCCCTGCATTCCACGCGTGCTCAGCGCTTGCAAAAATTCCGCCACCAAGTTTCCCGCCACCGCCGCCCGATAGCTTGCCGTGGAGCGAATGTCGTCAATCGGCTGAATCTCCGCAGCCGTCGTTTGCCTCGCTAACCGGAGGAGCGCTGCATCAATCGGTTTTCTCTTTATGCTGTCTTCGGTCCTCACCAAACGAAGCGGAACCGGCGCCACACTTCCCATCGCAACGCGGATATCTTCAACCACTCCATTCTCCAGTCGGGCTTGTGCCGCCAGGCATACTTTGGCAATGGCCTGCGCTTTGCGCGGGCCTACTTTACGCGCGTGCGCATAATACCGCGAAAAGCACCTCGGAAGGCATACGGCACGAATCAATTCATCGGGAGCAAGCCGTGTCTTCCGGTAAGCGACATGGAAATTGGAGTAGGGAACTCGGCGCTCCCCGTTCGCCGAAACAAGTATCAGCTCTGCTTCATAAACCAGCAAAGCGGGCAGCGAATCGGCCGCTGGCGACGCGTTGACGATGTTGCCTCCGATGGTTCCGCGGTTTTGGTTCGCGATTCCGCCGGTCCAGCTCGCCGCGTTGGCCAAAAGCGGAAACTCCCGGCCCACCATATCGTGCACGCGAAGATCGGTATACGTGCATCCTGCGCCAATCCGAATCTCACCCGGAAAAACTTCGATCCGCCGCAGCTCCGGAAGATTCCAGATACTAACCAGCTTTCGCGCTGGAAGTTTCCCCGCTGCATACTCGACCATCACATCCGTACCTCCGGCAATGGGAAGCCACACGCCGCGCTCCTTGGCCAAAAGGGAAAGGACCGCGGACAAGCCACCAGGCGCAACGAGCTCATAATTGGCGGGATGAGCTCTCACGTTGCCGCTCCGCGGCGCGCTGCTTCCTTCACAGCCTCAATGATCTGCAGGTAACCAGTGCAGCGGCACAGATTGCCGGAAAGTCCCTCGCGGATCTCTTCTATTGTGGGCTGAGGTTTTTTCTGCAGTAAGTGGCACGCTGCAAGGATCATTCCAGGAGTGCAGATTCCGCATTGAGCGCCGCCATACTCCAGAAAAGCCTGCTGCACCACTGGAGCGCGCCCGTCAGCTTGGACGCCCTCAATCGTAATAATGGTGCTGTCCTTCGCTTGCAACACGGGAATGAGGCAGCTATTCACCAGCACTCCATCCATCAATACGCTGCACGAACCACACTCGCCTTCTCCACAGCCTTCCTTGGTGCCTTTCAAGCCGAGGTCATTTCGCACCACGTCCAGCAGGCGCTCCATCGCATACGCTTGCACGGTAACGCGCTTTCCGTTGACCGTTAGAGTGATTTCCCATTTGGAGCTCTCGTCCGGAGATTCGCTCATGGATTTCCCCGCGCCGAACCTGCGTGCTCCGCATTTTCCCCTTTGCCGGCAATCGCATCAAAAATATCTTCGGGAAGCAAAGGAATCGAGTTGAAAAAAGTCCTCAGCGCGTCTCCCACGGCACTGACAATTGCCGGCGCAGGGCCGTCCATCGGCAGTTCTCCTATTCCCTTTGCGCCAAAGGCTCCGTGCACGTTGCCCATCTCCTCGAAGTACACGCGAATGGGAGGCAAGTCGGCGGAAGTTGGCATGATGTAGTTGGTCATTTGCGCGTTCTGCATGCGTCCGTTGTCCCAAACGACTCTCTCGTACAGGGCAAAACCAATCGCCTGAGCGACACCGCCGATAATCTGGCCTTTTGCCAGCACCGGATGAAGCACTCTTCCAACTTCTTGAAGCGCAACGAAGTCGTCCACGCTAACACTGTACGTGGTCAGATCTACAGTGACCGCCGCGATGTAGACGGCCCACGAAAACGCTGCGTACGCCGAGCCGCGATATTTTTCTTCATTCCAGACAATGTCCTCGGGCTGCTCGTAACGCGCTAGCGAACGCAGCTTTCCGTGCGCTGCAACATACTTGCGGCAGGCGATGCGGAATTCTTCGGCAGAATAAGATTCGCCAAGGAGGCCGCTGGCCCTGAGGGTCTGCCGAATGCCGATGGCCGCCGACTGCACTAGTTTTCCAACCACCATCGCCGTTCGCGAGGCAACCGTGGGGCCGCTATTCGGGACTTCTTGCGTATCCGGCTGGGCAAATCGCACATCTTCATACCGCAGCCCGAGCGCCTCCGCCGCAATTTGGCAGAGAATGGTCTTCGTCCCTTGACCAAATTCCGCGCTGGAAACGAGCACCCGCACGCCGCCGTCCTCGCACGCTTCTACCTCAACCACAGAACTGAGATACCGCTCCCCCGCGCCCGTGAATCCGGCGCCGTGCAAAAACGAGGCGATGCCAATCCCTCTTTTGCAGTTGCCATTTTGATTTTGGCGCGCAAATTCGTCTTTCTTTGCAGAGTAGTTCGAAAGTTCGAGGGCGCGATCGAGCAGCCGGCCAAGATCAATCGGTTCGCTTACCGCTTGTCCGGTTGTCGTGGTTTGTCCCGGCTTGAGGAAATTCCGCCGCCGGATTTCGATTGGCGAAAGCTCGACAACCTGCGCGATGCGGTCCATGTGCCGCTCCAGCGCAAAAATAGACTGCGGCGCACCAAAGCCGCGAAACGCGCCATGCGGCGGAGCATTCGTGGCTACGGCTTTCGCGTTGATGCGGACGTTGGGCCAATAGTAAGGGCCCCCGGCGTGAATGGCACCGCGTGAGAGAACAACGGAGGACAAAGTAGCGTAGGCGCCGCCGTCAATCGTGAATTCTATGGTTCCGCCAAGGATCTTTCCATCCTTGCTCACCGCCGTGCGGTGGCGGGTTCTTGAAGGGTGGCGCTTGGTGGTTGCAGCCATGTCCTCCATGCGGTCGTAGATGATTTTCACTGGCCGTCCCGATTTGAGGGCAAGCAGGGCGGCGTGCGCCGCTATCATCGAGGGATATTCCTCCTTGCCACCAAACGCTCCGCCTGTCTCCATCTGCACGACTCGTACGCGACCCGGGGGCAGCCCGCAAAGTTCCATCAATGCTTTGTGCACGTAGTAGGGACATTGAAGCGAACCCCACACCGTGAGCCCTTGCTGGGGTTCGAACGCGGCAATCATTCCATTGTTCTCGATGTAGAGCTGTTCCTGCGCTCCGGTCCTGTATTCGCCTTCGACAATATAGTGGGCCTTCTCCCACACGCCCTGCACATCGCCCTTGTCGATCAGAATGGTCTTGAAGGTGTTGTTCGCACCCCAAATGATTTCGCTGCGGCTTTCGCTTTCTTCCATTGTGAAAATCGCAGACAGCGGATGGTACTCGACCGACACTGCTTCCACAGCCTTTGGCAGAAGATGCCGGTCCTCATGGGCCAGCAAAAGAATTGGCTCTTCGGGGTGGTTGATGAATTCGTCTGCTAGGCATGGCTGGTCGTCTTCGATCAGCGCGACGCAATTCTTCCCTGGGATGTCTTTCGCGGAAACAATTACAAACTCTTGCCAATTGATTTCCGGGCCGAAAGTGATTTTTTTAATCTTGCCGCGCGGAATCCGGCTGCGCACTGTCGCACCGTACAGCATCCCGGGCAGAACCATGTCGTCCACATAACGAGCCTGTCCGGTGATTTTCTCGCGACCTTCCAGGCGCGGAACAGCTGTTCCCACGATGCGTTCGTCTTTCACGCCAATCATCTTAACGCCGGTACTCCCGTCCGATAGGTTTTCCCGGAAACTTGCCTTCGGAGAATACCGGGGTTCCTCGAAGGTATGTGGCCATCACAACTCCGCGCAATTTCTCTCCCAAATACGGAGAGAACGGATGCCGGTAATGCAGCCGCTCCTTGGTCACAACCAACTCACTCTCCATGTCAAATACGACGAAGTCGGCATCGTATCCCGCGGCGATTCGCCCTTTGCGCTTTTCGCAGCCCGCCAACTTCGCTGGCCCTTCCGACATCCAACGAGCGATATCGGTCAGCCCAAACCCTCGGTGGCACGCCTCGGTATACATCACCGGCAAGGACACGGACAGGCTTGCAATGCCGCCCCAGGCTGTTCGGAAATTTCCCTCGGAAAGCCGTTTCATTTCCGACGGACAGGGCGAATGGTCGGTTACCACGAAATCGATCGTTCCCTCTCGAAGGGCCTGCCATAATTGTTCGCAGTTGTCTTGGCTTCGAATCGGCGGCGCGCATTTATGCAGCGTGGATCTGTTCGGAATAGTCTCGGCAGCAAAGTGCAAATAATGCGGGCACGTTTCCACACTCACCGGAAGCCCTTCCGCGCGCGCAGCGCGCACTTCGGAAAGCGCGCTACTCGCCGAGAGATGCACGATGTGCAAACGGAGGCGGTATTCGCGGCATAGCGATAGCAGCATCCGAATGGCCAAAACTTCCGCTTCTTCCGGCCGTGATTGCAAATACGTTCGATAGCAACGCCAATCCGCATCTGCCAGGTCTTTCGTCGCTCTATCGATGGGGCCGGGAAGTTCCGCGTGGACCAGCAGAGGCAGATCGGTTCGGGCAACAGAAGGCAAAGCCGCGCGCAACTGCGGCTCCGTAACCATGGTAAAGCTGTCGACGCCCGGATGAATGAGAAAGCATTTGAACCCGGGCACTCCCGCGGCAGCCAGAGACTCGATGTCGCCCTGATTGTCCGCGACGACTCCTCCCCAAGCCAGCCAATCCACGCGGCATCGGCCTTCCGCAGCCACCCGTTTTAGCTCAAGCGCCTTCACGGTGGTCGTGCTGGGCACGCAATTTAAGGGCATGTCAACCAGCAAAGTGTATCCTCCCGCTGCAGCCGCCCGCGTGGCCGTCTCGAATCCCTCCCACTCCGTTCGGCCAGGGTCGTTGATGTGAACGTGAGAATCCACTAGCCCGGGAAGGATTGTCGCGTCTCCAAAGTCATGAGTTTCCGCCTGTGGCGGCACTTGTTCAGCGTCAACCACGTCCCGGATCACCTCTCCTTCGACCAGGAGAGTGGCCGGACGCACACCGTCTGGAGTTACCACGTGGCGGGAATGAAAGGCGCGCAAATTCATTGCACGAGGCGCTTCCGCAAACTTCAGGTTCAGTTTGAGGCATGAGCGTAGCTGTCTGCCTTTACTTTTTCAACTCGCGCAGGAAAGCCCTGCTGCAGGGCAACAAACTCAGCATATACTTGCACGGTTGTCTCCACGGATGTGTAAGCGGTGTTTTGGGTTATCTAGCGCTGGTATAACGCCAACAAATGTATTGGGGATGACCATCGATGAGTAACCCCTTCATGGCACGAGCCGTGCAACTCTCTATCGACAATGTTCGTTCGGGAAGAGGCGGCCCCTTTGGCGCGGTAGTCGTGAGAGACGGCAAGATCATAGCCGAGGGCGTGAATCGAGTCACCTCAGCAAATGATCCTACTGCCCACGCGGAGGTGCTTGCGATCCGGCAGGCCTGCGCCAACCTCGGCGTGTATCACTTGGAAGACTGTGAGCTCTATACCTCCTGCGAGCCTTGTCCCATGTGTCTCGGGGCAATCTACTGGGCTCACCTTTCCCGGCTTTATTTCGCCAATACCGCCGCGGATGCCGCCGAAATCGGATTTGACGATTCTTTCCTGTACGGCGAATTGAAGAAGCCTCATTTGCAACGGCGCATCCCCACGGTCCAGATCATGCGTGAAGAAGCGCTTGCCGGATTCCGTGCGTGGGCTGCCAAAGTCGACAAGATCCCGTACTGAGATTTCCACGTCCGCTTGCCTGTCGCTTCTTCAACTTGTGTCGAAAATACGCTGTCTTTGTTCGTTCTCTGTCGCAATACCTCCTGCAAGCCACGAATCGCCAATTGCATTTTTCATTTTTGGGGATAAACTCCGCGGCATCGTCTCACTGGTTGGATTCATGGAGAGTACGGTCTATTGCTGGACGCTGCGGGTAAGGGGAAAACGTTGCTCGAGCGATACTTTCAATTAGCCCAGAACCAGACTTCGGTGAAGCAGGAACTGCTGGGAGGCCTGACCACATTCGTCACCATGGCCTACATCGTCGTGGTGAACCCCCAGATTCTCTCCCAGGCCGGGATGCCGGCTGATGGCGTGGTGTTCGCCACGTGCCTTTCTTCTGCGGTTGCTACGCTCGTTATGGGATTGTATGCGAATTACCCGATCGCTCTTGCGCCGGGAATGTCGTTAAACGCGTACTTTACCTATTCGGTTTGCCTGGCCATGCACGTCCCATGGCAAACCGCGCTCGCGGTTGTTTGCTTTTCCGGTGTGCTTTTTTTGATTCTCACGGTGACGCGAGTACGCGAGCAGATCGTCAACGGCATACCTGATTGTTTGAAGCATTCGACAGCGGCGGGAATCGGCATGTTTATCGCCTTCGTGGGCCTGCGCAATGCGAAACTTGTCGTGGCGAACGCCGCGACTTATGTTGGTCTCGGCAGCTTCGCTGACAAAGAGGTCCAGACCGCGTGTTTTGGGCTGGTTCTCACACTGATCCTATTGGCAAAGGAACTTCGTGGCGCCATGGTGGTGGGCATTCTGGGCACGACGCTGGTGGGAATTGTCCGCGGCATCTCCGGCTGGCCGTCGGCCTTTTTCTCCATGCCGTGTCCTTCTTCCACGCTCTTCCGTCTGGATTTCCGGGGAGCGTTGCATCTTGGTTTGCTGGAAATTCTCTTCGCATTTCTGTTTGTAGACCTCTTCGATAACGTCGGAACTCTTGTCGGTGTCTGCGAACAAGGGGGCTTCGTTAAGAACGGCAAAATTCCTCGTGTGGGCCGCGTCTTGCTGGCGGACTCCATCGGGACGATTTTCGGCTCTTTGACCGGCACTTCTACAGTTACGAGTTACATCGAAAGCGCCGCCGGCGTCGCAGCCGGGGCGCGTACCGGACTTAGCAATCTTGCAGTCGCCGCGCTGTTCCTCCTGGCCATGTTCTGCTCGCCGCTGGCCACCGCGATTCCCGCTTACGCAACAGCGCCCGCATTGATACTGGTGGGCGTTTTCATGTCCCGAGCGATCGCGCAAGTAAAGTGGAACGACTTCAGCGAGGCCCTACCAGCCTTTGTCACCATGTTGGCGACGCCACTTACATTCAGCATCGCAACCGGGCTCAGCCTGGGCCTCATTTCTTTCACCATCGTAAAGCTGGCCGCGGGAAAATGGCGGGAAATCAACGCGCTCATCTGGATTCTCACCGTTCTATTCGTTCTTCGCTACGTTTACCTCGCGGCGGTGTGAGAGTCAGCCACAGCGTGGACGATGCGTTCGTCCACCGACGCGGCGAGCCAGGAATGCGGTCAAGTGAGTTCGCTCAATTGCGGACGCTGTAGGACTTCTGACCTGTCAAGCCCGGCGCGAACCGAACAATTCGGGCGGCTCAAGGTCGATCTGGGGTCGGAGATTTTTCGCGTCCACCATTCTTTCGCGTAAGTGATTGAAAAGAAATGGCGGGGACGACGGGACTCGAACCCGCGGGCTCTGCCGTGACAGAGCCCCTGGCGGATGTAACTGATTGATATCAAACGGTGTCGGCGGACATCTTTTGATACCGCGGGGCACCGTATATCACTTCATATCGTCCCCTTATTGTACCCAGAGTCACCCGTCTCGTTCGTGCGCTGCTCCAGTCCTATTTAATCCTAACTCTTCCAACCGCTGCCTGATCAGTAGGCAAACATCCACTGGTGTTCTCCGCGTGCTTAACCGTATCAGCTTAATTTTGGAAAATAATCCCAGATTGAGCTTGACACGTCAAGTTAATTAACCTACTGTGGTTAAGGCACTGAGGGAGCTTTCAGGCATCTGTAACCGAATGAGTTATCTGAATCGCCTCTTGGCAGCCAACCAAGGAGGTGGACATGTTTGCACGCAAAGTATCGATGCACTTGAAACCCGGCGGCGCCGCGGAGTTCAAGCAAAAAATAGAAACCGACGTCATTCCGGTGTTGCGCAAGCAAAAGGGGTTCCTGGACGAAATCACTTTTCTGTATCCGAGCGGGAAGGAAGTCCACGCCTTTAGTTTGTGGGAAACCGCTGAAGATGCGGAGACCTACAACCGCGAAGCCTCCGCGGGAGTCGCCAAACTGCTGGTGTCCGTGATTGAGGGTGTGCCGCGGGTACAAACCTACGAGGTCCTGAACTCCAGTTTCCATAGGATCGCGGCTGCGACTGCGATTTGAAACCCAAGGGGGTCTCTCTTTGTTGAGGGGGCGGCTTGGTTCGCCCCTCTAAGTCTGGACGCAAAACGGCTGCAACAAGGGTTCTCGATGTTCATGAGTGCTACAAAACGGGCGAGGGACTTCCCGGCGACGTGTGCGACGCTCCCAAAAGGCGAGGCCCGCTTCCGCGCGTTAGTGGAGGCTATTGCAACGCCAATATTCATCAGTTACGGAGGCGCTTTGCACTGTGTAAATCACGCCGCAGAGACAATCACCGGGTACTTGCGAGAAGAGCTCTTCTCAATGAGTTTCTGGGATCTTGTCTTTCCTGACAGTCGAGAACCAGCCGGACTCCCTTTGCAACGTGAGGTCAGGACCATTACGAAAAATGACGAGGAGCGCTGGCCTGGAGAATCAGCGCGACTGCCGTTGAATTTGATGGCAAAGCAGCAAGGCTGCTTTTCGCCTTCAAGCTTACCGAGCGCAAGCGACTTGAGACAGGTGCATTGCTGACCGCGACGTGATTTTGCTGACCGGATCGGATGACGCGAATTTCTCGAGAATTTCGACAAAGGGAGCATGCATGCAATTGCTTTGGTGGATTTTGGTGGGATTGGTTACTGGCTGGTCGCCTGGCAAAGTTATGAAAGGTAACGGTTATGGTCCGCTTGTTGGCGTTGCCATGGGTATCTGCGCAGCCGTCGCAGGCGGCCTGCTTATAGAGTTCGCCGGCTTTAACGGCTACCGGGGAACTATTGCTACGACTCTCGTTGCCATGATTGGCGCGGTCCTTGTGACGCTGCTCGCGGGTTTCGTGAACGGCAGAAGGATGTACGCTCGACAGCTCTAATGGTCAAGTCGGCATGCGGATTTCAAGTGTCAGAGAGCATTGGAATGAGAACCGTCTTCATTAGAGAGGGCACGCCATTGCCCACAGCGCTTTCGATTGAAAGCGAGGCGTTTCTGCCTGGCTGGCGAGTGTTCAAGATAGATCGTCAAGCGCTAACCCGAGAAATTGAAACGGTCAACTGGAACTTTTTCTACCTGGCCGGCGAAATTCGGACAACCGTCTTCGGACGCGGGGGACTAGGAACTCTGCGGCGGGCCGTGAAGCGTATTGTGGCTAAGCAGGAAGGGCAAAGCTTTCGCTTTAACTCGCTGGAGATTACCAAGATCGCCTCGAAATGGTTTCTGGGCATCCCTTTCACGAGTATTGCCGCTCACTCTCGGCATATTCAACTCGGTATTGCTCTGATTCCCGCAAAGGATATCGCTGGACGATCTTTAACGGCAATACCATCCGCGCGAGCTAGCCAGCAGGGAAACGTGGTCGCAAAACAATACGCGGCTGTTATTTCAAATTCTTAGTTAGAATGTTTGGAGGTGTGCAATGAAAACGATACGCAGCGCGGTTCTTTGCTTGGTTGTCCTGCTTCTTACGGCGCCAATGCTCCGCGCACAGGATTTTGCCAAATACCGGAATTTTTCACTCGGAACAAACTTGGCAGCAATTCTAAAGCACACGGACCAGAGGTTGCCCGATGTAAAGGCTACCCACGATGGTTCTGTGCTTTTTCAGGAGTTGACGTGGCATCCGGCGAACGGCATCGGTGTTTCGTCCCGTTCGGAGAATGTGGATGAGCTTGTTTTCTCGTTCTACAAAGGCGAGCTCTACAAGATGGTTGTTACCTATGATCGCGCCTCTACCGAGGGGTTTACGGCGGACGATATGGTGAAATTGATTTCCGCGAAATATGGCCGGGCAACAAGCGTTGCGGTGGAGATTGACGCCGGTGCGAACGAGCCATATACAATGCGAGAAAAGCCGGTTGCTTCTTGGGAAGATTCACAGTATTCCCTAAATCTTTTGCGATCTTCGTACTCTAATGGCTTTGGGCTAGTCATTTACTCCAAACGAGTCGCTGCAGAAGCGGATGCGGCGCTTGCGCAAGTAGTGAAAGTGGACGAGCAAGCAGCTCCCCAAAAAGCAATCGAGCGTCAGAAGAAGGAAGCGGATGCGATCGAGCTTACTCGGCAAAAAAACCAGAAAAGCTTTCGCCCATAGTCCTCGCCTTAGACGGTAGCGAGGGATCCTTGGGCGCATTTAGAGAGATGATTAAGCGAGGCTAGAAAAAATGAGTGTAAATGTTACGCCGTTACATGACCGCGTGCTTGTCCGCAGATTGGAAAAGAACGAAACCGCGAAGGGCGGTATCATCATCCCGGACACGGCGAAAGAAAAGCCGCAGGAGGGCGAGGTGATGGCCGCCGGGGCCGGCAAGTTTGAAAAAGGCAAGAGAGTGCCTCTCGATGTAAAAGTCGGCGACCGGATTCTGTTCGGCAAGTACACTGGTAACGACATCAAGATCGATGATCAGGAATATCTAATCCTCCGCGAAGAGGAAATCTTGGCGAAGGTAAAGGGGCTGGCCAAAGCAGCATCCGGCAAGAAGTAGGTTCCTAGTGCAAGAGCCTTTGAGCTCGAGAATACGTTTCGATCACCCGGGAGGGGTGAAGCAAAATGGCAAAACAGATTGTCTCAGGTGCGGATTCACGTCAGTCGATTCTGCGCGGCGTCAATATTCTTGCGGATGCGGTAAAGATCACGCTGGGCCCGAAGGGGCGTAACGCGGTAATCGAAAAGAAATTCGGCGCGCCCGTCATTACCAAGGACGGAGTAACCGTAGCGAAGGAGATCGAGCTGCAGGACCCACTTGAGAACATGGGTGCGCAAATGGTGCGCGAGGTTGCGTCCAAGACCTCGGATGTGGCCGGCGATGGCACCACCACCGCGACTCTCTTGGCCCAGGCGATTTTCCGGGAGGGCGTGCGCACGGTCGCGGCGGGTGCAAGTCCCATGGCGCTCAAGCGCGGCATCGATAACGCTGTCGAAGCCGCCGTGGCTGAGATCAAGCGACTATCGCGCGAAGTGAAAGGCGACATGATCGCGCAAGTGGGCACCATCAGCGCCAACACCGACAAGCAAGTGGGCAGCATCATTGCCGAAGCCATGAAGAAGGTCGGCAAGGACGGTGTCATTACCGTCGAGGAATCGAAGACCATGGAGACCACGCTCGAAGTGGTCGAAGGAATGCAATTTGATCGCGGATACCTCTCACCATATTTCGTCACTGACCCGGCACGCATGGAGTGCGTGCTGGACGACGCGCTTATTCTGATTCATGAGAAGAAAATCAGCTCAATGAAGGACCTGCTGCCGCTGCTCGAGCAGACGGCTAAGGCAGGAAAGCCCCTGTTGATCATTGCTGAGGACGTCGAAGGCGAAGCTC
>QHYK01000148.1 GCA_003224085.1 Acidobacteriota bacterium | reverse complement strand
TGCTATACACATGGCAATTCTCTCTATGAACCACTCCGAGGTACCACGATTATCAAAGGACGGGGCGGACGCAGGGCGCTCCAGCCAACCTTCACCGCTACCAATTCCGAACAGGGTGCAATATGAAGCGTAAGCCTTGTCTCTTGGACGACGCGGACGTGCCGGAACAACTCCGACGCTGTAATGCATCGCCATTTCCTGGTACGTTGGGTTGAGATCCGGATCATAGCGGCACGCGCGGCTCACACCGGTTCGTGTATTATCGGGAACCAGCAGTCTCGGCACGCCTCCAAAATATTCAAAAGCGTGAATGTGGCAACGGAGCCAGGCGGCCATCTGCTGATCCAAGGTGGCTTCGGCATAGGTGTAGCTGCTCGCGCCCAACACCATCAGAAACAGCGCAGCTCCACGGATTTCGCCCGTCTGAGGATTCTGGAGGGGGATGGTTCTTCCGGCCCAATCGACGAAACCCTTCTCTCCAGGGGTGTGGTTCTGGCGTAGAACCACGTCCTGCTTCTGGAGCCACCGCCCGTACAGTTCGCAGAAGCGGCTGTAGCCGTAGCCGTCCAGATGGACTTGCCGATACTCTTCCCAAGCCAACTGCAGAGTCAGATGACGATGTTGCTGGAACTGCTCGTGGAGTGCGGGAAAGTCGGGAAGGGCGCGCTGCCGCCGTTCGATAGGATGGCGATCACCGAAAAGCGTTTCTTCGATGCGTTTTTCATCCCAGTCTTCCGGCAGTGGCCAGCCGATCCCGGCCGCCGCGGCTTTCTTTAGGTAGTTATGAACCGCACCCTGGCTAATCGAACAAGCGCGGGCGATCTCTCGCTGGCCCAGCTGCAGTTCGAAGCGGAGGCGCAGGACTTCCTTGATCTTACGCATGGACATTCTCCTGGTTGGCACTCGGTCTCTCCCGTAAGGTACATAGGAGAAACAGTTTGCCTGGTGTGATGTCCAGCGCCACCTCGCCCCTGTGGAAAACATTCCAAGTTGATCGTGATCACCATTCCGGAGATCACGAAAAACTGATCACGATCACTTCGGAATCGGTGATCACGATCATTTCGGAACCCTGATCACGATCATCCCGGAATCGTGATCACGATCGCCCGGAATTACTGATCACGATGCCCCGGAATACGCATTCCGAACTCGCGGGCTAGTGAGCTATGGGTCAGCACTGAGCCATCTCGAGCTCACAACGCGTCCGGCCTTCGAGCAGCGGCTTTAATTTTAATGAGAACCTGTCAGCGAATTGGGTCCGTGCAAGCACAAAGTTCGTCTGCGTGTGTCTGGTTGGGCGTTTTGTTAAGTACAGAAGACAGGCAATTATTGTACGTCTCAAAGACTTTGCACGATCTGCAGCGCTTTCTCCAGTTGCGTGTCAACCCCAACGCTGAGGGATTCTGCAGAGTTTTCGACGGCGACGTCCGGCTCCACGCCCTTCCCCTCTATGGATTCTCCCTGCCAGGTATACCAACCGGCGACCGGAATACGCAGGATATAGCCGCCGACTAGCTTAAAATTGGCGCCTCCGAGAACCTGACCTGCCGTTCTCGTGCCGACTAGGGTGGCAAAGCGATTTTGCCTAGCGAAGCTCGCGACCATTTCAGCCGCACTATGCGTATGCTCATTGATTAGAAGAACCGTGCGACCGTGGAATGGCTGAGGGCCGAGGCCCTCCGAAACAAGGACCAATGAGCGGTCGCGCTGGAAGACTTTGAAGCGCATAGCCATCATAAGCAGCTCTGCTTTTGTCGCCGGAATCTTGCCGATTCGGGTTAGACTTTCCTTACGATAGCCATTCCGAAAACGCCGGCGAGTCAGGCTATGGCCTATTTCCACCTTGCCAGGACAGAGATAGCTCATGAGCCGCAAGGAGCCTAGACCGCCGCCGATGTTCCCTCGGATATCCACGATGAGACGTCCAATGCCTTGAGCTTTCAAGTCGCGAATGGCGTCGTCCAACGCCTTGGCAAAACTCTGGCCTACGGCCCCAGGGAATGTTGCCACTCGGACATATCCGACATCTGAGACCAGCAAGCGACACGAGAGGCTACGCGGCTCGATCATCGGCGGCCGGTCTTTTGCAGCTCGGTTTGGGATTTCAAAGTTGACTTGGCGCTTATTCCCGTTGAAACTGCCGATCTCTACATTATGATTGCCGCCGATGCGGAAGTTTGCGGTTTTCGGCGGGACCACCGGCTCGGAATCAATGGAAAGCAGGAATTCGCCAGGGCGGATTCCTGCTTGAGAGGCTACTCCGTCTTCGATTACATCCACGAACATCCAACGCTTCCCATGAGTGGTATCCACTGGGCGCAACGTCGCATTGATGGAGTAAGGTGGCGGAACACTGTCGCGTCGCTCGTGAAAAAAAGCAGTATGGCTGCTGCCCAAGGACTTGAGGAGTTCGCTTACGCCGGCCTCAAAAGCGGGTACATCATCGTTCATGAGATGCGGCGCGCGTTCGTCAACCAAGGCAAGCCAAGGACCGTAATCCTGATTTGGGTTACTTATGTTGATGTACCGTTCGGGAACTAGCTTTTTGACGGAGTTGATGATTTTCGTGCGCTCCTTATGTGTTAGAAGTTGCGACGTCTCGTGGGTAGTGGGCATTGGGACACCTTCCTCAGTTTGTCTCAGTTAATTTCTTGGAACCGATGTCGATTGAACGGTCGGCGGCGCCTTCTAATTTGAACCCGGCCCAATAGTAGGGAACGGTTTCTGGACCGTAGACCCTCAGCATGTCCCGCTTAGCCAAGGTCAAGGCAGATGCGACTGTATTCTTCGCGGCCAAGCGAGTGTAAAAACGCTTCATCAGGTAGAGAGCCGTCATGTCGTCAATGCTCCAAAAAGTCGAGACAACAGTCTTCGCGCCAGCTAACTGGAATGCGAGCGAAAGATTGGCGATTCCTTCTTCGCCTTGCAAACGGCCAACCGCTGTATCGCATGCCGATAAGACAACGAGATCGGCGTTCGTGTGCAAGTGCACGATTTCGCTTGCTTCCAGGATACCGTCGTCTCCAGATGAAGCGTCGCTAAGAAGTATCAACGCCGCTCGGTCCGGGTGCTGCTCGTTTGCAATGCCATGCACTGCCAGATGGATGATCGCATGTTCTTCCAAAGCGGAGTGTTCGAACGCAGACTTTGTTGCGTTTGTGCCAGTGAGTATGCCATGAGCGTCACTGTGCGTTACTGCCTGCGCCGCTAGAATCTCCTCTTTGGAGGCGGGCAGGTTGACCAACCGCCCGCTGATGTATCCCCGCAGCGCGGCGATTTTGGCGAGCTCCGCATTTTGCTCGTAAGGGATGCCGCCGACGCCGAGAAATAGCTGTTGCGAGGGCCGTGGCGCTGCCGCCTTAACCAAATGCAGGAAGCTCGCAGAAGACGCGTAGGTTATCGTGTGCGAAAAGATTAGGTAACGGCCGCTGCGGTCAACCAGGGCGTCGAAAGGTAGGAGATGGAGCCAGCCGTCGGGCACGATGATAAGTCGCTTCTTCCTCACGAGCTCGGGGATATTTTTCAAGAGAGTCGCATAGAGTTCTTGTCCTTGGGATTTCGATGAGGCTTTTGTTTTCAGCGTTGTCAGATAGCCAAGAACGGAGCTTTCGATGCTCGCGCGATCTTTAAGAGACGTGATGCGCGCGGAATTGTTGGTGATGACCAAACAATAGGAATGCGGTTCCGCCAAAACGTATTCAAGAACAACTTCGCTTGAAGCGAGACTCTCTCGTATGCGCTCCAACGGAATCGTCTGCCACGGCCTAGGATTCCACTCTCCCAGCACTGGAGTGAGCCACCGGGCCTGTTCGGCCAGAAAAATCTTGTCGCGAATTTCGTGGACCTGCTCCATGGACTTCGCCTTTGCTAGGTCCAGATTCAAGCGGCTGATTTGCTTCTGAATTTCGACCTCCTGCGGAGTATCGGGAGGCCTTCCGCTCATCAGAAGCTCGGTTGTTACGCGCCCGCGGGCGTGCTCAAGAACGGAGAAGGCCTTTGCATTGTCTTTCAAGTGGTCAGCGGCCAAGGCGAAGTGCTCTGCGTAAATGGCGCTCATGGAGTTAACGAGGCCGATTTTGCCTGCCGCAGAAGTGACGTTGCCGATCATCGTATCCAGGATGTCGGAGGCGCGATCATACGTGTCGCTTGCCTCGAGATATTTTCCTTGGCTCACTTGCAATTGCGCGAGCGCTTGCAGGCGCATTGGAAGTAAGTAGAGGTCGCCGCTGCTCTGGGTTGCCTCAGCAGCGGCTGAGGCCAGTGATTCTGCCATCCGAAGGTCGCCCTTCTTGCGATACATGTCTTCCAAATAGAACTGGGCGTCGGCTAATAGTCGAGTGAACCGACCCTTTTGAGCCAAGTCGATAGCCTCCTTGAAGAGTTCAATCGCCTTCGCTTGATCGGCCCTTGCATTGGCTACGGTGCCCGCTGTAATGAGGGCCTGCGTTTCTTTAACGTGTTTTTGCCTGGCGCGGGATTGATCGATGATCTCGTTGGCGAGCTGTTCAGCGGCGTCAAGTTTTCCCATACCACGTAAGGCTTGGAGCCTACCTTCATTGACAACGAACTGGTACCCGGCATCAGGAGTGGCAGCTGCGATCTTCAGTGCCTTGTCGAAATAACCTAGAGCATCGTCGTACGAGCCCATCTGGACGAAAGCGTGCCCGATCGCGGCCAAGTATCGGATTTGCGCGCCTGTATCGCCTAGCAGCATCGCACCCATGAGTGCGCTCGCGACTCTCTGGCGTGCGGAGGCCATATCCCCTTCGAGAAACAAAGCGAATCCGAGCTCCCCTGAGGCGCGGTTTTCCACCTTCTTATCCCCGAGTTCGTGGGCGACCTTGAGCGCTGTTTCCCAATCGCGGCGCATTGGCGCGGCGTCGATCTCACCATCGATGTCCCCAAGAACCATGAGGCAAAACAACCTGAGTTCTCTGTCCGATTGAAGCAGCGGATTGCCCTCTAGCGCATTTTCAAGTTCCTCGGATGCCTCTGGAAGAGAAAGCTGCTCCATCGTCGAGCGTATGCGGCCAAGATGCGCGTACAAAGCATCGCGCTTGTCGCCACGCGCAGCGTAGAGTTCCTCAGCCTGGACAAACAAAGGCCCCGCGTCCGCCCAGTTGTACAAATCGCCAAAATGAAGCGCTCGTTTTAGCAAGGCGTCAGGATCGTCGCTCTGCGCTTTCGCTCGGATCGAAACGGAAACCGCCGCGCCCAAGGATATCAAGATCACGGCTCGCTTCAGATTCACGGCTGTTATTTCCTACGGTTCGAGAAGCGCCAATCTGTTTCCACGAAAGCTCCTCCCAAGTTGGGCCATTTCAACGTTAGCTAAATCTTCCCGTGATTTGGCTTTTCGATCCTTCCAAGCTGCTGCGCTCCGGAGCCTGCCTCGTACAAAATCTCGCCGGCGTCATTGTATATGTAGATCCACGCATACAAGTCGCTATTGCGGTCAGCAAAGTCTCGTGCTTCGTCCAAGGTTTCGCAGTCTTTCCAAAGCGGTCCGCTCGGCCATGTTAGAGTGTCGACTGGATCGAGTCCTATGACGCGATACTGCCCCCTGGGTGCTCGTGTTTGCATTATTCACCTCACGCATAGTCTTCTGCAGAATGCTCAAATTACCGGGCCCACTTTGTCCACCACAAGCTCTTCTCCGAATTTCCTCCGGATCCGGACACGTTTACCGCACGAGTAGCGGAAAAGAAGACCATTCCAAGCCGCGCTTTCGGATCTGCAAAATATATCTGCCCTGGCGAATCGTAGAAGGGGGCACATCGACTCCCATGGAAGTGAGGCCTTGTTTGAGTTTTGCCCTTCCTGTTGCAACAAGGAGTGGCTCTCCTTGTGTCGTCATAATGCGAACATCGTAAATTCCCTCGTCGCTTCCAAAGGGAAGATAAATTTGCGCGTTAGACACGTTGTGAGCCATCTCGAGCAGCGGCACAGCGGGAGACGGCTCCCCGCCGCGCTGGGGGGAACGATCCCTCAAGTCGAGCACGGTGGTTTGCGTAACCAACGGCTCCTCTTGTCTTGGTGCCGTCGGTTCGTTTGGCCTTAGGACCAACGGTGCCTTTTGTCTTGGGAGCAAAGCCCAACCAGCAAAGGAGGCGACCATCACGATGGTTGCAGCAATGGCCACCAGGGTCCTCGTTCTCCGGTTTCGAAAGGCAATTCGGAACTGAGAGAAATCACAGTAGCAGGGGCTGCAGGAAGTAAGATGATCGAGCCACTTCTCCGCCTCAGAGAGGTTCATTTCATGAGAGGCGATTCTTTTCAGAACTTTGGGGCCTGGACACCCAATACGGTCAGGATTCGGAAAGTCTCTGAGCAGACTACGACCGAGCGCAGCCAGGATGCGCTTTTCCTCCCTCTCGGAATAAGCCTTTACGTTCAGGTCTGCCTCCCTTTGACCTCAGTGGCCTTGTAAGATTTCGGATCTTTCACCGACTGCATGATGCTCTGACGGATCTTTTGCAACCCGTAGTAGAACTTCATCTTGGCCTGCTGCTCGGTGATCCCGAGCCAAGCGGCGATCGCCTTCCATGAATACTCGCACTGCCGCCTCTGCCAAACCTTCTTCATCCAGGGGTTCATTTGGTCGATAACCTGTCTGGCGGCAATCGCGCGTTCGAGCTGTTCAACCCATTCGGCATCCAGAGCAGCCTCGAACTGCTCCAAATCGAGGACCGACGGAAAGGCCTCGATGGTCTCCGCTCTCTTCTGTTTCTTTTTAAGCTCCCGGTTGAGACGGTGGTGGAAGGCTCCAATTAAGTAGGATTCCAGGTCCCTGATCGGCGACCGGAGATCTTTGTTTCGCCGGCGGGTCTTGGCAACGGATACGAGGACGCGTTCCCAGATCTCTGCTGCTAGTGCGGTCCTCTCCCGACCTGATTCCTTGTCGAGCAACCTGAGTCGGACATGTGCCAGCACATGGGGCCAGGCCTTTCGCGCCGCGGCCAGCAACTCTTCATCCGCTGGGAGTGGAAGTCTGCCCGGGTCCTGTTTCCCCGGAAATAGCACCCATTCGGCGTAAGGGTCCGGTTTGTCCATCGGGTCTCTTGGAACAGTGAGCAGGTCGAATGGGGACGGGTCAGACTGGCACGGGGTTATGCCACCCGTCAAGAGTACGCGGCATACTATCCGTACTGGACGTCTCCCCCCACATTCGCGTGGAGACTCCCGAATTCCCGCTCTCTTACTAGGGAACATGCAGAGGGAGAAAAGTAAGAAAGGTGGGAACCACCGTTGGATACCGGCGGATACGTTTGCCTCGCGGGTCTGCGGAGATCATTGATCGACCCGCCCTTACGTTCCCCCCTACTGAGCCGAGGATTAGTACTGTACCAAACGATGGCGTAGCTCTGGATAAACCCAACGCCAATTCCGCGCATCCGACGCAGTACAATCAATCGCGAATAAAAAGGCGTCAGCCCGTGCGGACTCTTTCCTCGAAGCTCTGGTTCTTTGTTTCTGTCTTGCTTGTCGCCTTTGCGCTCTTTGCTGCCCTTTCTCGAAAGTACTTCTGGCTTTACGCTACGCGAAGAGCTGATCCACCGCCCCCAGCCGCCGATCTCTTAGGCGACGCGAGCACTTCGAGCAATCCGGAGGTTTTGCTTGAGGAGGCCAATCGACTCGCATGGCTCTTCAATTGGCCAAAGGCAGAGCCTCTCTACATTCGGGCCGAGGACTTATTCCGCGCGAAGGGCGACACTCGGAACGAAATATACGCCCGGGTTGGAAGGATTCGTGCTCAATCGGAGACGATGTCTTGGGCCGACGTTTCCAATGTCCTCGGACAACAGCTCGACCTGTCGATCGTCAAGGCCGACCCGAAGCTGCGGTTATGGTCCCTTGCGGCGAAGGGGTACACGGACCTTGAGATCAGTCCGGCTTCCGCTAAGCGCGCGTGGACGGAGGCCCAAACAATTGCTCATCGCTTGGGAGAAGCTCAATGGGAAGCTCGGGCCGAGGGCGAACTCGGGATTATCGCTTTCCTTGAAGGGAACAGTCGGCGCGCTGCGGTGATGGTCGGCGATGCGGTCTTGTCTGCAAAAGCGAGCGGTGATGTAGGCGGCCAGGTTCGGATGCTGGAGATGCTCGGCAACGGTTTCAACGAGGCCAAGCGCTATGGCGAGGCGATTGGGTTTTTCGAGCGCGCCATAAAGATCAACGTCACCACGCCTGATACTGGATTCCCATTTATGGCGTACGAAGGCGAGTCCTACTCCCTGGAGGGCCAAGGCAAAGTTTCGCAGGCAAGGGATAAGCTGGTAAACGCCTTAGGCATCGCACGAGAAAGCCAGAAATTCGGACATGAAACTATGATTCTGCAGTTGCTCGGTGAGCTCGAGATGCGGGCAGGGAATCGCCAAGTCGCAATGCAGTACCTCGAACAAGCGGGTGAACTAGCGCAGAAATACAAGTTCTATCGACTGGTTGGCCAGCTGATGATCGATCTCGCCGGGCTCTATAGTGACGCCGGCGATCTGAAATCCGCCGAAGAGCGCGCAAGAATTGGCATCGACGCCAGTCGGCGCGTGGGCGACCGGTACTTCCTTCCGCGGGACCTTACAACGCTTGCGGATCTGAAAGCGCGGCGCGGAGCCATCCCGGAAGCTGAAGCTCTCTACGAAAATGCCGAGGACGTGATCGACGGAATGCTCGTCAACTTGCGTGAAGCCTACTGGACGAGCTCGCTCGCCGGGGCAATGAGCGACACCTACCGGCGGCACTTTGAGTTAGAAGCGCGCCAGGGACACGTCGAGCGCGCTTTCAATGTCTTGGAGCGCGTCCGAGGACGAACCGCGGCGGCGCTCCTGGAAAACAAGGTGTCTTTGGAAGAGGACAAGTCCTCCGAAGTGCGTGCCTTGGAAGAGGCAGTTTCCGATCTGCAACTTCGCTTAATTCGTTCTGAGGATGCAAAGGAACGAGCCAGCCTTCTTGACCAACTCGTGGAATACGAGCGTCGACTGGAATGGACGCGCACCGAGCGAAACGAATCGAAGTCCGATTGGTTCGATAAGCCTGCACCGCTGAAAGCAATCCAATCAAGCCTGCATGCTGGTGAGGTTATCTTAGAATACGTGCTCAGCGAGCCTCATTCGTATTGCGTCTGGATTTCTCGGAGCGACGCGGGCGTTCAGGAATTGTCCGCAGGGCGCAAGCGCATTGAGGACCTAACTTGGAAATTCCTCGAAAGCGTAAAGGCTAGGCGTGACGATCCCATAGCCGCCCAGGAGCTCCACGACATTCTCATCGGCCAACTGCCTGCAGAGGCAAATCTGGGGAACGTCATCGTGGTCGCGGACGGACTGCTACATCTCTTGCCGTTCGATCTGCTTCGCGATTCCAAGGGCGCGCTACTGCTGGAGGCTCGCACGGTCAGCTACGCGCCGGCGGCAACAGTGCTGCAAGTTGTAAGGAACGAAGTCAAGCCAGCTGTCAAGCAACGCCCGTTCTTTGGAATCGGCGATCCTGCTTATCAAGATCAAGGGCACATTTCGGCGAAGCTCGAAAAGCCAATCGGATTTCAGCGGAGACTTGAGCGCAACTTGTCCGACGCCTTAGGAATGCCGCTGTACGATTTACCGCAGACTCGCGAGGAAATCCTCACCGCCGGCAAAACAATTGGCCCGGACTCCATCACGCTGATTGGGCCAAATGCCACGGAGACCGCATTCAAGGCCGAACCCCTTGTGGATTTCCGGATCATTCACATTGCGGCGCACGGATTCGTTGACACGCAATTTCCAGAGCGTTCAGGCTTGGTCCTGGGCGTTGACCCATCCTCTCATGATGACGGCTTGTTGCAAGTCCGCGAGATCATGCGGCTGCATTTCAATGCCGACCTCGTCACGCTTTCTGCCTGTGACACGGGCGTCGGAAAGATCGAAGGGGAAGAGGGTGTAACCAACCTGGTCGAGGCGTTTCTCGTGACGGGCGCGAAGGCCGTTGTGGCGAGCCTCTGGAGCGCGGACGATATATACACGGGAAAATTGATGGAACGGTTCTACACCCACGTTGCGGAAGGTCAGCCAAAAGCCATGGCCTTGCGGCGGGCAAAACTGGACTTGCTCGGACAGAACGATCGCGTCTCACCGTATTATTGGGGGGCCTTCGTTTTGGTCGGGGAGGGCGCAACAGGGATCCCGCTGAGGGCACGATGAGTCTCGACGCACAGGCGAAAGAAAAGATCTATTCGCGTGTTAGCGATCTGGTGACGCGCAAACACTTCGATCCCGGAATGAACGGAGCGAATTGGGAGGAGTTATCGAAAGGACGCCGAGAGGAGATTCTGCGAAGTGCCACTGACGAAGAGTTCGAGAACAAAATCCAAGGCCTACTTAATGAGCTAAGGACAAGCCACACCGGATTTCGCCACTTCAAGAGTCCTAACGTCCCTGGACGCCACGCCATTAGCGCCACCTTTATGCACTGCAATCTGGATGGCGAGCAGCGCTGGATGTTCCAAGACGTGCATGAAGGCGGACCGGCGCACGTTGCCGGATTGCGTCCTGGCGATATTCTCCTTCAGGTGCGTGACCGGGAATTGAGGGCGCCAGAGCCCCCGATTTTCCCTGTGGGTGAGGAATCCCAATATGCAGTTCAAAAGCCTGATGGAAAGCGCATCGTAGGCACTTTGAACGTCCCCTCCCCACGATCAAAGAACCATCCCGTAGTTGTCCCAAAAGCAGTGTTGTGCTCTCAAATGCCGGACGGAATTGGTTGGTTGAAGGTGACCATGTTCCCCGGGGCGGTCGGCATCGACCTTGCCAGGATGCTCGATGCCGCGTTTGCCCACCTAAAGGACTCAACGCGCCTAATTGTGGACCTTCGCGGGAACACCGGTGGCGGCATCGGCGGCCTTCGCCTCATGAGCTATCTGACGCCAGGAATAAGAGAGGTTGGATACAGCCTGACACGCGCGCGCAAAGAAAAGGGATATGCCCGAGAGAAGTTGCCCAGATTCGGCCGGATACCATCACACAAGGCAACGCTTCTCTGGCTGGCGCTCCGATACGGATTCATCGACAAATCGATCCTCGTTGTTACAGAAGGGCTCGGACCGCAACGATTCCACGGCCGCGTCGTCATTCTCGTCAACGAGCACACATCAAGTGCGGGCGAAATGGTCGCCGCCTTTGCGCAGGAGAGCGGCCTGGCAACCATTGTGGGAACAAAGAGCGCTGGCCGCCTCTTGAGCGGCAGCGCCTTCAAAGCGGGGTTTGGCTACTTGTTGGGTCTTCCCGTTGCCGCCTACCTAACGTGGGAAGGCAAGCTGATCGAAGGTAAAGGTGTATCCCCGGGCATTCCTGTCGAACTCTTGCCCGAAGAGCTGAAAAGAGGCGAAGATTCCCAAATGCGCATGGCGTTGCAAGTTGCCCGCGGCATGTGAGTGCTGCGTGTCACGACCTTTATTCTATAATTCCAGCCAAAGTTGCGAGGTACCAGGGGCAAGGCCGTTCATTCTACTGGGTTAATCTAGCCACAAATTCAGAGGTCCAGTGGCAACTGTTGCGACTGCATTTAGGCTGCTGTGCCCTCTTTCTTTTTCCGTCCTGGCTTTTTCTCCCTTGCCCACCTGGCGAGGGCCGCCTTTCGGGCGCTTTCACTTCGCTCCTCTGGCGTCAATTTGGCGGCTCTGACCTTTCCCCCTTTTGAGCCTCCAAGCTTTCCAAGAGCTACCGCGTTAGGGTTCTTTTCTCGCATTTGATCTCACAGGACGTATATTCCCAGGCCGTTTCGAAAAATCAAGAGAAAACGCTTGACAATGCGTGGGCGCTTACGCATACTAAATGCGTAGGCGCCCACGCATAAACGCTGTGAAAAACGAGGTCAATGTGAAAGTGAACGGTGGGCGATGGAAGGAGGTCTCATGAAAAAACGAGAAAGGGTGTTGCGCTTGAATCTCGATTTCGCAAAAGCGATTTGGGGGCAATTACCAAAGATCGTGCAGCATGAACTTGAAGAACTCACGGCGAAGTACGCACTGTCTGTACCTTTAGGAGATGTTAAATACATGGGGGATCGCTGGTACGTAACTCATGCCGGCCTCTTGCGGTTAGCACAACGGAGGCACTGTGCCGGTATCAAGGTCCAACAGGTGCGCGAGTTTTGCGATCCAACCATGGGCCGATGGGTCTTCAAGGCCACGCTCTACAAGAATCGTGGCTCGCAAGGGTTCGTCGGCTACGGAGATGCGGATCCGTCAAATACTTCCCCTCTCGTTCGTGGCGCTGAGATGCGTGTGGCGGAGACGCGAGCCGTAAACCGCGCTCTCCGCAAGGCTTATGGAATTGGCCTTTGCTCTGTCGAGGAGTTGGGCGGGATTACCGGTTCCCCTAGTTCCACGAAGGAACAGATTCAGTCTGTAAAGCCGCACCAGAACGGTTCTAGCAACGGGCAACCAAAGCTGCGCGACCGGCTGTGCGTCCTAATCCGTCGGCACAACCTCGACCCCACACTGGTCAAAGCGTACGCGGCGGACTTCTGCGGCACATCGACTCTTCGAGAAGCGAATCGAGAGCTGGTTCAATCCTTTATCTCTCATCTAGCAACGGCCGCACAGGAAAACAGGGACGCACTCGTCTGCAAGCTCAATTCTTACGCGCGGCCGGTGGAGGCGAAATCATGAAGCGCCAAATTCCTGGCCTTTATCTGAATCAACACGGAGTTGAAAGCAAGCTCGACGGTTTGTTTCTTGTTCGCGTGGACCGCGCCCGCTACCGGTGGCATCCGCAGAGGCCGTTTGTAGAGTTCCAATTCTCGGTTCTCGAACCTAAGGCCTTCGCAGCTCGGTCCTTCTCCGGTCGGCTGTACTGCACGGAGAGAGCGCTCTGGAGACTCAACTGGTTTCTCCGAGATTTCGGTTACGACGCGCAGCTTCTAAAGGATGACCGCGTCGATGAACAGGCCCTCCTGCATCTCCGTGGAGTCGTTCGCACCTCCTACACGACCCTGAACGGACGCTCGTATCAAAACCTCGAAGCGTTTGCCCCGGAAGCAGACTGGGAAGCTCTCGATTGTACTTCCCTGGCTGAAAGCAACGGGCAGTGAGGCACTCATGGTCTACAGCTACACCCAAATCAGTCAATATCTCCGGTGCCCGCGCAGCTATCGGTATCGCTATTTGGATGGCTGGCAGGAGAAGGAAACTCGTGCGTCCATGGTCTTCGGCCGGTGCTTTGAGAATGCCTTGGCTGCTTACTTCCGAAAAGAAGATTGTGGTGCCGCACTCTTTAAGGAGTGGGAAGCCTATCGCGATGCGCTGTTTGAGTACAAAAAAGGAGAAACCTGGGATCGCTTGTTGCATCAGGGAATCCATCTGCTCGAAACATTTGCGAGACAGGATCGCGTCCGTATTCATGATCCGCACAACGATCTTCAAATTAAGGAAAGCAGGACACTTGGTGTGGGAAGCGAGTTCGTCGCTTATCTGGACGCGATTGGTGAAGTCGACGGCGTGCGCTGCCTGATCGATTGGAAAACAACGACCAGCCGCTACCCAGAAGCACCGGAGGGCTTATTTTCGCTCGATCCTCAGCTCATCTGTTATTCGTGGATCAGTGGGATTCCCGAGGTGGCCATGATTGTCTTTGTGCGGAAACATGCCCCCGAAGTCCAGTATTTGAGAGCGACGATTTCCGAGGAACAGCGCCAGGAGTATGGACGACTGGTAGAGACGATGGTAAACCAGATCGGAGCAGGCCACTTCAATCCACACAGTGGCATCAGGTTTCCTCAGAACGGATGCATGAGCTGCCCACATCTGGGACTCTGCCTTCACAACGATCATCTCGTAGCGGCGAACCTAGTCCGCAAACCGGGAGCGAGCAACCTTGATTGGCTTGACGAGCTTGTGGATTAAAGGACGACCGATGGCGTCGCCAGAGCTCAATCGTCGACGAGCCTTATTCGTGCTGGGCAAGATCGACGAGATTCTGGCGTGGGAGAAAACGAAGGACCAGGAGCGAGACGTGCGGTATGTGGATCTGGGGCGTTATCTATGTGAGGTTCGCATCGGGCAGTATTGGCGGTTGGAGCGACTGAAGTCGTTTGACGAGTTCTTGCAGCGGCGGTTTCCCGAGTCTCGCCGGAAGGCATACTACATTATGACCATCCATGAACACTTGAGCCGGATACCAAAGCATGACCTCAAGCAGATCGGATGGACGAAAGCGCGAGAGCTAGTAAGAGTGGCGCGGGCGGAGGGTCAGCGGTTCGATTGTGCACCCTGGGTGCACAAAGCCAGAGAGTTGCCGAGGGAAGAATTTCAGCGGGCCGTCGAACAACACCTAACCGGCAAGGAGTCCGAGCTCTGGGAATTGCTCTACTTCAAAGTCTATAAAAGCCAGTTGCAGGTCATTGAGCGGGCCCTTGAAACGGCTGGCCTAATGCTGGGAACGGACAAGTCACGAGGATACTGTCTGGAAATGATTTGTGCGGATTTCTTGGCGGGAGCCAACGCGGACGGAGCAAACCCCGAGGCCCTGATGCTTTCGCTGCGCCAGATCTACAGTTTATTGCCGCTGGAGCAGCAAAACCAATTCCGGCATGAGATTAAGGGCCCGCTGTGTCGAGCCTGAGGCCAAAACAGCCGCGGTTACGATTGGACCCAGACGCGTACAAGGCTATTTGCAAAGAGGTTCTGAACAGGGATAGCTGGCGTTGCCAGAATTGCGGCGCATCCGAAAATTTGCAGGTTCATCACATCCAGTCGCGCAGCAAGCTTGGACACGACAGGCTCGAAAACTTGATCACACTGTGCGTCAGCTGTCATGAGTCTCTCCACCGGAATCTCGGAACGTCAAGAAGGATAGGTTAGTGTGCAGGCGTCAGGAAGGCAAAGAATGACTAGCCAGAAGCGATGGCCGCTTCAACGCCATCAACCAAAGTCGCCTGCGAGAGAGGCAACCATGGCTGCCACAAAAGGTAGTGGGTTCCGCCCTTGGGTGCAACCCGCCCAGTTCCGTTTGGCTTCCAGCGCAGACTTACGCTGCCCAAACTGCAGCAGCACAGACCTCAAGAAGGTTTCTCTGGCCTACCAGGAAGGACTCTTTTATACAGCTGCCCGCACTCGACTGCGTGCTTTCGCGGTTGGCGGCTGTGGCCCAGATTTGATAATTGGAAAGGCGACCACGCGAGGGTTTCATCAGTCCGTTCTGTCCAAGCGGCTAACTCCTCCAGCGAAGTGGTCGTATCGCAAGCTGACTCTCTGGTGGGCGCTGGTGTTTCTCTCGATCGGCTGGATCATCTTCTACATAAACACCATTACTAAAAATTCTGCAGCTGTTTTGTCGCCTCCGTTGGTTCTTTGGTCGGGATTATCTGCCGTCACGTTCTTAATGCTGCTGGTTCTCTTCTGGAGGCACAATCGGTCCACCCACAAGCGTCGTTATTCCCAGTGGGAACGCTCGTTCCTCTGCCAACGCTGTGGCACTGTAACGGACCAGGAATAGGCTTTGCACGAAGGTCGTGTAGGCAGAGGGTAGTAGCGGATGCGCTTAGGCCAGCCAGTCCTGCCCGAACTCGAAGTGCATCCCTAATTTGTCCTGAGGGATAAACAGACAAAGGAAGGGTCGCAGAGGAATGCTGAGTATTACAGAACGGGCTGGACCAAATATTGTGCCAACAAGAGGTTAGCGCGATCCAGAAGGCAACTTGATTGCCCATTGCCCCATTGACAACGGTGGATGCGGCTAATCATACTGCGGAATATGGAAATACACCTCCGTCCTGACTTGCAAGCAAAACTCGACCGCGTTGCTGCCGAAAACAACCGCGACACAGAGGAATACGTCCGACAGTTGGTGGAACACTACGTTGACCATGACGCTTGGTTTCGTCAACAAGTGAAGAGAGGACTTGACCAACTCGACCGGGGAGAGTCTCTAACGCATAAGGAAATGGGTGCCCGCATCGAGCAAATGTTCCGGTCGTAAATGCAGATCCGGTGGTCACCAGCTGCTGCGGAAGACCTTTCGCGCATTTTCGAGTACATCTGTCCAGAGAACCCTTCCGCCGCACAGCGTATTGTCAAAACCATTTACGAGAGCGCCGGTTCGCTGGAATCCTTCCCGTATCGCGGCAGAGTGGGCCGGGTAGACGGCACCCGTGAGCTGCCCTTGCCTTCGCTTCCCTTCGTAGTGGTCTATCGAGTGCTCGAGGAGGCTGTTGAAATAGCAGCCGTGATCCACGGCGCCCAGCGGTGGCCGCCGGCGGGTTGAACTAGGCTGGCGGTTTGCTGCTCAGCCCTGAGAGTCAGGATTTTGATTTCGTAGTCGGAAAGGCGACCACCCGCGGATTTCATCAGTCCGTTCTGTCCAAGCGGCTAACTCCTCCAGCGAAGTGGTCGTACCGCAAGCTGACTCTCTGGTGGGCGCTGGTGTTTCTCTCGATCGGCTGGATCATCTTCTACATAAATGCCATTACTAGAAATTCTTCTGGTGTTTTGTCGCCTCCGTTGACGCTTTTCGCGTTGTTGTCTGCCGCCACGTTCCTACTGTTGCTGGTTCTTTTCTGGAGGCACAATCGGTCCACCCACAAGCGCCTGTACTCCCAGTGGGAACGCTCGTTCCTCTGCCAACGCTGTGGCACTTTAATGGAGCAGGAATAAGCCTCCAGAAAGGTCGCAGACGGAGAACGGTGGAATCTTCGAGAATCCTGCTCTTCGAGCCTTTATAACCGCCGAACACGTGAAGGCTTGCAGGGCACCTTGGAATCTTACTCGACGGGACCGTTGTCGATTTGGTTGCCGACGACGAGGGTGACGAGTTCTTGCCGTGTGGCACACGCAGCGCGGTGTTTGCCCGTCTCGTTTCACTTGTGGTTGCCGAGCCGTGCTAGAATACACAGTGTTCTTTTGTATTCGGAGGATATTCATGGCGGAAAACAGGGTAATGACGCTGCGGCTGGAGCCGGAGGTGCGGAAACGCCTTGACGGTCTGGCCAAGGCGCAGCGCCGCAGCCGCTCTTTCATTGCTGCTGAAGCCATCCGTCAGTACATCGCCGTAAACGAGTGGCAGATCGAGGAGATCAGAAAGGGAATGGCAGAGGCGGATCGAGGAGAGTTCGCAAGCGACGAGCAGGTGCGGCACACAATGAACAAGTGGAGCGGCGGTAAGCGGACGCGGCGTGCCGGGTAGGCCGCTGAAGGTCCGGTGGCTGAAGCGGGCGCTGGCGAATCTGGAAGCGGAAGCCGAGTATATCTCCCGGGACAGTCATGCCGCCGCGCAGCGCGTGGTGCTGGCAATCGAGCAGGCCGTGCAACTACTTGCCAACCACCCCGCCATGGGCCGGGCAGGGCGCGTCGAGGGGACTCGCGAACTGGTGGTTACAGGTACGCCCTACATCATCCCGTATCGGGTGCGTGAGGACAGAGTGGAAGTTCTGCGCGTCTTCCACACCGCCCGGAAGTGGCCGCTAAATTCGTGAGGCAGAATGAGACATGAAGCTGCATTCCTATCCCGAAGCCGATTCGCTCTATATCGAACTTGATCCCAAGCTGAGTGCGGATTCGCGCGAGGTTTAACGATGCCTGATGTCATTGCCTTTGAGAAATTCGCGAGCCTTCGTATAATGGACCAAGAGATTTACGACGGACTGATTGCTCGCTACGGAAAGCCATGACAAAGCCTCCCGCAAACGTTTTGAACCTGCCTTTGGAACAGCGGGCCGAAATGCGGAAGAGACTTGCCTCGCTGAGCTTTTCTGAGAAGATCAAGATATTAGAAAAGCTGCGTGACCGTAGCCTGGCGATTGCGGCCAGTGGACTCAGACGGAAAAAGGAAATCATGCCGGCAAGCGGTAACAGGTAGGCGGATTGAGGTTGTGGCTGACGCGGTGCCATCGGAGGGTTTTGCAACCCCCAAAAATATAAATTAGTTAGTGGTGAGGGTAGACAGAGGGATTCCGCGCCGCTTCCCTCCTCGGAATGAAAGGCTTGTGCCGGTCGGGTGCGTCGTATGATACTCGAACGCGGGGGCAGCGTTTAGAAGCTGAACCGGACCGATAGAATGGCGCGCCGGTTGCTATACTGCGCGCCCTGGATGGTGCCGAAAGCCGCGTTGGTATTGGCCCCCGTCTTGTAGTCCAAGGTCAGCGTGGTGTTGGGGTTACCGGGGTTGAAATGGTTGAGGGCATTGATGGCTTCAATCCTGAAGTCGAGCACCCTGGCTTCCGCGAGATGAAATTCCTTGACCA
>QHYK01000147.1 GCA_003224085.1 Acidobacteriota bacterium | reverse complement strand
GCAGGCGAGCACAGAGGCTACTGTGAACGCCGCACGCAATTCCGAATGGGAACTGCACTTGCGACTAGCGCAATCTAGAGGCTTGGCGCGTAGTAGCCTGTTTTCGCGTAGACGCTGAGAGGCGGAAGTCCCTTGGGGGCGCGCAGCTTGATCTTGATCTTGCGCCATCGCGCGTCGTGCGATTTATTACTCGGGTGGTATCCCAGAATATACTGGTTGCGCAACTCTGCGCCGATCTTTGTGGTAATGTCCGGCAATTCATTTACATTCTCTACCGTAAAGGCTCGCCCACCGGTTAGTTCCGTCACTTCCGTGAGCAGCGAGGGGCCGCTGAGTTCCTCTGGCGTTCGGCTGCGATACTCAAATGGGTCAAAGATGCCGACCGAGTACAGCTGGGTATCCGCCTCTCGCACCAGCCGCTTGATATCTTTCTCGCTGTACCGACTATTGTTATCTCCGCCGTCGGATATGATGAGCAAGGCCCGCTTGGCGTTTTGAGCGTTCCTCATCTCGTTGAGGCCCAGATATATTGCATCGAGCAGTGCAGTGCGGCCCTTCGCAGATGCTGAGAGTATGCGGCTCTGCAGATCTTCCACATTACTGGTGAACGTGCTCATAACCTCTGCGCGGTCGTTGAAACTGACCAGGAAGAATTCGTCTTGCGGATTGGCAGTCTTGAAAAACTGCAAGGCGGCTTCCCTGGCCTTACCTACTTTGTTGGCCATGCTGCCGCTCAGATCGAAGATGACGCCGATGGAAATGGGTACGTCTTCCGAAGAGAAATACTGGATCTCTTGCTCGACGTTGTTTTCGAAGATACGGAAGTTGTCAGGATCAAGGCCTGTAACCAGGCGATTATACGGATCGGTGACCGTAACGTTGACAAGCGCCAGGTCCACATCGATATGGAGGGAGTGGCCCTGTTTGATGACCTGGCCCGGTGTGTCATGCTTCACGTCGTCGGGGACGGCGGATTGGGCGATCGCCAGCACGGGGAAATTCCAGATGACGATGCCAAAGAGAAGTAGAGAAATGAACGGAACGAAGAAGACACGAGTCGCAGCCAAACTACTTTTCACAAGATCTCCATCGTGGCAAATGTCATAGTGCTGAATCTGAAGGATTCGTGCCCGCTCTTTGATCGCTTTGCACAGGATCTTGATACAATTTGTAGTCGCCAAATTCTTCAGTCCTCATATCGTCATCGCTGACGCCCGAGGAAGTGAGTAGGTCCGTCATCGCAGTGACCATTCCCGACGGACCTGCGATGTAGTAGATAGGTCCATTGAGCCCGAGTAGATAACGCGTGAGCATCTGACGATTGATGTGGCCTTTTTCATAAGGCCAAGCCAGGGTTTTATGCCCGGTGACCGTTGGAATGAGAGTGAAATTGGGATTCTGCGCGGTCATGCTTTCAAATTCTTCTATGAACGCCGCATCATCCGCTTCTCGGTTTGAATAAAACAAATACAGTTTGTGTGGGAGACGTTCCTGGGTGGCCCACTGAAGGATGCTGCGAATCGGCGTAATCCCGATGCCACCGGTGAGAAACACCGCAGGTTTGGTGACATCCCTATGCAGGGTGAACGATCCTCTGACGCGGCTCACGGTGAACTTCGTGCCAAGAGCGGCTGCTTTCAACGCGTTCTTAAAGGCAGTCTTACGCATGCGCATTGCGATCATGACAGGCCTTTTGTCGTAAGGAGAGCTTGCGAGAGAGAAGATCCGGGAATTGTCGCTTTCACTTTGCACGGACGGGTCCGTGAAGACAAAGTCCGCATGCTGCCCAGCTCGGAAGTCGAAGCTTGCACCATTTGCGTCAAGCCAGAATGCCACCGTATCTCTGGCGATTCTCTGCCGATCCACTAAAGTCATTTGATATTCAGCCATGGATTTCTCCTTCGCCGGAACCCTACTTGGTTTTCATTCAAGCTCATGGACTCCAGCCATGTAAACCAAATTCCCAAAGCTTTATTCCGACCATCATCGCGAGAATGGAAAGCCTCCTCTTTTCAGGACTCCTCAATTTCATCTCCGAAATAAATGCGGCGCGTACCAGCGCGTGTATGTCGCCATTCCCAGTAGCAGCACGACCCACCAGAGCACAAGGATGGTTCGCATCCACACCTTGTATTTGGTGATTCGCAATTTTTCCGGCAAGATGCTCGTGCCCGCGGAGAGCAAAATGTACAGTCCCGCGAGTTCCGTTACGGCTCCGAACGCCCCGTGCGTCGTCGCCAATGCGTAGTAGGCCTTGCCCAGCTTGGCCGGAACCCCTGAAAGGACATAAACGTGGAATGAAGGAATCATCATCACCGTAACTACAGCGAGGTTCAGAAGCACGATGGCGGATTGGCACCAGGCGTGTTGCCGAAAGCGCCCCTTGCGAGCGAGTCGGGCGCCAAGCAATAGACCTATCCCCATGACGATTTCGAGGAGGAGAACTACATTGGCGCCGCGCGGAGCGGCCGTTTCAAGAAATGCTTTTATCAACAGATTGTCCCCACGCAGACTACCTACTGCGTTCTGTTCGTGTTCAGCTAAGAGTCTCGCGTGGCAGAGTAGGCAGAATTCATTCTGGCAATTGGGAGCGAGGTGCTAAGGCCGCACGTCGGTGTCGACCATGAACACCTCCTTGGGTCTGTGGGGCGACAACGCTCAAACCCACAAACCTGATGGGTGCACCGTTTTCGACGAAATCCTCAGTCTCCGTACGAGTTCGTCGCGGAGTCGCTTCCACCAATCACTGGACATGCAGCAAATTCTCGAAACGACTCGCGCCCCTTTAGCAACGCATTCGGATTCTTCCTTTTCAGCAGGACCACGCTTTGCGCCTTTGTCGCGCCCCCGCTTTCTCCGGGTTCCGAAATACACACGTAGATTCCCGAGGATTTCTGGTCGAGAACCTTGATCGCCAACCTCCTGACTCCGCCCGTTCCCTCGATGATGGCTTCGTTTTCATCCATCCTCTGCGCCGTGAATCCGTAATCCGCGAGTGTCTTCTTTCCTTTTTCTTTCTTCGGCCGGAACGCGGACGGCAATGAAGTCAAATCGAGTTTCTCGACCACGAACGCCGCTACCTTTTCTTTGGGATATACGGCCTCATTCCCTGCCACTGCCAGGGGGACATAGGACAGCGCTGCAAGTGCCAACGCAATTTTGGCGTTCATTTTCCTTCTCCTTTTCTGTCTCCATACGTTTATTTACAGACATCTTGAGAGTTTCTGTTTTGCCCACCTCGCCGCGTCAACTTAAGATGCCCTGCATATCAAAGTGCTCCAGATATTGATTTAGTGGGCTACCTGCACGTGGCGTGCTGCGTCCATGCAAATCCGCTGCAATTCCTCGTAGGTGAAGTACGTTTCTTCCTGGTTGCCGACGCGCTCCACGTGGCCTAATCCTGATTCCTTCGAGATACGACTAAGCTCGGCTTCTGGTATGCCGAGCATCAAAGAAGCTCTTACCCGTGTGACATATTTCGGAACTTGATTGTTCATAACGCTCCCTCCGTCGCCATGGGGGCCATGGCGTCTTTGCCGACGAATAGGATCATCTTCTTGCAAATGCACCTTTGCGTTTTAGAGAATCCCTTGTCCTATTGGTGCTGGAAAATGTCTATCCTGGTCCATTCACTCCACTGAGAAAGCCGCCGAGGTGTCCCGTCAGTGCGACGATGACAACGGCCACAGCCTCGATCGGCAAGCGGTATCCGGGCAGGACCTCCTGTTGTTTCCGTCGGGTTCTCGTATGAATGAACCACACGACCCAGATCAGGACGGTCGATAGGCACCCCATCACCAGATGCATCAAGAGGATGCCTTTCAATTTCTGTCCCTCGAGTTCCCACTGCCAAGCGAGAATTCCGGTGACTACCACGGGTACGGTTGCGATCGCCGCGACGAGCAAATTGTAGTAGGCCGCTGCTGCCAGGAGGCGCTGCTTCTTCCATTGCGCAAGAAAATCAAAGAGGACACCGATGACGAACAGCGCGATCGGGAAGTGAATTAGCACGACGTGTTGCGCGTGCTTCGCGAAAAGGACTGTTTTTATGTCGAACGGATGCAAGGTCGCTCCTCACTCACTGCACGATGACTTTGCCGGTCATCTTCGGATGAATCGAGCAGAAGTACGGATAAGTTCCCGCTTTGCTGAAGGTGAAGGAGAACTTTTCGTCCGTGTCGAGCACTTTAGACTTGAACGTCTTTGGATCATCCGTGCTAACCACGGTGTGGGGGATATCGTCACGGTTGGTCCATGTAACTGTGGTTCCGACCGGCACTGTGAGCGCTACCGGCCCGAAGCTGAAGTTGTCGATCTTCACTTCCATAGTCGACATCTTCTCCTGCGCGCTTGTTACAGAACCCTTCTGACCTGTGCCCCAGACTCCAATTCCCAGCACCAGTGCCGCTGCTAGACCTGCAATAGACACACTTCTCCTCATGCTTTTTCTCCTTTTTTAAGTTGGAATTGATTTGAGTTTGGCTACGTCTTGCTCACGCGAGCGATGAATCCACCACCGCCAGCGCGTGTTGGCCTTGCACGTAGTTTACGTCCGTGATTCCCAAGACGCTGCGTAACTGCTCCGCCGGCACCTTCATTGGGCCCGGAGAATCCGCTTTGCCTGGCTGTGGCTGTGGAAACGCCGTCGAAGCAGCGGTGTGAAAAGTTACGTTGCCTTCAACCTTTTGCATCGTTTGGTGAATGTGTCCGTTCAGCACCGTCACGGAACCGAATTTTTTCAGGTACGCCAACGCCTGGGCGCTGTCTTCGGTTCCCCAACCCCACTCCGGGTAGACCGACCAGAGTGGAATGTGCGCGAACACCACTATGGGCGTGCTGTGCTTCAGGTGCTTGACGTCGTCCTCCAGCCATTCGAGCTGCTCGTGCCCCAGCGTCCCCAGCCCGCCCGCCTTCAAATTCATCACGTTTACCAGGCCCACGAAGTGCACGCCCTTCTTGTCGAAGCTGTACCACCCCCCGCCCTTGCTGCCTTTCCCGTATCGCTCTAGAAACTGTTTCCCATCGTCATTCAGCACGTCGTGCTCGCCCGGTACATAGAAAACATCCTTGGGCTTGGCGCTCTTCAGAATCTGATCGACGGTATCAAACTCTTCCGGTTTCGAAAGGTGGCTGATGTCCCCCGTATGCAACATGAATTCAGGCGTCGCCGACAATCCGTTGACTTTGTCCACCGCGGCTTTCAGTGTACCTACGACATCCGGGTTTGCCGGCTTATTGAAGCCCATGTGGCTGTCGCTGATCTGTACGAAGCTCAGCTCGCCCATCATGTCCGCTGTGCTGATCTCCGACATCCGGCTCAAGCTGTACGAGTTGAGCACGCCGCCCTTGATCACACAAAAGGCACCTGTTCCCGCCCACGCCATGCACTTCAGAAAGCCACGCCGGTCAATTCCGTCGTGGTTGTGGTCGTGCAGGAGTTCATCTTTTTTCTTCTCGGACATCCTAGCCCTCCATACCTACTTTTTTTACGCAGTCTCTAAGCTCTGCACGTGCCGTTGGGGCTGGCGGCGCGGGATGGTTTGGGGGTTGCCCGCGCCGCCATTGAACGTGCTTGCGTCCATCCAGACCGAGGCAGCGCCTCTCTTATTCCAAATTCTCCGCGTTCATGTCTCTCTTTGTATGTCCGTCACAACAGAGCCCCGTCGAGAATAAAATCGTCGGTTCTCTGGTTCTTACGCATGAAGCATCACTGATCAGGGGAAGTCTTTGAACGATTTTGATGCCGAAGACCGACTGCGCTTCGAACAGCTTGTGCTGCCCCATGTCGATGCCGCCTTCAATCTCGCGCGTTGGCTGTTGCGAAGCCGCGCAGATGCCGAAGATGTCGCTCAGGAAGCCTTACTTCGCTCGTACCGTTTCTTCCGCGGCTTTCATGGTGGAGATGCGCGCGCATGGCTGCTCCAGATCGTACGCAATACTTGCTACACATGGCTGGAGAAGAATCGCCCCATGGAACTAAACATGGAATTCGACGAAGAGTTACACCTGCAGACCTGCGCCACACCTGAAACGCTCGCTATCGCCGGTGATGATCGCAAGCGCCTGACCATGGCTTTCGAGACGCTGCCGCCGCGCTTCCGCGAAATTCTTGTCCTTCGAGAGCTCGAAGGCTGTTCCTACAAGGAGATCGCTGCAATCACGGCGATCCCCATTGGCACAGTTATGTCCTCGCTCTCCCGTGCGCGCCGCCAGTTGCATTCCGCGCTGGTAAATTCTCTTCAAGGAGCTCGTCCGTGAGATGTGACTTTGCCCACTCTCTGCTTCAGGGCTATTTCGACGGTGAGCTGAGTGGCCGTAGGGCTGCTGAATTCGAGCGTCACCTGCGACATTGCGCCCACTGTGCCACTGAGCTTGTTGATCTAGATTTGTTGCGCGATAGATTGCAACTCGCCCAACTCTACGAGCCTGCCACGGCCGCGCTGCGGCGGAAGATTAACGCCCCTCTCCACGCAATCGCACCCACGACTGCTGTGTTACGGCCTCTCGTTTGGCACTGGCTGGCAGCTGCGGCCGCACTACTTTTTGTCGCGACCTTACTGTGGAGAGTCGGTCACGGCCTTCGTGGTGACGACTATCAAGCCGAACTTGCCGGAGAAATTGTCGATGCACACGTGCGCTCGCTACAGCCAGGCCAAATGAACGGCATCTCCTCCAACGATGAGCGCGTTGTGGCGGGATGGCTCGAGGGCAGAGCCAGGTTTGCTGTTCCAGTGCGCAATTTCACAAACGACGGTTTCGCGCTGCAGGGTGGGCGCGTAGATGTTATTGAAGGCCACGCCGTCGCGGTGCTCGTCTACGAGCGTAACGGACGTCCAATTAATGTATTCATCTGGCCCACACGGGAACGGGACAGTCCACCGCGCACAGGTTCCTGGCAGAGCTTTCGATGGGTGGATTGGCGAAAAGGCAAAAAGGAATTCTGCGCCGTTTCTGACGTAGACCTTGCGGACCTTGAGCATCTCCACCAGCTGATCAATTCTTCCGCGTAGCAATATTGCTGGGCTCCTTTTTCCAGATCGAAGTTGAGCACTATCGTACGAACTGCAAACACAAATTCAAGAAGTCACGCATTCAGTTTGTCCTTCATCTTTAAGCGATGCCCTCCTCACAGTGGGGAATAGAACATTGGTAACAGGGGTATTCGGAAATGAAGGTAATTGGACATGCGGAAGGGATCAAAAATGTTGAGGACATCAATTGTAGTATGGATTGTGCTACTCCTACTGGCTCTAAATGTAGCCGCCTTCGTGACTCGCATCATTGAAAAATGCAGATTGGCCGATCGCTTATCAAAACCCTTAGAAGGAACCGTCTCTGCCGTGCGAACCAGTCAGCCGACGGTATCGAGGCATCAACAGAGCCAGCCGGCACACCGGTAGGGTTTGTCTGCTTTACCTGAGCCGATGTTGGGGCACCCACGATCAGGGAACCGTACAACAGAAAGGTCGGGGAAATAGGGTGTCAGAGATGAATGCAGAAGGAGGTACGAGAATGGAGAAGCAGGCCAGAAAGCATAGCCACAACTGGGTGATTGCGGTCGAAAGCAGAAACGACCAACACCAGGAAATCATTCTGGCAACAATCGCCAGGCGTGCCTACCAGCTTTTCGAACGGCGTGGGTACGCGCATGGCTTTGATTTGGATGACTGGATGACTGCTGAAAAGGAACTTCTACAGAACGATTTTAATGGGAACACCTCCCAATTTGATTTGTTCATCGAGTCTCCGCGAGATCCGAAGGCGACCACAATTCTTAGCATGACAACTCATAGCATGATTGTTTTTCGCAGTCATGCTCGACACGCCGGAGAGGTCGGTGGTGGGCCAGATGTAGCATCTGTCCACCTCTTTCCAGAAGAAATTGACACAACTAAGATAAGACTAATGTGAATGGCGTGGATGGGCTCTTGCACGTGCAGGTTCCAAAGAAGAATCATAGAAATTCAACCTGACCTCAGAGCTTCTTATCAAGCATCTTCAAAGCTGGTCCAGCAGCCTCTCGTCCCGAGACCAATTCCATACCGATAGATAGACTCGCCGGAAACGAAAATATTCCATATGTTTTTCTCTGCGCAAAAGAGGAATAAAGCAGGAGGAAGTTTAGTTAGTGCGAACAGAGCATCGTGATTGTGATGCCCGTGGTTTGTGAAGCGCACAAAACAGAATTCACTGGAGCCTGGTTTCAGAACTCACGGAGTCAAGCAAAGCGTCGAATATCTTGAATGAATGAGAGGATCTCAAAGAATGAAAACAAGGGCAGCAATGGCAATAATTCTGTCGTGCTTTCTATCTGGCCTATTTGCAGTAGGCACCGTCGCGGATGGGATTGGCTTCTTGTCTCCGATTGTGGGCTCGAATCCAGGCGTCACCATCGCCGGCGTGAAGAGCGGAGGCGCGCCGTGGGTGGTCAGCCATGGGTTCGCAGTCTTGAACGACGAAGGGCGTCTGCGCGTGGAGTTACGCGGCCTTATCTTGCCGAGTGTGGGAACACCCGGGCCAGTCACGGCAGTTGCCGCGAGCGTTGTTTGCGGAGACGCAGTGGCTGCGACGACTGATTCCGTACTACTCACTGTGGATGGCAACGCCGAGATCCACGCGAAACTGCAGGTCCCGTCTCCGTGCCTTGGTACGATCGTGCTGATTCGTGCAGCGGCTTTCAACGGCACTCCGCTTCCGGCTCCAGGGCCATGGATCGCGGCCACTGGACTCGTCAAGGACGACGATTCCAATCACGACAATTAGAATCGGGGCTCCGGTCTCTATCTGTCCTACGGCGTGAACCGCCACAGTTGTATTCAGAAACGAAAGGAAACCACTGATGTCAAGAATCTTGATTGTGTTCGCTCTGCTGTGTGCCGGTCTTTCGATTTTGACCTTTGGTTCTTATGCTTCGCCTAATGACGAGCATCAAGGTGCAAACGACTCCTCTGTTCAGCAGGTGAACCTCGTTGTTCAGTGGAATAGAACACTCCTCGTAATCGTCCGTACTCCTGGAGCGCAGCCAGCCACGGTGCATCCGACGCGGAGCTTTGCGATCCTGCACGCAGCGATCTATGACGCGGTGAATGCCATTGACAGGACACACCGGCCATACCTGGTCCGCCTTTCCGGTGTGCCGCGAGATGCTTCGCAGGAAGCGGCCGCAGCGGCGGCGGCGCATCAAGTTCTGGTGGCGCTGTATCCGGGGTTTCAGGCCACACTCGATGCCGCACTACAACAATCTCTGGCACAAATTCCGGATGGCAACGACAAGGTGGAAGGGATCCGCGTAGGACAGACGGTGGCAGATCGAATCCTGGCCCTGCGGAGCAACGACGGCTCGAATGCCAAGCCGATTCCTTATGTTTTCGGAACGGCGCCGGGAGATTACCAATCGACGCCTCCGAATTTTCCGCCCCAGCCGCAGTTCACACATTGGTCTCACGTGACCCCGTTCGCGCTGGAGCGCGCGAGCCAGTTCCGGCCCGGCCCTCCCCCGGCGCTGGCCAGCGATTCGTACAGCGATGCTTTCAACCAAATCAAATCCCTGGGAATCGTCAACAGCACGACGGCCACGGCCGATGAGGCATTGACCGGGCGGTTTTGGAATGGGGCTATACAGAACTATTGGAACGAGATTTCGCAGACGTTCTCGGTGGCGCACAGTTTGACGACGGTGCAAAGCGCCCGGTTGTTCGCGCTGCTGAACCTGAGTTTTGCGGATGACGTGATCGCTTTTTACGATGCCAAATACACATATAATTTCTGGAGGCCAGTGACCGCGATTCGGGCCGCAGATACCGGTATCAACCCTGAAACCGTGGCGGATCCGAACTGGCTCCCGGAAGTCGGCAAGACCGCTCCCGACCCGTCCTACCCAGGCGCTCACGCAGTGATTAGCGCTTCCGGTGCAGAGGTGCTGATTTCCTTTTTCGAACGGGACCGCGCCGAGTTCAGCGTGACTTCCGAGGTTCTTCCGGGAGTAGAACGATCATTCGCAAGCATCACTGCCGCTGCTGAAGAAGCAACGTTAAGCCGCATCTTCGGAGGACAGCATTTCCGCTTTGACCTGACTACCGGCCAGCGGTTGGGCCGGGAAGTAGCAGACTTTGTTTTAGATAATTTTATAACTCCTGTGCACGGGAAGGACGAATCCGAAGACAAATGATCGGCTGCGGTGACGAAGCGCTACTGATGACCGCGTTCAAAGTCATCAAAGATTGTCGCTTGTTTCAGAGTTTTAACCTTGCTGAGAGACGGAGCTTGAAACGCGGATTAAGGTCAAGTCAGTTCAGGAAATGTGTAATGCAAACGGTTCGAATTCGATTCTTTTAAAGGGGAAAGACCATGAAGAAGCTAGGAAGCAGCGTTAGTCGTGGAACAAACCGGCGTGCATTCTTGACAAACGGAATGGTGGCAGCGGGGGCCGCAACGATAGGCGCGACGCTTTTGCCAGGTACGTCGATGGCCTCCCGCAGAGAGGAGGAAGACCATGCGCCAATCACAAAGGGCGACATCGCAATTCTGACGTTTCTGAGCGCTCTGGAGCAAGTCGAGGCCGATCTGTGGATCCAGTATGCGGAACTTGGCGGAGCCACGAATCAAGGGCTCTCGACGATCGACCTGGAACTCAACGGCAAGAAAATCGCCACCGGTCTGGCTCCAAATTACATTACAGCTCTGGAGGTCCTCGATGGCGACATGCCGCAGTACATCGCGGACAACACCGACGACGAAATTAGCCACCACCGGTTTCTCAATAATTACCTGGCGTCGAAGGGCGCCAAGCCCATCGACCTGGGCGAATTCGCCACTCTGCCACCTAGCAAAGTCAGCGGAGTCCCTCAGACAGGGCGGCTGACCAACTTGAAGCAGCTCACCGTCGACACGACGTGGTGGATGCGCTATCGCAGCGCGATAGCAAATCCTGATTTCGGAGGCACGTTCGAGAACGCGGTTCCGGATCTCGCAAAGGGGCAGCATCCCGCTATCCCTGTGGACGATGGCGACTTGATCCTGAACAGCGACGGCAGCATCCCCAACCACCTGCAGGCCATTGCCAACACTGCGGGCTTCCACTTTGCATTCATCGAGCAAGGCGGCAGTAGCCTCTACCCAGCGTTAGCTCAGAAAGTGACCAATTTAGAGGTCTTGCGGGTTCTGTTGGGTATCGGCGGATCCGAGATAATGCACTTCCAAACGTGGCACGACAAGGCCGGCAATGCTACCAATATCACGGACGGTGATCTTTCGTTTCCGAACCTGAATAGCGGAGTCGACCCGAATCCAAACGGCACCAGTGTCAACCCTGCTGACGACTTCCAAACCAACCTGATCATGCCGGAGCCAACGTTGTTCCTGAATGCGAAGCTGGGCCCCGTCTCCATAATTCGCCCGACGTCTACGGCGCAGGGTGGCGCAGTGGCCTCCGTCGTCAGCTTCGTTGATGATGGGCTCTTCCTCGACCCAGCTACAAACAAGAACACCGGGATCGTGGACGTGCTCATGCGTCTGGCAGAGGAAGCAGACGAGGCACGACGCAGGTTTTGATATCGAAAATTAATTACCCGCACGACTGAGAGGATCAATGAAGAAGATTGCGAAGCGTTTTCTGCTATCCATCGTTCCCAAGTCCCTGCTGGGCCTCGCAATATTTCTTTCGCTGTCGGTTCGCGCCCAAGTCCAATCCGCGCAGGTTATCGAAGTCACGGCAAAGAAGTATGAGTATTCGAACTCACCAGTTCACGTGAAGATCGGGACCAAAGTTCAACTCAAGGTCACAGCCACCGACCACGATCATGGTTTCAAGATTTCGGCTGTTCCAGATGCCGCCCCACCGAATGGCGCCAATGGGCTAATTTTCATTTCGGCACATGATTGTTGGCAGCTCAAGAAGGGAGAAACGACCACGATTGAGTTCTTGGCCCAAACGCCAGGCACTTATGCCTTTAAGTGTTGCCATACCTGCGGTCTCGGACACAAAGGCATGAAGGGCCAAATTATTGTCGAGCCATAGATAGAGCGAGTGCGGTTCGCCGACCGCTCCTTCGCTGACGTACTACGCACCCAGTCTCTAAACGGATGGTAACAGTGCATTCCGGGATGGCAACAAATGCTTGAGTACGCCGAAATCATCTGGGTGAGTCGTGGAATAGAACAAAAGAAAGTTCAGTCATCACTATTGGAACAAGGCCATCGGTTATGATTTCGAGTTTAACCAAATAGAGACAGAAGGGAACACTATGCTTTCACGTTGGATAGTACGGTTCGCTGCAATTACGACACTTTGCTTGGCCGTGTGCGCCACTGCGTCCGCTCAGTATGGTGGAGGCGGAGGAATAGGTGGATCCGGAGGGACCGGTGGATATACAGCGCCTCCGGGGGGATACAGTTCTGGCAAAGCAATTGGAATTGGGATTGGCGCCGCGGCTGGCGCTGCCGTTGGCATTGTCCTTCTTGTCCGACACCATCATCACTCCGCAGAGAAAATGCAGACCTACGTCACCGGCTGCACTCAGTCCGTTGAGGACGGAATCAATCTAACGAACGAGAAGGACAACCAAACCTACTCGATGATGTCCGGTAGCAACTCTCTTAAGGCAGGCGAGCGAATGACCCTTAAGGGGGTTGTAGTGGCGACTGACGGACGTGGAAATCCAAAGTTTCAAATACAAAGCTTGATCAAGGACTACGGGACTTGCGGGACAGCTTCGGCATCTGGACTGGGCGTCTCCGAGCTCAAGATCCCTAAACTGAACTATTAATTTCCGGCGGACTAACGCAGACCGCAAGACAATCTTGAGCGTTGCCAGCGGCAGGCTTCCTCGTTCTCGTCATCAAATTCCCTGGCTCAACGCGGGAGGCCGATGCGGCGCAAAAGGTCTTGAAAGCGCGGGTCGGAGCGGAGGGGATCGAAGCCAGGACGCAGGAGGACACCTGGATTAAATCGTTCTTCAAAGCCTTTTTCGAGCCAATTCATGGCTTGGTCCGTATCACCGAGAGCTGCATAGATCACAGCAATCTCCGAACCATGTGAGTAAATAGAGTTTGATCGCTTCTTCAAAGCACTCAATAGCTTTATTGCTTCGCTCCTCTTGCCGGATGCGGCGTAAGCGCGACCAAGATTAGCCATGACCGTCGGGCTTTCGCCGGAAAGCTGCGCCGCTTCTTGTAGTTCTGCGACCGCTTCGTCGTTCATGTGTTTCTGGAGGTAGGCCTGCGCGAGTTGATTGTGTGCGAGAGCAAAATTAGGATCCATTTCAATCGTTTTGCGGCTCTGTCGTATCGATTCCTCGTAAGAATGCGCAAGCACAAGAAGTTCCGCCAAATCGGCGTTGATGATGAGAGATAGCGGATCCAGGCTTTCCGCTTTTCTCATTTCCGCGATCGCATCATCATACTGGCCCCAAAGACTCAAGTGCCAAGCGTACCAGTGATGCGCGGTTGCGTAGCCTGGATTCAGTTCAATGCCACGCCGGAATTCCTTTCCTGCAGAGTCGAAATCCCAGTCGAAACCGTCCAAGCAGAATGCAAGCGAGTTGTGGGCTTCGCCGAGCGCGCTATCCAATTCCAGAGCTTTGGTGGCGGCGGCCTTGGCTTTTGGGAGTGCCTCCTTGGGGGTCATCACCGCATACTGCCAGTCTCCCAACAAAGAATAAGTGTCGGCTAAACCAGAATAAGCTTGGGCATATTTCGGGTCCTCGTCGATAGCCTGATTAAAATAAGCCAGAGCGACTTTCAAACCATCTGCCGTTCGTTTGTTCCAGAAGTAGCGCCCTTTGAGAAAAGACTCATAAGCTTGCGGATTAACAACCTTGACGTTTTTCAGGGCGGCTTGTTCTTGTGGATTCAGGTTGATCCGAATCTGATCTGCGATGGCTCGTGCCACCTGGTTCTGGAGTGCAAGAGTATCCCGCAATTCACCCTGATAGCTCTGGGACCATAAGTGCTTGTCCGTGGAGGCTTCGATCAACTGCGCCGTGATGCGGACCTGGTCGCCGGAACGGAGCACGGTGCCTTCGACCACCGCGTCCACATTTAGTTCGCGAGCAATCTGCGGCAGAGGCTTGCGCGCACGCTTGTAGGCCATCACTGAGGTCCGCGAGATCACGCGCAACGCGCTGATCTGTCCGAGATCCGAAATCAACTCGTCGGTCATCCCATCAGCGAAGTAATCCTGAGACGCATCGCTCGAGAGGCTTTCGAGCGGGAGGACGGCCAAGGAGCGAATGACAAGTGACGGGCGTTTCCAGGAATGAAGCTTCCATCCGGCAAGAGAGGCCACCAGTAGAAGGAGCACCAAGGCTGGTGCCTTCCACGCAAACGACGACAAAAGATGTTTGAGCATTGCGGGTTTGCCAGCAAGGTCCAGACGATCACGAGCTTCTGCCACGGGATGAGGCCCAGTTGCTAGGTCCTGGCTGCGAACAGGGGCTGAATCGGCAACTTTGACCTCCGCGAGGAAGCGGTATCCGCGACGAGCAACGGTTTCCACAAAGCGGGGACTGTCGGCGGAGTCGCTGAGGGCCTCACGGATTTTGTTAATCGCTTTGTTGAGCCCGTGGTCGAAATCCACAAAAGTGTCTGCGGGCCAGAGTTTTTTTTGAAGCTCCTCACGAGTTAGGACCTCGCCCGGGTGCTCAAGCAGCATCGCCAGGACTTGGAAGGGCTGTTCCTGCAGCCGGACCCGTAGGCCGTGCTTGCGCAATTCGCCGGCGCGAGGATCCAGCTCGAAAACCCCAAAACGAAACCGCACGCGGAGGTGAATGCCCTCTTCCATGGAAAGGTGAGTGCCCAGCGAAATTGAGTGTACCACCTGGGCAGAGTTCACGGGAATTCGAGGCGGGGACATCTTCCCGTAAGTCTTTTATAGAGTGGAGCATACCAAGGGACCACCATTGCAGCAGGAAAGAACCGCCTGTCCATTGAATCGATCTCAAGTGCGAACCATAGTGATGCCGTCAAGCGAAGTGCTGGGACTCTTTCGGTCGCAGGGGGTTCAATGTTCGAGCAGAATCAGCTTCCGAATTTTGAGCAGGAAGTGCTGCCGCATCTTGATACCGCTTACAACCTGGCGCGCTGGCTGACTCGTAATGACCAGGACGCACAGGACGTTGTCCAGGAAGCATACTTGCGCGCTTTCCGATTCTTTCCTGGTTTCCGAGGTGGTGACGCGCGCGCATGGCTCATGAAGATTGTCCGTAATACTTGCTATACCTGGTTGCATGCAAACCGGCCACTGCAAGACGCCGCCGAATTTGATGAGAACTTCTTCCCCTCTGATTCTCGCGCTCCCAATCCAGAAGAAGTTGTACTTCAAAACGACAGCGCCGCTCTGCTGCGAAAGGCCCTGGAGAAGCTGCCGCCGAATTCTCGTGAAGTCCTCATTCTGCGCGAACTCGACGGGATGTCCTACAAGGAGATCGCAGATATCACCGGCATGCCTGTGGGCACCGTGATGTCGAGCTTGTCCCGTGCCCGAGGCCGCCTTCGTCAAGCTCTGACAATTCTTATGAACGGAGACACAGTGCCAACCTCACGGCGAATAGCAGCTGTGAACGCATGAGTGCGTGGGCGCAAGCGAAAGCTTACAGGCCTTTTTTCATTGTTGCGGCGGCGCCGGCAAACCTCAGGGTTATCTGTAGTCACGACGGCTGGCTATGTTGGCTTCCTTGCCGGTCCACCCCTGATCGGGTTTGTCGCGCAGATTTCGACCATTCGCGCTGCGTTATGGATACTTGTGGTCTTGAGCGGGTTGAGCGCTTTCTCATCAACCTCAATGAAAAGAACTTCGCCTCTCAGAAGAATACCCTGACATCCAGTCTTCCGCAAAGATGCCGAGCCGTTGGCACCTACGGCAGCGGCAACGATAACGCTTGTCAATGTATCCCACGTCCGTGCTGCTGCGAAAAGGGCATGGAATTCGGGTGGCACTGGCCGGAGCCGACGCAAGCTTGTTTGAGCGGTACCCGGCAGAAGGAACACCCAAGTTGACGGTATATCGCGAGGCGCAGCGGGCGTCCTATCTGGATCTGCCTGTGAAGACCCATGTCCCGTGAAGCCCCGGCTATGAGGTACATCTCAGGAGAGTGTCGGAAAACAATGAAGGTATCCAGAAACGGGCTTCGAGGAAGTTGGCCAGATTGGTAACGGCTTCTCTCCAGCGATTGAGTCGCTCACTACTGGGGCGTTTGGCGGTACCAATATGAAATTGATAGGAAGAGGCCGGACGCCTTTCCGTCCGCGATCGGACGCCGAAACTGTAGCCGCGCAACCAGATCTGAACCCATCGTTATCCTCTGGACTCCAGGTATGCAGATGCAAAAAGGATGAGTTCGTCCTGCAAAGTTTGGAACTGATTTTCTGGGGCAGCAGATTCGAGCAATCTCCTAATAATGCCGGCCATTGCGCCCTGCAGTATGGAAGCGACTAGTTCAGGATCTCCAGGAAGCGGCTCGCGGGACGACGCCAACATCTCAACGATCGCCTTGTTGGACCGTATACCCGTTTGCTGCACGATCTTCGCTCCGTCTACGTCGGAGCTTACCGAGTAGAGGGCGACGCTCGTCTTGGCATTTTTCATCTTCGCTTCAAAAAAAGCAGTGATGAGAGCGGTGGCCATTTGCCGCAGCGTTGCACCCTCCTGCTGTTTGCAGACGAGCTCGACGGCATTAGTCACTTCATCGAGGTGACGTTTTAAGGCAGCTTGCAAAAGGGCGCTCTTGTTCGGGAAGTACTGATATAAGGTTCCGACGGAAACCCCGGCTCGCAAGGCTACCCTGGTGGTGGTCAGGCGTTCCTTTCCCATCTTGAGCAAAACCTGAATAGTGGCGTCGAGAATCGCGTTCACGCTTGCGGTGGATCGCGCCTGAATGGGCGTTTTACGCGGCTCTAAGGGGACTTGGGAACGCCGAGGCAAATGCGAACTCACAATCTGAAGCTTTCTTCATCTAATCACGGGTGAGCCGAATACTACAAGTGGCGACAGCAAGAGGAGAAACGGAATGACTAAACAAACGGAACTGGGCGGAAGCTTCCAGCTACCCGGCACATCCTTGACGGTGAACCGCACGGGCTACGGCGCGATGCAACTTGCCGGTCCGCAGGTTTGGGGACCGCCCCGCGATGTGAATGCTGCGATCGCTGTTTTGCGAGAGGCGGTTGCGGCGGGCGTAAACCATATCGACACCAGCGACTTTTACGGTCCGCACGTAACAAATCAAATCATTAAGCAGGCGCTCCATCCCTATCCGGATGGGCTGGTCATTGTTACCAAAGTCGGCGCTCGCCGCAGCGAAGACAAATCTTGGATCCATGCTCTTACACGTCAGGAATTGATTGACGGAGTTCACGAAAATCTTCGAAATCTCGGACTCGAAATGCTGGATGTCGTCAATCTTCGGGTTGGAGGAATCACGGAGCCGTCGGAGGGATCGATCGAAGAACCTCTGACTGTGCTTGCCGAACTCAAGCGTCAGGGATTGATTCGTCATATCGGCGTAAGCAATGTGACTTCCGGACAGCTAGCGGAGGCCCAGACAATCACGGAAATAGTCTGCGTGCAGAACTTCTACAACGTCGCACAGCGGAACGATGACGGCTTCATCGACGATCTCGCAAAGCAGGGCATCGCGTATGTACCGTTCTTCCCACTGGGAGGATTCAGCCCGTTGCAGTCGTCAAAACTGGACGCTGTGGCAGCGTCCTTGCAGCGCACGCCGATGCAGGTCGCGCTCGCCTGGCTTCTTCAGCGTTCACCCAACATCCTGCTGATCCCGGGTACGTCCTCCATCGCGCATCTTCGTGAAAATCTCAGCGCTGCAACGCTAAGACTTCCTTCCGAGCAGATCGCTGACCTGGACTCAATCGGTAAACCCGCCAAACTAATGAGCAGCAGCAGCGGCGGGGCCTGACCATTAAGTGGTCCTTCTAAGCTAGCGAGACGTTTCAACACACCCGCAGCTTCAAGTTTCCCGCGCCGCGTACAGCGTCGCATCACGGCAAAAAGTGAATAAAGACCGCAAAGAGAAGGTAAATCTGACTACGCCCATTTAGCTAGAACTTGCTGATTCCCGTCGATTTGTCTCGGCTCCGGCACAATTGTGATTATTAACTGGCCAATCTTTCCTCATTTTTGCTCTGTTTGGATCCTCTGCAGTTGGGAAGCAACAGTGAGGAGGCGCTTGTCGAGGCGCCGCAATC
>QHYK01000067.1 GCA_003224085.1 Acidobacteriota bacterium | reverse complement strand
ACGATCTGAGCACGCTCGACGGCCCTTGCCGACAAACTCCTGGCTCGCGCCAGCGCCTGAAGTTGACTGCGGTCTTCCTCGCTTAGCTGAACGGGGGGTGCAATTCGCATAAGCCGCCTCCATATTGTATTGGACGCGGCCCGATAATAAACGTCTCTATTTATGACGCACTACACTAGAACCAAGTTAGCGAAGAAACTGCCGAGTACCAAGGATGACCACACGGCAGCGGCAACGCGAGGGTTCCCCTTGCCAACTATTGCCAAGACGAGTCCGCAAAATGACAGTAGCCCAGTTGCAAAGAAAGACCACACCCAAAGCCGACCGCCGAATGCGGACCACGCTCCACCCGAAGCTAGCCGCGTCCAGCCTCTAGCGACCGGTAATGAGCCACTACTGCCTCAAGCACAAGCTCAACGATAAGGGCGACGGTCGGCAGGGCCAGCCCCGCCAGCGAAGCCGTGCGTCTCCACCCGACGTATACATCCTGCTGGCGCAGCACCCACCACCAGGTTCCGGCGATGAAAACGGCTAGCACCCCTTCCGAGACGGCTATGATTCCGAGTCCGTTCACAGCAACACACCTCCTATTCCGTAACCGTACCAAGTCACCGTCAGCGAAGATTGCTGAGTTTTCCTCACTTGCTGCACTTGTCGCACGTTGGCTTACCATTGATCTTTCCGCCTGCTAACAGGCTACTGCTGCCCGGCAGGTTGATGTTGAATGGCTTCCCCTTCTTCGTGCACCGGTGCGCCCCATCCAAGTGAGAGTTTCCCCGACTGCACCCCGGTTTGAAGGATCGAAGTCGTAAGGGTCGTAACCCAGCTTTGAAGACATATCTCCCGTAAACGACCACGAGCAGTTGCAGCTCACTTTTATCGTGCCAGTCACCTTGACGATGTGGCGACCGATGATATACGCGTCAGCGCCCGCTGTTTGGGCATTCATGCTGAAGCTCACCGGGATGGTGCGGTCAGAACACCCACCGCCAACCATTCCTTTAACTTTGGCTTCGATGTCGCTTTGCGTGTTATCCCAGTTGATCGAGGCAAAAGGCGTACTCCAGGGCGTTCCCGTGCCCATCACAGTAGTGGTTCTACGCTGGCAAAACGTCGCCCCAGCCAAACAGCCCCTTTGGATCAGCGAGATTCGTTGGGTTTGCGTTCACATAATTGTAGAAATTCAGTCCAGCGTTGAACGCGAGAGGATCTTCGCCGATAAATCGACCGCTCGCCGTGTCGTAGTACCTAGCCCGGTAGTAGTACAGATTGGTCTCAGGGTCGAGTTCGCGAGCGGTGTATTGGAAAGGATTTGTCAGAGAACCGCTCGACGATACAGACTTTCCGAAGGAGTCGTATGTGTAAGTTTGCGCCAGCGCACTGTTGCTGCCTACCCCGAATCCCACGTAAACCGTTTGCGCGGTCGTGATGGTCTGTTGGCCTCCTAAGTAGCCCCAGTGCACACCGTCTTGGGAGGCATAAGCGGTGAACTGATTCGCGTTGCGAACCACCTTCAGCCAATAAGGCACGTTTAGACTGCCGCTACCTGCGGTAAGCTCATACCCGCCGATAATTGACCGGTAATACTCCGCAGCAGACGTGTACGTGGAAACGTAACCGCCCGCGGCCATATTAGCCGCGTCTGCATCCAGAGTCTCGCGCATCATTGCGGCCGCGTATGCACCCATAGGTGGCTGCGCCAGTTACTCTGGCGATGACCGTTCCGCTGGCGCTCATCGGCTGATACACGAAATGGAAGCCGTCCGCGCTGTTTGCCAGGAACGCTCCCGAGCCCTGTGCTGTGAACACGCCGTTGGCGTAACTCGCTCTTCCGGTCTTTCCCACTCGCCCAATATCGGCGTCCAACCAACCCGGGGCAGCGGTGATGACGTCACCGTAAACAGCACCGGATTGCTGCTTTCCATGCTGGGTCCCACCAGGACGCAGATCTCTGCGGTAGTGGCCGCCGTAGGAATCGTAATGGTGATGGAGGTCGCGCTCCACGAGTTGACCGTAACAGGCGCATCATTCAAGACGACCGCGCTGCTTCCCTGCGAAGTCCCAAATCCGGAGCCGGAAATCACCACTTGCGTGCCCACAGGGCCCGTTGTGGTGGACAGGCTGGTGATCACCGGAGGCGTTACACTGCTTGACGTTACCGATACGTTGTCGAAATACTCGGTGGTAGGGTTGTTCGCCGACCCTCCGCTCGCCGCCAAGCCAACATAAACATTCTGGGCCATGCTGATGTCCAAAAGACTGCCAAAGGGCGTCCAGTCAAAGCCGTCGGGTGAGTAAAACACCGTAAAGCCGCTTCCGTTGCGCTGTACTTTAACCCAGTAGGGAGAAGAAAAATATGAGAGAGAGGAAGTGAAATAACTGGGAGTCGCCCCACTGAGTGTGCGGTAATAAGCCAACACATTTTTTGCAGTTTCTACGACGAATACGGTCTTTGCGCTAGGGTCCATCGTTTCGCGAATCATGACTCTAGCCTGCAAAGTAGGCAGATTCACCACGCGCGCCACAATCGCCCCATCACCGGACAATGGTTGATACACAAAATGGAACGCATCTTGCGCAGAGTAGCTGCTGACTCCATTGCTGGCCGTTTGTATCGTGAACTCACCGTTGGCGTAGCCTGCATTCCCGGCCTTGAGAACTATCCCGACATCCTGATCCAGCCAACCTGAGGGTAAGGGCGTGGACGTCACCGTAAAATTCACAGGGTTGCTGTCGTTCATGCTCGACGCGACCGAAACCACCAATGGCCCTGTCGTTGCCCCGGTAGGAATCGTGAAAGTGATGGAAGTCGCGCTCCAGGAATTGATCGTGGCCACCTTGCCGTTCAGAAGAACGACGCCGCTTCCGGCGGAAGTTCCAAAACCAGAGCCCGAAATCGACACTTGGTTGCCAATCGATCCAGTGGTTGCGGAGAAGCTCGTAATCGCAGGCGCCATAGTAAACTAGGATAAACTACAAAACATGAGTCAAGGCGCGAAACCAATACCTGAGATGAGTGGCCACAAATTCAAGCCCGTCGAAGAGCAGCTCGCCTACATCAAGAAGGGCGTGGCAGAGATCATACCGGAGGCGGAGCTAGCCGCCAAACTCGAAAACTCCCGCAAAACCGGGAAGCCGCTGCGCGTGTATCTCGGCGTGGATCCCACGGCTCCGGATCTTCACCTCGGCCACACCGTGGTGCTGCGCAAACTGAAGCATTTTCAAGACCTGGGGCACACCGCGGTGTTCTTGATTGGCGATTTCTCCGCCATGATTGGCGATCCCACCGGCGTATCGGAGACGCGCCCGCCTGTGAGTCGTGAACAAGTGGACGCCAATGCGGAAACCTATCTCGCGCAAGTCTTCAAGATCCTTGACCGCAACAAAACCGAGGTACACCGCAACAGCGACTGGCTTGCCAAAATGAACGCCGAGGACGTGGTTCGGCTTTGTTCTCACTACCGGTTGGCGCGCATGCTGGAGCGCGAAGATTTTCGCTCGCGCCTCGATAAAGGCCAGCCGATTTCCGTTCACGAATTGCTCTATCCCTTGTTGACGGCGCGCGATGCCGTGGAACTCCAATCGGACGTCGAACTCGGCGCAACCGAACAAAAGTTCAATCTGCTCGTGCACCGCGAAATGCAACGCGAATATGGCTTACCGGGGCAAGCCATTCTGACGATGCCCATCCTGGTAGGCCTCGACGGTCAGCGCAAAATGTCTAAGTCCCTCGGCAACTATGTGGGCATCACCGAGGATTCTTATGAAATGTTCAAGAAAATCATGTCTATTTCAGATTCCTTAATGTGGCCCTATCTTGAATTGCTAACCGACAAAACGGCTGACGTGATTGGAAAACTTCAACAAAATGTGCGAGCCGGAACGACTCATCCGAAACAGGTCAAAGTATCCCTTGCTAGCCAAATTGTCAGAGACTTCCATGGCGAAGAAGCAGCGCTCCAGGCGGCATCGAACTGGGAACGTCAATTTAGCGACCGGCAAGTGCCCAATGATGCTCCAGTAAAAACGTTGTCGAAAGACAATGACCTTGGTTCGAAACAGGGCAAAATATACCTATCAAGAGCATTGTCGCAACTCCATGCGGCACCCTCTCGTGCGGAAGCTGAGCGCTTGATCAAACAGGGAGCGGTGGAACTTGACGGAGCGGTCATTAAAGATCCAAGACACGAAATTGATCTCCACCATCCACGAAGATATCTGTTGAGAGTCGGGAAAAAGAACATTTTCTATCTAGATGTTAAATGACGGGCGCTCTTTGGGCAGAAGGGCAGTCACGGGCCACTACGCCAGCACTTCTTGAACCATTCGCGAAACATAATTCGCGACGGCTGGCGCGGCAGTGAGGCCGGGGGATTCCATGCCGACGAGATGAATGGCCTGCGGCACTTTGGGGTCGCGGGTGATTACAAAATCAACAATGCCTTTGTGCCCGGGCGGGGCGAGCTTCGGACGAAGACCGGTATAGCCGGGTTGTAGGTCGCGTTCTTCGATTTCAGGCAACAAAGTCTTTGCACTTTCCGCGAATGCGGCGATGGGCAGGCGATTGTTCTCGTAGTTGTCTTTTCCTTCCACGTAGGTCGCGGTTGGTCCCAGAAGAAACGTTCCCCATAGCGTTTTGGTGAAGTGCACGCCGAGGCTTAGCCCGTCGCTGTGCGGTAGCGGATAAACGAGATTGTTGATGAGCGCAGAGCGCGGGCCGCGCACTTCGCAGTATTCACCGCGCACGGGATAAATCTTCCAGGAATGATTGCCCAACATGCCCGCAACTTCATCGGCGTAGAGTCCCGCCGCATTGATAACGCAGCGCGCGTCGATTTTCTCTTCCTGCGAATCTTCCTCATCGCCGATGTGTAATCCGACACGAATCGTGTTGGCGAACGGCTCGAGCGAAACAACCTGCGCGTGGGTGACGACGTTAGCGCCTTGATTCGTTGCCACGCGCGCGTACGCATGGACCAGCTCCTCGGCGGATAGAATGCCGGTGGAGGGCACGTGAAGCGCGGCGACACCCTTAATGTGCGGCTCGCGCTTGCGGATCTCCGCGGCGTCGATAAGCCGCAGGACTTCGACACCGTTGTCTTCGCCACGCTTCTTCAGCGCGAGGAGTTCGGGTTCCTCGTGCGCATCGGCAGCAACAACGAGCTTGCCGCAGTGGCGGAAGGGAACATTGTGCTGTGCGCAAAATTCATAGGTGAGGCCATTGCCTTCGACACATAGCTTCGCTTTTAGCGAATTCTTCGGATAATAAATTCCGGAATGGTTGACGCCGCTGTTCCGCGTGCTTGTGGCCATGCCGGGCTTGGGGAACCGTTCGACCAGGTATACGTCCTGCCAGCGCGAGGAAACGGCGCGCGCGATGGCGCAGCCAATAACGCCGCCGCCGATGATTAGGATGTTCGCTTGGTCCATGAGCGCCGAAAATGGGAACTAGAAATCGAAGTTCGAAAACAGAAACTTGTCTAGCGGCTTCCACCAACGCCATCCATTTTCACTTTTCTATTTTCCAATTTCCAGCTATTGGTCGCCGCCAACTTCATCAAAAAACGGCTTGCATGGGACAAGCCGCGCTTCCGTGCCGTCATGCACGGCGTAGGACGCTTGCTTGTTCGGCTCGTAGCCATTGCGCCAGAGCGAGGCAGCGCCGTGCACGCCGTCTTTGTTGATGGCATAAAAATAGAGGTGGAAGGTGCCGAGTTTCTTTTTGTCGTTTTTGTAGTTGTGCGCGACGCGCGCCAACGCTTCCATGCAGGCATCCGTGGGTGATTTTCCCTGGCGCATCATTTCGATGATGGTGTGGCCGCCGGAGACTTTGATGTTTTCCTCGCCCTTACCAGTGGAACCCGCGGCACCGACTTCATTGTCCACAAAACAGCCTGCGCCAATGATTGGCGAATCCCCGACGCGTCCGGGAATTTTCCAAGACAAGCCGGAAGTCGTCGTTGTAGCGGAGATGTCGCCTTTGGCGTCCACGGCCATGCAGGGAATCGTGCCCGTGCGGGGATGCGCGATGACGTGCTCGGCATAGGCGATTGTTTTCTGGTCGCCATCGAAGAGCGCGGTCATGTGCTCTTTCCATTCGGGAGAATCGATTCCGGGACGCCAATTGAAAGAGGATTTGGCTTTCCACGCGAGCCAGATTTTTCGCGAGTGCTCGGTGAGGAGATGCATCTCTTCGAAACCCTGAGCCACGGCGAAGCGGCGCGCGCCATCGCCCACGATCATGACGTGATTCGTGTTTTCCATCACGGTTTTTGCGAGGCGTGAAACGTTCTTAATGCGGCGTACCGCAGCCACGGCGCCGGCGCGGTGCGTTGGGCCGTGCATCACGCTGGCGTCGAGTTCGACTTCCCCTTCTTCGTTGGGCAAGCCGCCATAGCCGACGGAATCGTCGTTGGGATCATCCTCGACCACGGTGACGGTAGCTACGACCGCATCAAGAGTGTCCCCGCCCCTCTTGAGGATGTCCATGCCTTTGTCGAGTCCATGGAGACCGTTGGCGCTGGAGATGATGAGCGGGCGTTTCCCCTGGGCGGGAGGAGCGAGGTTCGCGAAAGGGACCAAGGCGTCGTGGCTGGAGGGCGTGTGTCCGAATAGTTTATTCGCGCTGGCAAGGGCGCTGCCTGCCAGAGAACTTAGAAAGAATTTACGTCGTGACCACAACTCCATGTGCAGGCCTCCAGGAAGTCAGGAGGCAATATACAACAGCCGAGGCTTGAAGACAGAGTCGAGAGCCGTGGTTTTACGAGACCTAGCTCTAGAAAACGAGCACTGCCGGAGTGCGGGTTAATTCTGCGACCTAGGGTCAGAGATGAGGCGCTTAGCAGCCTCGCGCACCTTGCGAACGTAGTCGCTTCCGGCAGCTGAAGGAACAAGCTTCAGGTAGATGTCCAGATCCTGCACCTGCGCCTGATAGTCCCTTCTTTTTGCGTGGACGTCAGCGAGCACCAGGTACACATCCGCGTATTGAGGTTTGCGGAGCAGAGCCTCTCGCAAGCTTTTTTCCGCTTCCTCAAGGCGGTTCTGGTCGAGCAGCGCAATTCCCAGAAACAGATGGCCCTCGGCGGAGTTTTCGTCGATTTCCAAGCCCCGGCGAATCAAGCGCTCCGCCTCTGCCGGCTTGCCCTGGTTGCACAAGATCAAGCCGTAAGCAAATTGCGGGCTGGCATAATGGCCACCGCTCAGATTGATGGACTTTTGAAAAGCTTCCATGGCCTTGTCCTGATGATTCAGGCGCAGCTCCGCGATACCGATGTGGTAGACGGCCTCGTAGTAATCGGGGAAGACGGCGGCCGCTTTGCTAAGATGGGCGATGCTGCCGGCAAAATCGCCTTTCGCCATGAGATCGAGGCCGCGTCCGAACTCGTTTTGCGCTTTCAAGGGAATTTTTAGCTCGCGCAGTGAAACCGCGTAAGGATTTGCACCGCGAGCTGGGCCGCTCGAGGAGCTGAGGTAAAGATTGATTTCCGTGGGAAACAGGCCGACTTCCGTTATCGTGCTCGCAAATCCGTAGCCCTGTTCGGAGGCGCTCACTTCGTATGTCCCTTGCGGGATCTCGCTAAGCGCGAAATGGCCGTCGAAATCCGTTTCCGCGGCATGGCTCACGCCAGACAACATCGAACGGATATTTACGAGGACCTTGGACGCCGGCTCCCCGTTTCGGTTCAAATACACTGTGCCCGCAATTTGTCCGGTGCGGCCCCCCCAAGCTGGATTCGGAGGAATATCAACCGACGCGCTTTGCGCGTTTGCGGAAGGGACTTGCGAGAGCAAAGCAATCACAAAGAGAAAAAAGAGCGTGTTTTGAAGCTTTGACTTCCAAAATTGCACAATCATTCAGACACCTCGACATGGTCTCGGCTGGTGAAAACAGCCCTTGTTTGACGGGGTGCTGAAAAACGCGAACGCTTCGTGAGCGGAACCTCAGACGATGCGGGGAATCGCTTTGTTCGCCGACATGTAACGTGCAAAAAGCGATGGGCCGGCGAACTCCGCAGCTCTATCAAATGGGGCGTACATCCGCAGAATTCAGGGGAACCGATTCCCTGAATAATGCTTTTCAGCATCCTGCCGGGGACCGGGCGACTGGAGGGAAAAATCGCGGAGCGCTGGAACCCGCTGTGGCCAGTGCTACTTCGGCCACGGTAAGGGTTTCACCTGCGCCGCCGTTGCACCGTTTTGTCCCGAGTGCCAGCCGTCGCGTGCGCGGACTGCAAATAGAAAAGGCAAGCCATTTGCCAAAGAACGAACGAATCGTTTTGAGGCTTTAAGTTCTCCTGAGCGAACTGGATGCAGATGGTCTAGCTGAGATGTGCTGTCAACGGCGAGGAATTGCGAAGGAAGATGGAAGGTAAATTTGACCCGTTGAGTTCCAATTCTCTTCGGCGAAACTTTCCATCGACGGGCGAATACCGGACTAATTTCATGGAGGATTTACCTGGCAAGAAAATGGTGAGAATTCAGGATGAATTCAAGGCACCGATGGGGCGACCAACGTCTACTTTTGCCGCATGGCTCTCGAAATTGCCCACTGGCCAGATTCGGAGGAAAGGCGGGCGAACGGAACAATTCGGCAAAGGCAACGTCTATTATGTAGCGAGCATTGACGGCGCGAATGGCCCGGGGGAGAATCGCGCAACTCCATGATCCATCTTGAAAGCGTTACGGGACCTGCCGGCGGGAAAGCCGGTCAGCTGGTGGCGGCCGATCGCTTGACGCTGGAAGTGCGCGTGGCAATGGCTTTTGATTGCGCTGTTTATCGCCCTGCCAAAAGAGACGATTGACGAATTGAATGCGCCGACAGAGGCGCTTGCGGCAACGGCTGATCGCTATCGTTCACTTATTATAAGCGGGAATTTAGAAACAGGCGTTAGTCGCGCGTGCCCAGGCCTGGCAAGCAAAACAACCTCTCGGTTATTTCAGAGACAGGTCGTAGAGGTTGCAGCTCCAACCAACTGCTTTGATATGCTCTTAAGCTTTAGCAATGGAGCCTGTTGAAATCGCGTAAGCCGTTAAAAATAAAACAGTTGTCATCACTCCCGAAAGCACTCTCAAAAATTGACTTGTCCGGACCCTGCTCTTCAACTTACTTTTGGCCAACTCTGGCGTCTGAAAGGGCAACGGAGTGCGTGGGGGAGTCTTCGGGGAACAAATCTTGTGCGTGCATTCTTTCCCGTTGACTTCGCACTCATTTGTTGCAACATACGTTGCCGCGGCGTTCCTGGAAGCCCACTGCGCCCGACGGGGCCTCCCTGTTTGTCCAAGGGCCCTCGCCAAGCGTTAAAGACAAGCTGGGAAGTTGCGATCGGAAATGGTTGAGGAGGGGAAATGAGAAACCGGAGGCTATCGGTATTCGCTCTCGGCACTCTCATGGCGGGGTTCATGCCGAGTTTGACGCTCGGGCAAGCGGCGACGACTGGGAAAATCGCGGGAGTGGTCAGGGATGCTTCGGGGGCGGCAGTGCCGGGTGCCACGGTGACGGTGAAAAGCACGGCGTTGATGGCGGAGCGCACCAGCAACACAGGGGCGGACGGCGCGTACCTCTTCGACTTGCTGCCGCCAGGCACTTATGAAGTTACGGTTACGTCGAAGGGATTCAAAGGCTTCAGCGAAACGGGCATCGTTCTCACGGCGGGGTTCACGGCGACGGTGAACGCGAATTTGCAGGTGGGGGAAGTGACCGACGTCGTGAAGGTCGAAGGCGAGCCGGTCATTGACCTGCAAAACGTGCAGGCCTCGACTACGTTTGACCAGGCGCTGCTGCAGAACATCCCCAGTGGCCGCGACCCATGGTCTACGGTGGCGCAGATGCCGGGTGTCACCTCCAGCACATTCGACGTCGCCGGGAACAACAGTTACCAACAGTCTGCCATGCAGGTGCATGGGAGTACCCAAGCGGAGCAGGTCTACAGTTTCAATGGATTGGATTTGAATTGGCCAGGTGCGAGCGGCGGCTACACGCAGTTTTATACCAACCACGACTCGTTCGATGAGTTCCAAGTTGTCTCCGACAACGCCCCTGCTTCCGTTCCCATCGGCGGCATTTACATGAACATGGTGACAAAGTCAGGATCCAATGAAGTGCATGGCCAGGCGGCTGCCTACTATCTGACCGCTGCCTTCCAGGCTGGCGTAAAGCAGCCTCAGAACGCGGTGGTGAACACCGGTTCCCCATTCGACATGACTCTGGATACGTCGGCAAGCCTCGGCGGACCGATGATACGAGACAGATGGTGGCTATTTGGGTCTTACCGGCGATATGACCTACGCCAACGCATCCTCGCGGTCACGGACAAAGCCAGAAACCCAGTGGTGGACGTCAACCACCAAACGAATACAGACCTCCGCAGCGATTGGCAGATTAACCCGAAGAACAAGTTCAGCTTCATTTGGTTGTACAACGAGCAGAACCGTTTCTTTCGGCGCGATACGACGTACCAGTTCGTTACGGAAGACGCGAGCTGGAAACAGATTGAGCCAGCGTACATTCTGCAAGGATTGTGGACGAGCCAGGTCACGAACAATTTCCTTCTCGATTTGCGCGTCGGGTGGAACAAAATCATCTTCCCTCTCAGCTACCAGGCCGATTCCACCGGCCTGAACTTGCAAGACATTGGATACTCACAGGAAAGTGGTGCGGCGCCCGATGAATTTCAAAACCCGGCTTGGGTTCTTAAATGGTCCGCGAGCGGCTCGTGGTACAAGCCCAATTGGGCCGGAAACCACAATTTCCAGTTTGGATTCAAGTGGGGGGACAACTATAACTCGTACATCTATAAAGTGAGCGGCGGGATCAACGCTATCTTCAATAGCGACCCCACAGCGAAACCTGCGCAGCCAGTCTTTTCTCAACCTTTGCAAGTCGTGGCTTACAATACACCGGCCACGCAAAAGAACTATTTCCGAGACACGAGCTTCTACTTGCAAGATACCTGGACTCCGAGGCGACGTCTTACGCTGAATCTCGGGATGCGCTACGACCGCTTTACGACTTACTATCCCGCGCAAACAACGGACTCCAACCTGACCTTCCCTCAGCTCTTCAAGGCAGGTTTTAGGTTCCCAGCGTCCGGAAATCTCGTGGACTGGAACACCGTTTCGCCGCGGGTCGGAGTCGCATTCGACCCAACGGGGAAGGGTGACTCTGTCATTCGCTTTGGCTACGGCATTTATTACATCATGCAAGGCACAGGGCTTGCCGAGACGGCAAACCCGAATGGCTTGATCACCCTGACTTTCCCCTGGAATGACACAAACGGCGACAAAATCCCGCAACTCAGCGAATGGCTTCCGGCGAACGCGACACCGGTTGCCTCATCGGGCGGAGCACAAATCAATTCCAACATGAGCCGCCCCTATTCGGAAGAGGTCAGTGCCGGGTACGAAAAACAATTGTGGCGGGACCTCCGGGTGGGAGCCACTTACTACTACCGGACAAAGAAGAACCTGTATGGAACGGAAAACGCAGCGGTTTCGAAATCGGATTATGTGCCCATTACCATGCTGAACGGTCAACCGATCATCAATCCAGTAACGAACCAGCCGATGACCCTTTATAGCTTTCAACCATCCGATCCCAACAAGTATGGGGCGTTCAGCAACCTGGTGACGAATTTTCCGCAACTGGACAACAACTCGTACAACGCGGTCGAGTTCACCGCCGTCAAGCGCCTATCTCATAAGTGGCAGATCCTCGGCGGATTCACCATGCAGCGCCAAAAAGGCGTCTTTGGCCGCGGCTTCTCTGACGAGGCCACCGGGGACAATTTTACCGACCCAAATAATGACATCAATCGGAACAACAACTACCTCAATCTTGATTCAACCTACGTTTTCAAAGTGGACAGCACCTACGAGCTTCCTTGGAAATTCGGAACTAGCTTGAACTTCCAGCACTATGCGGGTTTCCCGATTCAGCCAACGGAAACCTTTTCCATTCCTGACGCGAATATCACACCCACTCATCCTAAACCCGACATTTTCAGCGAGACGGTCATCCTTCAACCGGCGGGAATCCAGCGCCTGCCGAGTGTGAACCAGTTGAACCTGCGCCTTTCTCGCGAGTTTGTCTTCAATGACCGCTGGCGCTTCACGCCGACGGTTGACTTCTTCAATGCGACCAACTCTCAAACCGTTATCGCGGAAGTAGCGCAGTACACTCCTCCGGGTGGCGGCTTCTATTTGAAGCCATCACTCGCTATCAATCCGTTCGTGACGCGGTTTGGATTGCGCTTTACGTTCTAACGCGATTTTTTGCGGCATGATGGTGATCGGAAAGGCCTAAACGGCGGGTGGGCGGGACAATGTCCACTGGCCTTTTCTTTGCGTAGCAACCTCGTCCGTACTTCTATTAAACTCCGGCCCGATTGGGAGGCGCTATGCGCATGGAAAAGCGTGTACTGCGGTCATTTGCGGTCATCTTCACGCTTGGATGCATGGGTAATTTGCAGGCGCAGACTGCGAGCCGCAAGACTGCGCTCACGATTGAGCAACTCATCGAAATCAAACATCCGTCGGACCCGGTCTGGTCGCCGGACAACAAGCATATTTTGTTTACGTGGGATCGCGCGGACGTCAAGAATTTGTATTTGGCGAATGCAGATGGCAGCGGATTGCCTGTCGCGCTTACGTCGTTTCCCGAAGGCGGAGTGGCCGATGCGTTCTGGAGCGAAAAGGGCGAGAGCGTTTGTTTCGTGCACGAAGCAGAGTTGTGGAAGGTCCCCGCGGCGGGAGGCGAGGCCAAGCCTGCGTGGAGCAAGCCAGACCGCGGCAGTGGATTCGTTCCGTCTTCTGACGGGAAACGCGTCGCGTTTGTTCGCGGCAATCGCGCGGAAGAGCAGGGCGCGCGAAAGGGAAGCGATTTGATCGTCCGCTGGCTTTCCGATGGAACCGAATCCACCATGGCGCACGACGATGTGAGCATCCGCGGGATCGTTTGGTCGCCGGACGGAGAATCCGTTGCCTATACCGCCGGCTCGAAAACAATTCATCACGATGAATCCCCGGCGTACTCCGGCGCGAAACTCATTTATCGCGTCTCGGAGTACGTTCCCGGGCGAATTTACGCGCTGAAATTAAGCGGCGGAAAGCCAGCCGCGATCGGCACTCCCGGCGAATACGGCGGATTGGCGTGGATCGATGCCAATCGCCTGGTCTTCGATGGCCAGTCAAAAGACTTTAAAAAATATTTCATTTATGTCGCGGACGCCACCACCGGTTCCGTAAAGACGATTCACGAAGTGGACGAGGAAAAATTCTGGAGCATTCCCGACTGGGGGGAAGCGGGAGCGCAGCCGTGGCCTTCTCCAAACGGCAAGTGGATCGCGTTCCTCGGCGATCAGGACGGCTGGGATCATCTCTATGTGATGCCTTCTGCCGGCGGCGATGCGGTGCAAATCACGAAAGGCCGCTTCGAAGCGTGGCGCCCGGCGTGGTCGCATGACAGCACGCGAGTCGCATTTGATGCGAACGTCGAAGATCATCCCGGCGACCGCCGGATCGGCATCGCGACAATCGGCGACAATCCTGCACAAGCGAAGATTGCGTACGTCACGGAGGCAGCCGGAACAAACATCGAGCCGCATTGGTCGGAAGGCGACGGAAGGCTGGTTTACCAGCACACGGACACGCACAACAGCGCAGATCTCTACACGAGCGCGGCACGCGAAGGCGCCCAGCCGGTTCGGCTGACGGACTCGATGCCCTCGGACATCGATCGCTCGCGGTTTGTCGAGCCGCAGTTTGTGCACTATCCCGGACCGGACGGGCAGCAGGTTCCGGCCTGGCTCTTTGTCCCAGAGAATCTGGACCGCACCAAAAAACATCCGGCGATTCTGTGGATTCACGGCGATGGCGTGAATCAAAACTACGACGGCTGGCATGTGCAGCGCAACTACGCCGTGTACTACAGCATTCACCAATATTTCCTGCAGAAGGGCTATGTGGTCCTCGCGCCCGACTATCGCGGAAGCATCGGTTATGGCCGCGCCTGGCGCACCGGCGTCTACATGGACGTCGGCGGCAAGGACGCGAAGGACGCATGGATGGGCGGAAATTATTTGAAGAGCCTGCCGTACGTGGATGCGAACCGCATTGGCGTCTGGGGCCTGAGCTATGGCGGATTTTTTTCGCTGATCGCGATGACGGACCAGCCCAAGCTTTTCCGCGCCGGCGTGGACGTCGCGGGGGTCGTCGATTACGCGATGTATTACTCCGATCCGTACCACGGGGACTGGACGGCGAGCCGCATGGGGACTCCCGAAGAACATCCGGACGTTTACAAAAATGCTTCGCCAATCTCGCATATTGATCGGCTAGAGCGTCCGCTGCTCGTATTGCACGGCACCGCGGACGTCAACGTGCCATTCCTCGAATCAGTCTGGCTCATTGATGAGGCGCTGAAGAAGCACAAGGGCGACCTGGTTTCCTTCATGTTCTATCCGGGCGAATTTCACTATTTTAGCCGGGAGCACGTGCTGCGCGACGCGTGGCACCGCGTCGACCAGTTTTTTGACACTCACCTGCGAGCGCCCCCTGAACCTTCAGGCGCTCCCAAGGCACATTAAGGACAAGAATCTGCACTGGGAGGAGCGAGGGCGAAGTGTATCCTCTTACGGGTGGATCGCCGGCGGAAGCGACAAAATCAGTAGGAGAGCAACGACCCGCGACACAAGAAATTTCGGCGATACGACGAATTTCATCGAGGACCCACTCCCTGCCGTGCGCGTTCCTGAAGCGACGAAGCTCAGGCGCTCTGAACCGTCAATCGCTTCGAAGCTGTCCAAAGTTTATTGCCGCTGCGGACGACGAAAAAACTGGACGAAAGGCGCGAATCCGGGGACTTGGCGCGAAGGCTACGCGCGCTGTCCGGAGGGGTAGCACGCGTCAGGAGACGCCGTGGGCGCAGAGAGGTGTCGCACGGCTCTCCTGATGTCTACGCGCAATTACAATAATTCCCTCCAATCCGGCATTTCAGGTTCTGATTTTCTTGGCAGTATGAGCCGATGCCGGCAGTTCTCCTTCCCAGCGGGCGATGACCACGCACGCGACGCAATTGCCCAGAACCGTAACGGCGGTGCGCCCCATGTCCATGAGCTGATCAATCGCGAAGAGAAGAAAGAGCGGCTCCATGGGCAAGTGAAAAGAAGAGGCTGCCGCGAAAACAATCAAGAAGGATGCGCGGGCGACGCCGGCTGTTCCCTTGCTGCTGAGGAGAAGCGTCAGAATCATCACCGCTTGCTGGCCTAAAGAAAGGTGCATGCCCGCGGCTTGCGCGACGAAAATGAGCGCGAGGGATTGGTAAAGGCTGGCTCCGTCCATGTTGAAGCTGTAGCCGGTGGGCAGGACAAACGCCACGATTTGACGCGGAACGCCGAAGGCTTCCATTTTTCCCATGGCGATCGGCAAAGTAGCTTCCGAGCTGGCGGTGGCAAAGCCCAGCGTGACGGGCTCAGCGGCGACGGCGACGAACGGCTTCAGCGGAATGCCCGCCAGAAGCAGGATGGGAACCAGCACGAAAAGAATGAAGAACACGAGAGCGATATACATTGTGGCGAGGAGCTTCAAGAGGGGAAGAATGACGGTCAAGCCCAGGTGCCCGACGGTGTAAGCAACTGCTCCGAAGACGCCGATAGGCGCGGCGCACATCACAATGTTGGTGAACTTGAACATGGTCTCCGAGAGGCTTTCTGCGAAGGCCAACATAGGGCGGCGCTTGGCCTCGGGAACCAGGGCAAGTGCAAACGCGAAGAGAATGCTGAAGACCACGATTTGGAGCACCTGGCCTTCGGCGACGGACTTGGCAATGTTCTCGGGGAAAACGTCGGTGATGATCTGCGACGCGGAGTGTGGAGAAACAGTGAGAGTTTCGCCGGCAGTGGAGGGCGGCAAGTGAACGCTCTCTCCCGCGCGGCTCAAGTTGATGGCGGCCAGGCCAATGAGCATGGCAATGGTGGAGACCAGTTCGAAGTAGATGAGCGATTTGACGCCCAGCCGGCCGACTTTTTTCAAGTCCGGGTGGCCGGCAATCCCCACCACGAGTACGGCAAAAAGCAGCGGCGCAATGACGACGCGAATCAGGCGCAGAAAGATGGTTCCGAGCAACTGAAGCTTCGCGGCCGCCGCAGGCGCGTCGTGTCCCAATTCCGCACCGGCAAGCAGGCCGACGAGAATCCACGCCGTCAACGACCGCCGCGAAGTCGCGTAAGCCGCCATGGCTACGATGGCCAGCCAACGCAGCACCATGGCCACCAGGGCAAGACTCGGCCAAATACCAAAGCCAACCTGGAGCGAAGCCGCAATGGCAATCGTCGCCGAAACCAAGGCCGCCAGAAGAAGTTTGCTTTTCATCGAAATTTGGGCCCTTGCGCAAGGCCGCGCTTTAGCGCGGCTTTTTGACTCCGCTTGGGGATTCTATGGTTTTTCACCTTCCCATTGCATAGGTGGGCAAGGTATTCAGGATAAGGCGGGTTGTCAATGGCAGGAGCGAAGAAGTAAGTAAAGGCGGTGCGGAAAGAAAGTCCCTTTGCGAAGTATATGGGAATTGGCAATCCGGGGATCGGAAAGGGCCGGAAAGCCATACAGAAGTGGCTGCGGGAGCTGCGGGGGCAGGAAGAGGAAATGACAACGGCGCTCGACACAAATGTCATCGTGGCTTTGTGGGACGCGAGCGATTCGCTGCATGTAGCGGCCAGAAAGGCGCTGGACGATGCTTGGAGCCAGGACACCTTGGTTGTTTCGGGAGTCGTGTACGCGGAGCTGATCGGCGCTCCCCGAAGGACAGAAGCGTTTGTCGATCGATTCTGTGAAGAAGCGGGGATTGTGGTGGAGTGGGCGTTGGAAGAAAAGATTTGGCGAGCGGCGGGGAGCGCGTTTCAGGGTTACGCAGCGCGGCGAAAAAGGCAGGGCGGCTCGCGGCCGCTGCTCGCGGGTTTCTTGATTGGAGCGCACGCGGTGGAGAAGGGGTACAAGCTTTTGACCGCGGATGCCGGCCTTTACAAAGCTTCGTTTCCGCGGTTGACGCTGGCGCTTGTGTAAGGGCGCCATCCATGCGCCCCCCAACCAATTTCCTTTTTCCAATTTCCATTTTCGCGTTCCGATTTTTGTCTTTCTTTTGATAACCATGCAACAGTGCCAGGCGTGGGTAGGGGCGTTATGCAACTTTCCAAGTTCCGTATGCCGCAAGTCCTCTGTTTGCAGCTCTTGCGAACTGACCCCTCTCCTTCTTTCTTTCTCTAGCATCTCCCTCACCTCGCGATGCTACAATTCCCCGGCAAAGTCGCACTACTTCACAGAATTCACCGGAGGAACTGCATGTATCGCCGCGTCCTGACCCTGTTGTGCGCCACCCTGACACTGTGCCTCGCCATTCTTGCCCTGAGGGATCCCGCGTTGGCGCAAGAGCATCGCGAGCGCGCTGCGGCGGCCAAGGCCAAGCCCGCGGCCCTGCTGATGGCTGGCTACGGCAACTGGCGCCATCCCGTCTCGACGAAGAACGCGCAAGCGCAGGCGTTCTTCGATCAGGGGCTGCGGCAGATTTACGCGTTCAATCACGATGAGGCGGCGCGCTCGTTCGAGCGCGCGGGCGAACTCGATCCCAAGCTGGCGATGGCGTTTTGGGGCGTAGCGGAAGCCGTTGGCCCGAATTATAACGATCCCGCCAGCGAAGACCGCTTCGTGCAGGCGCATGCGGCCATCGAGAAGGCGCAGGCGCTCGCCGCTGACGCCTCCGAGAGCGACAAGGCGTACATCGAGGCGCTGGCGAAGCGCTTTCCTGCCGACCCGAAGTCCGATTTGCACGCTGCCGCAGAGCAGTATCGCGACGCCATGCGCGAAGTGATGAAGCGCTTCCCGGACGACCTCGATGCCGCCACGTTGTTTGCCGAGGCGGGAATGGATTTGCATCCGTGGGGGCTGTGGCGCGCGGAAGGCACGCCGGAAGAAGGTACGGAGGAAATTGTCGCGACGCTCGAATCGGTGATCCGGCGCGAGCCCAATCACATGGGCGCGATTCACTACTACATTCATTCGGTGGAGGCGTCGAATTCGCCGGAGCGCGCGCTGGCCGCCGCGAACCGCCTGGCCGAGCTTGCGCCCGCCGCTGGACACATCGTGCACATGCCCGCGCATATTTACATCCGCACTGGTGATTACGAAGCCGCGCTGAAGACCAACCAGAAAGCGGCGCTGGCGGATCAAGCCTACATCAAGGGCGGCGCCGCGCCGGGCATCTACTCGATGATGTATTACAGCCACAATTTGCATTTCATCGCCATGGCCGCGGCGATGAACGGAAATTACGCCGAGTCGCGACGCGGCGCGCAGGTACTGGCGGCCAACGTGAGCCCGCACGTGAAAGAAATGCCCGCGCTCGGCGGTTTCCTGACTGTGCCGCTAGCGGTCGAAGTGCGGTTTCACAAATGGAATGAAATTTTGAAAATCCCACAGCCGGATCCCGCGATGCAAACCGCCAATATTTTCTGGCATTTCGCGCGCGGGCTGGCGCTGGCCGGTACAGGCGATTTGGATGGCGCCGAAGCCGAGCACAAGATTGTTGCCGACGCGGAAGACAAAACTTCGCCGGACGAGATTTTCCAGATGCCCATCAACAACAAGACCAAAGACATTTTGAAAATTGCGGAGAACGTGCTGGGCGCCAAAATTTCGCTGGCGAAAAACGGCATGGACGCAACGGTCAACCAGCTTCGCGCCGCCGTCGCGGTGCAAGACGGCCTGAAGTATGACGAGCCGCAGGACTGGTTCTATCCCGTGCGCGAATCGCTTGGCGCGGTGCTGCTGAAAATCGGCGATTTTGCGGGCGCCGAGGAAGTTTTCCGCGCGGACTTGGAGCGCAATCCGCGCAACCCACGTACGCTTTTCGGCCTTGAGCAAGCGCTGAAGTCTCAGGATAAGAGTTACGACGCGGGCTTTGTCCGCAAACAGTTTGAAGCCGGCTGGAAAGGCGCCACGCGTCCCACCGTTGACGACCTCGTGTGATTAGCCGTCGGCGGAACCGGCCCTACGGAGGCCATCGCATAACATTTCTGAATTCCCTCGGCAATGGGAGAATCTCGCTGGAAAAGGCTTGCCGCAGCGCGTACCGCGTTTTGTCCGAAAGACGCATAGGCCCGCCCGTGGCGCACACGGCGGTGAGCCTTCCTGAGCAAAAGAGGCGGAACTAATTCGACGCCGTAGCGGAACAGATTTTGCTCCGGAAGCTCCTGCATGTAGACAATCTTGGCCGGAACGAAGATGGCAGGCTGTCCGGAACTGTCGGCGCGGCGACTTCAATCAGAGTTTGCTCCATATACTTGCTGGTGCTTTTGAAGCGCAGACCCCCGCGGGAAGCGTCTTCGCATTGCACGAACTCTTCTCCGCGCTCGGCGTGACGGACCAGTGCAATGTAATTCACTTTGAGACGCGGACATTTGCCGCGATTGACAACTGGCGCAGCAGGCTTTTGTTCCGACTTTTCTGCGGACTTTTCCGCAGACTTCTCCGCGGTCGTGGGCAAAGTTCCGAAGGACGTTCCCGACATATTCGGACGGGAATTTGCCGCCGCGGCGTTTCGAAAGAGTGGTGAGATCGGGCACGCGCTTGTTGAGCGTTGGAGTAGCGGGGCCGCGGCTTTTGCCCTCGGCGCCGTGGCGTGACTCGCAGTACTGCTTGAACATGGCCTTGTCCGAAGGGACATAAGCGGGCCGAAGCTGCGATTTGTCGTCGCGTCCGGGGCCTGCATTTTCTTGAGCGGCAACTCCGGGGGCAACAAGCGAAAAACAGAGAAGAAGATACAAGGGATGGTCACATGGGCTCCTCCTGCGATTCTCGGGTTCGGGAGAACCGATTGGCGCGGAAGGGACTTCTTCCGGGGAGCGACCAACCGGGGGAATTATAGCCGGATTAAAGTGCAGTGGCGTCCCTATAATAGGAGAAAGGGAAGTTCGCCACGCTTGACGCTGCTATGCCCTCCCTGGCTGGAAAAGGAGCGGAGAGAGGCCTTGTGACGGTGATCTAGGTTCTCTCACCGTCGCAGCGGGCAGAAATAAACGGAACGATAAGCGCGACTGCGCTAGCGCTGCGAGCCGGAGACGTTCGCAGCCGATGCGTTTGCGGTGCCGCCGATGGCGTCGCCGTTGACGACGAGTTCGACGCGGCGGTTGCGCTGTCGGCCTTCGGGTGTGTCGTTCGAAGCGACCGGTTGCGTTTTGCCGAAGCCGCGCGCAGTGATGGAAGAGCCGGACACGCCTTGCTCGGCCAGAAAATCACGCACGGAGTCGGCACGGCGCTCGGAGAGCTGCTGGTTGAATTCCTCACTGCCGACGCTGTCCGTGTGGCCCTCGATCTGGAGCGTGAGGCCCGGATGCGCGAGAAGGATGCCCGAAATTTTTGCCATCTTTTCGCGGGCGCCGGGCTTCAGCGTGTAGCTGCCGGTGTCAAAGAGCACATCGGACATGTTCACGATGAGGCCGCGGGCGGAATCGCGCGTCTGTAAAATGGAATTCAGTTGCCCGAGAAGCTGGCCGCGGAGCTGAGCCTTTTCGGCTTCAGCTTGGGCAGCAGCCTGGCGCGCTTTTTCGGCGTCAGCTTGGGCAGCGGCCTTATCACGAGCGGCTTGTTCGGCGGCGGCTTGCGCGGCGGCTCTTTCGTTGGCCGCTTTTTGCGCTTCGGCTTCGGCGGCTTGTTGCTGCACTAATGCGGCGGCGCGAGCCTGGTCCGCCTCGGCCTTTTGACGCGCGGCTTCGGCGGCCGCTTTCTCGGCTTCCTGCTTCATGCGCAAAGCTTCGGCCTGCGCGGCTTCGGCCTGTTTGCGCGCCTGCTCGGCTTCCGCGCGGCGCTGCGCTTCGGCGGTGGCATCGGCGCGAGCCTTGGCTTCACGCTCTTCCGCGGCTTTTTTGTCCGCGGCAATCATGGCCTGGGCATCTTCTTCGGCCTTTTGCTTCACGGCCATGACGCGGGCTTCTTCCGCGGTGATCACGACTTCGCGCGCGGCGGCCTCGACAGCTTTCTTGTCGCTCTTGCGGGCATAAGTTTCTTCCGCGGCGCGGAGCTGCTGTTCGGCTTTGGCGAGAGTCGGGGCAGCATATTTATCGGCGAGAGCAATGTGCGCAATGCGCACGGAGTTGCGGGCCTCGAAAAGTTCGAGTGGCGTCTTGCGGTCAATGCCGAAAATGGCGTTTTCGATCTTCGTATTCGAAGAGGAATAAGCGCCGCGAGCCATCAACTCGTAGTTGGCGCTGATGTTTTCAACCTTGGCCATCGAAGTGTTGATGATGTTTTCGAGGACCACGGTGTTGCCCGGCTGCGTAACAGCAAAATACGGCTCGGCGGTGACAATCATGCCGAAGGTTTGCATGTCGGTGATGGCTTTCACTTCGCCCGTACCACCCTTGAGCACCACTTCGCCGAGATTTACGGCGCGGCCTTCCGGAGAAACGGCCCACAAGACATAGGTGAGATACTCCAGGCCGAACTTGGTCGCTTCGTCCAACCCCAGGAATTTTGCCTCGATCTCGACGCGACTCCCTTTGTTCTGCACTTTGGCTTCGCCGGTCGCCTGTTGCATCAATTCCGTGCCTTGAAAATCGATCTTGGCCGCCGGACCGCCGCGGCGATAGTTTACGGCTTTGGTGGTGCGAGAGACACTCTTAGTAGAGCCAGCAGCCGGATAGCTTGAGGGCGCCTGGCCGAGCGCGGACGCAGAGACCGCGCCAAAGATCCCCGTAATGGTGAGTAGAGCTGGTGCGATTTTCACTTTCATCCCCTTTCGCCTCAAACGGCGAAACCTTACGGGCGAGCCTCCTTTTTGCGGGCAGGTGGCTGGGCCGGGTAAGGTTTGGCGACACACGGCGCTGTGGAAAACTTTGGAACATTCCCCAGTAGCGGGGTATGTCGTTACGTATCTATAGGCTAGCAAGGAAACGAAGGGGCAGAAGGGGCTCCGCAAGGGCCTTTGCGCAAACAATTATACTGGCCGAAAGGTCAGGGATTTGGGCAAAGGTCCGCCAGAATTTGCCGTGGACCAAGGGTTTATGCCAAATTTTGGAGCGTACTTTAACGCTAAGGACTTCGTGATGCACTTTTTTCCCCCAAAAGGGAGGGGCACCGAGCGCGGGCATCCGCACTACATTCGGCTAAAACTCCACGACCTGGCCCAGCTGTTCAACTCGATGGACCCTTCTCCCTTCATTGAAAAAGATCTCGACGCGGGCGCGGAGGAATTCATTGTGAGCTGGGCGCTCGAATTCCCCTTGGAGGATCCCGTGCGATTACATATCTACCTCGAGCAATGCGCCGCCGAAGACCCCAAGGAACTGATCAAAACAGCAGTACACAACTATTTTGCGCAGCGTGCCGAGATCAACGATCTGGAGTTCAAGCGACTGTTGAATCAGGGCCGGAGCAGCCTGCTCATCGGGTTGGTATTCCTTTCCGTATGCCTCATACTCAGCAAGGCTTTGCTGGGGCACGAGAGCAGCACTTGGGCCGTCATTGCGCGGGAAAGCCTTACCATCGCCGGATGGGTCGCCATGTGGCGGCCGATGCAAATCCACCTTTATGACTGGTGGCCTCTTCGCCGGCGCGGCCGAATCTACGAAAAGCTCAGCCATATGCCAGTCGAAGTCGAAGTGAAAAGCAAGGGCTGAGAACCGATTTTACAGGAGCCGGATGAACAACAACTGGCCTCGAACTCGTCTCGGGCCAGAGCGTGCGCTTCAGTGGTCACAATGGGCTCAATGGTTAGAAATTTTAGAGCCAACTTTTTTTCAAGAACTCACAAGGAGCGCAGGAATTCGAAGAGCGCATCCTTTTCGCTGGATTTGAGCCGCTCAAATTTTTGGGTGACGTGCGCAGCTTCGCCGTGATGGCGAACAATGGCGTCAGAAAACGTGAGCGAGGCGCCGTCGTGCATCAAACGCGGGCGCAGGCGCACGCCCCATAGCGGGGCCGTGCGAATTTTGTTGGCGGTCTTCTCGAATTCCGGAACGGAGAGGCCTTTCCAAGTGATCGAATACATCTTTTTCCCGTAATGCTCGGTCATGGACTGAACAATCCCATCGCCCGTTCCGACGTCATGAAGCAGGAAATCGCCGTAGGGATGAAACTGCTTGTTCGCCATGGCGTCGGAAATGGTAAGGGCACCACCGTTGACCTTTGTGCCGGAGGAAGCGGTGGTCAGCGTCTCCACGTGGCATTCCGCGCAGCCTATTTTGGTGAAGAGTTCGCCGCCTTGCCTAGCTTTAGGCGTGCCAGCAAGATGGGCATCGCGCGGGGGCGCCTTCGTCGCGCGGACGAACCGCGCGAAGTGGTCCACGTCTGCAAGACCATCGGAGCCGGGCGTGTCGTTGGGTTCGGAGGCGGTGTTGCAGATGTTCGTCACTTCATCCGGCTGTAGACGGTTAGTTATGCCCATCTCATTCAGGTACGCATCGCCGGAGAAGGAAAGCAGGCTGGCGTGCTGGTCCTTCCAGCCAAAACGCCCGACGGCCGTCTGGCCGGGCGCTTCGACGACCGGCACATAAAGGACCTGGCCGCAAATCTTGTGATGGCTTTTGTCGCACTGCGCTTTTGCCAAATCCACAAACGTTCGGTCGGTCATCGCCTCCACAAACCCGTCGCCCGAAAGATTCAAAGAAACGCGGAAAGTATGAATGTGCTCCGAGTCGGGGACGCGTTCCTGGATCTCCGCCGCGGGAAACGCCCCGCTGGGGCAGATGGCGCGGTCGTTTACGAGAGAGCGGCCTTTGATGATTTCGGAACCGTGGTTGATGGGGATTTCCGGATTCTCAAACTTGCCGCCAGGGCCACGATGGCCCACGCGCAATTCGCCGCCCTGGGCTGCCCCGCCCGAGGTGGGGTTCTGATGGCACTCGCGGCAAGACTGCGCGTTATAGAGGGGACCAAGGCCATCGGAAATCTGCTCGACTTCGTCGAACTTGGTTTGATCCACAGCATGGGTGGCATCGTCCACCAGCCCGTTGGTCTTGTTGTCAAAACCCGTGGGCGCTTCCGGAGCGGAGGACGCGAGAAAATAGGCCGCCACCGCCAGAACGGGCAAACCCAGGAAAATTTTCATGAGCACCTCGAGGCGGGCAGGGCAGGCTGAATGTAACCTACCCAGGGAGAAAAACAAAGTGGAAAATCGGGAGTGTTTTCACATTTTTATTAACAGGAGATAAAGAGCTTTCAATTGGTCGCGTAATCTCTTTGCACGGCCTGGCGCGATTCGCGGCGGCGCATATTTGCGGATTGCTGCGGGCTGGCCCAGGAGGCAAGAAGTTCTTCCGCGTGGGCGATGACGCGATCAACCAGTCCTGGAGATGGTTGGCCTTGGGGCAGCGACGTGGGCGGAGGCGCCGCCGCGCTCTTGCGCGTTGAACGCGGCTTTGTCTCCACTGGAAGAACGGGGAAAATATCCAGCGCTTGAAGTTTTTCGAACACTGGTCTCATCGTGCGTTCCGGATTGCGGAAAAATTCCGTGCTGCGGACGCGGGTAAAAATCCAGCCCATGCGTTCGAGAATGGACTGGCGGTCCATGTCTTCCTGCAGCCGTTCGAGCGGATGATAGTGATCGCCGTCGCATTCGATGGCGAGGCGCTTGCCGTTTCCTTCGACAACAAGATCGATGCGGAAAGAACCCACTTTCCATTGCGGCGCTACGCCATAACCGGCGGCCTCAAGGCGTTTCATGACTTCGCGTTCAAAGGAAGACTGGCTGCGCTTTTCTTTTTCATTGAGGGCGCGCATCAGGCGGCTCGGATCCTGGGCATGCTCGATGAGCAAGCGGCGAAGGTCTTCGGCTTTCAAGTCGTTGCTTGCGTTGAGCGAATGGACCACCCACATCTGGTCGCGGGCCCGGCTGGCGGCGACGTTGAAGCGCTGCTTGAAAAGTTCCTGGTCGCGCATGGAAAGCGTGCCGCGCTGAGCGGTGTCTACCAGAGAAATGAAGATGACGTCGCGCTCGTCGCCCTGGAACTGCGCGGCGTTGCCGCACAGCAGGCGGTGAAATTCGTAGCGGTCGGGGGAAATGTGAGCGCGCAGCAAATTGTCGATTTCGAGCGCTTGTTCGTCGCCGACAAGAGAAACCACACCGAAGCTGAGCGGCTGGCCCGCGCCGTTGTGCTGATACGCGGGCTGCTCGATGGCGGAAGCAATTAACGCGGCAGTCGCCAGAGCTTCCTGGCGATTGACCTTGCCGTCGCGGCTCGAACCCGAGACCCGATACGCAACGGTGTGCGGGAGCAGATGCACACGGCTGGCGTCGCGCAGCGGCTTGATGCGCCAATCGTAGGAAATCATATTGCTAAACTGAATGATTTCCGGCACGCAGCGGAAATGTTCGACCAGACACGTGGCGCCGCCGAAGGACTGCCGCGCGAGGTCGTAGATGGAAATTTGGCCGTCGTAGAGATCGGAGTTGGGGATGCCTTCGAGGTACTGGAAGATGAGATTTTGAATGATGCCCAGGTCCTGGCCGACAGCGGACGGGCTGACCTGCTCGTGGTCGCCAACAACAAGAACGGTTTTGCCCAGATATAGCGCGACCAAAGCCATGACGTCGCTCTGGCTGGCTTCGTCGATGATGACGACGTCGAAGCGGGTCGAGCGGGGATCGAAATTTTCGACCACTCGCGAGAGCGGCATGACCCAAACGGGAACGGCGCTGCGGCAGTCGGCCATTTTTCGGGCGGCTTCGCCGCGCAGCAGCCCGACTCGAATGCCATGGCCCTTGCCGATCCTGCGAATCGTGTCCAGCCAGCCGACGAGCGCCTGACGCTGGCGCGGCGAAGTGCGACGAGCCTGCCAGGACCAGGCACGGCGGTCGATTAAGTCCACGGTCACTCGGCGGAGATGCTCTCGAAGCTTTTCGATTTTCGATTGCAGCGCTTCGAGCGAAGCCTCGGCGCGGCGGTCAAGTTCGTCGTTGAGCTGGCGCCAAATCCAGGCGGCGGCGGGATCGCGCGGCGGTTCGCCTTTGCCATGTATGCCCGTGCGGTTTCGAATGGCCGCGGCCCAGGCGGGCGCGGCGCTTTCCAATTTGCCGAGCAGCGCGCGGCGAAGATCGAGGTCAGCTTGCCGGCTCTTCAGTTCGAGCAGAAGGTCATAGGCTTCGCGATACGCGCCGCAATCCTCTTCCTGGATGGCCTTCTGCAAATGGACCAGAATCTTGGCCGCGCGGGAATTGCGGGAGGCGAGCTTGTGCCGCGCTTTCAGTTCACGAAACTCTTCTTCCAGCTGAAGCAATCTTAGTTTTTTGTACCGCGAATCCAGAATGGGCAGGAGTGCGTCCGAAACGGCCTTGCCAAGGCGCAACAATTCGCCTTCCGCTCCCATGACCGCGGGCTGCTCGGCAAGAAATTTCTCCCAACGAAAACCGAGGTCCTCAAGCTGCTGTTGAAGCGGGAGCCAAGTGCACTCATGCCAGCCCAGACAGTCTTCCATCGCATCGCAATATTGCATGAGCGTTTTTTCGACTTCCTCGCCCATTTGCGCGGAAGGAGGAGCGCCGAGCGGAGCCATCTGGCGGTTCCAGCGCATGGACAGCTCTCGGCGCAGGTTTGCAAGGCCCGCCAGCGTGTGCAGTGCGCGAAAATGCTCGAGCAAGCGCGGGCGACCGCGACTCACCTTTGCCGAGTCAATGAATTGGCTCCAGGCCTTGTGCGTGAGCAGCGCAAACGAGCCGAGTTTGCCGCCTTGTTCGAGATGGCCAAGAATTTCCGTGGCGATGCGCAGAAGCTCTTCCGGGTCCGCGGCTTCGGGAAGCTGTGGGCCGTATTTCACCAGCGTTTCCTGCGCGTTCGCCGATTCCTGATGAACTTTGCGCACAAGAGCGACCAATTGCTCCCACGGCTGTCGATGCGCCCCGCCGTACTTCCCCGCGTAAACGGCCGCGAGTTTCCACTTTCCGTTTCCGGAAAGCGGCTCGACCGCTTGCGTCAAATTCGAAATGAGCGCTTCAAATTCTTCGGTTGTGTTCTGGGGAGCGCCGGATTGCCAAAGGTCGGAGCGAAAATCCAAGTCTTCCATGCCCAGACGGTTCCGCTCGCTGACCGACGCTTCAAAATCTTCGACCCGCGGCAGATCGTGCATCTCAGGAAGCTGGCCGGAGAGCGCGGCTTCGTCTTCGGCGGAAAGGGAAACGTTAGTTCGATATAGATCCGTAAGTTCGTCGGGAGAAAGCGGCAAGGGAGCGACCGCGGCAACCGGTCCCGGCACCCAGCCGTAGAATTCTTTCTCTTGCGCGACCTTGCGAGCCGCGTCCGCCGGCGACCAGTGTTTTCCGGCGAGGGCGACTTCTCGGTATTCGTCGGCGCGCGCTTCGGAGAGTTGATGGCGCAGCTGTTCCAATTTCTTTAGCAAATCGTGACGCTCGGCTTCGAATTTCTTCGCCTCCAAGTCCAAAGCGCGCGCATCCGCGCGAGAAAGCCTCTCGGCAATCGAGCCGACCGCGCTCTCCAATTGCTTGCGACTCTCCAAGTCGCTTTCGAGGACGCTCACGCACAACGGGCGCAGCTCAGGAACAATATGATGGCGCACCATGCGCAGGGCCTTGGTCGTGTGGCTGGTGACCAAAACACTTTTTCCCTGCGCCAGCAAATGGCCAATGAGGTTTCCGATGGTGTGTGTCTTGCCGGTGCCCGGGGGGCCCTGAACCAAAACGCCTCCGTGCTGTTCGAGTTGCCGCGCGATGCGAATCTGCTCGGGATTGGCAGGCTTGCTGAGCAGCACGTCCACGCCGTTTTCCGCCGCAGCGTTTTCAGAAGACTCCGATTCCGCCGGCTCGGCATCGGGAATCGGCGACTCTTCTCCCACAATATTCAGCAGCGACCACGGCAGATCTTCGCGCGTGCGAAGATCTGCGAGAATGCCCTCGATAGCAGCGGCAAAACCGAGCGTACGGGCGCGCAAAAAGATGACCGGGTCGCGGCCAATGCGCGGATCGCTCTGCTCACCTCGCGGCGCACAATCTTCGATAAATTCCCCCCGCGGCGAGAGCTGCACAACCATGCGCTTCAGAAAATTGGAAGTCGTGCCGTTATACAAGGGATGAAACCCGCCCTGCTCCAGTTCTTCGCGGCAGCGCCCGATCGCGCGTCCGTCCACATCCGCCATGGACTGAAACAGTGCCGAGTAAAGTTCCACGGGGTAGTCCGCTTCGGAGAGCGTGAATTCCGGAACGGAAGCGTCGAACTGTAGCTGCAGGCGCTGCAAGAGAATCGGATGGAAGATCCCGCCCTCGGCGCGCTGCCAACTCAGGATACCGTCGCCAAGAACCAGCTCGACACGCTCCGCTTCGCGGTCAATGCGGCCATACAAGGAATAGAAGGTTTCGAAAAGGCGCATCGCCTGGCGCGCGGGTTTTTCCCTGCGGGCCCATTCGTCGCGGAGGGGCGCCCAGCGGCGAAGAGCGGCTAATCGTGCCGGGTCCGCAGAGAACTGGATTGTCAAAGTCGCGCCATTTCCCTGCGGCTCCTCGCGGGACTCGACCACAGTCGCCAGCTGAAAGGGGTCATCCCAGCCAGGCTCAAGCCAGGAAGCCGTCTCGTAGGGAGGCTCGGGAGGCAGGGTTAGCTGCGGCCGCTGGACCCGCAGGGAGAAGGTAGAGCTCGCAAGGGCTGGCTCCTGTTGGACATCGGCGCTTTTCGATTTGGTCGAGCCCGGGCCGGACTTGGTCGCGCTCAGCCGGATAGCCGGATGCGCGGGCAAATCGTGCAGCCAGAGGTGCCAGGGCTGCTCCCGAATCTGGCGTTTGGGAGGATTGCGGTGCTGGTTCAGCGCTTCCAAATAGCGAAAGACGCGTGTAATTTTTTCGCGGGCAACGCGCAGCTTCTCGGCATCCATGACTTTCCACCCCGGAGGCTTGTCGAGGCTGGGTTGGGCTAGGAGGGGCCCCAGAATAACAGCGACCAGCGGACATTCTCAAGTTTCCAAATGTTAAACCCCGTGAAGAGCATTTAGTTGCGCGCAAATTACAACGCGAAGAGAACCAAAAAACAAGCGCTTGGTACGAACAAAAAGAGAAAGTTAGAGGCCAGGTGGAGCACGGAAGGGGCCTTGCAATGTAAGAATCTTCCTACCATTTATCAAAGCCTTTTTTGTTGCCAAATGGCTAATCAAGCGAGAGAATATAAGGCCTGCTAGCCGAGCCTTGTCCCCAGGCCGGGCCGCGCTAGTTCGGAACTTCTTTGCTCTTTCAGCACTAAAGACAGCTCCGAGAAAAATCCAAAAGTGCCCTTGAAAAACTTATGGATCAAAATCGCCGCCGTTCTTTACGGAAAGTGCCGGATGACGTCGCCTTCATCCAGATTGAGCGGGATGAAGTGGGGAAGGTTCTGAATATCTCCGAGGGGGGACTGAGTTTCAGTTCCGTTACACCCGTCCCTCGCAACCTCCCTGTTTATTTCTGGTTTTCTTTCAACCTCCAGGAAAAAATCGAAGCCATGGGCGAAGTGGCGTGGACCGATCTCTCCAGAACTGTCGGGGGTTTAAGGTTCACGCAAATCTCCCAGGCCGGCCGTGAACAAATCAAGAAATGGATGTCGCGGCTGCGCACCGAAGAGGTCCCCCGCGAGGCTGCGAAAGAAATTGACGCAGTGGAGGAGATTCCCGAAGAAGAGGAAGCCTTTGCCCGGCAGCTAGTTGCGGCAGGCCCGCCGGCGCCAAGAGGGGAAGGGCAAAAAAACACGGCGGTTCGAGCCAAGGCCAGCGAACTCGGGATTAGCGAGTCGGAAGACCGCGTTGCGAAGTTTGTATCGAAAGCGCGCGCCCACCGGCCAATTCCAATCCTCTCCTCCGAGGGAAGGGCCGCGGTAGAAAAGATTGCCGCAGATGCAAAACCCAAGCTGCAATCAGAGTTGCCAGTCGCGTCACTCTCCATCGCGCTGCCATCCAACGCGCCGCCGCCGAACGCACCAGCGCCAGCGCTCGGAGGCGAACTACAAAGAGCCGGTTCCTACCGTTCCTTGTTTTCCATGGAAATCGGCTCTACCAAGGCGGAGCAACCGCCCGATTCAAAATCTTCTTCACTCTCTTTCCGAGGGATCGATGCCTTGGTGGAATTGGTTCCCCTCCAACGGTACCTGTCGGCAAAGAAGCAGCAGCTTCTCTGCGGCATCATTCTGGGAGTATGCCTCTCCGTTGCGGTAACCATACCCGTGGTGAAATTCACGAATAACCGCGCGCAGGCCGACGTAAAGCCTCCCGCTGTGGATTCCGCCGGTTTTAAAAACAACACCTCCAGCCAGCAACCTATTACAACACGCGCCGCGCTGCCCCAGACCAAACCAACTTACCCGGTCGCTGGAATCTTCTCGGATCCGCTTCCAATTAGAAAAACATCGCAGAGCCCAGCTTCGAGAAGCCAGTTGGAGGACTTCAATCGCTATCGAGTGGATCCGCCGAAGACCGTGCCGGCCAAGACCACGGAGACTTCGACAGGAGCATCCGTCCAGGCGCCATCGGGCAGCACTTCAGCCGCGAATAAAAAGTCGGGAATGAATCCCATGCAATTGTGGGGAGAAGTGCAAGCAGGAAACAGCAAGGCGGCCGTCGAGCTGGCCGAACTTTATATTAAGGGTGACGGCGTGCCTCGGAACTGCCAGCAGGCCCGCGTCTTGCTACTGGTGGCTTCCGAGAAACGCAATACCACGGCCATCAAGAGACTGCATGACCTCGACAGGGGCGCGGCTTGCCCATAGCCTGGTCGACTTCTTCCATCCGCCCCTGCGGAAACGGTCCGAACAGTTGACGACTCCTCATGCCTAAAGGCGGGGATTCCTCGGAGTTACAGCCAGGAAACGCCTCGCTTACCGGTTTGCAACTGATGCACGAGGATTTAATGTATCCGTTCTGACAGAAATTCCCTGTTTGCAATTCCAAAATCCCCCGGATTCCCTTCCCTCGCCCCGTCGCATAATCTTTGCGTATTCCTCGAAAAAAAGCAGCTCAGCCGGCAAATGCGGCTCTGCAACTTGCAGAGCTTGATTCTTGCACGGAGGAATCATGAAAACGGAGTTGAGCGACAGCATGAAATCGAGTGTGCGAATGCCTTATGCATTGCGCCGGGTCCCCAAGGAAAGTCTTTCAGGCCTCTTGCCTTGTTCGGAACCTCCTCAGCCGGGAGACATCGCTCTGGCCAAGGTAGAGAAAATCGGAAGAAACACAAATCTGGAGCTGCCGTGCGGACGGCGTTGCACCTTGTACGTCGGCGACTTGATGGTGGGCGTCTTCGGAAACCGCTACGCGACGATGCAGTTCGAGGGATATGCGAAGACGGACGGAGAACGCTGCGATCTTCTCAGCATGGCGGGCGTTTGCGGCCTCGTTGAGAGCAAACACGATGGCGTGGGCGAGCCCAGCAAATTGCGCCTGCTCGGTTTCCTCGCGGGGCAGGATGGCCGCAAGTTGCGTCTCCGCCAGTTTGCGCTGCCGCCCGCAACGCTTCAAACGCGCCCTCGTGTCGTAGTGGTATGCGGCACCTCCATGGACTCCGGCAAAACGCGCACTGTTGCCAGCATCATCAAAGGGCTGCGGCATGATGGTCATCGCGTGGTGGGCGTAAAACTCACCGGCACCGCCAGCGGAAAAGACACGCTGAGCATGCGGGACGCCGGGGCCTGCGAGGCTCTCGACTTTGTCGATGGCGGGCTGCCCTCCACCTATCTTTGCAACCTGCAAGAACTCCTGAATTTGCATCTCACGCTGCTGGCTCATGCTTCACGCAGTGGCGCCGCTTGTGTGGTGATTGAAATTGCGGACGGTCTTCTGCAAAACGAAACAGCCGCTCTGCTGCAGAACCCGCGTTTCACGCAAACCGTGGACGCCTGGGTGTTTGCCGCAGGCGATCCTCTCGGCGCCGCGGGTGGCATGCGCGTGCTGCGAAGCTGGGGAATTCACCCGGTTGCCGTCTCTGGCGTCGTGACCATGAGTTCCCTGGCCATCCGCGAAGCGCAGACCGCCACGGGCTTGCCTTGTTTCACGGTGCGCGAAATGGAATCCGGCGAACTGAACAGCAGGCTCATGGAATTCAAGCCCGGCGCTGAGACCGTTGCAAGATTCGGAAGTCAAAGCTCCGAACAGAGAATCCAATAAGGAGGGACAGAAACATCCATATGCAGACTACTCCCCGCGGACGCGTCTACACATGGATACCTGAACCCACAAATCCACTTGGCGGACGCGTGGCCCTGAGCATTGAGCCGTTGTTACGCCTCAATGCCAAAGAGGAGGGGGATGCTCGCCTCTCCGGGCGCTACGTGCGCGTGCGGAACGCAGGAGCCCTCAATGACCCTGGTCCCACGGCCGGCACCGTTCGGCAAGTCCCGGTCGGGAATGCCCAACCCAACGCTGACGGGGACTTCTTCTTCGAGCCGGGGCGTGGCGGGGGCCGCATGGATAAACTCTTGCTGGCCGAACCAGACTTTCGCTGGCGATACGTCCAGGCCTCTCATTTCGGTGAGGTGAACACCTATTTCCATTTGGATCGCATGGGCGCGTACATTGATGATCTGTTGCAGGAGCTTGGTTCATCCCCTCTCCCCCGCGTGGTGGCTGTGGTGAACGCTCATCACGCGGCGACCGAAAACAATGGTCGCCGCGACGGCCTTTATCGTCCAGAGACCGGGCGATGGCTGGCTTTTCAGGGAGGGCACTACCGGCTCCCCAGCCGTCGCTACGACGTGCCCGAACTCGAGCCCCTCGCACCATGTGGTGAAATTCATCTTGGTCCCGGCCGGCAGCTGCTTCACCATGGCGCCCTGGTGGAGCGAGCGGGCGGTCGCTACCGGGCGAACGCTTCCCACAATGCCGGAATCATTTATCACGAATACGGCCACCATATTGCGCGCCACACGGCGGACTTTCAGGTCAATGCCCCCCGGCCGCCCGAGCGGCAAAAGAATCGCAAGGCGGCTATCGACGAAGGCACCTGCGACTACTTTGCTGCCGCCATGCTGGGTACGCCCCACATTTGGGCCTGGCACCAGCGCCACGATGACCAGCAAATCCATCCACGCAGCTTGTCTTCTTCAAAGACCATGGCCGCTTATGACTTTCGTGTGGAAGCCGACGAGCATTTAAACGGCACCATCTGGGGTGCGGCACTATGGGATTTGCGAACGCGATTGACCGCGGATGAGCCGGACGGCTCGCGCCAGGCCGATCTTGTGGTGCTTAAAGCACTTCTTCTCATTGGGAAGCTGACGGCTCCCCAAAATGCCGCGGGTAAGAAGTGGCTTCGCCGCGTACGGGCAAACTACGGTGTTGGCCTGTCTGCCCTGCTACAGGCGGATGAGCTGCTTTACACGAACCGGCATCGCTCGACAATTCTTGCTTGTTTCGCGAAGCGCGGCATTCAACCGGCACCAGCCGCGGTTTCGCGCAAAGATGGCAACTTGTGCTTTGTTTAAGACCTTTGTGTTGGCTCCAAGTGACAAACGTATGCGGCAAAAAGAAAACAATCTTTTCACTACGAACGGGAAATCCTATTCGGCCTCGTCCGCTGACTCTGCCGGATGGCAAGACGCCTCCGCGCGCTCGTTTTTGCGGCACGTCTCCCCGGAAGAAATTCCTCCGGCAGAAGACCTCCACACGCCAGAATCTCTCGAGCAACATTTGTGCGCGTTAGGCGAGCCCCCGTATTCGGTCATGGTCGTGGGCGACATCATGCTCGGAGGCCGCACGAAGCGCCCGTTGGCAAACCACGGAGCCGACTACCCCTTTGCGGCGGCACTGCCGCTCTTGCGCCGGGCGCCCATAGTCGTCGGCAATTTGGAAGGTCCTTTTGCGAAAAAAGCCCGCCGGCAGGAGCGGAATTTCTCCTACCGCGTGAATCCTGGGCTGGCCCCGGCGCTGACTCGTGCCGGCATTAACGTTCTCACCCTTGCCAATAATCATTTGCTCGATTGTGGCCGCCCTGGCGTCCTGGAAACACTGGACACCTTGGGCGGCGCGGGGCTTTCCCCTTTGGGCGCTGGCGCCAACCAAGCGGAAGCGCACCGCCCGGTCATCAAGCAGGTGGGCCGCTGGCGCATCGGTCTTCTCGGCTATTACTGGAATCGCCGCACGGCCGCGACCGCGGATCAACCCGGCAGTGCCATGGATCCGGCGGAAGCGCTCGAAGCGGACATTGGCGCGCTGCGCGGCCGCGTTGACCGCATCGTTGCCATTTTTCATTGGGGTGTTCCCTATGTTCGGGAGCCCTCGCCCGAAGACCGCGCCAAAGCTCGCTTGGCCATCGACCTCGGCGCGGACGCCGTCGTGGGTCATCACCCGCATGTCATTCAACCTTTCGAGATCTATCACGGGAGGCCGATCTTCTTCAGTGTTGGCAATTTTGCTTTTGGCTCCGGCAACAGCCGCGCCGAGGGTTTGCTGCTGGGAGTTCGCTTCGAAGAGGCGAGCACGATAGTTGCGGCGTATCCCCTCTACGTCAAAAACCGCGACCCGCGCGTGAACTACCAGCCCAAGGTTCTTAAGGGTGACCCCTCAAACCAGATTCTTCGCCGCCTCGCCGCAATCTCCGGATCCAACGGCGGATTGCTGACCATCGAACACGGCCGGGGAACACTCATTCTCCCGTGCGAAGCGCGAAACTCCGCCGCGAGCGGGGTGCGCCTTGCTTAGGCAGCCTTTTCGCGGCGACCGCGCCAAAAAGCCTGAACACTCCTTCAAGGAGTGGCGATGCTTCCTCCCCATCTTGCGGCCTCATCGAAACGCTTTGTTGGCCGCCTTCGTGGCCATGATGCTGGACGCCGGCCTCACGGTGATGCGACCTTGGCCCCTCAAAGTGGTGATTGACCGCGTGCTTACTCACCGGCCCAGCCGGGTCCCGTTCATTCGCGCCTGGCTCGATGCCTCCGCGCACAATCCCATGCACATCCTTTGGGGCGCTTGCGCAGCGACGTTCCTGATTGCGCTGGGAACGGGCGTTCTTACTTACTTCTTTACGCGGACGTATGGCAACATTGGCCAGCGCTTCGCCTTCGATCTGCGTTGCTATCTCTTTGCTCATTTGCAACGCCTATCTCTGCGTTTCCACGATCACCAGCCGCTTGGTGACCTGCTCACCCGCCTGACTTCAGATGCCGACGCCATCCAAGACGTGCTGGCAAACGGCGTCATCATCCTTGGCAGCAACGCTTGCCTGCTGCTTGGCATGGCCACGATGATGTTCTGGCTCAATTGGCGTTTCGCCCTGGCGGCGCTCTCGGTCTCTCCCCTTTTGTTTGTGACCGTCTGGCGTTATTCCTCTCTCATCAAGCTTGCGGCTAATCGGGCTCGCAGGAAAACCGGCGTCCTGGCTTCTTTGGCGCAAGAGACGCTCGCCTCCATCCGCATCGTGCAAGGTCTTGCCCAGGAAGGGCAGCGTGACGAGCTGTTCGAGACGGAAGGCGTCAATAGTTTGCAAGCGTCGCTGGAAGCCGTTGGTTATCAGGCCCGCGTCGCACCGCTCGTCGACCTGCTCGCCGCCATGGGGTTAATTCTGGTGATGTGGTATGGCGCAACCCGCGTGCTGGCAGGCGAGCTCTCCACAGGCGATGTGGTGGTGTTTTTTGCCTATGTCACCAACCTCTATGCGCCCATGCGCGCTCTGTCTCGTTTCTCCTATGTTTCGAACAAAGCCATCGTCGGCGCCGAGCGCATCGCCGAAGTCATTAACGTTCGCAGCGACGTCGTCGATCGCAGGAACGCGCGCCCGGCGCCGCGGCTCAACGGCCGCATCGAATTTCGCGACGTTGCTTTTGAATACATGCCCGGCCAGCCCGTGCTTTCGGACATCAACTTGATTATCGAGCCGGGCGAGAGGATTGCCGTAGTGGGCGCCACAGGCGCGGGCAAAAGCACTTTCGTCAGCTTGATTCCCCGCTTTTACGATCCCACGCTCGGCGCGGTGTGCATCAACGGAGAAGACCTCCGCAATTATTCTCTCCAATCGCTGCGCGAGCAGATCAGCCTCGTGCTGCAGGACACTTTGCTCTTCAGCGGCTCGGTCCGCGACAACATCGCCTTTGGCCGTCCCGGCGCCAGGCAGGAAGAAATCGTCGCCGCAGCCACCGCCGCCAACGCCGACGAGTTTATCGAGCGGCTTCCCGACGGCTACAATTCCCATGTTGCCGAGCGCGGCTCGACCCTTTCCGGGGGACAAAAGCAGCGCATCGCCATAGCCCGCGCGATTCTCCGCGATGCCCCCATTCTGATTCTCGACGAACCCACCAGCGGCCTGGATGCCGTGGCGGAATCCATGGTCATTGACGCGCTCGAACGCGCTTCCGCCGGCCGCACCACGTTCATGATCGCGCATCGCCTCAGCACCGTGCGGTTCGCCACCCGCATCCTCGTCTTTGACAAGGGCCGCATCATCGAGCAAGGGACTCACGAACAATTGCTGGCGCGCAACGGCCGTTACGCCCGCCTGCATCATTTGCAAACCGGCCCCCAGGGCACCTCCGACCTGGTCGCCTCCGAACGCCAGTGAAGAAAAATATCTTGCTTGTTTTCTGCCCATTTTGTGACCGCTTTGTTTTGATAACGATACAAAGTGCCGGGGAGCTGCGTGCCCCTCGCCGAATTTCGAGTTTCCGAGCACAGATCACGGGTCAGAGACCTGGCGCGGTCACCAGTCACGCGAGTCAGCGATCACCTTCCAGCTCATGGCGGTAGTGGGGAACGATCTTGTGCTTGTAGATGTCGAGGGTTTGTTCTTCGTCACCGGACATTAAATAAATGTTGAACTGGGTGACGCCAGCCTTTCGGAGGCGGTCGAGCTTTTTGCGATGGTGGTCGGGGGAGCCGAGGATCGCGAAGCGGTCCACGACTTCGTCGCTGACGAAATCGGCGTTGTCGCTGCCGACTTCGCAATGGTGGTGGTAGTCGTAGTTGCCGCGGCCCTTCACATAGGAGGTGAGCGCGGGAGGCAATTCCTCCGGCTTGTACTTGGAGATGAGGTCCATCACGTGGTTGGAGACCAGGGCGGGGAACCAGCGGACGTGCTCGCGCGCGGTTTTCAGGTCATGGGAGGGCCAGACGGGGGCGGCGGCCATGACCTCGATTTTGGCGAAGTCGCGGCCTGCTTCTTTGGCGCCTTCGCGGACGAAACCAAGGCACCACTCGATCAAGTCCGGATCAGCAAACTGGAGAATCACGCCGTCGCCGATACGCCCGGCGGTGCGCAGCGCTTTTGGGCCGTAGCCGGCGACCCAGACGCGCGGAACCTGGCCATTGGCCCAAGGAAATTTTGTGGGGACGCCATCGAGGTCGACGGTCTTGCCGGCGTTTAAGTTGCGGAAGATGCGGACGAATTCTTCGAGCGTTTCAAGCGTGGAGGGCTTTTTGCCGAGGACGCGGCGGGAGCTGTCGCCGCGGCCGATGCCCAGTTCCATGCGGCCGTGGGAGGCGATGTTGAGTGTGGCGAAGAGGCTCGCGGAAACGGTGACGTCGCGGACGGCAGGATTCGTGACGCAAGTGCCGAGACGGAGTTTCTTCGTGTTGGCAGCCATGAGCGTGAGGAGCGGGAACGGCTCCTTCCAGATGACGTGGGAGTCGAACATCCAGGCGTACGAGAAGCCGGAGGATTCGGCCTGCTGCGTGAGGCTCAGGATGCGTTCGATGGAGAGGTCAGGTTTGATGGTGATGCCGAAGTCCATGGAGGCTCCGTGACTAGTGACTCGTGAGTGGTGACTCGTGAAGACTCTTTGCTCGGCCAGTCAGCCCAAAATAAACAACAAAGCTGACGAGGAAGCCGACAAACCAAGCGTAATCGTAAAGGACGCGCAACAGCGGAACAACCAAGCCAATGAAGGCGACTCCGGCACCAGCGGCTAAAGCCACGATGGCGGTCCAATGGAAGCCACCCGAGTATTCGTAGAGGCCGGTGCGGCGGTAGAGATCCTCGGGAGCGAGAATTCTCTTGCGCACCAGGAAATAGTCGCAGATGAGGACGCCGGCAATGGGACCAAGAAAACCGGAGTAGCCCACCAGCCAGGTAAAAATGTAACTGCCATAACCGGCGAGAAGCTTCCAGGGCTGCATGAGAAGGCCAATGACGGCAGTAATGAGACCGCCGGTGCGAAAACTGATGCGGCGGGGAGAAAGATTGGAAAAATCGTTGGCGGGAGAGACGACGTTGGCGGCGACATTGACGTTGAGCGTGGCCATCAGCAAAGCAATCATGGCGAGAACGACAGCCCCTGGATTCCCGAGGCGCGCAAGAACTTTGACGGGATCCCAAATGGCTTCGCCAAAGATGATCAGGGTGGCGGAAGTGACGGCGATGCCGATGAAGGAATAAAAGGTCATGGTGGCGGGGAGCCCGAGGGCCTGGCCGACCATCTGGTCGCGCTGGCTGCGGGCGTAGCGGGTGAAGTCGGGAATGTTCAGCGAAACGGTGGCCCAGAAACCGACAACTCCGGTGAGCGAAGGCACGAAAAACCGGAAGAATTCGCCGAAGGAGTGAAATTTCGACGGCGTGGAGAGCATGGGGCCGAAGCCGCCCGCTTTGCCGCGCGCCCAGAGAAGCAGTGCAAGGCCGATGAGGAGCAGGAAAGGCGCCGAGATGCCTTGGAGGAAGCGGATGGTTTCGATGCCGCGCAGAATCACGAAAACGTTGAGAAACCAGAAAAGAATGAAGCAAACCGCTGCGCCGTGGTGAAATTTTGCCCAGCCGGGCGCGAGCGCGATGATCATGGCGTTGACGGCTTCGCCGCCAATCCAGGTTTGAATGCCGAACCAGCCGCAAGCGACCAGGGCTCGAAGAATCGCGGGGATGTTGGCGCCGAGCACGCCGAACGAAGCCCGTGCAAAAACGGGAAAGGGGATGCCGTACTGCGCTCCGGCATGTGCGTTGAGAAGCATGGGAATCAGCACGAGGACGTTGCCAAAAAAAACGGTGAAGAGCGCCTGGCTCCAGTTCATGCCGCCGGCAATCATGCCGCTGGCGAGCATGTAGGTGGGGATATTGACGCTCATGGAGATCCAAAGGGCGGCGTAGTTATAGGTGCGCCAGCGGCGGCGCTCGGAGGCAACCGGGGCGAGGTCCTTGTTGTAAAGTGAACTGGATTCGATGGTGTCTGCGGCAAGCGTGGCGCTGGGAATGTTGCTCATCGGAAGACTCGACCTTCTCTCCTGGACTTGATTTCGAGGAAAGGTTGGCGCTGAGATCCTTTGCTCACCCTCAACCTTCACCTGCCTTCGGGAGCCGTTAGCCCCATTGCAGCCGCAAAAACATTCAGTTGGCGGCTTCGATGGATTCCGCGGCGCGGGTGCGTGTAATTTCTCCATAGGACTCGGGGCGGCGGTCGCGAAAAAATTGCCAGGTGTCGCGCACCTTCTGAATCTCGTCGAGATCCAGGTCGGCGAGGAGGAGTTCATCTTTTTCGCGGCTGGCCTGGGCAATAATTTTCCCACGCGGATTGCAGAAATAGCTTTTGCCGTAAAATTCGCCAATCTTCCAGGGAAGCTCGGTGCCGACGCGGTTGATGGCAGCGACAAAATACGCGTTGGCCACGGCGTGGGCGGGCTGCTCAAGCTCCCAAAGATATTCGGAAAGCCCGGCGACAGTGGCGGAGGGGTTGTAAACAATTTCCGCCCCGTTGAGGCCGAGGACACGCGCGCCTTCGGGGAAGTGGCGATCATAGCAAATATACACACCGACGCGGGCATAACGCGTCTGGAAAACGGGATAGCCGGCGTTTCCAGGCGTGAAGTAAAATTTTTCCCAAAAGCCCGGATGGCAATGAGGGATGTGGTGCTTGCGGTATTTGCCCAAATAGCGCCCGTCGGCGTCGATGACCGCGGCGGTGTTGTAATAGACGCCGGTCATCTCCACTTCGTAGACGGGAACAATAAGAACCATCTGATATTTTTTTGCGAGCTTTTGCATCAAGCCGATCGTGGGGCCGCTGGGAACGCGTTCGGTCAGCTCGTACCAACGGGTTTGCTGCTCGGCGCAAAAATAAGGGCCGTAGAAAAGTTCCTGGAGGCCAAGGATCTGTACTTTTTTCTTAGCGGCGGCGGCGATGAGGCCTTCGTGCTTGGCGATCATCTTCTTTTTTATGTCAGAGAGCAAATATTTTTCCGGAGACCAATCACAATGAGCTTGAATCAGGCCGCTGCGAACCACACCAGGCATGGCATACCTCCCGCAAAACAGGAAAAAAGTTTACACTCTCGGGGCTTTACCCTACAAGCGGTTGGAACATCTGTTTCGGGCAGGTAATTTTTCAGGGGAGTAGAGCTTTTTTACCGGGAAATAGCATGGAGTTTATTGAAAACAAAGGGATTAGGTATGGCGCGGAGGTTGCATTTCTCAGGCCCGTGGGGGAGGCGAGCCGAGGATCCCTTTAGGGGATTGAGGGCTGGGCCGGTTCGCTTCTCCCCGATTACTTTCGCCGACGGTGAGCAGATTGTCCTTTCCCGAGTCTCACCCATCTTTCCCCTAAACACACCCCGGAAATGTCAAAACTCGGCGAAAGTATCAGCACGCTCCCCCACTGGCGTTCGGTAGAACACCAGACTTCGGAAGAATAACCAGAAAAAAGAAAGCGATCCCGCGCGCAAAAAATGGCCGCGACAAACTCGTCTGGAGAGGAATAGAGGTTAGTTAGATGTCAGCCGCGGCAAAGCGCCGCGGGTGGAACGAGGCGGCTCATGCTGGGCCGGCGCGTCTGGTAGTCGGAAAGAGTGAGCCCGAGCATGATGGCGAGCCAAAAAACGGCGCACACGATGACCAGCTGCGTGCGCTTAGGACTGTAACGCGCGTGCATGAAGTAAAGGACAACAAGGGTGGCCTTCGTCGTGGCGATGCCGAGGGCGATGACAATGTTAAACGGGCCAAAATTCCGAAAGGCGGCCCACACGGTGAGGGTGGTGCCGACAATCAGCGCGAGGAAGATGACGATATAAACTTTCGGCGAAACGATGTGTTCGGAGTGCTCGGAATGCTCAGCCACGCGATCTTCTCCTAAACGCTCTTAGCGATGCCGGTCAATCAGGTATAGCAACGGAAAAAGATAAATCCACACGATATCCACGAAGTGCCAGTAGAGGCCCACGATTTCCACGGGGTTGTTGTACTGCGGGGTGAAGCGGGCGCTAAGCGAAACCTTGATGAGCCAGATGAGGAGGCCGGCGCCGACAATCATGTGCAAGGCATGCAGGCCGGTCATGGCGAAATAGAGCGAAAAATAAAGCTGAGCGTGGGAATTGACATCGGGATCGTATTTAGGATTTTGGGAAGAAGTGGCTTTTTCCAGTTCCTCTCTTTCAGCGGCAATTTCCTTGGGGTCATCGGACGGCAAGGGATGCTCGGAGTGATACCAAACATCGAAATTGCGGCCGGGGACGAGATGGTGGTCGAATTTCTGCTTGTATTCGACGACCTTGATGCCGAGGAAGACGCTGCCGAGAGCAAGCGTGGCAATCAGAAAACCGGTGACCAGCGCTTTCTTGCCGACTTGCGCGGACCAAACGGCCATGGCCATGGTCAAGCTGCTCAGGATGAGCACGGCGGTGTTGATGGTGCCGAGTTTGATGTCCAGGGTGTTGCTGCCTACGCCGAAAGCGGTGAAGTATTCGTGGCGGTTTATGGTGTAGGTCAGGAACATGCCGCCGAAGAACAAAACTTCGGTGACCAGAAAGATCCACATGCCCAGGGTGGCGGATTCCTTCTGCTGCTCCAGGGTTTGAAATTGCCCGTATAGTTCTCCGGTGCGATGCACGCGGGGCTCCTTTTCCTTTTGCCGGGCTAAAGCCCGGCCTCTACAAAACCGGTGTGCGACTTCTTACTGGTTGTCACGCGGGCGGCAAACCCGCCCCTACAAGATCTATTAGTCGTCGCCGTGGGCCGGGGTCAACGATGCTCCTGCGACCAGGCCAAGGTCCGGGCGATTCCGGTAATCGTAAGGCTCCCAATCGACCACGGGCGTAACGTGAAAATTTTCCGCGGGAGGCGGCGAATCCGTTTTCCATTCGAGGCCGGTGGCAGGCCACGGGTTCGGGCCAGCGACTTTGCCGTAGCGCATGGACCAGGTCAGATAGGCCATCGGGAGAAGATAGCCAAGCGCGAGGACGGAAGCTCCGGCGGTGGACAAAACGTTGAGCACCTGAAACTCCGGCGGATAGCTGTGATACCGGCGCGGCATGCCGAGATATCCGAGAATGAATTGCGGGAAGAACGTCAAATTGAAGCCGATGAAGAGAACGATGGCGGCGAAACGGGAAAGCGCTTCGGGATAGAGCTTGCCGGTGATCTTCGGCCACCAGTAATGCAGGCCGCCAACGTAGCCCATGACGGCTCCGCCGACCATGATGTAGTGGAAATGGGCGATGACGAAGTAGGTGTCGTGGATGTGGATGTCCAGACCGAGGCAGGCGAGGAACAGGCCGGTGAGGCCGCCAATGGTGAACAGGCCGATAAAGCCGAGAGCGTAGAGCATCGGCGCATCCCAGGAAATGGAGCCTTTGTACAGGCTGGCGGTCCAATTGAACACTTTGACTGCCGATGGTATGGCGACGAGATAGCTGAGGAAGGAAAACGCCAGCGCCGCGTAAGTGGATTCCCCGGTGACGAACATGTGATGCGCCCAAACCAGAAAACCGATGACCGCGATGGCGATACTCGACGCGGCGATGAAGTGGTAACCGAAGATGGGCTTGCGGGCAAACGTGGGAATGATTTCGCTGACCACGCCCATCGAAGGAAGAATCATAATGTACACGGCGGGATGCGAGTAAAACCAGAAGAGATGCTGGAAGAGGATGGGGTCGCCGCCCATGGCCGGATTGAAGAAGCCGAGGTGAAACATGCGCTCAAGGCCGGCGAGCAGCAGCGTGATGGCGACCACGGGAGTGCCCAGAATCATCACCAAGCTGGTGGCGTAGTGGGCCCAGGCAAAAAGAGGCAGACGGAACCAGGTCATGCCGGGAGCGCGCATGGTGTGGATGGTGACGATGAAATTTAGGCCGGTGAGAATCGAGGAGAAGCCGTTGATGAAAATGCCGAGAACGGCGGGAGTGACCGCGGAATTCGAATAAATGCTGCTGAGCGGCGTGTAGAAGGTCCAGCCGGTGTCCAGGCCGCCGGTGCTGAACGAGTAGAGGACGAAGCAGCCGCCGATGATGTAGATGTACCAGCTCAGGAGATTGATTTTCGGAAAGGCGAGGTCCTTCGCGCCGATCATCGGGGGAATGAGAAAATTCCCGAGCACGGCGGGAATGGAGGGAATCAGGAAAAAGAAAATCATGGCCACGCCATGCATGGTGAAGAGCTTGTTGTAGGTTTCCGGAGTGACCAGCGCGCCCGCGGGAGTCAGCAGGTGGATGCGAATCATGGTGGCGAAAATGCCGCCGATGAAGAAGAAGAATGTGACGGAAATGAGATACAGAAGGGCGATGCGCTTGTGGTCGGTGGTGAGCAGCCACGAACGAATGCCGTAACTGGCGTTGAGATAGTGATCGCGTGGCATGCGATAAGCAGGTGACGGTGGTGTTGGCGTCTGGCTCATAATCTCTTTACTTTCTTGCCGACGGCGCGATTCCCGCACCCTTTTCGGGAACGGGCTGTGATTCGAGAGACCTGATGTAGGCGATGAGCGCCAGAATCTGCTCCTCCGTGAGTTGTCCCTGGAACGTGGGCATGAGCGGCTGATAGCCGGCCACAATTTTCGCATTGGGCTCGAGAATCGATTCGCGGATGTAAGCGTCGTCGGCGGCAACGGTGGTTCCGTCGGCCAGGAGAACCTGGGCACCGTACACCCCATTGAGAGAGGGGGCGCGCCCGGTGCCGTTCGCCACGTGGCAGGTGACGCAGGCCCTTTCCACAAAGAGTTTTTCGCCGGCCGCGACGGGATTGGCTTCGGCACCCGAGGAGCCGGAAAGCCACGCGGCGTAATCCGTAGGCTCCATGACGGTGACCCATCCGCCCATGATGGCGTGGTTCGTGCCGCAATACTGCGAACAGAAAAAGTGGTAGCGGCCGGGCTTTGTGGGACGGAACCACATGGTGTTGTAATGGCCGGGGACGACGTCCATCTTCACGCGGAAGGCGGGCACGAAGAAGTCGTGGATAACGTCCTCGCTGGCCAGTGTCAAGCGGACGTTGCGTCCGACAGGGACATGCAGTTCGTTAATTTCCTTCAGACCGTTGGGTTGTTGCACCTTCCACATCCACTGTTTGCCGATGAGGTAAATGTCGAGAGTGTCCGGCGGGTTGTGGCGATAGTCGACGTAAACCACGGCGCCCCAGCTGAACATACCGAGCGCAAGGATCAAAGGAACGATGATCCACGCATACTCGAGGCGCATATCACCGTAGATGGGAACACCGACTGCATTGGGCTGCTGGCGATGGAATTTGAAAAAGAAATAGACGATGGCGACGGTAATAGCGGAGGCAAAGAGGAATGAGATGGTGGTGATAAAAACCATCAGGCTGTCCACGTGGGGCGCGAAGTTGGACGCTTCCGGGGGATACAATGGCAATTGCGATTGCACGGCTCTAGGGCGCTCCTTGAAAATTCGAATGGCCCGCGCGAAGTTCGCGGCGGCGAGAAAGCCAAATGCCCCCAACAAGAGTGAGAATTGTCAGGATGCCGCCGATGCGGATGATCCTGAGAATGGAAGCGCTGTAGGTGGCGTTCGAGGGGTCGTAGTGGTAACAGAGCAGCAGAACGTGGTCGATGGGCGAGCCGATCTTTCCGGCCGAGGCGTCCACCAGGCCCAGGCGCATGTCGCGGCCGGGATATTCGACGCCGTAGAAGTAGCGGGAGATGCGGCCATCAGCGGTCAAGAGCAGGACGCCGCTGGCATGGGCGAACAGATTGGATTTCGCGTCGTAGCGATAGCGGAAGTTCGCGGCGCGCGTGGCGGCGTCAATGGATTTTTGGGAGCCGGTCAAGAAGTGCCAGCCTGAGACGGTTTCCGGCCGGTGAAAGCGTTCAACCGCCGCCCTCTTTTTCTCCGCAGCCATTTCGGGGGTGTCGTGCGGATCAAAGCTGATGAAAACCACTTGGTAGTCGCGGCCGGGGTTGAAAGAAAGCATGCGCAGAGAGCCAACCACGCCCGATTGCACTTGGTCGCAGAGCATCGGGCAACGGTAATAGACGAAAGCCAGCACGACGGGCTTCTGGCCGAAAAATTCGCGAAGCGGAACGTCGCGGCCGGTTTCATCCCGAAACCGGAGATCGAGCGGCATTGGACCGTTGAGGGGCGGTTCGAAGCCGACATTCTGCAAGGCGGGAGGCATGGTAGCCGCGGCGGGGCCTGTGTTGGCGGGAACGGTCTGCGCCGGCAAGGCGCAGGACGCCGCGAGCAGCGCGACAATTGCGAAAATGTGGTGAACCACTTTCATGTCGCTACTTCTTCCCCGATTTTTTCTCCGCCGAGGGTGCAGAAAACGACGGCAAACCTTTTTCCGCGACGATCTTCATCGCGTCTTCAACGGGAATCCGGGCGATGCCGGCATTCTTGTCAATCCACTGCCATTGCTCATTAGCGTCAATGTCGGCTTTCATCTTTTGACGCAGGTCCTTCTGCGGGTCCGTGTCGTGGCCGGGAACACCCTGGAGGCGCGGTTCCGGCGGATAGTCCTTGCCGAAAGCGGCGCGGGACGGAGGAGGCGGCACATCTGAGGAGGCAGCAAGTTTGGAGGTAAAGTTCAAGATGAAAACGCAAATCGCCAGCGCGGCAACCGTAGCCAGTCCGAGGGCGAAAAGATACCAGTAGATGGTCCCGACCTTAACGTCCCGCTCTTCGAAGGCGACATCCGGGTGGCGAAGCGGCTGGCCCGCAGTTGGTCCGGCTTTTTGATGCTCAGTGCTCATGGTGCTGCTCAATAGCCTCCCCTAATTTCGGATCGCCGAGCGGGAGGAGCGGACTTTGCTTCAAGTTGAAAGCGAAGAAGCCGAGCCACAGCCCGCCGAGGGCGACGGGAACTACCAGATCGAGCCAAGTGGGCACGGCGCTCGAGGTGAACTCCGGCCGCGTCATCCAGAAAAGATCAACCAGGCGCATGAGGATGAGCCACAGGGCGATTTTCGGAAGGACTTTGGCGTTGCGCTTCAGGTCCTGGGAGAGGAGCAGGAAAAAAGGAACAAAAAAATGGAAGACCACGACAAACACGGCGACGATGCCCCATTCCCCGTAGAGCCGCGTGCGATAGAAGGTAATCTCCTCGGGCTGGTTGCCGGACCAGATGATCAGCAGCTGCGAGAAATCAAAATAGGCCCAAAGCATGACAAAGGCGAAAAGCAGTTTGCCCAGGTCGTGCAGATGGCGCGGCTGAAGGATGCTCGAAAAAGGCTCGGCACGAGAAAGCAGCACAACCACGGCGATCATGAACGCCATGGAGGAGATGAGCTGCCCGCCTACAAGGATGAATCCATAAATTGTAGAAGCCCAGTGCGGGGAGAGAGACATCACCCAATCAATGGCCGCGAAACTCATGGCGAAAACGTAAAGAATAATGCCGGGGCCGGCGAGGATCCTGAACCGCTGCCGTAGCGCACGGTCGGTCCGGTTGACGTCCTGTTGCTTCGACCAAATGTTGAAGATAAACATCAGCCCCAGCCAGACCACGAAATAGATAACGGCGCGGCCGTAAAAACCCAGCGGTCCTTGAGTCGTTAGATAGGATTTTTGGAAGTTAGAAAGGGCACCCTCGCCCACCGCCGGGGCATTGAGCCAGCCTTTCTCTTCGCCATGGCCCGTGTACAGGTACTGCATGCCAAAAAGCGCGATAGGCACAAAAAGAATCGCGATGAGTGGGAGCGTGCGGGTGGCGGATTCGAGCGGACGGCGAATAATGATTCCCCAGTGGCCTGCCGTTAGATGCTGCAACATCACCAGACCGAGCGAGCCGAGAGTCACACCCAGGACCAGCAGAAAGCTCATCAAGTACGACTGATAAAAAGCACCGGGAGAACGCATAGCGCCGAAAATGGCCAGCAGCAGAGCGATGGCGCCCACACCAAAAGCGCGCGTTTGTAGACGGCTTACACTCTCCGGTGCCGGATATTCTTGCACCGCCATCAGTGGTGGCCTCCTGCCGGGTCTTTTGCGGTTCCTGCTTCGTTTGCGCCAGATGATCCGGCGCGATTCAACTTTTCGCGAAGCTCCGCAGGGAGATCGGCGACCTTCGCGTTGCGGCTCAACTGCAGAGCGCGAACATAGGCGATGATGGCCCAGCGGTCACGCGGAGGAATTTGCGCGGAATAGCCAAACATCGCCCCAAAGCCGTTGGTTATGTTGTCGTAGAAATAGCCGTTGAGGGCCTGGCGCAGGCGATCCTGGTGAAAGCTGGGCGGGTGCTTCATGCCGCGCATGGCGACCATGCCGTTGCCGTCACCCTGTAAGCCGTGGCAGGGCGTGCAGAAAATCTTGAAGCGGTCCTGGCCGCGCTCTAGAAGCTCGCGATTCACAGGCAAGGGAAAGGCGTTCGAATCCTTGGGAACGAAGAGCGCATCGTCGGCAAGCGAGCCGCGGGCCACGGTGTTTTCCACCTGCGGACGTTCGGAGCGGGCATCCTCAAAGAAATCCGAAGGTGAAAGCGGAAGATTCTTGGGCTGATTGGCCATGTCTTGCTTGAGATAGCGGCAGCCGCCCGCAAAGAAGAGGCCCGCCGCGGTGCAAGCTGCGAGAAGAAGACGCGAGGCGTTAGTCATCCATCACCTCGCTCACATGATGCGGATCGAGGCCCTGGAGGAAGCGCACCGTTTCCATGATATGAAACTTGGGGTCGCGCGCCTCGATGCAAAGATAAAAGCGGTCGGAAGTGGCATGGACGAAACGCTTCACGTTAAAAACGGGGTGGTGCGGCTGAGGCAAGCGATTTAGAGCCAGCATGCCGAAAACGGCGCAAAGAGACGCGCCCAAGACCGTTAGCTCGAACGTAACTGGAATAAACGCCGGCCAGCTATTGAGCGGGCGGCCCCCAATGTTCATCGGAAATGAAATAACGTTCACCCAGTACTGGAAACCGAAACCACCCAGCCCGCCGGCGAAACCGCCGAGAAGGGTGATAAAGGGCACCATATTGCGCTTCAGGCCCATGGCCTGAGCAAGGCCTTCGACGGGGAACGGCGTATAGGCATCCATGCGGCGATAGCCGGCGGCGCGGGCCTTTTCCACGGCATGAACGAGCTGGTCGGGAGTGTCGAACTCCGCCATCACGCCATATATATGTGAACGATGCTGCTCCATTTCCTAACTTTCCTCAGAAGTCTCCGCTACCAGTTCGCGCATTTCCGCGATCGAGATCGCCGGAAGAACGCGCACGAACAGGAAGAGAAGCATGATAAAGAATCCGATCGTGCCGGTGAACGTGGCCCAATCCCAAAAGGTCGGCTGATAGCGTCCCCAGGCCGAGGGCGTGAAATCGCGCGTGAGGCTGATCACGACAATGACAAAGCGTTCGAGCCACATGCCGGTATTGACGATGATGGACATGAAGAAGAGAAACGGGACGTTGTGGCGCAACTTGTAGGACCACAGGGACTGCGGCAAGAGAATGTTGCAGAGAATCAGCGCGTAGTAAAAGTGAGAATAAGGACCGTGAAGACGCTGGTTCACGAGGAACACATCGAATTTGTTGCCGCTGTAGACGGACATGAAGAATTCGAAGAAGTATCCGTAGGCAACGATTAAGCCGGTGGCGAGCATGACTTTGGCCATGTTGTCGAGGTGGCGCAGGGTGATGAAGTCTTCGAGGCCATACGCTTTGCGAAGGGGAATGGCGATGCTGAGCACCATGGCGAAGCCGGAATAGATGGCACCGGCAACGAAGTACGGGGGAAAGATGGTGGTGTGCCAGCCGGGAACGATGGCGATGGCGAAGTCGAAGCTAACGATGGTGTGCACGGAGAGCACGAGCGGCGTAGCCAGACCGGCTAGAAGCAGGTAGGCCGACTGGTAGCGGTGCCAGTGACGCACGGAACCGCGCCAACCCATGGCGAGCATGCCGTAGATGATTTGTTTGGCTTTGGTAGTGGCGTGGTCGCGAAGCGTGGCCAAATCCGGAATAAGGCCGACGAACCAGAACAGCAGCGAAACGGTACCGTAGGTGGAAACTGCAAAAACGTCCCAGATGAGCGGGCTGCGAAATTGCGGCCAGAGCCCCATCGTGCTGGGATACGGGAACATGTAGAAGGCCATCCACGGGCGCCCGGTATGAATCAGCGGGAAGATGCCGGCGCAGGCGACGGCGAAGAGCGTCATGGCTTCCGCGAACCGGTTGATCGAGGTACGCCACTTTTGATTCAAGAGGAACAAGATTGCGGAGATGAGCGTTCCGGCGTGGCCGATACCGATCCACCAAACGAAATTCACAATGGCGAAGCCCCAACCGACGGGAATGTCGATGCCCCAGATGCCGACGCCTTTGATGAACAGCCAACCGATGGCGATGGTCATCAAGGCGGTGAAGCCGAATGCCATCGCGAAACCTACGAACCAACCGAAGGAAGTCGGACGGGTGAGAACAATGGAGCTGATTTTGTCGGTGACCGAACCGAAGGTGTGGCCCGGGCCGAGCACCGTGGTCAGACGGCGGATTGCGGGAGAATCGATTGGCGGCCGGGTGGTGCTCATGCGTTCTCCAGTTCCGGATTCGGATTGCGCACAGCCGCCAAGTAGGTCGTGCGCGCGCGTGTATTAAGTTCGGGCATTATGGCGTAGTTGCGCTGCCGGGCCCGCAGCTTGGAAACGCGGCTATGGGGGTCGTTGGCATTGCCAAAAACAATGGCTTGCGACGGGCAAGCTTGCTCGCAGGCGGTGACGATTTCGCCGTCGCGAATCGGCCGGCCCTTGCCGTTCTCCGCCCTTTCCGCGTCAATGCGCGCGTTGTTGATGCGCTGCGTGCAATAGCTGCACTTCTCCATGACACCGCGGCTGCGTACGGTGACTTCGGGATTGCGCAGGAGCTTCAACTGCGGCGTCTCCCAATCCTGGAAACGCAGGAAATTGAAACGCCGCACTTTGTATGGACAGTTGTTCGAGCAGTAGCGCGTCCCGATACAGCGGTTGTAGACCATGTCGTTCAAGCCCTCGGCGCTGTGCACGGTAGCGCCGACGGGGCAGACTTGCTCGCAGGGAGCGTTTTCGCACTGCTGACAGGGCACAGGCTGGAAGAAAGTCTCGGGATTATCGAGCGCTGGCTGGTACTCGGAGGGATCGCCGGTGGATTTGCGGCTCGTAGCGGAGTCCGTGTTCGTGTAGTAGCGGTCGATTCGGATCCAGTGCATCTCGCGGCCCCGCATCACCTGATCCTTGCCGACGACGGCAATGTTGTTTTCCGCCTGGCAGGCGATCACGCAGGCATTGCAGCCGTTGCAGCTGTTCAGGTCGATGGCCATGGCCCATTTGTCGCGGTTGTAGGGGAATTCCGCTTCGCCCTTGTAGAGAGAAAGTTCCTTGGGCGGCGCTTCCTCGTCTTCGTGGGCGAAATTGGGATTCTTGCGGTATTCCTCCAGAGTTCCGGCCACGAGGATGTGACGGCCTTCCATGTTGAAGTGATACTGAGTGCAGGCGAGCGGGTAATCGTCCCCGGTTTTCCTAATTACGCTGTTCGGCGCATTCGCGGCCCAGAGAGCGCTCGACGCACGCACCGCATACGCGTTGAAGCCCTTGTTCGTCCCGGTATAACCAGCTCGCTTGCGGCCGTAGCCCAAGGGCAAAACCACAACGCCTTCGGCTTGCCCCGGAAGGATCCAAGCCGCCGCGGTGACTTGGCTTCCCGAAAGCGAAATATCCACTACGTTCGAGAGAATCTGGCCGTGTTCGCCGCCACGCGAAGCGATTTTATGTGTGAGCTGGAGCGCCTCGGCGGTTTTCGGACTCACCAGCGCAGCATTGTCCCAGGTGAGCTTGGTCACCGGCTTCGGCAATTCCTGGAGCCAGCCATTATTTGCAAAACGCCCATCATAAATGCTGGGGTCCGGTCGGAAGAGAAATTCGAGTTCGTTCGAGGAACTTTCTTTGGCGGGTGGAAGGCTTGCGGGATTGAACTTCAACGGGACACTGAGGGGAGCAAAAGCCGTGCCAGTTACTATGCCGTCGTTCAGCGTCTTGCGCCAGAATTTTTCAAAATCGCCGGAAGGGTTCGCGGTCTTCAGGCGGTCGCGAACCGCATCGTAAGTCGAGAGTCCCGGCTTGTCGCTGAACGCGGCCAGGACTTCGTAAACGGAATGCGTGCGATAGAGCGGGGCGATCAAGGGCTGCACGACGCTCACCGTGCCGTCGAATGCGCGCACGTCTCCCCAGGTTTCCAAGTAATGCGATTCGGCGACGTGCCAGTCGCAATATTGCGAGGTCTCGTCAAAATGCTGGCTGCAGTGGATGACGGTTTCGATCTTTTTCCGCTTGTGTCTTTCGTCAAAGAGCAGCTTGGAAGCAAAATCGAAGTCGTGCGGAGCCGTATAGACCGGATTGACACCGAGAATGAGCAAAGCAGACACCTTGCCTTGGTCGATGTCCGCGCAAAGCTCGCGCAGCGATTCCAAATGATTGACGGGATGCGCTTCGACCGGTTCCGTGTAATAGAGTGTCGTCCCAACATTGCCGAGCGCCGCGTTGATGGCATGAACCAATGCGTGGACTTCCGCAGGTTGTTGTTCGCCGGCGACCACCAGAGTGCGGCGCGGATGCTTCCGCAAATCCTTTACTACGGCGTCGAGCCACTTCTCGGCGCCCGGCGGAAGTTTTCCGCCGCCGCCCAAGCCGAGCTTTGCGGCCAGAGCGCGCGCAAACTGTGCGCTTTCCCCGTATCGGAGAGGCAGGCGATGATCGGCACTGGAGCCTGTCACGGAAGGCGTGGGCTCGACCACATACAGGCGGCTCATCTGATTGCCAAGGCGATCGGCCTCGGCGAATTGGTCCAGTTTGCGGCGCCGGTAAAAGTCCCTCATGTAGCGGACATTGCCGGGGCCGCTGGCGAGAAAATCGGAATCAATAGAAAGAATGACGTCGGCGTTCTCTGGTCGATAAACGGTGTTGACGTAGCTGCCGAAAGCGAGTTTTGCGCCCTCGCGGGTACCATCCCCAACTGCCGGTTCCCACCGGTGCCACTTGGCCTGCGGATACAGCGTCAGAATGGTTTGAAGTTGTGCGGCAACGGTTGGCGAGTTGATGATCCCGGTAAGAATACGAAAACCGCCGCCCTGGACGGTCTGGAACGAAGCCGCCAACGCCTGCGCCGCGTCCAGAAACTGCGACCAAGTCCGAATCTCACCGGCCTGGGTGACCGTTTGCGCGCGGTCAGGATCGTAAAGGTCGAGAAGAGACGCTTGCGCGAATGCGTTGGTTGCGCCGAGGCTCGACGGATGGTCGGGGTTCCCTTCAATTTTGGTAGGGCGCCCCTCATGACTCTCGACGAGCAGACCCATGGCATCGGCTCCAAACGGCATGGCCGTCGCATAAAACCGGGGCTTTCCCTGAACCAGGCCATCCGGTTGCTTGACGTAGGGAACGATATATTGTTCCGGCGCGCGACCGCATCCGGACAGACCAGCCAACGCCAGCGAGGCAGCCATGAGCTTCAAGAAATCGCGGCGGTCCACAGAATCGTCCCATTCCGAGGGCGCCTGGCGGGGAAATTCGCGGTGGAGCAGGTCTTCAAAGCTCGGATCGCCCGCCAGTTCTTCTAGAGTGCGCCAATATGGTTTGCCTGTTTTGGATTGCAATTGGGCGCGGACAGCCGCCAGGTTCAATGGCCGCGGCGGCAACGACACGTCGGCTAGATTTTCGTCTGCCGGTCTATCATCCTTGCGTTCTTGCGGTTGCGCGCTCATACGCTCCGTTAGCGATGACAGGTCGAGCAACTCGTCAGCTCGGCCGTCGTACGGATATTGCGTTCCTTCATGAATTTCTTGCCTAGCTCTTCCTGATCCGGTGTCGGTGTCCAATCCATGGCGTACACTTTGTCCATTGGCCGCAGATTGGGCGCCGGATTGCGGTGGCATTCCACGCACCATTGCATCAGGAGGGTGTTTGCCTGAAAAACTAGCGGCATTTCGTCCACTCGACCATGGCACGTGGAACAGCCAACACCCTTATTCACATGAATGCTGTGATTGAAATACACGAAATCTGCAAGACGGTGTATTTTCACCCATTCAATCGATTTGTCGGTGCGGTAGCTTTCCCGAATCGGCTCGAGGTATCCTGCGTTGCTAAAAAGCACAGAATGGCAATTCATGCAGGTTTTCGTAGGGGGAATCCCGGCAAAGGCGGAGGTCTCCACGCTGGTATGGCAGTAGCGGCAATCGATTCCGTCGTCCCCCACGTGGTGTTTGTGGCTGAACTGGATGGGCTGCTGTCGGGTAATGTTCTGCCGTGTCAGGTAAGGGGAACGCGCCGCCGCGAGCACCGCCAGGACTGCAAACCCCATCATAAAAATAAATGAAAAGACACTAAAGCGAGAGATGAAGTTGGTGCTTCGATGAAAAATCTGAGCCATGTCTTTTTTCGCACTTTGGTGGGGAGCGCGCTCGAAGGGCCCTTATGCTAGGGCGTCCCACATGTTAACCGGGAAGTGCAAAACCCGGGCCAACTTTGACCGCTTAGTTTCCAATAAAACTTTCTGGAATGCAATATCCGTGCCAGTACTGTTCCGAATGTTTCTCGTTTCGAGAAACTTTGAAGACAAGTGTTTGGCCGAAAAATTCAAATTCATCGCGCACCCCGAAACGGCTTTGGCGCTCGGCATCGGGGAAAGACCTGCATGGCCGGTGCTTTCCTAGGTGCGTTTAGTAGATGAACTCCAGCGTGCGTTTGTTGCCGTTTTTTTGGATTTAATTTCACCGCGGGCCTCGCGCGGTTCGGCAGATTCGTGGTATGTTAGACTCAGCCTTGCCCGCTTTTTTCTGCGGCCGAGCCCACCTACTTCCAGCGTTTCCCCGCATTTTTCGGGGATGGCCCCGCTGGGGCGTGGTCCAATCGGTAGGACACCTCACTGTTAATGAGGATGGTGGAGGTTCGAATCCTCCCGCCCCAGCCAGATTTTCGAGAGGGAAACAAAGCGGGCTAAGTTGTCAGCCTTTGACCGTGGGTAATCCTGCTGAAACCCAGCCCTTCCAACCCCCGTCCATGGATTCCACATTGGAGTAACCCATTTTCTGAAGGTTTTCCGCAGCCAGTGCGGAGCGAAAGCCGCCGCCGCAGTAAAGGATGAGCTTTGTCTTGGTATCGGGAACCTGCTGCTCGATGTCGCGCTCGATGACGCCCCTTCCGAGATGGATTGCTCCGGGAATATGGCCATTGGCCCATTCGTTGTCTTCACGAACATCCACCAGCAGAACTTTTTCTCCTGCATCCATGCGGCGCCTGACATCGGCCACGTTCGTTTCTTTGATCTTTTTCTTCGACTCATTGACCAGCTTCAAAAATTGCGGCGCGTGAGCCATAAATCCGCTCTCCTTGTGCGCCGGTTAACCGGCGAGGTGTAGTGAATGAAAAAGTCATACGGTAGTAGTGGATTAGCGACCCACATCGGCCCCGAGTCATGCGGAGCTGCTCGCAAGGGCAGCGTCGAAGCGTTGACAGGGGAACGTGCGGGCCGGGTATTCAGCCGCGTAAGAACCTTCCTCCGGGACGCCGACGCTGTAAGGAGATGCGGAAGGCCCCATCGG